>JBBTPY010000001.1:0-161121 GCA_038065955.1 Patescibacteria group bacterium
ATTCTCTGCTTTCCGGATGAACGTACAACGCGTTCTCAATCGTCGCCGTCACATTGATGACATGCGCCTCAAACGCGGCGAACATCGGAGCAACCGCCAAAGCAACCAATATTGCTGACATTCCTAAAATTAACTTCTTTTTCATAGAATTGATTCCTCAAACGCCTTTATCCCGTTAGAAATAGGAAATGAAATTTCCGTAATCTCTAATGGGACAGACGCTAAAGAAGTTAATTAACCTCTATTAACTCCGGTTACTTCAATCCAGATATCACAGCCAAATAACTTATGTTCATTTCCTATCGGCTGGATATAGTCATCGGGATTAGCGCTGGGATTAATATCAGTTACATACTTCGCCCAGTCTTGAGCGCAGTTGCCCTCAAAACAAGGAACCTTTAAGTCAAGATTCCAGGTGTCGTTAAAATCTTGCGCTGATTTCGCCAAATATCCGCTTACATCATTCCAAACCCAGAGACCGGTGGAAGTAGTGCCGATTTGATGAAAGGCATCTAATGAACCGTCGTTTGGATAAGGAGTGCCATCTGGATGCTTTGAAAGATACGGGCAAAGCAATGGGAGCGGCTGATATCCTGGAATTGGAAGACCACTTGCATCTAATACTGGCGGGCAAATAGTGCGGCCATTATCATCAACATGGCCGGATACTGTTTCGCCAACAATTGTTTGATTGCCGTAATTATCAGTTGTAACAACAGCGCACTTCGGCTTCTGACGGATAATGTATGAAACATTATCAACCCTATTTTCATCTTTGAATGATGCGCTTAAAGCAACCTGAATTTGACGATCTAATTGCTCTTGAGGAAATACTGTCCCAAAACTAATCGGAGTTGTATTCACCGACAACGCGTTCTCAATCGTCGCCGTCACATTGATTACATGCGCCTCAAAAGCGGCGAACATCGGAACGGTTACGACCGCGAGAGCCAACGCTCCTAAACCTAACAAAATTTTCTTTTTCATGTGTTTGTTTTTATTTTATTTAGTTTATTTATTTTTACTGACGCCGTTCGCGCCAGTTCGACCTTTATTTTTAACTGAATTATTTCGACCTTTATCTTTACATATTAAGTTTCAATCTCTAAAAATTTTATGTCAACTTTTGGTCAACCGCAAATCAGCCGCGCTTTATAAACCGCTAAATTTCAACCTCAAAACTACCTATGACAATGTCATTGAATTTATTGACAACAAAAACCACGGCGGAAATCATTGTCTTTAAAAATTGTCATAAAATTTATTGACAACTTTATCCTTTTAGTTATACTTAACTTATCCACAAGATATCCACCCCATTAGAAATCACAAACATTTTTATGCTCTATTTCTAACGGGGCAGACCCATATTTAAATATTATGATTAAAAAACTTCTTAAAAAATTAGGCCTGAACGGCCAAGAAATGAAAATATATCTTGCCCTTTTGAATTCAGGCTCGTCTTCAATCCGCCAAATCGCTTCAAAAACCGGAATCAACCGAGGCACGGTTTACGAATCGCTGAAAAAACTGATTAAAAATAAATTAATAACTCACCAGATAAAAAAACGCCAAAAACATTTTGCCGTGGAAAATCCGGAAACAATTAAGGCTCTTTTAAGAAGCGAAAGAGAAAAACTGACGGAACTGGAAAACGAAATTTCGGCATCGCTCCCCCGCCTTAAAGCGTTTTACAGCCGCGTTAATCAGGAATCGTACATAAAAATTTACGAAGGCGCGAGCGGAACGAAATTCATCCTTGAAGACCTACTCAAAACGCTCAAAAACAAGAAAAACAGGGAGTATTTCGCAATTACTTCCGCCGATATTGGGAAATGCCTATATAAAAACTTTCCGGATTTCAACGAACGCCGAATTAGCGCCGGCATAAAGGCGAAAACTATCGCCACGGGCAAAGGCGCCAAGCCGGAAGGAATAAACGGGATAAACGGAATGAACGGGGTAAAATGGCTCGGCGAAACGCTCAACGAGCCGGCCTGCGTATTTATTTATGCTAATAAAATAGCGCTGGTATCGGCGGACAAAGAAGGCAGCCCGACTAGCGTCCTAATTGAAAACCCGGCCCTTGCCGCCGTCCAAAAAACGGCATTTGAAAAACTTTGGGAGATGATTAAATAAACAATAAAAAAAGGCGGTTTGTTTTATTAAAACCGCCTTTTACGCGTTTTCTATCTTCTCCAGCGGTTTTTGATACTTTGCAAAGCAAAAATTTCTTGTTTGACCTCCTTTTGCTTTCCAAAATTCAGCAGAAAGTTTTTTGTTTGCAGTAATAATAATTTTAGCTTCTTTAAAACAAATATTATTATTACCGCTACCAATGAAATCGTTAAAATCACTATCCAACCAGAAATTAACGTCGCAAAATATCCAGTAAATATCAGCCCGTTCATATCACACCTCCTTTTATTAAGGTTAATATGACACTTCTTTATTCATTTATTAAATAGCTATTTTAAATATATTAATATATTAATCAATTTTTATTAAAAAGTCAATAGCAATATCTGTCCTCAATTCTTCCACATATGTGGACATTTTGAGGACAACCACAAATATTGACAATTTTTATAAAAGATATAAACTAACAACTGGTTTTTAATAATTTAATAAGAACGAAAAAATAGAAAAGGAGGGTATTGAAATGAAAAAAAGGTGGATTTTTACGATTTTGTTGTTTGTTTTGTCAATGTTGTCATTATTAATTTCCGAAGCTTTTTCCAAGGAGAAAGCAGAAAAGAAGGAGGATATTTTTCCGGTTATATCAGTTATATCAGTGGAAGTTAAAAAAGACGTGTCTGTTAAAGAATTTTACGACACAAACTCGCTGATTCGCTCGCGGATGTTTTATGAGGATTTTTTAAAGCGATTTGCCAAAGTCAATAATATGGCTGAAGGTGGGCTTGACGTCTTGCCGGTCGGAATATATTTTATTCCGATTGACGGTGTCTTTTTCAAAAACACTAAAACCGGCATTTATCCGGTGATGACAATTAACGCCGAACCCGGGATGACGCTTGACGAATTTTATAGGACAAATTCTCTTATTAACAGAAAGCTTTCATGGAATTTTTTCCTTGAACGCTTTGCCGAATTTCAGGAAATTCCGAATAAAGAAACGGAGTTCCGCAAACTTAAACCGGGCGCCTGGTTTGTTCCCATTCCGATGGTTCAATACTGGACTCAGGAAGGGATAAAATCAGCGGCTGAATTGGGATTTACTCAGGCAAAAGGAGGATTGTATAAAGCGAAGACGAAAATCATAGCGTTGAAAGAAGCTGTTGGAAAGGTTGAGCCTGTTAAGGAAAAAAGAATAAATCTTGCGACCGCGATAGGGTTAGTAGTGTTGATATTCAGCGTATCTTTTTTACTATTCAGAAGTTTTTTCATTAATATTAAAAAGGAAAGAAAATACAATAAGGAGCCTAAATAGAAAGAAATTTCCAGAAAAAACAAAACTTCGTATATCTGAAAAGGAGGAATAAAATGAAGAAATTTTTAACAGTATTGATAGTAATAATGATATTTGCGACTAATGCCGTTTTTGCCGGAGGTTTCGGCGAAAACGAACATAAAAAACATGGAAAACAGGAACAAGAGCAGAAACAAGAACAGAATCAGAATCAGAAACAACAACAAAGCGTTGAGGTAATAACCGGAGACGTAAGCGCTACCGGTGGAAACGCCACTATTGAAAGCGGCGCGGCATCCTCAAATTCTTCCTCTTCAATCGGCGACATTTCTTCGAGCCAATCAGTAAATATTGAATCGCCGACGGGCGTTCCCTTGATTAATCCTTCGTCCCCGCCCGAAGTTCAACTTTATCAATTATCGGCAACGGCCGTTGAAAAAGGCGTTGATATAACGCTTTTTTACAACGAAGCATGTAAGCCGGTAAATTCAAAAGAATTTCCGCTTGAAAGCAGAGAAGAAAAAATCAAAAAGATTCAAATTGTATTCACTCCCCATCAAGATTACTTGATGGAAGAATCAAAAGGCAAAAAATCAGAGGTGAAAGAAGTCAGGACGGAATTGCCGGAAGAAAAAGTGAAATGCCTCGGGGTGTTAAACATTGAGTCAGTCGCCAAAAAGAATATTCCTCTCAGTCAAATTAACGCCGAAGCCGGAAATTACGTTATTTTAAATCTCGGCGGATTTGAAAAGATATATTTGGTTGATATGAAAAACGCGGTGGCGGCGGCAAGAGGAGTCAATAATTCCGGATTCGGAGCTTTTTTGGCTCCGGGACAATCGTGGCTTCTCGGCTCGGCGACAGGAGCGATTGGCGGCGGTTTGTCTTACGGCAAAGGGAACGCTTTTAACGCAACCCGGCTGGGAACGACTTTTATCGTATTAGGAAGTGATTCCGACGGAATGATTTTTAAACTGCCGGAACCGTCTAAACAAACGAAAGAACCGGAAAAAGCCATTGAAAAACCCTTATCTGAAGAAAAACGCGTTGTTATTGAAATAATAACGCCTCAACTTCAACCGGCGCCGCAACCGCAAGTAATATCAGAACCAGAAAAAAAGAAAGAAAAACCGAAAAAGAAAGATATTAGCAGACATTATATTATTCCTAATTGGGAATAATATATAAAATTATTTTACAACCCTTGTTCGATTTATCGGACAAGGGATTTTTTTATCATTTCTCCGAATTTTTCCGCCGCTTTCGGCCCGTTGGCGGTGATTATGTTATTGTCTTTAACAACACTTTCATCAACAAATTCCGCTTTATTGTTTCTTAAAATTTCAACCGCGCTTTTATCTGAAACGGAATGCCAGACTGTTGCCTTGCGGTTTTCCAAAACTCCGGCTTTCGCCAAGATTGCCGGCGCGATACAAATCGCCGCCAATAATTTTTTCTTGGCCGAAACTTCACGCGCCAAACGATAACTTTTTTCGTTGTCCAGATTTTCCAAAGCGCCGGGACCGCCGACAAAAACAACGGCGTCAAAATTTTCAACATCAACGTCAATAATATCAATGTCTATTTTAACTTCTCTTCCGTCCGCGCCGAAAGCAGATTCGCCGACTTTTCCGTTGCTCGCGGTCTTTATTTTATGGCCGGCTTTTTCCAGAATTTCTTTCGGCGCAAAATATTCAACATCCCGAAAATCTTTTTTTGCGATTACAAACAAAACCTTTGCCATTGGATTTAAATCCTATCAATTTCGGTTATTTCAACGATAGTTGAAATAACCGAAATTGACTGAAACATTATGAAACATTAAATATTCTTCTATAAAATTATATAATAATATGTGAAAACATGAAAATTGAAATTTTACAACTTGGACAATTACAAACAAATTGTTATATCGCCCATTGCGGCGGCGAGGCGATTATTATTGACCCGGCCGATGAAGCGGAATTTATCGCGGAAAAAATCCAGCGGCTCAATCTCAAACCGTCGGCGATTCTGGCGACCCACGGCCATTTTGACCACATTCTGGCGGCCGGCGAACTACAAATGCTCTTAAATATCCCTTTTTATATTCATCCGGCCGACGAATTTCTGCTTAAAGAAATGAACTCTTCGGCGAGTTTTTGGCTGAAAAATAAATTTAATTATCCCCTGCCGCGAGCTATTGAATTTATTAAAAAAGAATTTTCTATAAAATTCGGGGGTTGCCGATTAAAAGTTATAGAAACTCCCGGACACACGCCGGGGTCAGTGTGTTTTTTAAGCGAAGACGTTATTTTCAGCGGCGACACTTTATTTAAAAACGGCGTCGGCAGAACCGATTTTTCTTATTCCGACAAAACTCAACTCGAAAAATCATTGGAAAAAATTTTCCGCCTGCCTGCCGGTAGGCACGGCCTACCGGCGGAAACTATTATCTACTCCGGCCACGGCGAAGAAACCACGATTAAAGACGAAAAAATTCATAAATAAAATCTCAATTTACGGCGGGACCAATAAGAGCCGGCGTAATCCACTCCAATTCTTTTGGCAGATTTTATTTTAGATAGTTTTATTTTCACTCCCCTGTCTTCAATCCAAAGACCGGTTTTTTTATTGGCCGATTTTCCGTTGAATTTTCCGTCAATTTTAAGATATTTTGTAATCCGAGCCGGACCGCTAATTTTATCCGTTCCCCTGATTAAAACAGCGGCCGGATAATTTTCCGGCCCGACTACGAGATTGAGCATCCAATGCATTCCGTAAGTGAAATAAACATACCAATTCCCTGCTTTATCGAACATTATTTTATTTTTTTCAGTTATGCCCCGAGAAGCATGCGAGGCCTTATCGGAAAATCCGTCATAAACTTCAACTTCGGCAATCATTAAGGCAATTTCTTTTTCCCCGATTCGTCGAACTAAAAACTTACCCAATAAATTTTTGGCAATATCAACAGCGCGCTTTTTCATGCCTCAAGTTCTTTCGCGGCGTTTCTGTAAGAACAAAAATCGCATTCCAAAGAAGATTCCGGCAAAGCGTCTTGCGCCAAGCAATTATAAGCGTCTGTTATCGCCTGTTCCACCCAGGTATTATTTCCTTCATAAGGCAATATCTTTATATTAAATTCCAATTTCCCGTCAAAAGCCTCTTTATCCGCGTCGCCGTTGCAATAAACGAAATATCCGACATTGTTTACCTTAAACCCGTTTTTTCGAAAAAGCCATTGATAAATTTCCATCTGCCTTTTATATCCTATCTGCCAGTCGGCATCCAAACTGACTTCTTCGCTTTTTGAAGTCGCCTTATAATCAACAATACTTAATTCTCCGTCTGCGGGATTAACCCAAACATCGTCAATTCCTCCTGTAATAAGCAAATTGGTTTTCGGATGTAGATATTGAATGCCGCCGCCGAGCGCGTCGCGCCACTCGTTAATTTTTTCATGCTGAAAAGGAATCAAATCCAAACCGTACGCTTTCATTAAAGGATGAGCCGTTTTGCCGGAGCGATGAATGTCAAATTCTTTTTTCAATAATTTATCAACGGCGGAATTAAGACTGAAAGGATATCCCGGCGGCTGGGAAACGCCAAGCCGCCTGTCCAGATAAAAACAACGAGGGCAATTTAAAAATAAATCGATTTTACTCCGGCTCAACCTATATGGGATTTTTGAATCCGGCTCAAAAAGATTTCGTTTTCTTTGTGGATTATAAAATTTGGACATTTTTAATTTATTTGTAAGAGCTCAACTTCAAAAATCAGAGTCGCTTTCGGAGGAATGGCTCCGGGGATGCCGTTTTCTCCATAGGCCAAATTATAAGGAATCGTCAGTTTTCTTTTCTCGCCGATTTTCATTCCCAAGACGCCTAAATCCCATCCTTTAATCACTTGTCCCGAACCAAGAATAAATTCAAATGGCTGGCCGCGGTCAACGCTGGAATCAAACTTTTTACCATCTTCAAGCCAGCCGGTGTAATGAACCGAAACCTTATCACCCGCTTTCGCCTCATTCCCTTCTCCTGTTTTCAAAATTTCAATAATCGATTGATTGTCTTGATTTTGAACGGCTTGATTTTCATTTTTTGAAACGTCAGACATATTAAAATAATTCTGCCCGTAATAAGCGGCTACTAAAACAACTGCCACGGCAAAAATTGCTAATAAAATATTTTTATCCATAATTAAAATAATATCATTTTCTTATAATACCTCAAATACTTTCTGTACGGTTAATCGCGTTCTAATTTAATTTTGTGAAACGCGTAAAACATAATCGCGAGAATCATAAAACCAAGAAGTGCTAAGCCGGAAAAAAGCAAAATGTCCCGCGTTATAAACGCCTCGCTGGCATACACGACGATAATGACAAACGGCAACTCCGTCGCCAGGCTGGCGAAAAAATATTTCCAAAAATCATAACGGATAATTCCCAAAACATAACCGGGAATTTCGGCGGGCATTGCCATTCTGAAAAGCAAAATAAACCAAAACTCCGATTTTTTTGAAATGCGACTTTTATAATAATCAATTTTATCAAACGGCAAAAATTGTTTGGCTACCGGATAACCGGCGTAATAGCCGATAAAATAAGTAATGACATATCCGATTAACCAGCCGATAAGAAGAAAAACGGAGGTTAAAGCGATTCCCCAGACCATAATCGCTGCCGGCACGAGCGGAACGCTGGAAAAAGGCGAAAACATCGCCGAAACGGCCGCTAAACTGATAAAAATCGCCATTCCCCATAATGGATGCTCTTCAATATATCCGATAATTAAGAACGAAAAATCGTAAAAAATTTCCTGTAAAAAATCCGAATACCAAAATAAGCCGGTAATTGCCGCCACTAAAAACAAAATGTATAAATATTTTGTATTCAATTTATCTTATTTTAATCCGTGTTCGTTGAAAAATTTCGTGTATTTTTTATCCACTTCAAGTATATGATGAGAAAGCCAGTTGCCGGAATAAGAAGCGATTTCTTCAACTAATTTTTTAACGTCGGCTTCTTCGTTTCTGGCGCTGTTAAGATATTTTTTAATCATTTCCCGATATTTATTGTGGTTGTCAATATGAAGAACGGCGTCCGGATATTTAAATGCGTCAAAATATTCTTCTTCGGTTCCAAGATGATACATGGCGTAATTTCCGAGTTCATTGACAAGGGAGAATAATTCTTCTTTTGTTGATTTTTCTTTATCCGCGAGAGCGAATATTTTATTGACGATTTCAAAAAAATGCCTGTGTTGTTCATCAATTATTTGTATTCCCACGCCATATTCATCCGTCCAAATAAATTTATTGTTCATATAAAAATAATTTAGCATCTCCGACCTTTTTATTTTATTTAATTTTAACAAATCCAGCGGTTTCTTACAATTTTAGATATTTCTTCATTTTTATTATATCAGTAAAATTAAAAACAAAAAAACCGCCCTTGATAAAAGGACGGTTTTTATTTCGCAACGCTTACGCGAGCGATACATTTGTGGCGGCCTGGCCTTTTTCGCCATTAACGACTTCAAAAACGACGGCATCGCCAACTTTTAATTCGTCAAATGTCACGCCGCTTAATTCTTTAGAATGAAAGAAAATGTCTTTTGTTTCGCCTTCGCGAGAAATAAATCCAAATCCTCTATCCGTAAGAGTTTTAATTGTTCCGTTCATGTGATTATTTTAAAATTATTTTTTCCAGAAACTCGACAGCGTCTCTTGGTATGATTATATTTTTCTATCATATCATAAAAATAATATCTTTGTCAAATTAAATATTTTTTGTTTATTAATTTTTCCGGCAAGAAATTGTCTTTGGAATATTTTTCATATCCTTTGCCATAATTTAATTCTTTCATCAGTTTAGTTTCGGGATTCCGCAATTTCAAAGGAATTGGCAGATTTCCGAATTTTTTAACGTCTTCCATTGCCTTTATGTAAGCTTCGTAAGCTCCTCTGTCTTTTTTGCATTGAGAAAGATAAGCTACGCCATGAGCCAGATTGATAGCGGCCTCAGGCAACCCTACCGTTTCCACTGCCCTAAAAACATCATTTGCCACCATAAGGGCCGCCGGTTGCGCCAGACCGATATCTTCACTGGCAAAAATAACCATTCTTCTGGCTATAAATTTTGGGTCTTCGCCGGCGTCAACCATCCGAGCTAAATAATACAAAGCGGCGTCCGGCTGGCTCGTCCGCATACTCTTGATAAAAGCCGAGATAACGTTGTAATGCTCCCCTCCTTTTTTATCATAACGTAAAAATTTTGACTGGAGAGTATTTTTTAATGTTTCAACTGTAATCTTCCCGTAAAGATTTTGAGCATTTTCAAGAACCGTAATCGCCTGCCTCGCGTCGCCGTTAGCCATGTTAACAAGCCAATCCTCCGCCTCTTTGTCCATTTTCAATCCGGTTCTTTTAATGATGGCCTTTATCTCGTTTTCCGAAAGCTCGTTTAAAACGAAAACGCGGCATCGCGAAAGAAGAGGCGAAATAACCTCAAAGCTGGGGTTTTCCGTGGTGGCTCCGATTAAAATTATTTCCCCTTTTTCAACGTAAGGAAGCAGAAAATCCTGTTGAGCTTTGTTAAAGCGATGAATCTCGTCCAAAAATAAAACCTTGGGAACTCTTTCCGAATCTTCTTCTAATATCTTTTTAATATCCGCTTTTCCGGCCGAAACCGCGGACAATTCATAAATTTTCGCGTTCAGGCTGTTGGCATATATTTTAGCCAAGGTCGTTTTACCGCTTCCCGGCGGCCCCCACAAAATAAACGAAAACATATGTTTTTGTTTAATGGCGATATTTAAAGGTTTCTCATCGCCAACTAAGTGTTCTTGACCGATAAAGTCTTTTAAATCCCGCGGTCTGATTTTAGAAGCAAGCGGTTCCATATAAAAACAATTAATTTCCTCGCTGTTCGGGCTGGCCGCCGCGGATTTCCCGATATTTATTTTTATATTTTTCAATTATTTCTTCAACTTCTTTATTTGAAATTTCCACTCGTAAAAGGTCAATGGCATTTATAGTGTCGTAAATATCAAGTTTGTTTTCAAGCTTATAAATGGCATCGCGCCAAAGAATCGCTTTTTCATATTCGCCTTTTAAAGTCGCTTCCTTTTCTAATCGCTTCATCATATTAATAAAAGCCCAATAAACTCCTTCTTCGGCGCCCCCGCGGCCGATAGTTCTGTCCTTAAAAGGAATGCGAATAATGGATTTTTGTTCCTTCATCATCTGTCTGATTTTCCCGGTTCGCTGCCAATTAAAAGCGGTAGTTATTATTTTTTCATAATAGTTGCGCGCTTCTTCAAAATTTTTTTTAGAAACATCGGGAATATGTCTCATTGTATCAAGCAACCGATACGCGCCCGCTTCAATCATTTCAAGACTCCACCACGGCTTAGCCGAAGCCCACCAAAAATGGTCGCTTGACAGCGCCAAATCAGTTTTTTCTCTAACAAGAACGTATCGCGGATTATTTTTATCCATCGCGTAAACTTCTTTAAGAATAAGTTCCGTAAATTCTCTTTGCCACTTATGAATTATATTTCCGGAATCAGCCCATGAAAGAAATTGATTGTTTTCTTCAATGTCTTTTCGGCTTGAAGCCCAAGTTGATTTTACCGGCAAAACTTCTTTAATCTCGCCATAATAAGAAAGAATGTCGGAAATTTTAATTAATTCAAATTCCGGCGCGTCAAAAACGTCAAAAATCATTTTTTCCAAACCGGGGCGATGATGGCCGAATGTTTCACCGTCCATCGCCGTCAAAACATAACGGCCGCTTTTCAAGTCTTGAGCCATCGCTTCAAAAAGCGATTCGCGAGAACGGACAACGGCGCTCATGATAAGATTGCTCAAACGCCGCTCGCGGAAAAAAACCTTAAGATTGCCGCCGGCAATTTTATAAATTTTTTTATAATCAACGCGTTCAATATAACCGTCATACGCGATTTCGTCCAAAATAATCCATTCAAAACCCAGTGAAGAAATAATAGCGGGCAGATTTTCGCTATAAGCCATTTCCGGCGGGAAAAATCCCCGCGGTTTGTAAGCGCCGCCTAAAAAAAACTTATTGGTTTCATCGTTGATTTTTACCTGCCTGATAATTTCATCCTCGCTTAAAAACGGCAAAAGCGCGTGATATTTTGTGGAAGAAGTAAACTCAATTCTATTTTCTTTTCCTAAATCGCGCAAAATATCAATAAGGTCTTTATATCCGTATTTGTCGAAAAGCTCGAAAAGAGCGCCGCTTATATTTAAAGTAAGGTTTACGCGTTTGTGTTTTTTTAATCCTTCAAGAAGAGGACGATAACTTTGGGCGACAATAGCTTCAAGAACATCCGGTTGTTGTTCCGCCGGCTGATAAATATGTAAAAAATTCGCCCAATACATTTAAAGTTAGCCGTTCGGCTGTTGATGATATTCAATAGCCTTTTTGAATAAATTAACGTATTCGTAAGCCGATTTAACCCATGAAAAATCGGTTTTCATTGCCCGCTTTTGAATATTGCGCCAGAATTTCGGATATTGATAAGTTTCAATCGCCCTTACCATTGCGCCATAAAAAGCGCGGTTATCAAATTTTTCAAAAATAAAACCTGTGCCTTCTTGCGTCCGAGGATTATAATTTATTACGCTATCGGCCAACCCTCCGGTTTTTCTGACAATCGGAACGGCGCCATAACGCATCGCCTCCATTTGCGCTAAACCGCAAGGTTCAAAACGCGAAGGAATGATAATCGCGTCGGAACCCGCATAAACCATGTGAGATAAAACCTCGTCATAATTTAAATCAATACCGACTTTTTTAGGATATTTCTTAGCGAGTTCCTGAAAAAAATTCATAAAATAGCCGTCTCCAGAACCGCTAACTACCAACTGAATGTCAAAATTTTCAAGTAATGATTCGCTGGCATCAATAAACAAACCTATTCCTTTTTGGTCGGTCAGCCGCGAAACAATGCCGAAAAGAATAGTATTTTCGGAAACCGGCAAATTAAATTTACGCTGAAGAACGGCTTTATTTTTTAATTTTAAATCAAGATTTTTCTGACCGTAATGAAATTCAATATGAGAATCTGTTTCGGGATTATAAATGTCGGCGTCAATGCCGTTTAAAATTCCGAAAAGTCTTGAACGCCTTTCGCTTAAAAGATCATTTAATCCTTCTCCATATTCGGGAGTGGTAATTTCTTGAGCGTAAGTCGGAGAAACGGTATTAACAATATCCGCATGCATAATGCCTCTCCTCATAAAATTAAGTTTTAAAAGTCTCGGGTCGTTAAAAGCCGGTATTGCTTCTCTTCCGGAATCATAATCCATTTCAGACACAAAATGATAGTCAAACATCGATTGAAAAAAAAGATTATGAATAGAAAAAGCAATGGCAACGGAAGAAAGTTTAGGGTCCCCTTTATAAATAGTGTGAAAATAATTAGGAATAAGACCGGATTGCCAATCGGCGGCGATAATCACATCCGGCCGCCAAGATGAATGTCTTAAAAATTCAAGAACCGCCCTCGAAAGAAGCGCCCATCTTATCGCATCATCGGCGTAACCGTAAACATTCGCCCGCTTTTCGTAATACTCAAGATTTTCAAGAAAATACGCTATTGTTTCGCCGGAATCATTGTCATATTTTAAAACATTGGAAACAAAAAGACCGTGAGGGTCTTCTTCTTCGGAAGACGCCGGCTTTAAACCTTCAAGTTCTAAACGCAAAGGATATTTTTCAGTATCAATAATAGCGTATTTAGGAAGAAAAATACGGGCATCGTGGCCTAATACCCGAAGAGCGCTTGGCAAAGAACGCATTACTTCTCCCAATCCGCCGACTTTAATAAACGGCGCCGCTTCAGAAGCGACAAAAAGAAGCTTAAGTTTTGATTCTTTCATAAATGTATTATTAAAATTATAATCTATTTTAGAGCTTTTTCAAATATCACTTCAATATTTTTTCCGTTCCCTTAGCTAAAATTTTTGCCTTTAACTAATAATCTAATATGGCGGTTTTATTTTATATCATCAATAAAAAGAAAAATAAAACGGCGAGAATAATTCTATAAACGCCAAAACCGGCAAAAGATTTTTTTCCGATATAATTGAGCAGAAATTTTATTCCCAACATCGCAAAAATAAAAGACGCCAAAAATCCGACCATTAATGTATCAAATTGATTTGTAGAAAATTCCGAAAAGTTTTTTAAAAAATCATAACCGGCCGCCGCCGCCATTGTCGGCGCCGCCAATAAAAACGAAAATTCCACTATAGTTTTTCTTTCTATTCCTAAAAGCAAACCGCCTATAATCGTAGCCGCCGCCCGCGAAACGCCGGGAATAACCGCCAAAGATTGCGCCAGACCGATTAAAAAAGCTTTTTTATAAGAAATTATTTCCGAGGCGTTTTTTGACATCGGACTTTTTTTATAAAAAACTTCAAAAACAATTAAAAATGCGCCGCCGATAAAAAGAGAAGCCAATATCAGTGGAATATATACGAGAAAAAATCCCTTGATTATTTTATAAAGCCCGAAGCCGATAATCGCGGTCGGGATAAAAGCGACAATAATTCGCTTGACCGTCTCCCAATCTTTTAAAAATGTTCGCCAATATAACGCAACCACCGCCAAAATTGCCCCAAATTGAATGACAATAGTAAAAGTCTTTAAAAATTCCGATTCGGCCAATCCCAATATTCTGGAAGTTAAAATAATATGAGCGGTTGAAGAAATAGGCAAAAATTCGGTAAACCCCTCAACTGCGCCCAATATGATTGAATGTAAAAAATTCATTATTTATATTGTAATCCGGATATTAATAAAATACTAACGGCTTCTTTATTAATTTTAAATTATGGCTTAATTATGGCTGTTTTTCAAACAAAAAAACAGAGGTTTTGTCTCTGTTTTTTGTTGGCTCGCCCTGAGCTTGTCGAATGGGCTCCGCGCGCTTTTAATGAGTTCTTTGGCGTGAGGGTAAACTTTAACTTTAAAAATTAAATAATATATTTAAGATTAAACCGAACAACAATTCCGGACTAATGAGAGTACTGGGAGGCGGCATTACGCCTTCCGGCGGCATCATACCATTAGGGGCTGTTCCTTCCGGAAATTCTTGACCTTCAATTGAACTGGGAATCTGCGGACCCATTGGGATTGTCGGCGCCGAATAAAAACGCTGGCATTCTTCAAGATGAAACTGGCAATAAGATTGGCATTCTTCTTTTGTTAAACAACCGCCCGGCCCTTCGGGCATCCTTTCTGGTATTCCTATAGACGCGTCTCCTCTCATATCCCTGGTTGGAACTTGAAAATTTTTACATTCTTCCGGATTCGTTTCGCAATATGTTTTACATTCTTCCGAAGTTTTACAACCGCCGGGCCCGGTCATTTCCATCGGCATTTGGCCATTGGATTTAATCGGAGGGCCTATAAATTTCGGACCACCGGCCGGACCCATATTTTTTTCAAAACACTCTCTCATTTTATCGCCGATTTCCCGTCCCGGCATAACAGCTCCGCTTTGAAATTTTTCCATTTGTTCCGCCCCCATCGCGGCGCCAAGACATTCTTTCACTTCCGGCGGCGCTTGATTTAACGATTCTTGAAATTTCTGTCTGCCTTCTTCCATTTGGCGCAAATCCGCTTCCGGAATTAAACCATGCTCTTTGCCGAAATTAAAACAAGTTTCCTGATTATCCGGATTATTGCAAAATGCCTCGCATTCGTTTCTACCTTTGCATCCGCTCGGACCTTTTCCGCCGGTTTTTCTCGCCATCGCCGCTTCTTCGGCGCTCATAAAACCGGCCGCCTCGGCAAATTTCATACATTCTTCAAGATGACTTTCTTCTGAACAATAAACATCGCATTCTTCTCTGCCCCTGCAAGGCGGCGGTTTAACGCCTTTTTTAAGGGCCTGCAGCATTTTTTGACCATCCTCTTTTTCCCGCTCGTCCATAAAACCCGCTTCAATGGCAAAATTTATACACGCTTCCATATTATCGGGATTGCCGCAGTATTCATCGCAATCTTTTTTGCCACTGCACGGAGGAGGTCTTATTCCTCTTTTAATTGCCATCAACATTTTTTGAGCGTCTTCAAATTCTTTGCCCTGAATAAAGCCTGCTTCCATACCGAAAGCTATACATTCTTCCATGTGATCCGGCTCGCCGCAATAAACATCGCATTGTTTTTTATTGCCGCAAGGAGGCGGTTTAACTCCTCTTTTAATGGCGGCCTGAACTTTTTTGGCTTCGGCCAATTCATCCGGCGGTATTAAATTATTTTTCTCGGCGAAAGAAATACATTCATCTATATGAGATATGTTATTGCAATATTCTTCGCAATTATCTTTACCCGTACAGCCGCCCGGTCCCTTGGCTCCGGCCGCTATAAATTTTTTCGCCCGCTCAATTTCTTCTTCGTCCATTAAATTATTCTTTTCGGCAAAATTTATACAGGCCTTAATATTCTCCGACTTGTCGCAATAAGCCCGACAATCGGCTTCATTCCGACAATTACCCAATTCTTTGACCGGATATTGAATATCCGGCTCCGTTTGAGCCGATATTTGAGCCAATGTCTGGCCAATTAAAACGCCAAAAATCGCGATTCCAAAACTTAAAACAATAAAACTAAGAAAATATTTTGTGTTCATTTTGTTTTTATTTAAATGGATTGGTTTTAATATCCTTAAAAGGATTAGCTTGGCTGGCAGGATTAATGTCCGGCGCTTCTTCTAAAGGATTTTTATTAATATCCAAAGACGGCAAAGCGCTTTTGGCGGCGCTTTCGGTTATTTTCTCGGCCGCTTCGCCGGCTTCTCCAATCGCCTGCTCTTCGGGCGTTAATTTCGGCGCTTTGAATTTTTGCCAGTAAAAATAACCGGCTATGCTTAATACAATCAACGCAACAATCGCTATTGTTATAATAAGTATTTTTTTATTCATCTTTAATTTTTATTATATCAAATTAATCAATAAATAAATACTTCACCTGTGGATAACTTTTCAAAAGTTAAAATATGGCGGTTTTATTTATTTAAAAAACTGCGGTATACTTTTAACAGCAAATTGACGCTTTTAGTTCTTTAACAAAAGGGGCTTTGATAATCATTGCCTTAATAATAATGATTTAAAGGTCGAAAGTAAGCTTATTATTGATTATGAAAAACATTATTATTCTCTTTGTGTTTGTAATGAGTTTTAGTTTCGCGATTTTACCGGCTTTTGCCGACGTGGCGGAAACACTCACCGCTATCAGTCCCGAAAAAACAAAAATACTCAATGAAAAACTGAATGTTTTGAAAAATACCCTGGTTGAAATGCAAAAACAGGCGGCGGCCAAAGCGGCTTCGGAGGCGCCGGCGCCTATAGTAATTGAGATATCAACCGGCAAAGAAATAAAACCGCTTAGCGCTCAAGAAATTGAAGCTCTTGGAAAAACTCTTCAAGTTCTTCAATTAACGCTTATTGATTTGCAATCGCGCTTGAAAATCTCGGAAAATTCCGTGGATAAAACCGCGGTTGTTTCCAGTTTGAAAAAAATCACCGAAAACCTTGCCGTTGTCAGTCAAACCATTGGAACGCGCCTGCCTCAAACTCTGGCTGCTTTTAATAAAACCAAAACCGCGCCGCGAATTTCGGCCGCGACGGTAGAAAAAGAAATTTCGGAAGAAACCGCTGTCGTGAAAAGCGATGATTCTTCGGAAATTTTTACCGCAGAAACAGCCGCTTCGCCGACGTCAAATAAATCGGCGACGCTGGTTTCAACCGTAAAAAACATTCCCTGGCAGCTTATCGTATTTTTTATGGCAGTAGTCGCGATTGCTTCAATACCGATGTTTAAAAAATATATCTGGAAAGAAAACGACAAATCCTCTTTAGTAAAGCAATAAATCAGGCGAAACAATAAAAAGAAAATCCGCTCAAAAGAGCGGATTTTCTTTACGTGATTTTGCCGTCAAAGTGTTCGTCGTCCGCCATCGCCTGCTCTTTAGTTTGGTGAATCACGCCGTCGCGATGATGCGGAGGAGAATAAATAGTATAGAGTTTAAGCGCTTCGGTTTCTGAAGTGTTAATGCAGTTATGTTTGGCGCCGGCCGGCACAACCACCGCGAAGCCGTCGGAAACATCGTATTCATTGTCGTCAATTACGATTTTCCCCGTCCCCTTTTCAAATCTAAAAAACTGGTCATTATCTTCGTGAACCTCTTCGCCGATTTCTTCTTTCGGTTTCAAAGACATTAAAACCAGCTGGTTGTTTTTGGCGGTATACAAAACTTTTCGGAAATTTTCATTTTCCTCGGTTTCTTTTTCAATATTTATAACGTACCCTTTCATAATTTTATAATCTTAAATATCCCCCGACCTTTCTTATATTATACGGCCGCGAAAATTTATTTCAATTATTTTGTTTTTGCCGTTTTTGCCGGAAATAAAGAGAATTTGCGACTTGGAAACGCCAAAATGTTTCGCCAAAACTCGCGCAATTGCCGCGTTCGCTTTTCCGTCTTTCGACGGCTCTTTTATGAACACCGCAAAACGCGAATCACTGGTTTGCTCAATTCTTTCCTCTTTTGCGTTTGGCTTGGCTTTCACGAATATTTTCATGAATTTATTTTATTTTTTCTTTTTGTCGCGGAATTTATGATTGACATTTGTTATATAATTTGTTTTTTTTATAAAATCGAAAAGATAGTTTTTGACTGAATAACGTTTTTTGCAACTTAATAAATAAAAGGGGTGATAAAATGGATAGTTTTTATGAATTATTAAAGATTCTTAATAAAAAAGAAGGGAAGCTGAAGAAGAAATATCGGCATTGGACAAAAGAATAGAAAAAATAAAACAGGCGGGTTTTTGGAAAAGATTATATTTTAATCTTAATTATCTAAAAAAAGAAAAGAGACGGGTTAGAAATATGGCACTCGCTTGTTGTCCATTTAGCGTCGGTAATAGCAAAGAAGACAAAATAAACACTTCCTATCCGCGGTTAATTCTTAAGGGTTATATGATAAAACATAAACTTACGTTATCATACAACCCTTTTATTTTTTAAAAAAAATCTAAAATCAATATCCGAACGCATTTCCGACAAGCCCCCGACAAATGCCGCCCCGCCGTTGGCTGACGGATTGATTTTTACATAAACGCCATTCCCTTAAGCGCTTCTTTAAAAAGACCTTTCAAATCGCCGGCTTTTACCAACATCCTAATATCGGCCGTATATTTTAAAAATTCAAAAGACATTTCGTAATTCAATATAATTATATTCAAAAATAATTATATCATATCAATTTCGGTTATTTCAACGATCGTTGAAATAACCGAAATTGACTGAAACATTAATTGACTAAAACATTAAAAACATTAAATGTTCTTCTGTAAAATTGTCTGTAAAATTAATAAATGATTGTACTGTTTTAAAAACCGAATCTTACAAAACCGCTCTCTTGAATTTTTAACAATTTTGAATATCCCCTTACGAGTCCGCTTTTTATTTAATTTACTCAATCAACTTTTTTCACCGCCGTAAAAAAGATTGGAAGCGTCAATAAAAGCGAATGTTTTCATAAATTTATTTTATCGCTATCTAAATTAAAAACAAAAAGCGCCGTTTTTGACGACGCTTTTCTTATTTAGGCTCGAAATTATGGACAATGTTAAAACTATTAATATCTCTCCTCTTCCGCTTCCTTCTGTTCTTCTTGCGATTTCTCTAATATCTCTTTCTCTATTTGAATGTCTTGCTCAAGAAATTTTTTCTTTATCTCATACTCTTCCTTACTCGAGCTGTTTTTTAATTGTTCAATGTCTTTCTTCGTCTGTTCGGCCTTATTTTCAAAATCTTCATTTTCTATTTGAAGTAAGTTTTCAAGTTGTTTCTTTTCATATTTATCATATTTATCCATGTCTTCATCATCTTCCTCAAATTTATTCATGTCTTCATCATCTTCCTCAAATTCCTCTATGACATCTTCAATTTTTTCAATGGCATCTTCTGCCTGTTCGGCAAAACGCTCTGCTTCCTGATAGTTGCCTGCTTGATACACGCTTTCGGCTTTAGCGAGAAGTTGGTCAAATGCGGTAAAGACGTTTGCGGGAAGCGCTACTCCTTCCCCTGTGGCTTCCTCAATTATTTCTGCCTTTTCTTCTTTGGCTTCTCGTATATCTTCCTCAGCTTCTTCATGGACGTCCATCTCATCCTCTAATTTTTCTTCTTCATCATCCAAATCGTCTTCCAGTTCTTCTTTTTTGAGTTCAAGAAGATCCAGTTGCGCTTTTACCTGTCCGAGTTCTTGGGCGAGAGCTTCCGCTTTAGCAGTATCGCCAGCGCGGTAAGCGGCTTTCATCTGATCTTTAAGTTTATCTTCTTTCGCTTCTAATGCCTTTTTCTGGGCCTTGAAACTATCAACAAGGGTGGATTTCGGTTTTTCAAAGTCATCGTTTAGCTCTTTAGCGAGCTGAGAGACATCTTTACCTTTGCCCTTTTGTTTGACAACGATTTCCGCCGCGTCGCCGATATGTTCTCGCAATCGCGCTTCGGCAACTTCCAGTCCTTTTGCGTCTACGCCTTTTGTTTCCAAGATAATTTTAATTTCAGCAACCCGCTCTGCGGCAAAGACAACTTGAAGGCGAGCTTTGCCTTCTGGACTAAAAGTAAAGAACTCTCGCAATGCCTCGCCCAATTTATCAAAAAAATAAAAGGGGCTTTCGGGCGTAAGGCCTGCGTTGGGCAATGTCGTTCCATTTTGAGCGTAGACAACGCCGCCACCGAAAAGCATCACTGCAACCGCTAAATAAAAAAATGTGTTTTTCATATTTTAATTATATTTATTATAGATTACTATTTTGAAAAAATAAAGCTTTCTTTGATTTTCATAAATTTATTTTAGTATAATCGCAAGTTTTAAAAAAGAAAAGTTCTTTGATGTTGTCGCAGGACTTTTATTTTGGATAAAATATCAATATCAATATATTTATCCAATCTTTTCTTTTAGAACATTGAGAAATTTTTCAAGTACGGCCTTGGCGAGTTCCCTGTCTTTGCCGACATTCGCTTCTTGCTCAACCCAATAACATTCTTCTTGTAATTCCGGCGTAAGGCCATCGTAATCATATTCATAAAGACTCTCAAGAAGTTTTTCAATGTCCGCGTCAATTTCTTTGACTTTCTCGGGGGTGATATCGCCACTTTCCTCAAGGCCATACTCCTTTCTCCTCTGCCGCGTCATTTCCGCGGCTTTCTCGGGAGTTGTCGCTTTACGCTCATTTTCTTCCATAATTTCCTCCTTTGATTGTTTGGGCAATTCGCCCATTTGTTCCGGTGATTTCATAAAAAACTAATTGTAAATTAACATAAAAATTTTATTTTGTAAATAAGACGTTTAAAAAATATCGTTGATTTTTGTAAATTTATTTCTCAATTATTTCTTCGACCTTTAATTTCGCTTTCTCTAATAATTGTTTCGCTTTTTTGCTTTATGCTTTTAAAAATGCGGCTATTGATCGAAACTTCTTTAGAGTTCCAAAATTGTTTAGAAAATATTGCCTCGCTTCATCTTTTTTGTTCATTTTTTAAATTAAAAATCTTGGAATATTCTACACCATCAACGTTTTGACCACTCACATGAACTTCTACGTTGCCGTTATCGGAGTATAGAGGACATTCACAAGCTTTTTTTGTTTCGCCCTTTTTCAACGAGCCGGGCATATGAGATTTATCTCGAAGAGGATCATCTGTGGCATTTAGAAATTTAGTCAATGTTCTCGGCTCTTCTTTTCCGTCCCGCAACCATTTTATCGCTATTACAAGACGTAAAAGATCGCCGCCGTGATTCGTTATTTCAAAGAGATTAAATCGCTCTTGAAACGGGCCAATAGATACTATTGGTTTCTTATCGTCCTTGCGAAACTTTCGCGGTAAATATATGCCGGCAATAAATCCAATAATCAAGGAGGTGAGAGAAAATATAATTGTAATCAAAATATCCATAAAAATTTAATCGTTTACTTTTTTATCGTATATTTGTTTCATTTCTTCAATATATTTTTTCCTGGTATATAAAAATCCAATAATAAAACCTACTCCCCCGGAAAATATTCTAAGTTTTGATAATCCTAATAGAGCAAGAAAGATGCCTGATATTATTCCTATTGTCGTCCAAAGCAAAAGAAATCTTCCCAATGCTTTCAAATATATTTTATTCTTCGCTTTCATAATTTTATTTCTCAATTATTTTTTTCGATTTTTTGTTTGGCTTGTTTAATAAATATTGTATTCGTTTATCATAATGAATGGCAAATAATATTGCGCGAAGTAGCGGATAATTTTCAGGAATCGTATTCGTAAAAGGATGATATTGAGAAAGATAATCTGTTACTTTTTCAATAAATTGAGGGATAGATTGAACCGGAGCCACTTTCCCAAAAAAATCTTTTCTAGGCGGATTAGAACCAACAATTACCATCCATTCTACTTTTTTAATGTCAAATTTAAATAATTTATTATAATATTTATTCGCTGTATCAAATTTTCTTTTAAATTTAATCATGCGTTTATCCCACGAATCGGCATCCATTGATGTTTCTATATGTAAAAGCGTCAAACTCTGGGGGTGATAAGCAATTACATCCATCTCGCCTTCATATCCTCCACGCGTTCGCCTACCATACTTAATATTGGTTCTGACAAAATACCCCATATGAGAATACCATTCGGCTGTAAGTTGTTCTAAAAAATTCATAAATTTATTTTATCATTTTCTTATAATTTTTTGTTGTCCGAGATATAAAAATAAACGCAACAGGCAATTATTCTCTGAAAGATTTGCGTAAGTTGATAACTTCCGCCGGATTATTGAGCCGCAAAGGAAATATGCTTTCCGTCTCCAATATTCAAATACTTTCCACGTTTTGCGCTCGCAAGCGATTTGTTTTGAACCAAAAAAGTCGTGGAGAATTCTTGCCGATTTGCCCGCCGAGGGGCGAAGCCCCGAGGCGGTGAACTCGTATCATACTATCTGGCTCCCCGGGTAGGATGGTTCGACAAGCTCACCATTTTTACCTACCCTAAAGACATATCGCCAATCTCACGGCTTTTACTCAGCTTTTTCAATAATTCCTTATCGCTGTTAATTAAAGCTTTCTTTTTTGCGATGGACCACTTTTTAATTTGCTTTTCTCGTTTTTCAGCAACTATTCTTTTTTGATATTCCTCTTTATATACAAGCTTTATATCAGAAAACTTTTTAGTGTAAAAAGATTCTCTTCGTTTATGTTGAGTTAATCGTCTTTCAATATTATCGGTAACACCGACATAAAAAGTTTTCTGGTCGCAAAAAAGAATATACACAGCCCAGGACATATCATAATTATATTGTAAAAGCCCTGAGCTTGTCGAAGGGCTCCCCGGGTAGGATGGTTCGACAAGCTCACCATTTTTACCTACCCCAAAGACATATCGCCAATCTCTTTTTCTATTCATAATTATATTGTAAAAGCCCTGAGCTTGTCGAAGGGCTCCCCGGGTAGGATTCGAACCTACGACCAAGTGCTTAACAGGCACCTGCGCTACCACTGCGCTACCGGGGAATGCTTGCCCCGCATAAAGCTTCGCTTTTGTGCGGAGTTTAATTGTCAATATTCTATCGCTGACAAAAATCAGTTTAGCAAAAATCAAAAAAATATGCAATAAAATCAATTTCGGTTATTTCAACGATCGTTGAAATAACCGAAATTGATAGCGAAAATTTCTTCTGCCGAACGAAGACCGCAGCGTGTTTCTCTCTTTACCCCGTTAGAAGCAGAATGCCCCGTGGCTTGCCGCGGGAATAAATGCTCTTCTGTTGTTTTAGCTTCTAACGGGATTTATTTAAATAACCCCGTTAAAAACCAAACCGCGGCCAAACCAATCACTATCGCGATATAATGAGTGAATTCCGAACCGCGAATTTTATGGCGAAGCTCCGGAATTAAATCGGCAACGGCGATATAAATAAACATTCCGGCCGCAAAAGCGATAAATTGCGGCAAAATCGCCGAAGTAAAAGGCAAAAAGAAATAACCAATAATTGCGCCTAGAGGCGTAGTCAAGGCGGTAAAAATATTATATAAAATAATTTTATTTTTTTTGTAACCGGCGTGAAGAAGCACTCCAAAATCGCCGATTTCCTGCGGCACTTCGTGAAGAAAAACCGCCAATGTGGAAATTATTCCAACTTGAACATTAACGGCAAAACTGAAAGAGATAATCAATCCGTCAATAAAATTATGAATCACGTCGCCAAAGATTACGCTTTTTGACAAAATTGGAAAATCGCAAACCTCGCGGTCGTGGCAATGATGCCATTTCAAAACTTTTTCAAACATTAGAAGCGTGAAAATTCCTAAAATGGCAAAGGGAAGAATTTGGTCGTGATTTTTTATTTCCAGCGCCTCCGGCAAAAGGTCAAAAAAGGCCGCTCCCAAAAGAGCGCCGGCGGCGAAACCGACTAAAATCAAACTGATTTTTTTCGCCAGCTGTTCTTTAAACAATAAAATTATCCCGCCGATTAAAGCGAAAACGCTGCCTATTAAACTGGCAATGAGAATATAAAAAAACATTTTAATTTATCCGATAGAGGCGCGGACGCGGCGAATTCCGGAAGACACCGCCTCTTCTTTTAAAATTTTAAATCCGCCGATTTCCGAAGTCCGTTCTACATGCGGGCCGCCGCAAAATTCAACGCTTACGGGAGCTTGTTCTGAGTCTGTCGAAGAACCGATAAAATACACTTTTACCGCTTCAGGATATTTTGCCTTAAAAAACGCCAAAGCGCCAATTTTTTCCGCCTCGATTTTATTCATTTCTTTACAATAAACCGGCAGATTTTCGTTTATTTTCTGATTGACTAAATCCTCGGTTTTTTTTATTTCTTCCGGTGTCATTTTGCGGCTTAAAGAAAAATCAAAGCGCAATCTTTCTGGATTAATATCCGAACCGGTTTGCCGAACTTCCTTCCCTAAAACTTCACGCAAAGCCCATTGAAGCAAATGAGTGGCAGTATGTAAGCGAATGACTTTTTTCGCTTCTTCTTCGCTTCCCGCTTTCAATTCGCTGGTGTTTAAAACCAATCCGTGTCCGCCGAATTTTTTCTCCGCTCCGGCGCGAGAAATTTCCTGATGTTTTTCAAATTCTTTTTCTAATCCTTCTTTTGTAATCCCTTCAGTTATATTTTTAGGGGCCAGTTCTTTTATTAATTCTGTCGGAAGACCAAAAGTTTCATAAATCTGAAAAGCTCTTGTTGAATCAATTGAGCCACCAACACGGACAATATTATCAATTTCTTTAATTCCCCTGCCTATCGCTTCCTGAAATTTTTGGGCTTCATTTTCTAGAACTTCAAGAATTATTTTGGCATTTTTTAATTCCGGATAAATTTCCCCGAATTTTTCTTTAATAATTTCAACGCTTTCCGGAAACAAATCCGCGTGGATGTCATATTTAATCCGATAAGCCATAATTCTGCGAAGCAAACGCCTTAAAATATAACCGGCTTCTTTATTTGACGGCCGGACACCGTCGGCGATTAAAAACGCCGAAGCGCGCAAATGGTCCGCCAAAATTTTTATAATTCTTTTATCCAAAGCCGGCGCTAATTCGCTTATTTTAAAAACCAAAGGCTTGAATAAATCGGTTTCAAAAACATCGTCCGTTCCCTGAATAATGGAGCATAATCTTTCAAGCCCCATTCCCGTATCAACGCCGGGATTTTCAACTTTTCTGAACTTTCCGTTTTTTTCTTTATAATATTCGTTAAAAACCAAATTCCAAATCTCCACTCCGTCAACATAAATTTCCGCGCACGGCCCGCACGGTCCTTCATCGCCGGTCGGCCCCCAGAAATTATCTTCCCTGCCGTTTAAAATAATTTTATCTTTTGAAATACCGATTTCTTCATTCCAGATTTTATAGGATTCTTCATCCAAAGGAATAGCTTGTCCTGAGCCTGCCGAAGGATCACCTCTGAAAACCGAAACCGTTATTCTTTCGGAGCTGATTCCCAGAATATCAACGATAAATTCATAAGCCCAAAAAATCGCCTCTCGCTTGAAATAATCGCCGAAAGAAAAATTGCCGAGCATTTCAAAAAAAGTCAGATGAGTTTTATCGCCTATTTCCTCAATATCGCTGGTTCGGAAGCATTTTTGAATGGAAACGGTTTTCCGCGAGCCGAAATCTTTCAAGGCGTCAAGTTCGCCGGTGAAATATCTTTTGAATTGCTGCATGCCGGCCGTCGTCAAAAGCACCGACGGGTCATCGGGAATCAAAGACGAAGAAGAAACGATTTCATGCCCCTTCTTTTCAAAAAAATCTAAAAATGATTGGCGAATTTTCTCGGAAGACATTTTTTTAAATATTCTTTATCTTATTACCGCTCCCAGTTCTTCCTTGGTTTTTTCTATAATCTTTTCTTGAATTTTATTAACTTCTTCATTGGTTAAAGTTCTTTCCGGAGAACGATAAACTATTCTAAACGTATAACTTATTTTATCGCCGCCGAATTTTTTCTCATCAACATATTTATCAAGCAATTCAACCTGTTCCACCAGATTTCCCGCGCAATCCCTGACTATTTCGTAATAATTATTCAAACTTGCGCTTTGAACGACAATAAAAGAAATATCTCGATAAGTCATGGGGAACCTGCTGACTTCCTCATATTGGCTGTCTATATTTTTAAATTGGCCGGTAATTCTTGAATCGTCGGACCAAAAAATTCTGATGTCAGGGATATTCATTTTGGCCATAGCGATTCTTTCCATGCCGAATCCGAAAGCCCACCCGTTATAAACAGAAGGGTTTATGCCAAGATTGGAAAGCACTTGAGCGTGAACCACTCCCGCCCCCACTATCTCCAGCCACTTATCTTCTCTTTGTATCTCTATTTGAGTGCTTGGTTCCGTAAAAGGAAAAGTGTCTTCCAAAAAACGAAACACCACGGAATCTCCATAAATAGCTTTGGTAATAGCCGTTAATATTTCCTGAAGTTCCAAGATGCCGATAATTTTTTTCTCTTTTTTACAAATATAAAGGCCGTCTATTTGATGAAAAACGGGAAAATGGTTTCTGTCTATTTCATCTTTGCGAAAAACTTTTCCATAACACAGAAGTCCTATTTCTCCTTCTTTTTCCAATTTTTTTATTTCTTCTTCTTTTTGAAGATAAAAAGGCCACATCACCGTGGTTTGGGTCCTTAAAATATAATCTTTATCAAGGTAATAAGTGTCCGTTTCCTTGCGGCTGGGATGGTCCAAGGGAGCGTTCAATAAATCAAAATTATTTCTAACGCTTACAATTTCAGGAACCTCAATAACATCGAAATCTTTAAACATTTCCATCGCCAAAATTTTATCCACGATAAATTTAAGAGGAGAATTTTCTTTCCGCGTTAAATCAGGAAGAGCCAAAAGTTTTTTTATTCTTTGAGCGGTTATGTCGTCTTTTTGCCTTAATCTTTCCAATAATTGTTCACTTACCGCGTCTTTGACAGTTAAGTAATTTCTTTTATTCATAAAAATAAAATCATTAATTAGTATTCCTCCAGCGCTTGTGATTTTTCATGTTTCTTGATTTTTTCCAGCGCCTTAGCTTCAATCTGGCGGATGCGTTCCCGCGTAACATTGAATTTCTTCCCCACCTCTTCAAGGGTATGAGTAATGCCGTCCGTCAAACCGAATCTTAACCTCAAAATTTCCTGTTCACGGGGAGTTAAATCAATCATAATTTCCCCGAGTTTTTCTTTTAATAAAACCTGAGCGACCAGTTGCGAAGAATTAAGACTTTTATCGTCCCGAATAAATTCCGACAGCGTTGATTCTTCATCATCATTGCCGAGCGGCGTCTCCAATGAAAGCACATCTTGAGAAATTTTTTGAATATGGTGAATTTTATCAACTGTTGTTCCGATTTCAATGGCTATCTCATTGGCCAATGGTTCGCGCCCAAGTTCCTGAAACAACCGCTTCTTAACTTGGCTGTATTTGGAAATAGTTTCAATCATATGAACTGGAATTCTGATAGTTCGACCTTGGTCCGCCAAAGCCCGAGTTACCGCCTGCCTAATCCACCAAGTAGCGTAAGTTGAAAATTTAAATCCCTTGCGATAATCAAATTTTTCCACCGCTTTGGAAAGACCGATGTTCCCTTCCTGAATTAAATCAAGAATGCTTAAATTGGGACTGCGATAAACATAACGTTTGGCAATAGAGACTACTAAGCGCAAATTGGCAAGCATTAATTGCTGTCTGGCCTCTTCATCTCCTTTTTCCGATCGCTTAGCCAGCTCTTTTTCTCTGTCGCCCGTTAAAAGCGAAGTTTTCCCGATAGTTTTAAGATACATTTGAACGGCATCCGGAAATTCCGGTTCCATTTTAACGGATTCCCGCAATTCGCGTTCGCTTACTTCGCTTTTCTCCGGCAATTCTATTAAATGAGAGGTTTCAATAACTTTAATATTGGCATCTTCTAAATTTTTATAAATTCTTTCCAAAAAAACAATGTCTTCCTCAATATTTGGAAAATAATGTAAAATCTCCGCGTCGGTGACAAAACCGCGCGGCCTTCCTTTTTTTATAAGTTCGTCTATCAGTAATTCGTCAAATTTCGACTTTTTGCTTCGTTTGATTTTTTTTACCGACTTTTTAATTTTACGAATTTTCGCTTTCTTTCCGGCGGCTTTTTTAAATTTTTTATTATTTTTAATTTTCTTTTTCATTTTTTAAATTTTAATTAACAATCACTACAAAAATAATCATTATTTTGATGTTTATTTCCGCATAAACGACAAATTAATTTATAATTAATATATGACGATGCGGCAGATGAAGAATAATAAATATTTGAATTTATATTTATTGGACAATTTTTATTAAAAGCATTTTTTCTATCTTTATTCCAGTTTCGTCAATGTTAATTTTTAGAATTATGCATTAATTTTGATATTTCGTCAAACTCTTTTAAAATAGAAGCTGTTTTTTCTTCACTGCCTTCGGCCTCGGAGATTTTTATTTCTCTGGCCAATTTTTCTTTTTTCTCTTTAAAATATTCTTCTTTTAATCTGTGTAGGAGTTCATTAAATTCGCCGATAATCATTTCCGGTTCTTTATTTTCCGCGCCAAGCGAAAATTTCAGCGAAATTTGAAATAATAAATCCGCCAAACGCTTATCTTCCAATTTTATTCCGTCAATCAAACTGCGGGCGATTTTCAAATAATTATCAGGCAAATAATCAAAATAATCCGCGAGCGCGTTTTGTAAATTTTTTTGCGTTGAAGCCAAAGCTAAAATTCTTTGGCAAATTAACTCACGCTTATTTAGCGGTTGATTAATTGATAAATTAAACGATTTAAATTGAGCGGCCGTAATGGAACGCTGTTCATTAACCGATTTCAACTGCGCCATCTCCTCCACCAAAATATCTTCTTTAACGCCGGTGATTTCGGAAAGCTTTTTTAACCAGTGAAATTTTTCCACCGCGCTGGTTAAAATTTTAATTTTTGCCAAAACTAATCTAAGATTATTTTTTAGTTCGTTAATTTTATTATTTTCCGTTGATTGTTGATTATTTATTAAATTATATCTGTAAAAATAAAACTCCATCGCTTGTTTGGCTTCGCCGACTAATTTTCCAATCAAACCCGGCTCTTTCTGAACCGCTTCGGCCGGATCTTTGTATTTATTAATCACTAATACTTTAACGCTGAAATCTTCATTGTGCGCCAAATCAATGCTTCTTTCCGCGGCTTTTAACCCCGCCTCGTCATTGTCAAAACAAAAAGTTAAAGCGTCCGTCTGCCTGCGCAAAACTTTTAAATGGTCATGCGTTAAGGCCGTTCCCGAAGTCGCCGCCGCGTTTTTTACGCCGTCTTGCCAGCAAAGCAAAAAATCCATCTGCCCTTCCACTAAAACGGCGGATTTTAATTCGCGAATTGAATTTTTAGTCTTATGAAAACCGTATAAAACTTTTGATTTATTAAATATCAGCGTTTCCGGGCTGTTGACATATTTGCCGGTCTCGCCGACGTCAAATTCCGGAAGAATCCGGCCGCTAAAGCCGATTGTTTTGCCGAAATGATTATAGAGCGGGAACATTATTCTATTGCGAAATCTATCAATATAGCCGCCTTTCTCAGTTTTAAAATTCAAACCCGCCCTTTCAATGTCTTTAATGTTATAACCTGATTTTATCAAATAAACGGTTAAATTATCGTAGCCGTTCGGCGCTAAACCGATTTCAAATTCTTCAATAGTTTCTTTTTTTAAGCCCCGTTCTTTTAAATAATTCAGCGCTTTTTGGTTAACGCTTTCCGTTAGTTGGCGAATAAAAAAATTTTTAGCCAACTCATTGATTTCATATAAAACGCCGAATTGCTTTTGTTCTTGAAAGCCGACACTCTTTAATTCTATTCCAACTTTCTCGGCTAAAATTTTTAAGGCTTCGTGAAATTCCAGATTCTCGTATTTCATTAAAAACTTAAAAATATCGCCGCCTTCGGAACACGCCCCAAAACAATGCCAAGTTTGCCGTTCCGGCGAAACGATAAAAGAAGGCGTTTTTTCCTTGTGAAACGGACAATTTGCCTTGAAATTCTTGCCGGCCGGCAAAAGCGTGATATAGGAGCGAATAAAATCAACAATATCAATTTTTTCCTTAATTTGTTCAACAGGAGAAGAAACCATGGCTTAATTATATAACTTTTTATCAATTTGCCAATAATTTTTATTTTGGTAAAAGGGCGATGTTTTTATAATCGCTTTATTTTTAAAATTATCGCGATTTATGCTAAAATGTATCGCATGCGCAACAATATCGTTCATAGCGGGGCGGGAGAGCTTACTTACGAAATAAGAGAAATCGTCAGCATTGCCGAAAAATTTGAAAAACTGGACGTTGAAATTTTCTGGGAAAACATCGGCGATCCGGTGGCCAAGGGAGAAAAAATACCTTTATGGATAAAAGAAATAGTCAAAAAAGAAATAGATTCCGACAAAAGTTTCGCTTATTGTCCGACCAAAGGTCTGCTTGAAACACGCGAATTTCTGGCCAAAAAATGTAATTCCAACGGCGGCGCGAAAATTACGGCCGATGACATTATTTTTTTCAATGGCCTGGGAGACGCCATTTCCAAAATTTACACTTATTTAAACGCCGAATCGCGAATCATTGGCCCTTCGCCGGCTTATTCCACCCATTCATCCGCCGAAGCGGCCCACGCCGGCTCGCCACACATCACTTACAATCTCCTGCCCGAAATGAATTGGCTGCCGGACATCAACGATTTAAGAAATAAAGTCCATTACAATCCGGCAATCAGCGGAATTTTAATTATCAATCCCGACAACCCGACCGGCATGATTTATCCCCGGCGGGTGCTTCAAGAAATCGTCAAAATCGCCGAAGAACACGATTTATTCATTATTTCCGACGAAATTTACGCCAACATCATTTACGGAAGCGAAAAAACCGCCCGGCTTTCTAATATTATCAACGGCGTTCCAGCAATTGCCATGAAAGGCATTTCCAAAGAACTGCCCTGGCCCGGTAGCCGGTGCGGCTGGATTGAAATTTACAATAAAGACAAAGACGCCGTTTTCGCGCGTTATATTAAAACCCTTCTTGACGCCAAAATGCTTGAAGTCTGCTCAACCACTCTTCCCCAATCGGTTATTCCAGAAATTATGTCCGACCCCAGATATGAAAAACATCTCAAAGAAAGAAACGACGAATATCGCCGGCGCGCGGAAACCGCTTATAAAATTTTCCAGAGCGTTGACGGCGTTGAAGCGCCAAAGCCTTCGGGGGCTTTTTATATATCGGCTGTTTTCAAAAACAACGCGCTGAACAACGGCCAAAAACTGAAAATAGAAAATGAAAAAGCGCGGGAATTCGTTGAAAAAATAACGCCCGGTATCCCGCCCGACAAACGCTTCGCTTATTATTTGATGGCGGCGAGCGGCATCTGCGTCGTGCCGCTTTCCGGTTTTAATTCCGACCTTTACGGTTTTAGAATGACCCTTCTTGAACCGGACGAAAAAAAATTCAAATTCATTTTTGAAACCGTGGCGGAAAAAATCAAAGAATACTTAAAAAGCTAACATTATGAATATATGACATTTCAAAAGATAAAAATTTCAATTTTCCTGCTATTCATCTTGTTGGCGCCATTAGGTCTGTTTTTAAGCGCCGAAAATTCATTAGCCGAAGCCGATAAAATGATTATTTATTTTTTCGGCAGAGACGACTGTAAATATTGCCTGGCGGAAAAAGCTTTTTTTGAAAATCTTAAAGCGGAAAGAAGCGATTTTGAAGTCGTTTATTACGACGTCGCGGCAAAAGAAAACAGGGAAAAATTTTACGAGCTCGCAATCGCGAAAAGCCTTCCGAAAATCACTCCGCTTACTCTCGTCAGCGGTGTTTTAATTCAAGGTTTTGACTCGTCTGAAACAACCGGGGCGAGAATTATAAAAATTTTAGATTCCAACGCCGGCAAAAAAAGCCCAAGCCTTGAAGAATTTTTAGCTTCCGACTCCAATGAAATTTTAAAAACTGGCAGCGGCTGCGAAGAAGACAGCTTAATCCCCTGCGAAATCAACGGCCAAAAAGAGTTTATGTTTAAGCTCCCATTTCTTGGCGTCGTCAATCTTTCCGATTATTCGCTTTTCGCTTTGGCGGCGATTTTGGGTTTCGTTGACGGCTTTAATCCTTGCGCGATGTGGGTGCTTTTGGTTTTTCTCTTAATACTCCTTCAAATCGGCGACCGTAAAAAAATGTGGCAAATCGCCGGACTTTTTATTTTAGCTGAAGCGGCGATGTATTATTTGATTTTAAATGTCTGGTATAAAACTTGGGATTTTGTCGGCCTTGATTATATTGTAACTCCGCTTATAGGAATCTTGGCGAGCGGAGCCGGAATTTATTTTCTTTACAAATATTTTACGGTAAAAACTTTGGTTTGCGATGCTTCCGACGCCAAACAAAAACAAAAAATAGAAGGGAAAATTATGCGCTTGGCGCATTCGCCGCTGACGATTATCACCGCTCTGGGCGTAATCGGCGTGGCTTTTTCAGTCAATATTATAGAATTCGCCTGTTCAATTGGCATTCCGCAAGCGTTCACGAAAATTCTGGAAATAAACAACCTCGGATTTATATCCGTCCAGTTTTACACTTTCGTTTATATTCTTCTTTATATGATTGACGATTTAATCGTTTTCGGCCTGGCTTTGTACGGCTTTAATAAACTTCAAACCGCCAGCTATAAATATTCGCGGCTTTCAAGTTTAATCGGCGGAATTCTAATGCTGATTTTGGGGCTGCTCTTGATTTTTTATCCGGAACTGCTGGTTTTTTAAAAAAATATCGCTATCTTATAAGATAGCGATATTTAAAAAATTAACTATTGATTTTGCTTTCCATTATTTGCTTAAACTCTTCATAACTTCTCGACTGGATTTTTTCGCCGTTCAGGAAAAACGTCGGCGTGGAATTGACGCCGGCCGATTGCCCGCCTCTTAAATCGGACGCGACTTTATTTTTCAATTCTTTTGATTTTAAGTCATTTTTAAATTGTTCAACGTTCAATTCAATTTTTTCGGCGTATTTTATAAAAATTTCCTCTGCATTGCCGGCTTTTTCCCATTCTTCCTGATTTTCAAAAATTGCGTCATGCATCTGCCAGAATTTATTTTGCCGGCCGCCGGCCTCCGAAGCCAAAGCCGCCAGTTCGGCGTTTTTATGCTGAGGCAAAGGAAAATGGCGATAAACAAACGCCATTTTGTCATTAAATTCTTCAACTATTTTTTTTGTTATTGGCGCGTAAACGGCGCAAGCCGGACATTGAAAATCGCTGTATTCAATTAAAATTGTTTTGGCTTCGCGGCTTCCTTTGATTTGGTCCGTTGAAACTACCGCGTTAACCGGTAAAGCCGCGGAATTTGAAGAATCACCTTTTAATTTTACAGCGGCAAAAATAAAACCGCCGACAACGGCCAAAATCGCCATTCCAAAAATAATTTTTTCAATCATTATTCTTTTTTCGCTTATTAAGGGCATAAACTTTAATATATCTTGTTTCCTATTGTAATTTTTAAAACATCGGTTATAATACCATCATTACTTGTAATAACTCCTTTAGCTTATTAATTAGCGTAAGGTTCGGTCGAGTACAAGAATATTATAAAAAATTAAAAAAGTAAATGGCTAAAAAATTATTTATTGGAAGTCTTTCTTTTGGAACTACCGACGAGCAGTTGAAAGATTTCTTCAGTCAAGCCGGCGCAGTTGATTCAGCCGTGGTAATCACCGATAAATTCTCGGGAAGAAGCCGCGGATTCGGATTCGTTGAAATGCCGAATGACGAAGAAGCCCAGAAAGCGATTGAAACGCTTAATGGCAAAGAATTAGACGGAAGAACGATTGTCGTCAACGAAGCCAAACCGCGCGAAGACAGAAAAGGCGGTTTTGACAGAGGACGCGGCGGATTTGATCGCGGCGGACGCGGCGGCGGACGAGACGATTTCAGAAGAAGAGATAATTTCTAATTAAACTTAGAATAAAAAAACAGGCGCCTTAAAGCGCCTGTTTTTTTATTTGCCAATTATATTTTTCTTCGTTATTATTAAAATATGAACAAATTTGAAAATATCAAAACTCAACCAGAAAATGGAATGGAACGGCGGCAAAGAATTAAAAATGAAATTATTATTAAAGTGGCGGCAAAACTTGCCGAAGAAGACGCTGAAAAAAGATGGGAAGGCAGACCGATTAAAGAAGAACTCCAAAGCCATTACGACGCCGACAGAGTAAAAAAATCCGAAGAAATAAAAGAAATTTTGGAGCGCGTTTACGAAGAATACGGCGATATGATACTTTCCGCGTCGAATCCCCAGGAAGCGCTGGAAAAACTTTATTTTAAGGAAAATGAATAAATTTATCCGGTTCTCCGAAATGCGCCAATGTTTTTTTCGCCGACGCTTCCGCTAAGGCGCGGAGTTTTAAAGAATTTCTTGTCAAAGAATGAGCGTTATTATTCGGCGCCCATAAAATTCCAAAATTAAGATTATATTGAGATTTAAGATAATCAAGAGTCTCTTGATGATAAAAATGTCTATTCAAAAAAGGTTGCCTTAGATGTTTAGGAACATTTCGCAACGCAAAACGCTCAAAAGCGCTTTTTAAAATTGATTGACCGCTTTTTTTATAATCATAAGCCGGCCGATTGGCAATAATAAGTAAATCTGTGGGGTTAAAATCATTAATTATTTTTTTAATCGGAAAAGAGTCTCCAACCATTCCGTCTATATACGCGCGTCCATTAATATACACCTCTTTATTGTATAATCCAATTATGGCCGTTGACGCCTTTATCGCGGTTATCATATCGGGGACTGTTTTAGCGTTTAATAAAACGCCTTCTCCTTTTTGAGCGTCGGTTGCGGCAACAAAAAATTTGGAACGATGAGAATGAATCGCGTCAATATCAAGTTTTTTTGAACCAATTCTAAAAATTGACTCTAAAAAGTCGATATCCGCTATCGGTGTCCGGCTATATTTAATAAATCGCGGCGGCAAATCTTGATAATAAATTGACGTTCCAATCGCCGACTGTTCAGGCCCGGCCAAATAATACGCGCCTATCGGAGCGCCGGTAGAAACCCCTATTACAACATCAAACACATCATTAAGACCGAGAGAATGAAAGGCATTGACAACTCCTCCTCCGGATACCCCTCTCATCCCGCCGCCAAGTATAAGCAACGCGGTTTTAATATTTTTATGCCGCTCATCGTTCTTTAAAAGAAAATCGCGTTTTTTATATAAATTTTGAATAAGTTTTAAAGAAGGCGAAAAATCGTCTTCTCTTAAAAAGTTTTTCCGCTTATTAAAATTTTGCATGTTTAATTTCCCTCAATTTGCGGTGTCTGTTTGAAAATATCCCTGCCTGCCTGCCGGCAGGCAGGTCCCCCCGAACCCTTGCCTGCCCGACGAATAGGCGGGAACCGGAGCGGAAAGCATGCCCCGTAGTGAACGCGGAGCGTTCTACTACTGGGAGACGATTTTCCGCCAGAGGCGGATCTGCCTCAGACATGACAAGTTTTTCTTTAGCGGCAAATTCTTCAAAAAGAAAGGGGCACTACCTTTCTTTTTGAAAATTAGTGCCCCTACTTGCTAACCGTGACGATATCGCTTGATATTTAAGAAACGCTTTACAATTTCCGATTCATCAAAATCTGTTCGCTTCATACGTCTTCCTTGTTTCTTCATTTGTGTAATAAGCCATCGCGCCAGTTTCCACTCGAGAGTGCTTCCTTTTCCAAAATGTCCCGTCCGCGTCTCGGCAGAGATAATCCATTTCGGATCCTGTGCGATTGGAGTACAGAGAAAATAGAGAGTGGCTTTCTGAAGCATCGCACCTTCCCAATTCCGAAACGAGCTTTCAAGAGAACCGAGATATGCGATAACGCGAGCTTTCATTCCGAATTCTTCTTTGAGGCCGCGTGCGAGTGCCCCCTCAAGTGATTCGTATGGTTTCAAGGTTTTCCGCATAAGAAGCACAAATTCAGGGTTAGTGTTGCCTTTCGGAAAATGATGGCAATAAATCTCTCCTTTCCGATTGACTACTATCGCGCCAACCGAAAGATGATATGGCGAACGCCTTGTGCCGATGAAATAGTGTAATTTTTTCATGCGTTTTACTCCTTTCTTTTTCTTTGTTAAGTTGCGACCTTTATTATATATGAAAATTTTCTTTTACCAAAATGTGGTTCGAGCCGATATTTTTAACTAGCTCTTTGGCAGTTTTTGCCTCGCACAGCGAGACGACGATTTCAAGTTTTTCTTTGGCGGCAAATTCTTATATTATTCTATTCCTTTGGCTAAATTTTTCAAACCATTTGTTCCTTCGTAAAAATCTTTAGCCCAAAGTATTCGGTCAAAATCTCGTAGCGAAAAATTATATTTACGAGCCAATCTTTTACATTTTCCCAAATATTCAAAATATGTAGAGATTTTTGCGGTTGGGTTTCCGGCTATTTCCTCACCAAAGTTTTTCAGGGACGCACAAGCCCGATAATCTGCAACCGTAAATTCATCAGGATAGCATACGGTCAAAATCGCGGAGGCCATGGGTATACCGATACTAGGGATTGAAGTAAGAATATTGATTTTCTCTTCGAGCGATTTGGCTCGAAACACTTCTGATGTAATTGCCAAAATAGTTTTTCTGCTTTTCTCAATTCCTCTACTGACATTCGTTTTCGCTCGGTTGGATTTCCAAATTATAATTGCAAAAAATTCTTCGGGAGTTAGATAACCTCGTTTCTGAAAATTTTGGCTCACATCGTTAAATAGATAATTTTCTAAGAAATAGTATTTTAAAAATTTTTCTAAATCATTCATATTTTTATTTCTTTGCTATTACTACGAATTTATTAAAACCAAACTCTTCTTTGCTTTCTGCTCGCCTAGAAAACTCGACCAAAATGGAAAATCCTATTTTATTGAGAATTTCTTTGATTTCCTTAGATGACATAATATTAAGAAAAATTTTTTCGTCCGGCTTTAGCGGTTCGGCTAGAAGTACTTCTTGCGAGTCTCCTTCTTGGATTCCAATATAAATAACTCCTTTGGGTTTTAGCAATTTATAAAAATTACCAACCGTTTTATCAATATCTTTTTTGGGAATATGAATAAGCGAAAAAGAAGCAATAATGCCGTCAAAAGTATTTGGCTTAAAATTTAATTTACGTATGTCAGCTTTTTTGAAATGTACTTTCGGATTTTTCTTTCTTGCTATTTCAAGAATTCTTTCAGAAATATCAACCCCGATTACGTCAAAATCTTTTGAGATAATATAAGCAACATCCACTCCTGGCCCACAGCCTGCATCTAAAATTTTTCCTCCTTTCTTAATCAACTTTAGAAAATCATCTATGTTATCAGAAGGTTCATTAAATTTGTCAGCATAAGAAACACTTATCTCGTCATATACACTTGCAGTTAATTTGGTTTTATCTTTCATGGGATTATTTCATTAAATCATCAATTGAAACGCCCAGTCCTCTTGCGATTTTTGCCATAGTTTCAATTGTAGGGTTAGGCGTTGCGCCAGATTCAATTTTAATAATCACATTGTAAGCAATATCAGCCAGCTTTGAGAGCTTATCCTGTGAAATGCCTTGTTTCTGCCTGTATTTCTTAATGTTCTTTGCAATTGTTGGTAATTCTTTTGACTTCATAGTATAATTATACTAGTATAGATAGCGAGATAAGTTTTACTACTATAACTTTACCAAAAATTATGAATTTAATCAATAAGAATTCAAAAAGCCCGCTTCTGGCGTTCCGCTTTGCGGAACAAAGGCAAAAAATTTGATTTTGAACCGAAAATCGGCTGGCGAGCCCGCGTAGCGGGCGAGCCAATGACTGCATTTCCTAACTGGCGGTATGTATTTGACAAAGTTCGAATGTATTTCGGACAAAAAATACCGCCAATAGAAACTTCACGATTTGAAAGGGTTGCTCAATGGCTCCGCTTGTTTTGCGCCCCCGCAACAGTAGAATCTGACTGCGCGCGGAATTCGGCATCTTTTATTAATACATCCGGATGCACCCGGAAAGTACGCTCGTTCCAGCCGAAAAGATACAAACCCGAAAGCCGCCTGACGCGTGAAAGCGCGACATAGCCCTGCCCAAATTCAAATACATTACTTAAATCCATAGCCGCCTCGTCCAAACTCATGCCCTGACTCTTATGTACCGTGATTGCCCAAGCGAGACGAAGCGGCAATTGAGAAATTCGCGCGCGGATATTGCCGTCCTCTTCCATCGACCAATCCATCGACTCAACCTTAATCCATCTTCCATTCCGCGTCTTAACAGTTGGATAGCCGCTGTGTTTATCAAATTCTTCAACCACGCCGAGCGTGCCATTTACGAAACTTCCTTTCTGATTATTCTTTGTGAACATCACCGCCGCGCCAACTTTGAGATAAAGCATCTCCGGCGAAAGACACCCTCTCTTAAGCGCGGAAACAAGCGCGTCCGGGCCTTGCGAAGACATAGTGAATACTCGCGGTTTGCCGGAAAGTTTAGAGAGCACCTCGTTATTTACGCGATCCACATCGGCATTATGCGAAAATAGTTTCGGTACGCCGTCCGGCGCGGCATGAGGATCAATTTTTCTTGTTTCAATGCGGCTCAAGTGATCGCTGTCAAAAATATTATTCCGAATCGCCGAGAGCAGAACGAGAAAATTACTGTCATCCTGCCGGTACTGTTCGGTGAGATAACAGACGGTTGGGTTTGCGCGTTTCCACGCGGGAGAGTCATAAGCAAAACGAGCCGGCGGTTCTTCTCGGCCCAAGGCTGATCCGCCTTCGGCGGAAATGAGCGCCGTTTGCGCATCGTCTCCAATTTCTGTTTTTACAATCGGCGGCAATTGGAAAAAGTCGCCGACTAAAACAATTTGAACGCCGCCGAACGGCTCCGAACTCTGTTTTATTTCGCGACATACGGCATCAACCATGGATAGTGTTTCGGGAGAAAGCATGGAAACTTCGTCTATAATAAGTATTTTGGAGCGCTGGACGCGTTTTGCGATGCGTCTATTTGACGCGATTTTATTAAGACCATATTTGTCCAATTTTGTTTTAATTCCTATACCGCTCCAAGAGTGGATTGTCATCCCACCTATATGCGTCGCGGCAATGCCGGTTGAGGCCGTAATCGCCGGCTCAATGCCATGCGCGCGCGAATATGCCGCATATTCATTGATAGTATGCGTCTTGCCGGATCCGGGCTCGCCTGTTAAAAAAACATTTGCGCCGGTCTTCAATATTGACAGCGCTTGGGATTGGGTCATTAAATTTCTAAATTATAAAAATAGATATCTTGTCCGTAACCTCCAACGCCGAGATACTCCGCTTGTCCTTTTAAAATGGCCTCAAATGGTTTGCACGCAAAGCAACCCCCGTCCCCGCGAGGACAATTAAATGCTTTTTTCTCTCGCGCAACTTTCACTTGCATCGCAATTTCAAGAACTTTTTTTCTGGCTTCATCGATATCGGGTAAAATCATATCAACGGGTTTGTCGTCTCTATCAAGATACCAATACGCCGCGCCGGAAATTTTACGCTTTTGCAAGGCATTCAAAAGTAAAAGATAAATTGGAAGCTGAAGAGAATCTCCGCCTTCATTATGTTTGCCCGTTTTAAAATCAATAACGCGAATGCTATCATCTTGCTCAATATATTCCAACCAGTCAATGCGTCCGTTTAAAATTATATTTTCTTCTTCGGAAAGAAAAAAATTTGGCGCCATGCCGTTATGGCCTTCTTTGAGGCGTATTATTTTTCGAACGATTGGCCCCGGATTTTTTATAACCCGTTCTATCATCGCTTTGCCACGAGCTTTTATTTCAGATTCCTCAGTATCATTCTTAAAGCCCCCTTTTTTTCCCGATACATCGTTCCATGCCTTTTCAAAGTCCGCCAAAAGATCGCGCTTGGTTCTTTTATTAAAAGGAATGTTTTTTAAAGGCTCAAGAGTAGAATGAACCGCCTGGCCAAGCGAAAGCGTCGGATTCACAATATTTATTTTTCGTCCCGTTTTGGGATCTTTATAAACATTGCGCAAATAGTACGCCCGCGGGCACTTTAAAAAATCCCCCATGGAAGAATGCGATACCCATATTGCCGTGTATTTATCTTGAGACATTTTTACTCGCTTAAATTAAATTTTTTAAAGTTTTCCAAATTGCGTACATGGCATAGGTGTCAAGCCCGCAGTAAATCTTTAAGTCATTAATGGCCTTCTCCTTTTCTACCGCGTCAAAAGAGCCGTTTGTAATTTTATTCCAAGTCTCCGCCGCATTTCCTCCTTCCTGTATTTCAAGTTCTTTATATGATAATTCGGGGGCAAGAACAGGCAAAATGTTTTTGATAGAGGTTTTTCCCTTAAAATCAGGATGTATAAAATGTTGTTCAGTAAAAATATCCCTAATATCAATAATTCTATTATTTAAATCCTCTAAAAAAATTTTGTATTCAGGATTGCGCTCCGCAAGTTCTTTGTTTCTCCCCTTTTCAAAAGGCTTGTACCACACTACAACAGCCCCATTACTTGGGAGATTTTTCCGTAAGGCTTCAATAATCGCTTCATCGGGGTTTTTATTCTCTGTAAAAATAAACTCTGAATGGGTTGGTTCTATTTCATCCTGTTTAAAAATATGAAGTGAAAATTGAAATGGTATTTGATTAAACGGGCCATATCCGGTAAATCTCGGGATGGCCGCCGGAAAAGTTTCATAATCCAAAAAAGAAACCTGGTTGGAAATAACACTTAAAAAATTATCAATCTCCTGTTTATCAATAAAAGTCTTCCCTGATTGTGCGGCGTCAACTTGATTTCGTTGTTTGTCGCTTAATTTGAATTCTTTAGGAATATCTTGTACTGAAAAAATACCACTGTCAATAAGTTCCCTAAGTTTCTTTTTTGACTGGCCAATGCGAGAAATATCGTGGACGCTATATTCTGGGACTTCTGGATTGGCGTGCTGAAAAGTTGAGCAATGGTTTGATCTGCCTTTATAGATACACGGACAAGAACCTTTCGGCTCTGAATCCTGCGAGATATATTTTAATGCTTCTGCCGCCTCTGTATTAACGCTGGCGGCAATACTTTCCACTTCAGCGCTCACGTCAACAATCTTAAAAAGTCCTTCTATATTCAACTCGCCGGAACGAATATATTCTGAATTAAGATGAATAAGGTGCGCTTTATTTATTTTCAGGCCACACTTCCTAAGTAAATTTACCTGAAAAGCCAAATCGTGATAATGCGCTTTTTCATCAATACTACGCGTTGATTTCACTTCGTATATCGAATATCCCTGCGCCACTGATTCAAACTTTAAAATATCAACGGCGGCCAAATAGTTGTCTTTAATAAAAATTGGCTGAAATAGTATTTCTTGTTTTTTTGAGATGAAATCTTTTGTAATTTTTTGTGATTCCTCGCCTCTTCCTTCAATTAAAATTCCGGCTGGAAATAATTTTCTCGCTTCCAATTCAACTTCATTGCCCGTTTCTATAATTGATTTCTCAAACCCCGACAGTTCCGATTGAAAATATATGTCCGGCTTACGGATTTTGTACCAAACGTTTTTCGGACATTCACGAAATAAAACATAGTCCGTTTTGGATAATATGACTTTCATAAATGTTGGCTAAGTTATCCAACTACTGACTCCCACGCTTCAAATATAGATACTAAATTCATACACGCATTATATCTCAACGACCGCCCCTCATCAAATTGCTCTCTGGAAAAATCGCCTGAAAATCCCTACCGCGTCCTTCCGAAGCGCTTACAGAAGCTGGCGCGAAGGAGGATAATCCTTATTGCCGAGCGGACGCTTTCGTTCCCCATCAAAAATGCTTGGATTCTCGCGGGGAAATACCATGCCGAGGCGCGAAGCGCCGAGGCAACATCCTCCCCAAAATGGGATTTAGATAAAATGCGGAGGGTACAGGATTTGAACCTGTGATGCCTTTCGGCATACTCGCTTTCCAAGCGAGCGCACTAGACCACTATGCGAACCCTCCATATTTCCTCTTTAATTCTTCTCGTTTATAACCATTTTTATATTCTAACTCAAGTTTAATGGATTTCTCTTCTGAAAAAGTCGCTATTTTTTCTAGAAGAATAAATGGTTTTCTGGACTTCGTAGATCTAACCTTGCCAGAATTATGTTCATTGAATCTTCTTTTAAAATCCTTTGTCCTGCCAATGTATAGATTATTATCTTTCAAACTTTTCAGAATGTAGACGAAATACATAATTTATAAACGCACTAGACCCCTGCCTGCCTGCCGGCAGGCAGGACTATGCGAACCCTCCATAAACTTTTACATCTTATCTTATTTATAAACAATTACCAAGCCATTGCCTTTGTTTTTTTTCGCTTTATACATATTTTTATCGGCTTTTTCTATAAGCAAACGAATATTGGAAACAACTTTTTTTCCGCTTTTTGCCGAAACTGCGCCGAAACTGGCGCTCGGCTTGAACGAGCGAGGCGCGCCGTAAATTTTTACCGCCGATAATTTTTTCCGCAATTTTTCGGCTACTTTCACGGAATTGCCCAAATCGACATTGACAAGCCCTATCACGAATTCATCGCCGCCCCATCTGCCGACAATGTCCAAATCCCTGAGATTTTTCGTAAAAACTTTGGCGGCTAATTTTATAAAACTGTCGCCGGCTTTATGGCCGTATTTATCGTTTAATTTTTTCAAATTGTCCAAATCAACGAATATTATTGAAAAATCAAAAACGACAAAACGGCTCCCCTCTTTTATTTCAACTCCGCCGCGCCTGATTGTTTCAAGAAACTTTTCCGCCTGCCGGACAAATCCTTCGCGATTGTAAACGCCCGTTAAAAAATCGCGTTCCGCCAAAATTTTCAATCTTCTGACTTCTTTTTCCAGTTCCCTGATTTTTTTATTCATAATAACCAACGGTTAAACGCGCATTCCGCGCAATGCGGCAATTCTTTCTTCTACCGGCGGATGGGTCATAAATAATCTGTGCAGCCAATTAACTTTTTTCCCTTCGCCGATGCCATGAGTAAAAGGGTCGTCAAACCAAAGATGAGATGTTGTGTTTCTGGCGACCGGCAAAGGCGTCGGGTCGCTTGCGATTTTTTCCAGCGCGCTTGCCAATCCGTCGGGGTATCTCGTAAGTAAAGACCCTGAAGCGTCTGCAAGAAATTCCCTTTTACGGGAAATCGCCAGTTGAATAAGCATGGCGCTAATCGGCGCCAAAATCGCCAAAATAATTCCAATCAACATTAAAACCGTTTGCGCTTGGCCGCCGCCTCCTCTGTCTCGCCGACGGCCGAAACCAAAAAAACTGGAACGCAAAAACATATCGGAAAGAATAGAAATAAATCCGACAAGCACTACGACAACCGTTGACAACAACATGTCGCGGTTCCCGATATGCGACAATTCATGAGCAATCACGCCTTCCAATTCGTTCCGATTAAGTTTTTTTAATAAACCTTCCGTTACCGCCACAACGGCGCGCTTCGGATTTCGGCCGGTGGCGAAAGCGTTCGGCTGATTTTCATTGACAATATAAATTTTCGGCAGAGGCAGCCCGGCGGTAATCGCTAAATTTTCCACGATATTATAAAGTTCCGGAGCGTCTTTTTTTTCAATTGGCTTAGCTCCGGCCATTTTTAAAACAATTTTATCGCTAAACCAATAAGCGATAACATTCATTAAAACGCTGAAAATAACGGCAAAATATAAAATTGAAGAGTCTCTATAAGTCTGGCTAAAAAACCAGCCGACACCGATTACAATAATTAAGAATAAGCCGAAAAGCAGCCAAGTCTTTCTAATATTGGAATCTTTGTGAGTATATAAAGTCATTACTAAAAATTATAATTTAATAATATCTTTTATCGTAATCACAAGCATTAAAAATATTAAAAGACTGAAACCGATGGCATTGATTATTTTTTCAAATTTTTGATTAACCGGCGAACCCTTGATTTTTTCAATTGCCAGAAAAATCAAGCGGCCGCCGTCAAGCGCCGGAAAAGGCAAGATATTGATTACCGCCAAATTTAAAGAAATTAAAGCCAAAAGCTGAAGCAGGTAAACAAAACCGAGTGTGCCGGCCTGAGACGTGATTTTGACGATGCCGATAGGCCCGGTTACTTGTTCAAAAGACGCTTTCCCGACAAAAGCCTTGGTAATCAACCCGAAAATTGAAACGGTGATTGTTTTAATAAGCTCAATAGATGTTTTAAACCCTTCCCAAAAACTTATCAAAATATTTTTTTTCGGCAGGCCGGCATCAACTAAGCCGATTCCCAAAGCTCCTTGGCCGAGCGGCGGATTGATTCGCGGCACAGCGTTAAATTTAAGAGTTTCGCCGTTCCTTTGAATTTCCAAATTCACTTCTTTACCGCGCCGCTCATCAATAAATTTAATAAAACTTCCGACTTTTAGCGCCTCTCCTTCAAGATAATTTGAATCCGCTCCGGCCGAAATTATTTTATCGCCGGCTTTTAATCCTATTTCCATCGCCGGAGTATTTTCCCGAACTTCGGTGATTACCACGGCCGGCGGCAAACCAATGGAAAAAACAACGGAAATTACCAGCCAGCCGAACAAAAAATTCATCAACACTCCGGCGGCAATGATTATTGCCCGCCTGCCGAGAGACAATGACGGAAAACTCCGCGTTCCGGCGGCTTCGCCGTCTTCGCCGAATATTTTCACAAATCCGCCGAAAGGCAAAGCGTTAAGGCTATAAACCGTCTCCCCTATTTTTTTGCTCCAGATTTTCGGCGGCAAGCCAAAGCCGAATTCCTCAACCAGAAGCCCGAATTTTTTCGCCGCCCAAAAATGCCCCAACTCGTGGATTAAAATCAAAATTGAAAGAAAAATTATTACCGCGATTATTCCTATTAACATTTTATTCGTTAATTTCTTTTATTTTATTTTCTAATATTTGCTCTATTTCGCCATTCACTTCGTCAATCGCTTTTTGCGTATCTTCTTTTAATCTGAATTTTTGGTCTTCGCTGATTTCTTTATTTTCCTCCCGTTGGCTGTTTTTTTTATTCTGCTCATCACGCGAATGGCGAATTTTTATCCGCGCTTCTTCGGCTTCTTTTTTAACCAATTTAACAAGTTCTTGTCTTCGTTCTTCGGAAAGCGCCGGCAGATTAATTCTGATTAAATTGCCGTCAATATTGGCGGCAACGTTTAAACCGGAAGATTCTATCGTTTTGGCAACCGAATTAATCACTTGATTATCCCAGATTGAAATTTGAATTTCACGGGGCGGGATAACGCTTATTGAACCGAGTTGTTTAATCGGCAATTTCTGCCCAAAATAATCAACCAAAATATCTTCAACGAGTTTTGCCGACGGCCTGTTGCTTCTGATACCGGCCATTTGTTCCTTAAAAAATTTTAAAATTCCGCTTATTTTTTCGTCAAATTCGCTTGTATTCATAAATTAAATAACGTTTGACATCTGATATCTGACATACGACATATGATATTTTACCATAAAAAATGAATAATAGAACCTAAAAGAGTGTCCGAAGAAGACATTGAATTCAGCGCATACAAAATCTCCTTCAGATGCGACTGAAGAAGCATAAGAAATCCTCCCCAAATTATTGCCAAAACTATTACTCCCATATTACTTTCAAATTATTTAATCGCGCGGGACAAAGCGCGCAATTGCAGTTTTTTATTAACATTAAACATTTTCATTAAAGCCAATCTTTTCAGCGCTTCTTTGAGAGCGTCTAAATTTTTATCAGCGTCTTTAATTAAATCGGCGATTAAAAATTCAAAAAATTGAGCCAATTTATCGTTATTGTCTAAAATTTCTTCCGGCAATTCGCCGCGAAAATTTTTAACCGCTTTTTTTATTTCTTCAAACTCTTTATTCGTCAATAAATCAATCGCCCGACCGGGCCGGCCAAATGATTCCAGGGCCGCTGATTTTATTTTTTCTTCCGCGAATTTTTCACCGTAAGCCGAAATTAAAAATTTTTCAATCTCATTATTTGAAATTCTTGGAAAATAAATTTTCTGGAGCCGAGAAACAAGCGGTGGCAAAAGAGAATCTCTGTCCGTTGAAATAAAAATTATTAGGTTTTCCGGCGGTAATTCTTCAACGGTTTTCAAAATCGCGCTTTGGGCTTCAGGAGTCAAATTTTCCGCGTCCCTGACAATCGCAAGCCGCTTCTTGGAAAACACAGGCTTCTGATGCAGAAAATACAGCAAAGAACGGATTTTATCAATGCCGAGCGCGCCTCCTTCTTCGGGGGCGGCGATAAAAACTTCTCTTAATAATTTCGAATTTTCAGGCGCCTGAAAATCTTTTTTTTCCAGATAATTGGCCAGTGAAACGGCGAAAAGAAATTTTCCGACTTGCGGCTCTCCGAAAAAAAGATAAGCGTGGGACAATTTATCCTTATCGGAAAGTTTTTTGAATAATTTTATTAAATTATCGTGACCAACCATTTTATTAATTTTTATTCAGCAATGTTCTTTTATACGCGTCCAAATGATTTAAAATCATTCCCGTGCCTTTAGCTACGCAGAAAAGCGGCTCTTCCGCCACATAAGTGTTGACGCCAAAATACCGCTTAAAAAATTCTGGTAAATTGGCGATTTGCGCTCCGCCGCCGGAAAGAATAATTCCTTTGTCCATTACATCTGCCACCAACTCCGGCGGCGTCTCATTGAAAACTTTCTGCACTGCCGCGATAATTTCCAAAAGATGAGGATTAATGGCTTCGGCGATTTCGTTGGAATTAATGATGACATCTTTTGGCAAGCCGCTGACTAAATTTCTTCCTCTTACCTGATAAGTAATTTTGCTTTTGGTCGGCAAAGCGGAGCCGATTTCAATTTTAATCGCCTCAGCCGTCTGCTCGCCGATGGCCAGCGAATATTTCTTTTTAAGATAATCAATAATGGCAGTGTCAAACCTGTTGCCGGCGATTCTCACGCTCGCCCAAGACACTATGCCTCCTAAAGATATAATCGCCGCTTCCATCGTGCCGCCGCCGATATTGACGATCATATTACCGGAACGAGCGTTAATCGGAATGCCGGCGCCCAATGCCGCCAAAATCGGTTCTCTGACTATATACGCTTTTTTAGCGCCAGCTTCTTTGGCGGCATTGATTACCGCCCGCCGCTCCGTCTGCGTAATGCCGGCCGGCGCCGAAATCACCACATCTGGTTTAAAAATATTAAAAGAACCGATGGCGTGACCGATAAAATATTTCAACATCGCTTTGGTAATATAATAATCGGCAATTACTCCGTTTTTAAGCGGCCGATAAGCTTTAATATCGCTGGGAGTGCGGCCGATCATTTCTTTCGCTTCTTTACCAACCGCCAAAACCGTATTTTCCGGCGCGCTAAGCGCCACAATGGTCGGCTCAAAAATCACAAAACCCCGTTTTGGCGTAAAAACGATAGTATTGGCCGTTCCCAAATCTATGCCGATTTTGCGAGTAAACATAATTATAGATTCTTATTATATCCGCTTAATTGAAAAATTCAAGAAAAAAAGATATGCTAATAAAATGTCTTTTAGATTTCGCCGTTTTTTATTTTATTCGTTTTTCATTATTTTTATCCCCTTAAGCGCGGGGATTATTCTTTATTCCCAAGGATGGCGATTTAATTTTAAAACTTTTTCCGCGCAAAAAACCGGCGGCATTTATATTGAAACAGAGCCAAGAGACATTACCATAAAAATAGACGGAAAATATTTCTCCGACCGTTCGGGAATTATTCAAAACGGCACCCTGATTACCGACCTTCTGCCGAAAACCTATCAATTGACGATTCAAAAAAACGACTATTCCCCTTATTATAAAAATCTTGAAGTGAAGCCGTCTATGGTGAGCGAACTTATCAATACTGTTTTGATTCCGGAAAAAATTGAAGAAATAGAAATAATGCCGCAACGCCTCAAGGGAGACGAAATAACGGAATGGGACGCCGCTCGTCAAAAAATTATCGTCAAAAATTCAAAAAGCGGGATTTATTATCTTTATGAATTAAATAATGCTTCATCCGTTTTTAATATCAACATTAGCGTGAATAATTTTTCCAAAGAATCCGTTATAAAAAAAATCGCTTTCCATCCGTTTAACGAAAATAAATTGATTATTGAACTGGAATCAAAAACCAAAAGCGGACTTTATATTTTTGACGAAAATAAACTCAAATTAGAACCGCTCTTTTTAAATTCACAAAATTCTCGGATAATCGCTTGGGACATAAAAAACTCAAATATTCATCTGATAAAAAAAATAGCTGCCCCAAAAATCCGCCTCGCGCTTTTTTCATCCAACTTAACTTCAAAAACCGAAACTGAACTTGTTGAAATGCCGATTAAAGATAAAAAAACGGCGGAAAATATTAAAATTAAAATTTCTCCGTCAGGCGGCAAAATTGGCGTTTTGGACGCTCTTGACGACCTTTATATTTTTGACATTAAAGCGCAAAGCTTGAAACAAATCGCTCATAACGCCGAAATTTTCGCCTTTTCTTATGATGATAAAAAAATCGCTTTTGTTGACAGAGACGGAAAATTAAATATTTATTTTATAGAAGATTATTTTAAAAATATTTCCAAAAAAGCCGGCGATATCATCGATTTTAATCTTGAAAATAAAAAACTGATTAAAAATATCTCTTGGCACAATGATTCATATCATTTATTCATTGAATACGGCGGAGAAAACGGAAAAATAAATTTTATGGAAATTGACGACCGGCCGCCGCTAAATATTTATCTGATTATTGAAAAAGTCAAAGATTTTTATTACGCTCCCGAAACGGAATTTCTGTATTTTATCAAAGACGAAAAACTTTATAAAGCGGATATTAATCCTTAATAAATAAAAAAAATCTGATTGTCTATTCGCTTTTATTTATTTTATCCAAGTCTTCAAAATATCCACATATGTGGCTATTTTGAAGACAAAAAAAAGGTTGACCGACCGGTCAACCCAAACTTATTTTATTCTGAGAATTATTATTTCAGATAATTTTAATTTATTACTCACTATTTCTGTCATATCTTTGACCGCATCGCTTTCATTTTTAACTAAATATTCCAATAAATCTTCTGCGCTCTCTAATTCAAATGGAGAATTTGAACATTCAACGCATAAATCAAGAGAAGCTTTTTTAAATTTGTCGTTATAACTCCCATACGGACACTCGCGTTTTTCAGCCCAACATCCATTAGTTCCAAGCAAATCTTTAACTATCTTAGTAAGTTTTGTTTCACATCCTGCTTCTTCGCAAACTTTAATTAATTCTTCCACGTATTTTTCTAATAAATCAGACATAAATTTCCCTCCTTTCATATTTAATTTTAATATTTACTATTCAGTAAAATATCACAATCGCCAAAAATTACAAGTTGCTTTCAATTTTTTTTAAAATTATACTTAATTGAATTATGAAATTCGTTCATCTCCATACTCATTCTCATTATTCTCTTTTGGACGGCCTGGCAAAAATTAAAGACTTAATCGCCACGGCCAAAGAACTTAAGATGAATTCCTTGGCTCTTACCGACCACGGCAATCTCTACGGCGCGATTGAATTTTATAAAGAAGCGAAGGCGGCGGGAATCAAACCTATTTTGGGAGCGGAAATTTACGTCGCGCCGAGGACCCGTTTTAACAAAGAAGCGAAAATTGACGACCAATATTTTCATCTGACGCTTTTGGCCGAAAATAATATCGGATGGCATAATCTCATTAAATTAATAAGCTCCGCTTATTTGGAAGGTTTTTATTACAAACCGCGGGCCGACAAAGAACTTTTAGAAAAGTACCGTGAAGGAATTATCGCGCTTTCGGGATGTCTTGGAGGAGAAATCCCCCAGTTTCTCGTAAATGACAATTTTGACGAAGCAAAAAAAACGGCTGAAAAATACCGTGAAATTTTCGGCGCGGAAAATTTTTTTCTAGAAATCGGCCATCATCAAAACATTAAAGAATCCGTCAAAGCGAACGCAGTAATGAAAAAACTTTCCGCGGAAACAGGCATTCCTTTGGTCGCCACCCAAGACATTCATTATCTGAAAAAAGAAGACGCCCAATATCACGATATTCTTTTAGCAGTTCAAACCGGCAATAAATTAAGCGACGATGACCGGCTTACCTTAAAAATTGACGATTTTTCAATGCGTTCGCCCGAAGAAATGATTGAATTTTTCAAAGACGCGCCCGAAGCCATTGAAAACACCGTTAAAATCGCCGAACGATGCAATGTTAATTTAACTCTCGGGAAAACTCTTCTGCCGTCTTTCCCTATTGAAGAAAATATTTCCGCTAACCAATGTTTGGAAAAATTGATTTCAGAAAAATTTCCTAAAAGATTTCCAAATCCCGACGAAAAAATTTTAACGCGCCTGAAATACGAATTGAACGTCATTGAAAAAACCGAGTTTGCCGATTATTTTTTAATCGTCGCCGATTTCGTCAACTGGGCGAAAAATCACGGCATTACCGTCGGTCCGGGCCGGGGTTCGGCGGCCGGCAGTTTAGTGTCTTATATTTTAGGCATTACCGACATTGACCCGCTTAAATACGGCCTGCTTTTTGAAAGATTTTTAAATCCGGACAGAATATCAATGCCCGATATTGATTTGGATTTCGCCGATAACCGACGGGACGAAGTGGTGGCTTACGTGCGGCAAAAATATGGCGAAGACCGGGTGGCCCAAATAATCACTTTTGGGACGATGGCGGCCCGGGCGGCGATAAGAGACGCCGGCCGGGCATTGGGACTTCCCTACAGCCTTTGCGACCAAATTGCCAAACTGATTCCATTTAATTTCAAACTGGAAGAAGCGGTTAAAAAAATAAAAGAATTGAACGATTTATATCAAAAAGACCCGGACGCCAAACGCATTATTGAATCGGCTATCCACTTAGAAGGCGTTGCCCGCCACGCTTCGGTGCACGCCTGCGGCGTGGTGATTTCCAAAGAACCGTTAACCGATTACACGCCGCTCCAATTCGCGCCCAAAGATTCAAGCACTATTATCACTCAATTTGAAATGCACAGCATTGAAGATTTGGGACTTCTGAAAATGGATTTTTTGGGACTTAAAAACCTGACTATTATTGAAGAAACTCTCCGCCTGGTTAAAGAAATGAAAGGCGAGGAAATTGATATTTCTAAAATTCCGCTTAATGACAAAAAGACTTTTGAATTGCTTCAAAAAGCCGAAACCGTTTCGGTTTTTCAACTGGAATCGGACGGTATGCGGCGTTATTTAAAGGAATTAAAGCCAACTGAATTTGAAGACATTATCGCGATGGTATCGCTCTATCGCCCCGGACCGATGGAACTGATTCCTTCGTTTATCAACCGCAAACACGGCCGGGAAAAAGTTGAATATCTCCATCCGAAACTTGAACCGATTTTAAAAAACACTTACGGCATCGGCATTTATCAGGAACAAATGATGAGAATCGCCCAAGACCTGTCCGGCTTTACGCTGGCCGAAGCCGATATTTTAAGAAAAGCCATCGGTAAAAAAATAAAATCGCTTCTTGATTCCCAGAAAGAAAAATTAATCAAAGGAATGCTGAAAAACGGCATTGAACAAAAAACAGCCAACGCCGTCTGGGAACTTTTCCCGCCGTTCGCCAAATACGGATTTAACAAATCCCATGCCGCCTGCTACGCGCTTATCGCTTACCAGACCGCCTACTTAAAATCTCATTATCCGATTGAATTTATGACCGCCTTATTTAACGCTAATGCCGGCGACATTGAAAGAATCGCTTTTCTGGTTGAAGAAGCAAAAAAAAATAATGTTGCCGTATTTCCGCCAGACATTAATAAAAGTTTCGTAAATTTCGCTCCTGAACAAAACAATATTCGTTTCGGACTTTTAACCGTTAAAAATGTCGGCGCCAATGTTATTGAAAGTATTATCGATGAACGGCTTAAAAACAACGATTTCAAAGATTTCTCAGATTTTTTAAACCGAACGCTTCATAAAGATTTAAATAAGAAATCGTTGGAGAGTTTAATTAAGGCCGGAGTTTTTGACAGTTTTAATATTGAAAGGGGGCTGCTTTTGGCAAATATTGAAAATATCCTGTCTTTCAGTCAAGGCGTCAAGAAATCGCGAGTATCTTCTCAAAACAATTTATTCGGCTCTGATTTCACAAATGGGTCGCTGAAATTAATTCCCGCTTCGCCGGCGACAAACAAAGAAAAACTTTCATGGGAAAAAGAACTTGTCGGCTTATACATTTCCGACCATCCGCTTAAAGAATATTCAAATAAATTAAAAGAACTGAAAGTAATGTCCATTAAAGAATTAAAAAATAAAAAAACAATCGGCGGCGCCTGCCGCGTGGCCGGAGTTATCGTCAAAATCAGAAAAATTTTGACCAAAAACAACGAACCGATGCTGTTCGCTAAAATTGAAGATTTGGACGACAATTTGGAAATAGTCGTTTTCCCCGGCGCTTTGGCGAAAAATCCTTCGCTCTGGCGGGAAAATAACATAATTATTATTGAAGGCCGGCTGTCCCACAAAGACGCCGAACCGAAACTAATCTGCCAAGGAGCGATTGAATTGTAATATCTGACATTTGACATCTAACATCTGACAATTAACAATTAATTTATGAATAATAATTTAGAAAAAATTCGCCACTCGCTTGCCCATTTATTGGCAATGGCGGTTTTGGAAAAATTTCCAAATGCCAAATTAGGAATCGGTCCGATAATTGAAAACGGATTTTATTATGATTTTGATAAAATTAAAATCAGCGACATCGACTTGCCGGAATTAGAAAAACGAATGCGAGAGCTGATTAAACAAAATTTAAAATTCAAAAAAGAAATTATCTCCCCTATCGCGGCAAAAAAACTTTTTATCAAACAACAATATAAATTAGAACTAATTAAAGAACTCCAAAAAGCAAAAAAGACGGCTTTAATTTATAAAACTGCCGAATTTACGGATTTATGCGCCGGACCTCATATTTCTTCCATGAAAGAAATTAATCCCGATGCTTTTAAGTTAACCAAAATTGCAGGCGCTTATTGGCGCGGCGACGAAAAAAATCCGATGCTTACGCGCGTTTACGGCGTGGCGTTTGAGAATAAAAAAGAACTTGACGAATATCTTAAAAAAATGGAACTGGCGGAAAAATGCGACCATCGCAATATCGGCGAAAAACTGGATTTATTTATGATTGACGAAGAAATAGGAAAGGGGCTTCCCTTGTGGCTTCCGAAAGGATACGCCATCCGCAAAAAACTGGAAGATTATATTTATAAAATTGAAAAACAAAACGGATATTCGCATGTTCTTACGCCGCAAATCGCCAAGGACGAACTTTATAAAAAATCGGGACATTTGGCGCATTACAAAAATGATATGTACGCGCCCATTGCGATTGATAATGAAAAATATTATTTAAGGCCGATGAATTGTCCGCATCACCATTCCATTTACAAACACTCTAAACGAAGTTATCGCGAATTGCCATTGCGAATCGCCGAATTCGGCGCGGTTTACCGATATGAACGCTCGGGAGTTTTATCCGGTCTTATCCGCGTGCGAGGATTTACCCAAAACGACGCCCATATTTATGCCACCGAAGAAACTTTGGAAAAAGAAATTATTTCCATTTTGAATCTCCATAAAAAAGTTTTTGATGATTTTAATATAAAAGATTATTGGTATCGCCTATCCTTGCCGGATTTCAAAAATAAAGAAAAATTCGGAGATGTAAAAAATAAAAAAATGTGGGAAAACGGCGCGGCAATTCTTAAAAAATCGCTTAAAAATCTTGGCCACAAATTTACCGAAGCCGTCGGCGAAGCGTCTTTTTACGGCCCAAAAATAGACATTCAAATGAAAGATTTATACGGCAAAGAAGACACTATCGCCACTATTCAGATTGATTATTATTCAGCCGAAAAATTCAATCTTTCTTATATTGACAAAGACGGGAAAGAAAAACCGGCAATTGTCATTCACCGCGCGATTTTCGGCTCATTTGAAAGATTTTTCGCTTTTCTGATTGAAAAAACCTGCGGCAATTTGCCATTATGGCTCGCGCCGATTCAGGCAAAAATTCTGGCCGTAAGCGAAAAATATGACGATTACGCCAAAAAAATCCTGAAAGAATTGGAGAATAACGATATTGCCGCAGAACTTGCCGCAAGCAATGAAACTTTGGGCAAACGCATCCGCGAAGCCGAACTCCAAAAAATTCCTTATATTTTAATCGTCGGCGACAAAGAATTTCAAAATCAAACCGTCAATATCCGGCATCGCGGGGAAGGTTTATCCGCCGAAGCCAAAGCGAAGACGGAAGAAATAAAAATTGACGGACTTATTGAAAAAATTAAAAAAGAAATTGAAAATAAAATCGCCTGAAGTATATCTTGAAAACCGATGGTTTTCAAACTTTCCTATAATATTCCTGCGGCAAGACCGCAGGAAAATCCGCTACGCGTATTTTAAATATTTACTTTTTAGTCATTTACTCGCATATACGAGTAAATGACTAAAAATAATTATTGCCTATAATTTAGCATTATATTTTTAACAAACCCCACCACGGCAAAGTTTTAAGCCAAAACTCCGTTATTAAAATAGTAAAAATCGCCGCAACCGGCCAAAAATAATACAAAGAAAGGCGCTCGCCTATTAACGACCAACGACCGACAATTAACGATAAAACAACGGCAATCGCGAGAATAAAAACAATATAAAACAGCGTTCCGGGATAACTGGCCAAAAAAATTGAAACCCCGCCGAACCAATATTCTTCCGGATAAAAAAACCGCTCTTCGTATTTTTGGTTATACTTTTTGGCGGCAAAAATAAATAAAACCGCCGCTAAAAGCGACAGCAAATAAGGCGCGAAAAATCTGGTGCCGACATAAAATATAAAATAACTGATGCTTTGATGAGGGGAAAGAAAAAATTTTGAAATTTCGCCTTGCGACCAATTTTGATATTGCTGATAAGAAAGATAAATTAAATATCCAAAAATAAATATTACAGAGAAAATAAAAATTCGGCGAAAAAATAGAGATTTATTATTAATCGCCAACGAGGAGCGTCCGCTAAAAGCGGACGCTCCCATAATAATTAAAATAATTATTAGCGAAAAGTAAAACAACATCTTTTTTATCTGTTAAAAAATTAAAGATCAAAACCGGGATCAGTACCAGTTTCATAAAAACCAGTTGTAGCTGTTATCCCGCATCCTGTCAAAGGCACGGAAACCATAGGCCTGTCTCCTCCATCATCTGCCATTTTTTGCCTGTATTTAGTACTTTCCAAACAAGCATTCAACTCAAAAGTTAAGGCTGATTGATCGCAAGCATAACGATATATCAAATCACCAGAATTCGTCGGATCAATTGGCAAAATAGCTAAAGGCGCGCCGCCAAAAACAGCTGAAATATCAACGGGCAACCAACCATTACCGTTAACTTCTCTAGTTACGTCAACAGCGTTGGTGGTTCTATTTGCAAAACTCTGTGTTGCTGGTGTTGCTGCTGCATATACGCGTCCGCCGGCGCCGGCAGCGCACTCCGAATTAGCCAACACACCACCATTCAAATCCGGCAACGTTGCGTCTGAAAGATATAATCCAATAGCAGCGCGAACAGCATCAACATCACTCAATCTTTGGCTGTCTCTCGCCTGCGCCAATAGCTGGGCCGGATTTAAAACCAAAGTAACGGCCGAGGCCAAAATCGCCAAAATACCGATAACGATCAATAATTCAAGTAAAGTAAAACCTTTTCTCATAAATTATTACTATATATTAAACTCTTGCGACCTTTTTATAATTATAGCAAGGATTTTTTAAAAATTAAAAGGAGGGTTGTGGATAACTTTATATTAAGGTTTTTTAAGAAAAGTTTTTATTTTCCCTATCAGTTCGTCTATGGAAATTTTCGCTTTAATAAAATATTCAATCGCTCCGAGCTGTTTGCTTTTGGCGACATCTTCCGGCTGACCTAAATTAGATATGACAATAATCGGCATTCCTTTATTAATTTGAGGGTCGGAAGCCATCTCTTCCATTACTTCAAAACCGGTTTTTTTCGGAAGAATTAAATCTAATAAAATTAAAGCCGGTGAAAATTCTCGCAAGCGGTTTAAAGCCTCCTCTCCGTCTTTAGCTAAAACCACTTCCAAATCCTCTTTCTGAAGCCGATTTTTCAACAGAGAAGATAAAAACGGGTCATCTTCAACTAAAAGAATTTTATCCATTGATAAATTTTAACGCTTTATATAAAAGAGAGCAAGGTTTAATCATTGACTAAGTTTATTTTTTGACTATATTAAATTAGACGGACCCGTAGTGTAGCCCGGTTAACACGTCTCCCTGTCACGGAGAAGATCGCCGGTTCAAATCCGGTCGGGTCCGCAAATATCAATCAATCAACCCAAATTCTTGAAAAGCTTTTTTATAAATTTCAATGCACATCCAAGCCTCGCCGCGAGCAAGTTTAAAATCCGGTTCGTGAACGATGCGGTTTCTTATTTTGTGCGCCTGCCAAATTTCGGAAATATTAGAAAGCTGAGCCGGAACGATTTGCTTCAAGCGATCGCTCATTGTTTCTCCTTTGTAACCGCTAAGTTTTAACAGTTCGTCTAAAACCTTATCGGATTCAATAATGGCCAATTTTAAATTAGAATCGTCTCCCGTATTAAATCTTTTTAAAATCTGTTTCCAAGCTTTAACTGTTCTTCTTTTGGACAGCCGATTTTTTCCCAAAATATCGAAAAAATACCGCGCCTCTTCGCCGATAAAATGAGTTTTGACAATAATAAAAATTATCAACCAAAGAAAAATGCCGGAGATAATCAACGATGCCAATTCAAACCAAAATAAATTATTGGAAACAAATTTTAAAAATAATCTAATCATTTTTTATCGCTAGTTGTTCGTAATGTTTTCCTATTCCCAAAATATCCGCTTCATGAAATGGTTTGCCGATTAATTGAAAACCAACCGGCAATTCGTCTTGATATTTTTTTACCGGTATGGAAATCGCCGGCAAGCCGGCCAAATTAACGGGAATCGTAAAAATATCTTCTAAATACATTTTAAGCGGGTCTTTTGTTTTCTCGCCGATTTTGAAAGCGGGCGTTGGCGAAACAGGAGTTAAAATCACATCAACTTCCTTAAACGCTTTATCAAAATCTTCTTTTATCAATCGCCTGACTTTCTGAGCTTTAATATAATAAGCGTCATAATAACCCGATGAAAGAACGAATGTGCCTAAAATAATTCTTCGTTTTACTTCCTCGCCAAAACCCTCACCCCGAGTTTTTAAATATATATCTTTAAGATTTAAAATTTCAGATTTCAGATTTAAGAAGCGCGAATAACGAATACCGTCGAATCGCGCCATGTTCGCGCTCACTTCCGCCGGCATAATAATATAATAGCAAGACAAAGCGTATTTTGTGTGAGGTAAACTGATTTCCTTAAATTCTATTTTTAGAGATTTTAGATTTTTAATCGCTTCTTCTATTCCATTTTCCACTTCTTTGCTTAATCCACCGGCAAAATATTCCTTCGGCAACCCAATGGTAAAATTTTGTATCTTGTATTTTGTATCTTGTATTTTGTATTTATAATCAATGGATGTTGAATCAAGTTCGTCTTTGCCGGCAATCGCTTCAAATAAAATTGCCGCATCTTCAACGGTTTTGGCAATCGGCCCGATTTGGTCAAGCGAAGAAGCCATAGCAATCAAACCATAACGCGAAACGGCGCCATAAGTCGGTTTTAATCCGACAACTCCGCAAAAACCGGCCGGTTGGCGAATAGAACCGCCGGTGTCGGAACCCAAAGCCGCAACGCACATATCCGAAGCCACAGCCGCAGCCGAACCGCCGGAAGAACCGCCCGGCACCCGCTCCAAATCATTAGGATTTTTAGTAATCTTAAATGCCGAATTTTCCGTTGAAGAACCCATGGCAAACTCATCCATATTGGTTTTGCCGAGAAAAATTACTCCGGCTGATTTCAATTTCTCAATTACCGCCGCGTCATAACTTGCCCTGTAATTTCCCAAAATTTTTGAAGCGGCAGTTGCCGGCTCGCCATCAATTAAAATATTATCTTTAATGGCTATCGGCGCTCCGGACAAAATTCCTAATTCTTTCCCTTTAGCTAATTCAATGTCAACTTTATTCGCCTGCGACAAAGCCAAATCTTTAGTCAACCTCAAATAAGCGCCGATTTCCCTATCTTTTTCTTCAATATAATCAAAAAAAACCTTTGTGACTTCAAAGGCGGAAAAATCTTTATTTGCCAATCCATTATGAAATTTTTTAATGGTTAAATTTTTTAAATCCATATTTAAAATATCATTCAAATACCGCCGGCACTTTTAAAAATCCGTTTTCTTTTTCCGGAAAAGCGTCAATCAATTTTCTACTCGTACCCGCTCCCATAAATTCGTCTTCGCGAAAAACATTTTTTTCAATCGTTCCGCCCGACATCGACTCAATATTTTTCGTGTCAACTTCTTTAAGTTCTTCAAAATAATCAAAAATCGCCTGAATGTCTTTAAGTAATTTGTCCTCGCTTTTTTCATTTAATTCAATTTTTGAAAGTTCAGCCAAATATTTTAAATTTTGCTTGTCGATTTTCATTTTTTATTTTTTTATTTACGAGATTTTAATTCTTCAAGGTCTTTATCTATATGTTCAATTTGTAATTGAATTTCTTTAAGCGAATCTTTTTCCATTTTGATTTCTTCTTCGGTTTTTTCAATCATCTTTTTCTCTTGTTTTAATCCTGAAATAATTACCTTATCGCCGATAAAAAAATAAACAAAAAGGCCGGTTAAAAGAAGAAGAACAACGCTTACAAAAATCGAAACGGGACCATTCATAAACGGAAACATATCAGCTGTCATCCACACCCCGCGCCAAAAAAGCACTATTCCAACAGCTCCGATAAAAGCGTATAAAATAGGCCGACGGCTCAAAATAGTTCTGATTTTATCTTCTAATTTGTCAAAAAATTTTACAATTTTATGTATCATAATTAAAAATATTATACCTTTTCCATGGCCGTTTGCAATTTAATTAATATATCTTAAAAATAATCTATTTTCATCGCCTTGCGGACGCGGCCTAAAGTTTCAGCCGCAGTTTCGCGGGCTTTTTGAGTTCCTTTTAAAAGGATATTCTGAACTTCGCCTAAATCTTTTTCGTATTCTTTTCTTTTCGCGCAAATCGGTTCCAAAAAATCATTAAGCGCTTCAATTAATTTATTTTTAATTTCCACGTCGCCGATTTTGCCTTTTTTATATTTTTCCTTCATCTCTTCAACTTCTTTTTTATCAGGGTTAAAAGCGTCGTGATAAGTAAAAACAACATTGCCTTCAATATGGCCCGGGTCTGTGGCGCGGATTCTTGTCGGGTCGGTGTACATTTTCATCACCTGTTTTTTCACGACTTCCGACGAATCCGACAGATTTATAACGTTGCCGAGCGATTTGCTCATTTTTGTTTTCCCGTCAATTCCGGGAAAACGAGAAAATTCCGAAAGCATTTCTTTCGGCTCAATTAATGTTTTGCCGTAAAGGCGATTAAACTTCCTGACGATTTCCCTTGTCTGCTCTATCATCGGCAACTGGTCTTCGCCAACCGGAACCAAATCGGCGTTAAAAACGGCGATATCCGCCGCCTGGCTGACGGGATACATTAAAAATCCTGCGGGTAATGATTTTCCAAAACCTTTTTCTTTGATTTCCGCCCGAACGGTCGGATTTTGTTCAAGCCGCGAAACCGTCACCAAATTAAGAAAATAAACCGTCAATTCGGCGATTTCCGGCACAAGCGATTGGATAAAAATCGTCGTTTTTTGAGGATTAATGCCGACGCTTAAATAATCAAGCGCCGTTTCCAAAACATTTTTTCTGACTTTTTCCGGATTTTCAAAATTATCGGTAAGAGCCTGAACATCGGCAATTATGACAAATTCGTCATATTTATCCTGCAATTCAACGCGGTTTTTTAAAGAACCGATATAATGCCCCAGATGCAAAGGTCCGGTCGGCCTGTCGCCGGTTAAAATACGTTTCATAATTATATGTTATCAAAATTACGCTTGTTTTTCAATAAAAAAATAGGCCAAGCTTTTTAGGGCTTGACCTTAGTGAATCCTCGGCAAAAGGACTAAATTTAACGCTACTACCGCGAGAACGCCGGGGTAAGAGAAATCTTATTCCCTCCAACAGCCGCAGTGAATTCTTTTAATCTCAAAAACGCGTGAGGCGCTTGTTCCTTATGGTTAAGCGCTGTTGACGTTGATGGCGACGACAAATCAATGGAAACAATGAAATCATCTCCAGTCGCAATCACCCTGTTATTCTGCACCCTGTCAAGGAACAGAATATCGCCCTTCTCTTTATAAACAATACCTGATAACTGCCAGCGATTATTAATCGCATCATTCACCTTAATCTTCATCACCCTATTTCCTTCAGTGAAAAGAAGATTGTCGCTGTCTAATATCCTAATGTTTCTTACGTTAATATCGGGAACAGTTTTAAGATAAAACATACCGAAAGAATCGGCGATGTAGCACCTTATAGGCATAATGGGCGCCGACAAAAACGCGTAAGCCGGGAAAAATGCCGATGTCATGCTTTTTTCAAGCATAACGGAGACGATTTTTTCCGCCGCAAGTTTTACTTGCGACGAAATATTTCCTGCCGCTCCAATGTTTCCTGCCGCCTCAATGATTGTTCTCTCAATCCTGTTCCCGTTTTTCAAAATCTGAATCGAGAACAGTCTCGCATAATACCTTTGATTATCCACATTCGGAAGAGGTAATAAAACCTTTTCCTTCACAGAGACAATCCTTGATAATCTCATTACCTCAATATCGTCTCCGTCAAACGGAAACGCCATAGAGATGATTCTTTTCGGGTCCTCCTTGGTAATATTGTTAATAGATACTCTTCCAACTTCCAACGACACTTTTTCCATAATCAATTTCCTCCTTATTGTTTTTCAGATTAATAAACATCCCTTTGCCGAGGATATCTGATATTTAAAAGAACAATTTTTAAATATATATTAAACAATTCTATTTGTCAAGAAACACGCGTTCTTCTTCGCCGTAAACGGCTTCAAAATCAAGTTTTTTATAATCAAAAAGTTCATCCGCGTTGAAAAATCGCCAAATTTCTTTTTCAGCGTTTTCAATAGAATCCGAAGCGTGAATAATATTCATCTGGGAGGAAACGGAAAAATCACCGCGGATTGTCCCCATATCGGCGTTTCTTCCGGAAGTCGCTCCGCAAACCATTCTAACGACTTTTACCGCTTCTATTCCTTCTAAAACCATTACCGTTACCGGAGACTGCTTCATATATTTTTTTAACCCTTCAAAAAACGGCTTATCTTTATGATGAATATAATGTTCCTCTAAAAGAATATCGCTCAATTGCATCATTTTAAGACCGACTATTTTTAATCCTTTTTGTTCAAAACGCCCGATTATTTTTCCAAGAATATTTCTCTGTAAAGCGTCGGGCTTAATTATTACTAAAGTTTTTTCTTCGTATAATTTCATGATAAATATAATACCAATTATCTTTTCTTTTTTATTTCAATACTAAGTTCATTTAATTGTTCTTTTCCTACCTCGGCCGGGGCGCCCATCATTAAATCGCGGCCGTCGCCGGTTTTAGGAAACGCAATGACTTCGCGAATATTCGGTTCGTCCAATAAAATCGCCATCAACCTGTCAACCCCCAAAGCGATGCCGCCGTGAGGCGGAGCGCCAAAATTAAAAGCTTCAAGCAAATGACCGAAGCGTTCCCGATAAATTTCCTGTTTCAATCCGAGAATGCCGAAAATTTTTTCCTGTAAATCTTTTTGATAAATTCTGATTGAACCTCCGCCTATTTCAAAGCCGTTAAGCACAATATCATAGGCTCTTGCCCGGACGTTTTTAGGATTTTTATCAAGCGTTTCCAAATCTTCCAGATGAGGCGAAGTAAAAAGATGATGCATTGAAACAAGTTTCTTTTCCGTTTCGGAATATTCAAAAAGCGGAAAATCAGTCACCCATAAAAACGCCAATTCGCCGTTATTATTTTTATCGCTCCGCACATCCGGCTTATCGGTTTTATGCTTTTCTAAAATATGACCGTAAATTTCTTGAGGAAACGGCTTTTGCCAGATTTTCTTTTCAGGAAAGAATTTTTCAATAATGGAGATTAAAAGTTCTTCTGTTAATCCGATTATTTCATTTTCATCGGTAAAACTCATTTCTAAATCCAACTGCGTAAATTCCGGTTGGCGGTCGCCACGAGTGTCTTCATCGCGGAAACATTTGGCAATTTGAAAATATCTTTCAAATCCGGCAACCATTAAAAGCTGTTTATATTGCTGAGGAGATTGCGGCAAAGCGTAAAATTTTCCCGATTCCAAACGCGAAGGCACCAAATAATCGCGCGCTCCCTCAGGAGTTGATTTTCCTAAAATCGGAGTTTCAATTTCAACGAAATCTTTTTCAATTAAAAAATCGCGGATAAATTTAATGATTTCGGCGCGCATTTTCAAATTTTTTTGGAGCCGGCTTCTTCGTAGGTCAAGATAACGGTATTTCATCCGCGCTTCTTCGCCGATTTCGCGACCGTCGGTATCAATGAAAATAGGCAATGTTTCCGAAGGATTCAAAATTTCCAATTTTTCCGCCTGAATTTCAAATTCGCCGGTAATAATTTCCGGATTTTCCATTCCTTTGGGTCGGCGGCTGATTTTGCCGATTATTTTAATCACCCATTCGGAACGCAATTTTTGGGCGTTTTCATAAACTTCTTTATTGACCGGCAAAAACACCGTTTGAACAACGCCGCTTCGGTCGCGCAAATCAATAAAAATAAGTTTGCCGTGGTCTCTTCGTGTCGTCACCCAACCCATTAATTCCACCTGCTCTCCTTCTTTGTTAATAATTTCCCTGGTTAAAACGCGCATTTAAAAAGTTTATCATTTATTTTTAAAAATGTTAATCATTCCTCTGTCATTAATTATTAATTTAATCGTTCCATCATTGTCTGTGCGGAAAATACGCGCGCCGGCCGATGTCAGACGATTTAAAGCCGCGACCGTCGGATGGCCGTAATTATTTTTACCGACCTCAATTACCGCAATTTTTGCTCCTATTTTTTTTAAAAATTCTTCTCCCGAAGAAAATTTGGAACCATGATGGCCGACTTTCAAAATATCGGCTTTAATGTCAAAATTTTTCGCCAAATAATCCTCCACATTTTTGCCAATATCGCCGGTAAATAAAATATCCGCCGCCGAATTTAAACCGCCAAGCTTCATCACAAGAGTCGTATCATTTAATTCCGAACTTTTCAAAAAATCGGACGTGGGCGAAAGAATGTCAAACCGGCTGTCTTGATATTTTATTTTATCGTTACCGGCTAAAATAATTTCCGGAATTTTATTTTCTTTTAGAGCTTTTTTCAAATCGGCAAAGGATTTCGCCTCTCCTTCGCGGCCGTTATAAATAAAAGCGCCAACTTTGTATCTTTTTAAAACTTCAATTAAACCGGCAAAATGGTCGTATTGAGGATGAGATAAAATCACCAAATCAATATAACGGTCGGTCGGCGCCAAAACCGAAGACAATTCATTTAAAACTTTTTTATTCGGACCGCCGTCAATTAAAACTTGAACGCCTGACGGCAAATTCACCAGCTGGCTATCCCCTTGCCCGACATCTAAAAAATAAACTTCCAGATTTTTATTCGGCCCGCCCAAAACAATTTGAGACCAAACAAAAAAATCAAAAATGATTAAAAAGATTCCGATTAAAATCAGCCGGTCGCGCGAAAACATAAAATTAGCTATTTTTATTGCTTCTGCCTTTTTTTAATAATACAATTAAATCAATGGATAACAAAGATTATTTAAAAACCCTTAAAGAACGCGCCAAAAAATCCCGCGTTTACAAAAAATACCAATTTACCGGCCTTTTAATCGCCCAACTATTGAACGACGAAAAGCACAAATCGCTTTATATTAAACTGGCGAAAAAACATTCCGGCGACCATTTATTAAGTATCGCCAAAGACGTTTCCGAAAGAAAAAAAATAGAAAATAAAGGAGCTTATTTTATGAAAGTGCTGATAAAAACGCATCCGGATATTTTGAAAGATAAAAAGAGTTAAAAAAATATGGGATTATTACTAATCCCATATAATGTACTATTTTATTCTTATGCGAAATAACACTATAAACCCTTAATAAAGAGTCTGATGCCTCCTATACCATCGAAAAAATATGCGCTATTTGGACTCAACAGACTCGGCAAGCGACCGTCAGAACAAAAAATCGTGGCGTGGTCTATTTTACATCTCTTCAATAATTTTTCTGCTTTTTCGCTTTCTTCTGATTGATCCCTTAATAAAATTATTTTTCCTTCCATATTAATCCCCCTTTCTTTATTTTTAAATCTAATCTTATTAAATAATCTTCTTCGTAATGCTCATTCAATCTATTTGGACAAGATTCATTACAACGATCGCAAGCATCACTGTCTTTAAATTTACATGATTTTTCTTCCTCATAATCGTCGTTATATCGCGTCATAAACACCTCCTTTTATTGTTTTAAACAACCTAATTCTTATTTTTTATTTAAAAGAACAAAATAATAAATAACTGGTTTTATACGCAATATCTGCGGATAAAATTTGTATTTTGTATAAAAATACTGAATAATCATACTTATGAAAATCTTAACTGTCAATGACAAAAAAGAGGAAAAATTTTTGCGGACTAAAACCGCGAATTTTGATTTTTCAAAGTTTACCAAAAAAGACATTGGCGAATTGATTAAAAAAATGCGCGAAGCGATGAATAAAGCCGTTGGCATCGGTTTAAGCGCAAATCAGATAGGTTTGGATTTGAGATTGTTTGTCGCCAAAATTTCAAATAAACCGTTAAAACGAGACAAAAATAATAAAATAATCTTGCCACCGCCGGGAGAAATGAAATTTTACGCGATTTTTAATCCGGAAATTACGAAGTTTTCCGAAAAAAAAATCATAATGGAAGAAGGCTGTTTAAGCGTCCCGGGAATTTACGGCTTGGTTGAACGACCGGAAAGCGTTGTTTTAAAAGGATACAATCGCTATGCTAAACCGCTCACCGTTAAAGCCGATGGATTATTAGCCAGAGTTTTCCAGCACGAAACGGACCATCTGAACGGCATACTTTTTATTGATAAATGCGACAAGATATATACAATAAATACTAAATTCCAAAATCCAAATTCTAAATAAATTACAAATTTTAAAAATTAAATCTCTCCGCCGAAGGCGGATCCGCCTTCGGCGGAAAATCTCAAATTTACATCTTATCTTGCTGTAAAATAAAATCTTAAAACAAATACAAAATCCTAAATTCTAAATAATATCAAAATCCAAAATTTAAAACTCAAAATACGCGAATTATTATTTTTTGAATTTTGAATTTTAATCATTTGAATTTATTTGGGATTTATCCCCCACATAAAATTATGTGAGGGGATTTAGAATTATAAGACTTATATCATATCAATTTCGGTTATTTCAACGATCGTTGAAATAACCGAAATTGGCTGAAACATTAAATATTCTCCTGTAAAATTAATAAATGATTTTAGATTTTGAATTTAAAGCTATAGATTTAACATTTGATTTGTGTTTTTGAGATTTTAGATTTAATTATGAATTACATTTTTTTCGGTTCTCCCGATTTCGCCGCCATTATACTGGAAAAACTTATTAACGCCGGCTTCATTCCCGAGGCGGTTGTTTGCAACCCGGACAAGCCGATTGGAAGAAAGAAAATTATTACTCCTCCGCCCGTGAAAAAATGTATCATGAATAAAGTAGAAAGTATTAAAGGGAAAATAAAAATCTTTCAGCCGGAAAAATTATCAGATATCAAAAGTCAATTGTCAGATGTTAATTGTCAATTGTTTATAGTGGTGGCATATAGCAAAATCATTTCCAAAGAAATTCTGGAAATTCCACGGCTTGGAACAATCGGCGTTCATCCTTCGCTTTTGCCGAAATACCGCGGCTCTTCTCCTATTCAAACGGCGATTCTTAATGGCGAAAAAGAAACCGGAACGACTTTATATTTAATGGATGAAAAAGTGGACCATGGAAAAATAGTATCAAGTATCAAGTATCAAGTATCAAGCCGCGACAACTACGAATCTTTAATGAAAAAACTGGCGGAGTTGAGCGCGGAGCTTTTAATTAATTTCCTACAAAAATACGAAAATGTGCGAAATTACGAAAAAATTACAGGCGCGCCGCAAAACGAATCTTCCGCCACTTACACGAAAAAATTCAAATCCGAAGACGGATATATTGAGCCGCGAGATATAGAAATAGCCCAAAAAAACGGCGGAGAAATTGCCATTGAAATTGAACGGAAAATCCGGGCTTTAAATCCAGAGCCCGGCGTCTGGACCGTAAAAGACAATAAAAGAATAAAACTTTTAGAAGCCGCTATTATTGATAATAGCAAACTCGAACTGACGAAAATTCAAAAAGAAGGGAAAAAACCGATAAAAATAAAAAATCCGCTCTCGTAAAAAAGCGGATTTTTTTAAAAGTTATTTAATTCTCCGCGATTATCGCGTTACAGTAATCGGATTGGTAGATGAACTGATCTCCTGATAAAGAGAATTTACCGTTACTCTTCTATTAGTGGAATCATAACTGATTCTATAGCCCGTTGAACTGGCAGTGCCGCTGGACGGGTCAAGCGGCATTATTGAAACGTACAATGGAACGATACAAGCCTCGATGTTATAATTCGGCGATTGCGTTCCCAATTCAGTCGTTGAAGTCGGCAAAGCGCCGGCGGCGCAAGTCCAATTCCCTCGATTATCAGCCATATTCTGACCAATCGCGTTCAAAATCGTGTTGACATGGCTCCATCTTTGCGCGTCGCGAGCTTGAGCAAACTGCCGTCCCGGGTTCAAAGCCACGATAACAACACCGGCCAAAATCGCGATAATGCCGATAACGACCAATAATTCAAGCAAAGTAAAACCTCCTATCTTTTTAAATTGATTTTTCATTGATTATTAAAATCATTTTGTTTAATAACCGACCTTTAATATTATTTAAATTATAACATATTATTTCTGTCAAACAATCAAGGCTGTGGACAACTTAGACCGAAAATTATTTTATTTCTTTCCATAAAAGAACCTGATAAGAATCCGGAGTCAAGGGAAAACTCGGCGGCGGACCGTATAACAAATTGACATCGTAAATAAGATTTCTTATTTGATAACCGGAGACGACAGAAACGCCACTCGTATAAGAAAATCCATAACGCTGGCTGGAAGCTATCATTCCGTAAGCGGTAATCTCGCTTCGCAAACGATTAGCGCCGCAAAAACTGTTATAATAATATCTTCCGACTCTGCCGTTTTGCGCCATTAAAGCCGCGTCAATTCTTATGGTGTTCGCGCTATTCAAGCCGATATTGACGTGTTTTTGAGCTATTAAAGCGATAGCGTCTTGGCCGTCGTAATTTGAATATAACAAGTTATCATTAATAATAATATTGCTTCTGGTCGCGGAATTGTCTGGAAAACGGGCCGAAGCGATTGTAAGCCGTCCGCCGTCAACTTGACCTCTTACCCAGACATCGTCTTCTATAAAAATCAAGCCGTTTGCGGGAAAAGAGAAATTACCCAAAGAAACTCTTGTCTGAATACTCCAAATCCCCCAACCGTCCTGATTATTCGCCTGATTTTTTGAATTAGTGCATTGGCTGGAAGGAGAAGAGACTAAAGCGCTTACCCGATAAAGGTCAAAAGTATCGTCTGTTTTTAAATAAATTTCGTAGCCGAAAGCGCCGGACGGACCGCGATAAAAACCGCTGGAAGAAGCGTTTTCTTTTATTTGAGAAAGCGTCTGAGTAATGCCGGAGAAATCAACCACCGGAACGGGAAAGCTTCTGCCAATAGAAAAAACATCCGTCCGGTTTTGAACGGAATTTGGCGGGGCTTCTTGCGACCGAAAACTGTTATCAACCACTGGTCCTCCCCCGCCGCCGCTAGTCACATGAGTATGAACGCCAAATTCATTATTTCCACCGTGATCCGGATCATCGTAATTAGGCAAAGCGCTGGTTACTAAATTTCTCGCATAACCGTCAAAACGAATCCCGCCATTAGAGTGTATTTCTCCGGAAACATCTGTTCCCGAACCGAAACGCACGTCGGCATTTGAAACCGAAGCGTATTTGGCGAAAGAAGGAATTCCCATTTTAACTTCAATTATTTTTTCAATCATTGAATCGGCGTCAATCTTGCCGGTTGATTTGATGGTGACCACGGAAGAACCGATTGGCGGCGGCGTAATATCCAAAATGAACTCGCCGATTTTATTACCGCTTTTGTCATAAAAATCGTGAATATAAGGACCGGACCCGCCCGTGCCGTCGGTATAATCGTCGTTATTATGAGCCAAATGCCAACGATAATATTCAATTCCCGACTCGGCAATGTTCAAAGCCAAAGCCCTGTTGGAATATCTTATACTGGCGTTAATATTGGTGTCCGCCCACATCAAAAAACCGGTCATTAAAATAACCGTCAAACCGCTGTAAATTAAAACCTGAAGCGCCATTTGGCCTTTTAACTTTAATAATGATTTTTTTATCATAAATCCTTTAAATTTCTCGGGGTGATAAAAACGCTGAAACTTGAAGTGCTGTTTTGAGATTGCGGCTTAACCACTAATTTCGCCTGAATCATTCTGACATTTAAAATATTAACTGGATAAGCCATCGGACCCGAAACGGTGCTTGAAGAATAATAACTAAAAATATTTTGAAAAGCCGGGTCAAGATCGCGCACCGCTTCGCCGACGGCTTCATTGACCGGATTATAAGTTAAAGGATTGCCGCTTGGCTTGATTACGCCTTTTTTTAAAATATTATTTTGAAGAAAATACCGGACTTGTTCGTATAATCCGTCCGAATCAATATCGCTGTAAAAAGTATACGCGCTGGAACTGGCCAGAGCGATAGCGTAGCTGCCGATTGACGACATTCCCAATGAACGATTTTCCAGAATCATTTCACTGAATGTCTGATTGACTTCCTGTTGAACGCTTAAATTATTAAAGAAAAAAATTCCCATATCGGTAATATAATTCCAAAACACGCCGACAACTAAAATAATTATAACAAAAATGCCGATGGCGACCATAAATTCAAGCAAAGTGAATCCGCCATTGGCAATTAAAGATTTTTTTCTTTTTATGACAAAAACCGAAACGGCAATCGCCGAAACAACGCCTGCGGCAATCAATAAAACATACCAAAAAGAAAAAAGTTTTTTAACCGATTGAACGACATTAAAATCCGCCGGTTTGGAGATTTTTTCAAAAACGCCGTTGTTATTTTCATAAACCACCGCGTAATAATCGCCCGACGGCAAACCGTCAATAATTGCCTGATAAATTCCCGAACCAACAAAGAGCTGTTTAACCAGTTTTTTATTGTCGTCAAAAATATCAATCCGATAGCCGTTTATCGGTTCCGTGGACGGAGTTTGCCATCTGACGTTTATTGATATTTGTCCATTTTCCGAAAACGCAACGACATCTAAAATTGACTGCCGTTTTGATTCTATCGGCGGATTATTGAGCGGCGGAATTTGCGCAACTTTTGGCGTGGTAAAATTAATCGTTGAAACGGCGGAATTGCCGGACGAATCAATTGAAGTGATTGAAGCGTAGTATTTCGTTTCCGGATATAAAATTTCGTCCGTAGACAAAACATGCTCTAATTCATAAGTCGTATCGCCGATACTTGTAATAACTTGGCCGCCAGCGATATCTAGACCGACTAAAATACTGGAATTGGCCGCCTCATCGGTTTTCCAACCGATTTTCACTTTTTTCGGCTCCAAAGAAATAATTCTAATATCGGAAATTATCGGCGGCGCCGTGTCATTTATGACAGTTTCCGGCGGCGTTGAAGTTGAGTTTTCATCCGTTGAAGTAGCAGTTGAAGTGGCAACCGGATTTGAACTTCCGATAGAACCGACATAATAACCTTCGTTGCCCCAAATATCTTTAACCGTTAATTGATAACTATAAACCGTGTTTGGCGGGATAGAAAATTCCAAACCGCAAACATTGGTTTGACACTTAAAATAAGTCCCGTAAAAAGAAGTGTTGTCAACCTTATAATCAACCGGCTCGTTTGTATTAAAAGAAATTTTCGCCTTATCTTGAGAAATTACGGTTGAAGTAACATTTAAAATAATAGGCGCGGAAACATCGTCGTCTTCATAAAGAGCAAATTTAAAAGCGAAATTTTGTTCCGTTGAACCTAAAACCGCCGGAAAAATATTTTTATCCAAAGAATAATCGGCGTTATGTTCCAAGAGCTGAACCAATCCGGCGTAATATAATTTCAATTTAGGCAAAGAACTGGAAATTTTAATTTTATATTTATCGAAACTTTCCACTTTTATCGGTTGATTTAATTGAATATGAAATTTCTTTCCGCCCCAAACAATGCCGGTATTGGAAACCATAATGCTTTTTGACGCCAACGCGTTGTTATTTTGGTCTAAAAAAGTGAAGCTGACCGAACCGCTCGCGCCGGTGTTTTCCAGCCAAAAATCAAAACCGCTAATATAATCGTTATAAGGAGTAAAAACCTGATAAGGAGTTTCAACCACGGAAACGGTTAAACTGTCGGCAATATCCGGAGCGAATTCAAAAAATTCCAACTCCGCGGCCAAAACCGAAAACGGAAAAATTAAAAATAAAAACGGCGCGATTAAAAATTTTTTCATGGTGAAAATTTTTATGGCGAAAGCTGAACGCCATATTCTTGCCAATTATTTAAAATGGAAATTGTGCTCGTAGACGTTTGATAGCCGGATTTTTGAACCGTTAAATTATATTCTCCGCCCGCTAAATCGTTGAAAAACGTCTGCCCGGCCGGCACGCACGATGAATTGAAAATTATTTTTATTTCATTGAGAACGGGCGTAAAATTTTCGTTTTCGGTTTTGAAATACGCTTTATAACGCAGATAACGGCTGTTGTTATGAATTTGATTGATTTGGCCGGAACTTGTTGCGTAAAAAGTGGAATCCGCGCCGTCGGGCCCGATAAAATTCCACGTTAAGTTGTCGTTATTGGAGGCAATTTGAAATTTCAAACTGTCGCTCCCCGTTTCCAACGGCTGGCTTGCCGGCTGCCAGTCAAAATTATAAAAAGTCGCGCCGGCGGCGCCTAAATCAAAAGTATTAGAAATCAACCATTGCGTGCTCGTCGGATAAATGCCGGCCGTTTGCGTCAAACTAATCTGACCGGTCGGATTTTCGGTTTCTATCTGGCCGCTTTGCGAAGAAAAATTACCGCCGGACCAATCGGTTTGCGAAAATGAATATCTGCCAGTGAACGTTGTTTTATCGTAACCGGTTTTAGTTAAATTAACACTGGCATCCTGAACGGCCTGGCCGTCTTGATTTTTAACGCCGATCAAAATAGTTGGAGAATCAATCGGTTGGACTATCCATTTCAACGAACTGGTAGCGCCTGGATTTACGACGACCGCCGAAGAAGTGGAAATTATGCCAATCTGTTCATAAACGGAATCCAAATTGATTAAATTATAAGTGTCCCATTCCAAATTATTAAAATTTTTTGTTCCATTGGCGCCAGTCGCCGTTGAAGTTGAATATTTCATAACATCCGGATTGAAGCCGATTAATTTTGTTCCGGAAATTGAAAAGTCAACGTTCGCGACAGGCTGACACATTAAATCAACGGTTGAAAAATTTAAAAAACCGATTTTATCAATTGAAAAACTAATTGAAGTAATTTGCTGTTCCGCGACCGTGGAATGAACTTTTACCGGAATGGAATCGCCGAGGCCGCCGAAAGGATAAGTTTTTTCCGTTGAATAACCGCTTTTGGAAATCATAATTTCATAAGCAGAAGTGCTTGTGGGAATATCAACTAACTGCAAAACGCCGTCGTTATTGGTAATATCGCTGATATTTATTGTCGGATTTAAAACATTATTAACGATTTTAACGTCCGCGCCGACTACCGGCTGGCCGGAAGCGTCAAAAACATTTACAAAAAGCGCGCCGTTCCTATTGGCGCCTTCAAGTCCCTTGGGAGCCACTGTCGCTGTCATAAAAAACGGCTTAAAATTAAATTTGCAAACAACACAGCTGATTTCCGACTCCACTATTTTATAATCCGCCGGCGCCGTGTCATTGGGCGAACCGCCAAGTACGCCGTCATACAAATCGTCAATGCTCCTTACCGTAGTTTTAATCAAATAAACGCCATTGGTTGAAGAAGCGATTTTTTCGACTGAAAGTTTGCCCGGCGGATAACCGCCATCTATTCCTACGTCGTCAAAATTTAAATTCCTGACGATTTCCATTTCATTTCCCAAAACCGCAATGGCGTCAAAACGCGATTCATTCCTGTTAATCGCTTCAAAAGTATTGGAATACCCGAAATAAATCCCATAACTGACAATAGAAAAAATGGCGCCCGCGATTAAAACCTCTATTAAAGTGAATCCCTTATCTAATTTTAAGATTTTGAGTAAAGCCATAAATTGGAGTAATAACGGCCAGCACGATGAACCCCACCACAATGCCCATTAAAAGCAAAAGCATCGGCTCCAAAATCGTTGAAATATTCTTAAAAGTTTCGTCAACTTCAGATTCGTAAAAATCCGCCAAATAATTCAAATTTTCATCCAAATGACCGGTGCTTTCTCCAACCTCAACCATTTGAGAAAAAATCGGCGGGAAAAATTGGCTATTTTCGGTCATATAAGAAGACATTAATTCTCCGCTTTTTATTCTTTCCGCCACCAACTTTATTTTTTTTTGAAAAACGCGGTTCGGCACGGTATCGGAGACAATCATAACCGCGTCAACGATTTTAATTCCGCTTTTAAGCAATACGCTAAGCGTCCTGGCAAAAGCGGTCATATTGATATTTTGCGAAACCTTGCCGATATAAGGAAGTGAAAGTAAAAAACGATGGAAAATAAATCTGACTTTTTTAATTTGAAATGAAAACCATGCGCCGATAATAAAAAACAAAAAACCGGCTAAAATCCAAACTCCGTAAGCGGTGAAAATGCCGACAAAACCGATAAGCATCCGCGTCGGCAAAGGCAATTCCATCCTAAAACTCGTAAAAATCGGAATAATCTTCGGAAAAATAAAAAATATTAAAATAACGCTGATGCCGCCGGCGGCGACCAGCACGATAATCGGATAAGTCATCGCCGACCTGACTTTTTTCCTTAATTCATAACTTTTCCGAAGTTCTTTGTGAAGATAATCCAAATTGTCCGCCAAGGTGCCGCTGGCTTCGCCAACCCGAATAATATTAATGAAAAAATCGCCAAAAATGGACGCATATTTTTCCAAACCGACCGATAAAAACTGGCCATTATCAATATCAACGATTAAACCGGAAATTATTTTTTGAAAGCTTTTTGAACGCGCCTGTTTTCTTAAAAGCCACAAGCTGTCCAAAAGCGGCATACCGGCTTTTATCATAATGGACAAATGTTTGACGAAAAGCATTTTCTCGGAAAGAGGAATATGTAACGATATCTTTTCAATTAAAGTTTTAAAAATTTTTAAAATATTATTCATGAACAATTCTCAAAATTTCCTCGATAGTGGTAATGCCCGCCAAAGCTTTTTTAAAACCGTCTTCGAGCATCGTCGTCATTCCTTCTTTCTTGGCCGCTTCGGCGATGATATTGGAGTTAGCTCTTTTCACAATTAATTCTCTAATATTATCCGTTACTTCTAAAACTTCATAGACGCCAAAACGCCCCTCATAACCGTCTTCGCATTTTTGACACCCCTTGCTTTCATAAAAATCGCGGTTTTTGCCTAAAACTTCCGGCTTAATCACTTCGGTTAAACTTTTGAATTCCGCGTCGTTTAAAACTTTTTTTACGCGGCATTCGGGACACAAACGCCTTACCAGCCGCTGGCCAATGGCAATATTAACCGTTGAAGATATTAAAAAAGGTTCAATGCCCATATCCAATAATCTTGGCAAAGTCGTGGCGGCATCGTTAGTGTGAATTGTTGAAAGCATTAAGTGGCCGGTTAAAGCGGCATTGACCGCAATGCCGGCGGTTTCTTCATCGCGAATTTCGCCGACCATAATAATATTCGGGTCTTGGCGCAAAATTGACCGCAACCCCTGGGCAAAAGTAATGCCGGTTTTGGAATTAACCTGAATTTGGTCTATCCCTTTAATGGAATATTCTATCGGGTCTTCAACGGTAATAATGGAAATCTCATCGGTGTTAAGCTCCTTGATAATTGAATAAAGAGTGGTTGTTTTCCCTGAACCGGTCGGCCCGGTGGCAAGAATCATGCCATAAGGTTTTTTAACGGCCGATTTAACGATTTTCAAATCTCTTTCCGAAAAACCAAGCTGGTCGAGATTCAATTGCGTCCGTTCCGATAAAATTCTTAAAACCGCGTTCTCGCCGTAATAAGTCGGCGCGATGGAAACCCGAATGTCAATATACCCGATGTCTTTTACGGGAATTTTAAAACGGCCGTCTTGAGCCGCCTGATGTTCGTCGGTGCGCAATCCCGAAAGGACTTTAATTCTGGAAATTATTTCCGACTGGATTTCTTTTGGCAAAATAAAAGCATCGTGCAAAACGCCGTCTATCCGCAAACGAATCCTCACTTTATCTTCCTGGGGGTCAATATGAATATCAGAGGCCTGACTTTCAAAAGCGTGAATAATTAAAGCGTCAACCAGCCGAATAATTGAAATTTTATCGGCTTTGGCTGCCAGCTCTTTTTCAACCGCGGCTTTTTCGTTTAATTGCTGTTCGCTCATTGTTATTATATTTTATTTGGGTGCCCGATGGGAATCGAACCCACGTTGCCGCTGCCACAGAGCGGAGCTTTACCATTAAGCTACGGGCACCATAAATTTCTATATTATTTTAATTATATTATATCCGATTAAAATAAGCCGTTCAATAGATATCGCAAATAAAAATGGCCTGTTGATTTTTTAATAATCAATCTGCCAATATTTTAATTTTATCGCGTTTTTGCGTTTTTGAGAAATCAAATCCGAACCTACTTTTCCGCCGAAGGCGGATCCGCCTCTGGCGGAGAACGGAACTGACGGCGCGCTTCCCGCCTGCGCCGAGGCTTCGGCGGACAGGCACGCGCCAAACTGAACGCTCGGGCGGGCAAAAAGGAAAGGGAGTTTTTTTTGGGGTAGGAGGAATCCATTCGGCTTCGCTCAGGACAAGTTTTTGCCCGCCCTCGCTTTCCGCCGCCGCCGAATTTCGTGCCAGTGAAACTGGCGCGCCGCTATGATTTCAAATTCTTTTAATGATAATTATATTTTTTTCCAATATATTTTGTTAAATCGTATGCGATTGTATAAAAAAGAAAAGTCCAAAATACAATCCAATTTCCATAAAACACGCAATAAATAAAAGTTGGAATGAGATAATAAAGCATTGTTTCATTAAGGAAAACGAATATGCCATTTTTCTTTTTCAAAACATCGTCAACATAATCTTTCAAAGATCCAAAAATAAGGAAGACAAAATAAAAAATCAAAAATAAAATTGGTGAAAATGCGGAAGTAAATAAAAAGGAAATAATTATAATCGATGAAGCTATTTGATGATTGATATAATCAAGTCTATTTCTGATTATAAAAGCAATGTTCATCGCTAATATAATATTTGCGATTGTATTATCGCCCGCAACCAACATTGCGCCGAAAATTCCCCAAAGAAAACCAAAAATAATCGCACTACCCTTAAACCATTTTAAGCCGTGCTCGTTTAATAAATCGGCAATTTTCATTGTTATGCCATAAGCAACGGCGTAAATAATTAACATTGGAATTGAAAATAAATTTTCTAACACAGTTTTATTATAAGTTATTTTTTGTATATTCTAAATATTTTTCAAAAGCGATTTTTAGCCATGGAGAAATATCCGTATTGTTAATCTCGCTTTTTAATTGTTCAATAGCAATCCATTTATAATTAGAAACTTCATCAACATTTGGTTTTATTTCGCCTGTGTAATCCCCAGTTAATAAGACACATATTTCATTTTCGGAGCCGATATTGTTAAAATTTGCTTGATGTTGAAATTTGAGAACAAATTTTAATTTACAAGAAAAACCAATTTCTTCATTTAATCTTTTTTCTCCAGCTTGCTCATTTGTTTCGTCTCTGTGGATATGAGTAGAGCAGGAAGTATCCCAAAAGTTTGGCCATAATTTTTTCAAAGCACTTCTTTTTGTAAGTAGAATTTCGTTTTTATCATTAAAAATAAAAATGGTGATTGCGCGATGTAAAATTCCATTTCCAGAATGACAATTTTCTTTGGTATCTAAACCGACAACTTCATCACTTTTATTAACAATAAGAATTTGTTCGTCCATAAATTATTTTATCAAATCTTCTATCGAAACGCCCAACGCTTTGGCGATTTTCGCCATAGTTTGAACGCTTGGCTTATTAACCTTTCCACTTTCGACCTTCATAAGCGTAGTGTATTTAATATCCGCTTTCTTGGCTAAATCGTCTTGCGTTAAGCCAAGTTTAGCGCGTAATCGTTTGATATTTTCACTTATTATTTTCCCACTTGTCATATAAATAATCAAGCGAGTTATGGCGGCGCATTTTGCGAAGCGAAATACGAAATTCGGTGGCGGCGGAAGCGGTGGCGGGGCGGCTTCCACTTTCGGGGTCGTTTTCCCGCTCAAAGAAAGTTCGCGCAAAGTGTATAATTATAGCACCACAACAAAAACCGGCCATAGCCGGTTTTTTGATGGTGCCCTTTGTTTGAAAATGCGCGAACCTTTTTTGAGCGAAAAATCAACGACATTTCCTAAATTCATTTTACCAAAATTTTTAGAAAACGCCAATAACGCAACGCCTCCGCGCCCCGCCTTTGGCGGGGCTACGCCTTAACAAAATTTTCTTCTCCAATTTTCGGATTTCGCGCCCCCCAAAAAAATCAAACAAGGAAGAAGAAAATTTTGTTTCGGCGTTCTGCCCTGACAGGCAGGCGGAGGCGGTTTGATGCTCGCGGGCAAAAATGCGCGGTTGGGTCTTTACAAAATCCCCCATAGATGCTACGGTATTATATTCCTTGGGATAGTCTCAAGGATCATTTAAAAGGCTCTTTGACAACTTGAAAGGAGGAATAGCACGTATGCGCACAGCAGAAGAAATCACGATGCGTTGCAAGCTCATCCTCGATCAACTGGACGTTGTTTTGTTGGTTGAGAAGAGTAGCAGTCCCACCGCGGCCTATGACATGGTCATGGACGCTACGGGAAATGACGAAACCGCGAAAGCGGCTCGATGGCTAGGTGTACTACGCAGGGATTACCCTGATTGCTATGCCGAGCTTACCCACAACATTCTCTGCCACGTTCTGAGGAACACGGCGAGGAAAGGAGAGAAAGATGAAAAAGGTATACGTAGCTGACTTGCTCAACCGCATCCCAAACGGTGCACAGGTTGAACTCTACGGTTGGGTGAAAGCTCGCCGCAGACACAATCATGTCGTCTTCTTGGATGTCTGCGATTCCACAGGAACGGTTCAGAGTGTGGTCGATGAGACCAACAAAGAACTGTTCGAACTGGCAAAACGGATCAGTCAAGAAACGGCAGTGAAGGTTGTCGGAATCCTCATGGAAACTGGACGACCGAATTCGCCAAAGGAAATTCGTGTTCGGGACATTGAAATCATCGGCGTCAGCACTATAAATGTGTCGCCGTACCCGCGCTCGGACATCGACATCTTGGACCCCAAACTCCAAAAGCAACTTCTGAACAAACGGCATTTCTATCTCCGCAACGAAAAGATTGCGGCGATTCTGAAGTTCCGTCATATCTTAACGCGGATCGTGCATCAGTGGTTCTATGAAAATGGGTTCATTGAAATTCACGCTCCCGTACTCACACCGACGCCGCTCTACGACGACCGTACTGCGATGGCACTTAAGGTTCATGGGCAAGACGTGTTCTTGACGCAATGTGTTGGGTTCTATCTTGAACAGGCAGTCCATGCCTTCGAGAAAATCTACAACATTGGTCCCAGCTTCCGTGCTGAAGAGAGCCGCTCCAAGAGACACCTCATGGAGTACTGGCACATCAAAGCCGAGCTGGCGTTCGTGGATTTCGAGGACATGGTCGCGACGGTCGAGCATTTCATCCGTGACGTAAGCGAGCGAAGCATCCGTGAAGGAAGCGAGTTTGCCCGCATCATCGGCACCGAAATGTGCGAGGATGGATTGAAAATTCCGTTCCCGCGCATTGACTACGGTGAAGCGGTAGATTGGCTCAAGACGCAAGGGTGCGACATCGAATTCGGTAAAAGCATGGGTTCTGAAGAAGAATCCTTGCTGAGTAATCGGTTTGGTGAAACCCCATTTTGGATCGCTGGCATTCCGCGCTCCATCGAGCCATTCCCGTATGTGATTGATTCGGCTGATCCGTGTCGTACGAAAACGGCTGACTTGATTACGAGTCGGGGGTTCGGTGAACTGCTTGGGATTGCCGAGAAAATCCACGAGCTACCAATGCTCGATGAACGTTTGGCAGAGAAAAATAAAGCCGGTGACGCCCGCTACGAATGGTTGCGGGACCTTCGTCAATACGGTTGTGTGCCGCACGGAGGGTTCGGCATGGGGCTAGAACGGTTTATCCGTTGGCTCTTGCAGATTCCGCATGTGCGAGATACCATTCCTTTCCACCGAGCGTTCGGTAGGAGGATTGATCCATGAGTACCACATACGCCAAGCCAATCACGGCAAGGCACACTGAAAGGAGAAAGTTATGCAACGAACGTTGATCAAAGAACTTGGGTCTAAGAGCGGGAAAACCGTTCGGATCTGCGGATGGATCGGAACGATCCGCGACCAAAAACGGATACAGTTCCTTGTCGTCCGTGATCACACCGGCAGTGCACAGATAATACACGAGAAGTCGGCAAACGCCGAACTGACTGCGACCATCGGAAGCCTAACCTCCGAAAGCGTCGTCGAGATCACTGGCAAGGTCATTCTGAACCCGGTGGTTAAACTCGGCGGGCTGGAGGTAATAGCTGAATCGATGAAAGTCGTCAGCAAAGCGGACGCACTTCTGCCGCTTGGTGAAAGTCCCAACATCGAAACGCGACTGGACTGGAGGTTTCTGGATCTGCGTACTCCGCAGAATCTGCTGATCTTCAAAATCCAAACCACGGCCGAACACGCCATGCGTTCTTTCTGGAAGTCGGAGGGGTTCATCGAGATCCATTCTCCGAAGTTCATGGGGAGCGCGAGCGAGTCGGGAGCGGAGCTGTTCGAAGTGAAGTACTTCGACCGCAAGGCGTATCTTGCACAGTCGCCGCAATTCTACAAGCAGATGGCAATGACGGCGGGCTTCGACCGCGTGTTCGAGATCGGTCCGGTATTTCGGGCCAATCCTTCGTTTACGTCTCGCCACGACACGGAGTTCACCAGCGTGGACGTTGAAATCTCGTGGATTGAATCCCACGAGGACGTCATGCAACTTGAGGAGCGTTGGCTTCGCCATATTCTTCAGGCGGTGAAAGACGAGTATGGTGAGGAAATCAAGGCGATGTTCGGCACGGAGATCGCGGTTCCTAATCTCCCGTTTCCGCGCGTAACAATGGCCGAGGCATATGAAATCCTCGACCATATGGGTCACCGCATTGAGCGAGGCGAAAAGGGTGACCTCGATCCTGAGGGCGAGCGGCTTTTGTATCGGCACTTCCAAGAGAAGACTGGCCACGCGTTTGTCTTCGTCACCGAGTATCCGTCGGTCGTGCGAGCGTTCTATCACATGCGGCCCGAGGGTAAATCCCATCTCACCAAAAGTTTCGACCTTCTCTGGAAGGGGCTTGAAGTGACGACGGGTGCCCAACGGGAGCATCGCTACGACATTCTCGTGGATCAGGCCAAGGAGAAAGGGCTCTCGCTTGAACCCATTCAATACTACTTGGACTTCTTCCGCTATGGGTGTCCACCGCATGGCGGGTACGGCTTCGGCCTCACTCGCATGCTCATGGTGATGCTGAATCTCAAGAGCGTGCGTGAAGTGACGTTCCTCTACCGAGGCGTCAACCGACTCACTCCGTAACAGGAGCGTTGGTAACAACAAAGCCCTGACTGTCATCATACAGCCAGGGCTTCTTTTTTAATATGAATATGTATGTCTGCTATTATTTCCTTATTTTTTTAGCAAGTTCAGCTAATTTCTCATCATCAGCGCGTTTGTAATCGTGTGAGGATATATACCCCTCGTATTTTTCAAAGAATTTATCAACATTTGACTTGAGCGGTTTCCATTCAGACATCTTGGTGCCGTGCATTGGGAAAAGTTTTGCATGAACATGATCCACGCCGAAACCCTCAAATATCATTCCTGTTCTCCCGACATCATCCAATTTAGCATCTAGTAATTTTGCGGTTTGTTTAGCGGCTTTTGCTAAGCCAATAAATATATCTTCAGGTAAATCAAAAATGTAGGAAGGATAATGTTCCTTTGTAATCACTACCGAAAAACCTTCGGTGTTTGGGAAAATAGAAAGAAAGGCGAAATGTTTTTCATCTTCCCAAATTTTGTGCGCAGGTGCTTCACCTTTTGCGATTTTACAAAAAATACATTCCATAATAATATTTATTACACTTGTATAATAGCATATTAGATAATAGCTTTCAATAAGACCCAACCGCGCATTTTTGCGAGCGGGCAAAAAGTGGAAGGGGGCTGGAGGGGGAGGGAAACTTTTTGCCCGCGAGCATCAAACCGCCTCCGCCTGCCTGTCAGGGCAGAACGCCGAAACAAAATTTTCTTCTTCCTTGTTTGATTTTTTTGGGGGGCGCGAAATCCGAAAATTGGAGAAGAAAATTTTGTTAAGGCGTAGCCCCGCCAAAGGCGGGGCGCGGAGGCGTTGCGTTATTGGCGTTTTCTAAAAATTTTGGTAAAATGAATTTAGGAAATGTCGTTGATTTTTCGCTCAAAAAAAGTTCGCGCATTTTCAAATAAAGGGCACCATCAAAAAACCGGCTATGGCCGGTTTTTTGATGGTGCTGTAATTATACACTTTGCGCGAACCTTTTTCGAGCGGAAACTGGACGAATGAATCAGCCCCGCCACCGCCTCGCAGAGCCTCGGCGGACACCAAAGAAAAATGTTCCTTGCTTTTCGGATTTGCGCGCGACCAATTTCTTCTAAAAAGGAAAGGACATTTTTCTTTGGTGTTCTGCCCTCCAAGTATTCGGGCAGGTGGCGGGACTAATGCGGACTCGGTTTTGCGAAAACTATTTTTTGGGGAAAGGATTTCGCAAAACACTCGGCTAATCTTTTTTGAATTCGGATGTCGCAAGCGGAGGAGGAGGGGTTTGGGGAGGAATCCTCCGCTTGCTCCGCTGTTTGTTTTCGCGCCGATGGGATTTGTGCCAGTTGAAAACTGGCGCGCCACAAATTAAAATGTCTTCTTTGCTATTCTTTATCAGTAAGCACTATAAGCCGGTCGGAACGAGTTTTCTCGGTCTTATTCCAAACCCCCGTGCAAGTAACAAGATTCAGGTGCGCTTTTCCGTCGCTTGAATAAAACACACCAGAAGCGTCCTTGTTCTTGCCATAAATCTGAATTTTGCGCACAACAAAAACAATATTTGCCCCCTTTTCATCTTCAATATATATTTTATCACCTATGCGTAATTTATGTAAATTATCAAACACCGCTGGTATATTATTTTTCCAGCCATAGTGCCCGGCGATAACAGAACTCCCGTTTTCTCCGGGGCGCGGTCCGAGATTGAACCACGCTACATTAACAGGCCCCTTTGGCACGTCCATTGCTCCGTCAGGTGTAAGACCGACATACTCAACAGGAGCATCAACATTTATACTTGGAATTTTGAGACGCACCGGCAACCCAGAAATTGCTTGTTTTTGTTTTTGGGAAGTAGCAGCACTTTCAATGATGAGCGCTGATCCGCCCTGAACCGAACTTTTTGGAATAAAATACAAAAGGAGCGTAATAAAAAGAGTTAATCCCGAAAGGATAACTACTAATAATAGTGTTCGTTTTGATAAGATTTTCGATTGCATAGATTTTCCAAAAAGTTCATAACCACAAATGCCAGACAAACTCTTGTCTGGCATTCTCTCACTAATTCTTCTCAATGCTTATACTAGATTGTTTGTTTTCTTCGAGCAAGATAGAAGAAAATCGAAACCGCAAAGATGCCAGCTGGTATGACGATATTCCAAGGAATACTTTTCTCATCAGGACCAATTCCCGTATTCGGCAGTTTTGGTGTAGGAGCTACTATTGGTGCTGCCACGGGTGTTGGTGTAGGTGTTGGTGTTGGTGTTGGAGTAGGTGTGGTGGTTGGTGTTGGTGTTGGTGTTGGTGTTGGTTGAGTAACAGTAACCACCACATTGTCCGACGCACCAGCACAGTTCACTGAATATGTTGTATTTGATGTCGGTGAAACGCTAACACTTCCTGAAATAGCATTTCCTGTTGAGAAGTTGGTACCAGAACAACTTGCCGCATTTGAGCTCGACCACGATAGGGTTGACGAATTACCGCTGATGATTGAAGTTGGATTTGCCGAAATCGTCGCTGTTGGGGTCGGTGGTGGAGTCGGAGCGGCGGCTGACTTAGTAACAGCATTTGCATCTAATGTAACTGCGGTTTGTGCCAATGCCCTGCCATTCAGCGTTGCACCAGTGTTCAACACAATTGCTGTTTGATCCAATATATTTCCATTAAAGACAGCTGTCGTTCCAAGTGTCGTTTGGCCAGCAACCTGCCAGAAGATGTTAGCGGCCTGCGCACCGCCGGAGAGGACAACTTGCACAGCGGAACTCACGGTGAGATTTTGCGCTATCTGAAAAATCCAGACATCATTTGCGCCGCCGGAGAGGGTGACATTCGTTGGTATTGTCACGCCGGTACTCCATTTATAAAGTCCCGGAGCGAGCGTCATCCCGCCAATATTTCCGGCACCCAATTCAGTCGCAGTCGGATTTGTTCTTCCAGCGGCATCTGTGTATGCGGTTTCCATGTTGCTTACAGCCGTGGTCATTTTAGCTGGGGTAGGAACCGCATAGTCAGCCGCAAATGCTTTTCCGTTCACTAAAGCTGACGTAGAAAATGTATTGGAGGAATCTAAGATCAATCCAAATCCAGTCATGGCAGTCGCGGCGATTGGACTCACTCCAATATCTCCAGTAATCGAGGTGTTCCCCGTGGTTGAGATTCCTGACTTTGCGAGAACCACGAAATCACCCGCTGATCCAAGATTTACTGTTGCTGGGCCTGCCGCGAGCGTGACATTCGGCCCGACTACTAGAGTAAACACAAACACAAAAGCCAATACAACTGCTGAAACCTTGTTAATTTTTTTCATATACTTTATTTATTATTTAGTTAATGACTTTTATTTATTGCAAGTATGATCGACCGCATACTTACTCCAATGATTGATTATTTTTACGACCATACTTATAGTATACCCCTCCTCGACACTTATTGCAAGTGCATAAGTCAACCCATTTTACTTTATTAAATCATCAACACTTATCTCAAGAGCTTTCGCTATTTTCTTGAGTGTATCAAGCGTTGGATTCTGGTTTTTGCCAGCTTCAATTTTGATAATCGTATTATTGGCGACATCGGCCGACCTCGCCAATTTTTCTTGAGAAAGCCCCTTGGCTTCCCTTAACTTTCTTAAATTTTTGGTTATGTTTGACATACTAATATCATGGTAGTAGAATTAAAATATCAGTTATATTTCCTTTCTATTATTTCAATGCTACACCAAAAATTAAACAATGTAAATAGAGGGAGTAAATCTGTTGTGTGCGCACGGATGGACGGGGCAAACACAACTCCATATTTTCTTGCGGCGCATTTTGCTTTGCAAAATACAAATCCCATCGGCGCGAAAACAAACAGCGGAGCAAGCGGAGGATTCCTCCCCAAACCCCTCCTCCTCCGCTTGCGACATCCGAATTCAAAAAAGATTAGCCGAGTGTTTTGCGAAATCCTTTCCCCAAAAAATAGTTTTCGCAAAACCGAGTCCGCATTAGTCCCGCCACCTGCCCGAATACTTGGAGGGCAGAACACCAAAGAAAAATGTCCTTTCCTTTTTAGAAGAAATTGGTCGCGCGCAAATCCGAAAAGCAAGGAACATTTTTCTTTGGTGTCCGCCGAGGCTCTGCGAGGCGGTGGCGGGGCTGATTCATTCGTTCAGTTTCCGCTCGAAAAAGGTTCGCGCATTTTCAAACAAAGGGCACCATCAAAAAACCGGCTATGGCCGGTTTTTTGATGGTGCAGTATTCTTGAATTAGTCCGAACGCATTTCGGCAAGCAACCCCCCGCGAATTCGGAGCGGCTTCGCCGCGAGATTTCAAAACCGTCAAAGAGCCCGAAAAAACAATCGGCTTGAACCATGTTTTAGAAAATCGCCAATTCGTTTTTGCCCCGAAAATTCAATACAAACTGGCCGCCGAGCGAAGCGAGGCGGAGCCCTCTTGCTTGCAATTTCCTTTCTGGTGCTGTAATTATACACTTTGCGCGAACTTTTTTTGAGCGGAACTGACCGCCTTCGCTTCGCTCCGGCGGGACGCTCGGGCGAGGCGGAATTCCCCCCCCTTGCGCCGCGCCCTCGCGGGAGAGGCCAAAATTTTTTCAACGAAGCAGGCTAACCAATTCTATATGTTTTGTATTTAGATAATTTTCTTGATTCATATCAAATATAAATTTAAAACCAGGATGTAGCTGATACGTGAGAGCTCTCCAGTCGCCTCCGCCAGCATTAGTAGTTTCAATTGTCAGGGAAACGTATTTATATGGAAACTCAAATGGTATTTTTAGCCCCATCAGGGCGTTTTCAAGTTTAGATTTTTTGATCGGATTAAAGAGTAATCTGTTATGTAAATGAAGGATGCCTCCGGGTGGATTAAGTTTTACACCTTTCTTAATCTTATCTATGTATTCTCGTCGAACAAAATCAGCCCATTTATCAATATCAATTTTATTTTTTTCTGTAAAACTTTTTATTTCTTTGAATTGTATCCAGATGCCATCACTTCCTTTTAATCTATATTGTCCAGCTCGATAGATATTGTGTAATGTTTCAGGCAAAAAGACGACATCAAATGGATCATCGGAATTAAGTAGCTTGCCCATCAAAATACGATGACCAGAGGCAACAATTTCAAGGATGAGTAACGGATAGCAATAGAATAGTTCTCGGTAATCTCTGTGTTTTAGGATTGCGCGTAGCCCAAATTTTTTAACCAAGCTTACCCATTCTTCGGCGGAGTAAAATTTAATTTTGTTAGTTAATCTCATTGCTCTGTCACTAGACAACCTAATAATTTACAGATACAAAAGTAAATAAATTATTGCTTTTCTAATTCACCATTAGTGAAAATTGCTTGCACACCTAAAATTCTTGCTAGAGTTTCTGCTTCTCCCTCTATTACATAGGTCGGTATCCCTAAGTAACAATTGTCTTTCACTAAGATCACCGCACCACCCGAATTACCGTGCTCCACTTTTGCTGATGTAATAAAAAAGTCGCCATCATAACCAGAAATAATTCCCTCTGTAACGGTTATATCGTTTCTTGCCCCAATGCCAGGATATCCAAGTATTACTATTTTTTCACCTAAAGATGGTTTTCTACTGCACAGTTTTGGGCTTGGAGCGGAAATAATACTCTTCATATACGAGGTTGGGTTTGTAACATCCATTACACCAAAATCGAGAGATTTATCATTCCCAAAATATCCATTAATTTTCTCTCGATAATAAATAGTAAGCGACTGGTTGTCGTCTGGTAATTTAATTGTGCACGAGTTCGGGGCATATATTACCTGTCCGGTCTCTGAAACTTCAAAAAGCACATGATTATTAGTCATTATCGAATAAGAATACATAAATCCCGATCCAGCTTGGACTAAATATACCGTCTCGGTATTTGTATAGCGAAATTCACATTGTATATGGACGATTCGGGGGCGCCAGTATTTTACAAGCGCGGGTAAATCTATTTCTTGAGTTGATGGCTGAACGGATTGGTTTTTTCTATCTTGATCTACTTTTTTCTCTAAAAGAGCTTGCTGATTTTTTGTTGCTTGATTTTCTGTTTTCAGTTTTTCGATTTCTGCTGTTGCTTGTTCGAGAGCTTTCTGTTGAACTTCCGCTATCGCCTGAGCTTCTTGTTCTTTTTCCTGTGCTACTCTTGCCTTCTCTGCTTGGTAACTTTGATATTGTTTAACACCGACATAACCTCCACCGCCCAAAACTAAAACGCCCGCAATTATTGCGATTAGCAATGGTATTTGAATGAATCCTTTTCGGCTTTTCATTTTGTGAAGTGAATAATATCCTTTTTATAAAGAGTCGCAAATTTTTTTATTTCCACAATATCCAGACGCTGTTCTCCGGCTTCCACTTTTGAAATGTAAGATTGCGGGCGTTTTAGTTTCTTTGCCGCAACGACCTGTGTCAAGCCGGCTTCCAACCTTGCTTTTTTGAGCCGCCCAACAAAATCTTTGAGATTCTCGTTTGTTTTATCTATTAAATTTTTTATATATCCCTTGATATCCTCTTTATTCTCTAGCTCAAATTTAATTCCTAGATTGGAAAACAACTCCGATAAATTTTTAATTAAACCAGTTGTTTTTGCAGAAGATTTAGATTCACTATCAGATGGTTTTATATTTTCGGCTGCTATATAAACAATACTTGGAGTTAATGATGCACCCGTTTCATTCAAAAATTCTGCATTAATAAATTTTGTATCTTTTCTACTATTTATAGCTTGAATAAAATTAGTTTTCCCGGAATTATTTTCTCCTGTAATAACCGTAATTTTCTCAAGATCTAATTCAAAATCTTTTGGAATAGTTTTATATTCTTTTGTAATTTTTATTTTCTTTATCATATTATTTAAGGTACTTTAAAATTATTTTTCATTACTACTTTCCCCCTCCGGTAATTCCAGTGTTTTTATCTGCGGTAGAGCGACTAACCCACTCAAATCACCATACATGCCAACAGTGTTGGTAATTACCTTCTTGATCTGTTTTTCACGCTCAGACCAAATTTTTTCGTACGCCAACCTTTCTTTTCTCAGACCCACATCCATATTAGTAAATGCTTCCACAATTGCTTCCACTCGCTGTTTAAATTCCACGCCAGTCAAGTAAGAATAGAGAACTTCCATTTTTTCATTCTTTCCAACTGACATTGCACGTTCACGGCTAACATTTAGCAAATTTATACGTAAAGCTGTGGCCAACGCTACTATAAGTTTAATATCACAAATCCACACACCGTCTCGGAATACAAATCCTTTTACATCTTCCGGCAAGACAGTAGAAGCAATCACGGCTAAATCTGCTTTGATCACTCGCTGGTCATCTTTCAATTTCTGTATCCAGCCTTCGCTCCATGCTTTAGTCTTTTTAGACTCCCATGCAATCTGTCCGCACACCCGACCGGAATGATCTTTTACCTTCTGGATAACATCAGCGCCACTCACGCCTTTAGGCACGGGCACAATCTCGTCATGAGGGAATTCAACTTTTAAAATTTCCTCTAGTTCTAACTCCAAAACCTCGCCTTGTGTTTGTTGAGAACCTTGTTCTAGTTTTCTTGCTAGTTCGTCTTTCGCTTTTGTAGCATCAGAAAGTTGTTTATTAAGCTGATCAATCTTTGACTGCTGGGCTTCTGTAGCTTTTTTAGATGCCGCTTCCTCTATTTTCTTCCTTTCTTCATCTAACTGTCTTACTTTTTCTATTTCAAAAGCATCTTTCTCATCTTTGAGTTTTTGTTTTTCTTTTCTGAGTTCGATCTCATTTTGAACTGCTACTTTTAATTTAGCATCTTTTTCAGCGACTTGGTCTTCGAGTAATTTTCTTTCTGCTTGTTTTTCTTTTTCAGTTTCTTCTAGTTTTCGTTGTAGCTGGGATGTGTTTAGTTCATTTTGTTTTACTGCACGAGCGAAAGCATTCTCTTCGATTTTTTTACGTTCTCCTTCGATTTGTTTTGATTTCTCCAACTCAAAGTTTTTCTTTTCTTCTTCTAATTTTTGTCTGTCAGCACGAGTTTTTAGAGATTCAGCGTTTGCCTGCTCCAATTTTTTATCCTTATCCTTCATCTGCTCTTCCAAGAGCTTTATTTCTGCTGCGGCTTGTTTCTCGGCCTCTATCTGCGCTTGTTTCCATAGTGCAGTTTTTTCTACCGCGAGTTTTTCTGCAACTTTTTTACTGACCTCTATCTGCGTATTTTTCTTTGCTTCCTCTAGCTGAACTACCTGTGCTTCCAATTCCTTTTGCTTATTAGCAAGTCCTGTTTCTTTCACTTTTTGCTCAACTTCAATTTCTTTTCTTATTTTTTCTCCAATTTGATGTGCCAAAACATCATCAATTGAAATTGATTCGCCGCATTTCGGACATTTAATTTTTTGATCGTTGTCATTCATGGTTTTATTTAATCAACTCTTCGATAGGTACCCCAAGAACTTTTGCCAATTTCGTTATAGTCGTAAGTGTGGGGTTTCCTTTCCCATTCTCAATATTACTCACAAAACCGCGCCCCATACCAAGCGCACGGACAATATCTCCCTGTGTTATACCTTTCTCCATACGGATACGCCGTAGATTGTTACCCAATTTCACGGCTTCGTTTTTCATTACTAGGTAGTATATCGCTTGTTATACTATACAGGTAGTATTACTATATATGATAATACCATATATGGATAACTCTTATTTTCTCTATGTCCGCAAGAGTACCGATGTTGAGGACAAGCAAGTCCTCTCTATAAACGCGCAACTAAACGAGCTTCGTTCGCTCGCTAAACGTGATGGATTAAATGTTGTTGCGGAGTTCGTGGAGAAGAAGTCGGCTAAGAAACCGGGCCGTCAAATCTTCTCTGATATGCTCCGGCGTGTAGAAAAAGGTGAGGCGCAAGGTATCGTCTGTTGGAAAATTGATCGCTTGGCGCGCAATCCAGTAGACGGCGGACAGATAAGCTGGCTACTCCAACAAGGAGTGATCCAACACATGCAGACGCACGACCGAAGTTATCTGCCCGGCGATAATGTCCTTATGATGTCTGTTGAGTTTGGTATGGCTAATCAATACATACGCGACTTGAGTGCGAACACGAAACGGGGCTTGCGTGAGAAAGCTAGACGAGGTGATTTTCCCGGCCCTGCTCCTGTTAGTTATCTAAACAATCCGCGTACCAAAACTGTTATGTTAGATCGGCGCAAAGCACCTATCATCAAATCTGCTCTTGAACTTTACGTCGAGGGGCAATCGCGTCTTACAGATATTTCGTATTTCCTTTATGACCGAGGTGTCAAAACCGGACGGCGTAAAGGTGGACAAGGCGGAAGGAGAATATCCGACGACCACGTTAAACGGATTCTTACTGATCCATTTTACTACGGACATTTTAGTTACGGCGGCGATATATGGAAAGGCAATCATACGCCGATTATTTCCAAGGCTCTTTTTGATAAAGTACAGGACACTATATATTTCCGAGGTAGAGGACAGAAAGCGAAAAAAGACCCGCAAGTTTTCTGCGGCCTTTTGCATTGTGAAAATTGCGGATGTTTTATAACTGCCGAAGAGATAACAAAGTATCAGAAAAACGGCAATATCCACCGATATGTATACTATCGGTGTACTAAAAAACGTGGCCCTTGCTCGCAATCTTATGTGCGCGAGGAAATTCTAACCGCTCAATTCTCTAACTTACTGTCGTATTATGCTTTGCCTCCGGAGTGGGCAAGGGAATTGTCTCGCATGGCCGACAAAGATGAATTAGAAGCCGAACATATCGCGGGAATCTCCGTCCAAGAACTCAAGGCGAAAATTACCGATCTGAACGAGCGGGAAAGTCGCCTTACCGATCTTTACGTTAGTCAGGATATAGACCGCGACGCTTACCTTGAACGGAAGCAGTCGCTCATGTCCGAGCGGAAAACGGCGGAGGAACAAATTGCCCGACTGAAGCACGACTTTACCTTTTGGCTCCAACCTCTACGCGAATGGATAAATGAAGGCTTAAAGCTAAATGAGATAGCCCAAAATACCGACCTCCCCTCTAAAAAAATCTCCCTCCAAAAAATCTTCGGCTCCAACCTCACACTACAATCGCGCGAAGCGCGCGGCGTTCCCAAAAATCCTTGGCTTTCTTTGGCGGTTGCCAAAGAAAATTCTGAAAAATTAGATTCTTCTATACTACTGGTGCTGTAATTATACACTTTGCGCGAACTTTTTTCGAGCGGAAACTGAACGAATGAATCAGCCCCGCCACCGCCTCGCAGAGCCTCGGCGGACACCAAAGAAAAATGTTCCTTGCTTTTCGGATTTGCGCGCGACCAATTTCTTCTAAAAAGGAAAGGACATTTTTCTTTGGTGTTCTGCCCTCCAAGTATTCGGGCAGGTGGCGGGACTAATGCGGACTCGGTTTTGCGAAAACTATTTTTTGGGGAAAGGATTTCGCAAAACACTCGGCTAATCTTTTTTGAATTCGGATGTCGCAAGCGGAGGAGGAGGGGTTTGGGGAGGAATCCTCCGCTTGCTCCGCTGTTTTCTTTTGGCAGGGTTCGGGCGGGCTTATTTTTTCTTCCAAAATTTTAATTTATCAAAAAACAAAATCCGCACACCTAATAATTCAAGACCAATAATTGCCAGCCACAAACCGGGCGTGAGAGGCGTAAAGAAAGCGGCAAGACCGCCAAGAATTAAAATAACGCCGAGCACTTTTTTGATTTTTGGCCTATCATGGATATATTCTCTAATTATTTTGAGCCAGTTCATATATTTTTTAAATTAACTTTCTTCGGTAAAAGAATTTACGTATTTCTTCAACAAAGATAATTGATGAAGCTACCGGAATAATGATAAGCCATTCCGAAAGTGAAAGTGGTGTGGTGTGTAAAACTTTTTGCATAAACGGATTATAGACTGCAAATATCTGAAGAGAAATGACACCCATTGTCGCGCCTACTAAAAACTTATTAGAAAAAGGATTCATCTGAAAAATTGATTTGCTTTCGGATCTGCAATTCCACGCATTAAACCACTGAAAGACGGCCATGGTGGTAAGAGCAATAGTCCAACCCTTAGTGATGTCCATTTCGAAATATTGACTAAAAAGGTAGAGTGTTCCAAGTCCCATTATTGGAGCCATTAAAAGCATCCTTTTTATCATAAAACCGTCTACGATCCATTTTTTTGGTCGCTCAAATTTTCCTTGCATCAATCCTTTTTCCTTTGGCTCCATAGCAAGAGCCGCAGTCAGAAATCCATCAGTAACAAAATTAAGCCAGATAATCTGAGACGGCAAAAGCGGGATCGGCCATTTTAGAACCAGCGCACCTGTGATATTAATCACCTCTCCCATACTTGTAGAAAAGAGGAAAGTCAGAACTTTTTTGACCGTCTTGTAAATACTTCTGCCCTCCTCGGCCGCCCCCACTATACTTGCGAAGTTGTCATCTAAAAGTACGATGTCCGATGCTTCTTTCGCTACTTCTGTTCCGATTTTGCCCATGGCCACGCCGAGGTCAGCGGCAACGAGCGACGGCGCGTCATTTACGCCATCTCCGGTCATGGCTACGATTTCACCTCGTTTTCTATGGGCCTGAATAATGCGAAGTTTATGCTCCGGCGTAACCCGCGCAAAGACGCTTGTGCTGGCGAGTTTTTCCGCCAGCTCGTCATCGGACATTTTATCAATTTCTTCCCCAGTAAGAACATTGTCGCCTTCACGCCAAATATCTGCCTCTTTGGCAATTGTCTGCGCCGTGAGACGGTGATCGCCCGTAATCATTATCACACGCATATCCGCCGCTCTTACTCTTTGCATTGCTTCTTTAACTTCACTACGAAGCGCGTCATTCATACCAAAAAAACCAACAAAAGTGAGCGGCGGTATTGTGTCTCCATCAATGCTCCGCCCGGTATCTGGATTGGTGGCATAGGCAACCACCCTAAACCCTGCTTGCGCAAGATTGTGGAAAACCGATTCTAATTCTTTTTTCTTTTTTTCATTTAAATTTTCGGCTCCATCTTTGTGCCAGATATGCCTGCAAAGCTCAAGCACTTTTTCTGGCGCGCCGACGACAGTAAGAAAATTTTTGCCGTCAACCGCTCGAATTGTGGCGTGATATTTTTTTTGATAATTAAACGGCAATTCAAAAATTTTTAATGCCTCATGTTCCAACACCTCATGCCTAAATCCGATTTTTTCGGAAAACACCAACATCGCCGCTTCTGTCGGGTCGCCGGCAATCTTCCATAGTTTGGTTTCTTCCGAAAAAGACAATCGCGCGTTGGCGCAGAATGCCGCAATTCTTCCACTAAAAAGCAGTTCTGGATAATTTAAGGGGTCAGTGGTTTTACCATCAAAAATTGCTTCACCTTTTGGCTCGTATCCGTCGCCTGTGATATTAAAAATTTTGCCGTCCACATACACGCGCTGAATAACCATCTCATTTCTCGTGAGCGTTCCGGTTTTGTCCACCGCAATGACTTTTGTTTGCCCCAATGCTTCCACCGCCTGCAATCGCTTCACCAGCACATTGCGCTTTGACATTCTGTGAACACCGGTTGCCAGAACAAGAGTTATTACAACCGGCAGACCCTCCGGAATGATAGAGACCGAAAGCGCCACCGCCACGGTAAACATTTCTTTGAGGGATTTACCAGAAAAAACGCCAAGAATAATTAAGGAGACACTGATGATGGTTGTGGTAATAACAATAATCCGAGAGAGATAGCGGATATTGGTTTTTAACGGAATCTCGGTATCAAGAGTAGTAATCCTTTGAGCAATTTTTCCAATCTCTGTTGCGAGTCCTGTCGCCACAACAACTGCGGTGCCGTTTCCGCTTAAAATGTGCGTACCCTTAAATACCATATTTTTCTGATCCGCCACCGGCAGATTGTCGGACGGCAATACTGTATCGGTTTTGGTCACTGGTTCTGATTCTCCGGTAAGACTTGCCTCATCAACTTTCAGGATATTGGAGAAAATAATCCGCGCATCAGCTGGCGTTTTTTCTCCTTCTTGCAATACAATAATGTCCCCAGGCATTATCTCGGCATCTGGGATGATAAGTTCTTTCCCGTCTCGCAGCACAGTTGCCGAAGTTTCGGCGAACCTTTTTAAGGCAAGAAGTGTGTTTTGCGCTTTACCTTCTTGGACCATTCCCAGAATCGCATTAAAAAGAAGCACCGCAAAAATAATCAAAGCGTCAATAGTTGATCCCATGGCAAAAACAATACCGGCTGCGGCAAAGAGAATATAAATCAGCGGATTTTGAAATTGACGCAGAAAAATAACGGGAAGACTGTCCACCTTCCCTTCGGGAAGTTTATTGAGTCCGTATTTTTGAAAACGCCCGATCGCTTCTTCTTTTGTTAGCCCATGTTCACGCGAACCAAGCACACCAAAAACCTCAGGAACTGTTTTTGTATGCCATGAAATTTGTTGCGTTATTGCCATAAGATTATTTGATCAATTCCTCAATTGCGACATTGAGGGCCTTCGCGATTTTGCTCACTACAAAAACGGACGGCTTCTTGATGACACCAGTTTCAATCTTTGTAAGTGTCGTATAAGCGACATCTGCTTTGCGAGCAAAATCGTCTTGGGAAAGCCCCAGTTTTAATCGCAATTTCCTTATTTTTAGTCCTAGCTGATTACTTTCCATATATTGATAACATTTAACTGTTGCTTATTTTCGGACACAGTATTATACTAACAGATATGAAGACTTTTTTCAATTTTATCGTTGCAAATAAGCCCGCTCGAACTTCGCCAAAAGAAATCAGCGGAGCAAGCGGAGGATTCCTCCCCAAACCCCTCCTCCTCCGCTTGCGACATCCGAATTCAAAAAAGATTAGCCGAGTGTTTTGCGAAATCCTTTCCCCAAAAAATAGTTTTCGCAAAACCGAGTCCGCATTAGTCCCGCCACCTGCCCGAATACTTGGAGGGCAGAACACCAAAGAAAAATGTCCTTTCCTTTTTAGAAGAAATTGGTCGCGCGCAAATCCGAAAAGCAAGGAACATTTTTCTTTGGTGTCCGCCGAGGCTCTGCGAGGCGGTGGCGGGGCTGATTCATTCGTTCAGTTTCCGCTCGAAAAAAGTTCGCGCAAAGTGTATAATTACAGCACCAGTAGTAACTTGTTCGGAATTAAGAATATGGAGCGATTTTGCAGAAGCCAAAATCGCGCTTTGATTTTCGCCAAAACCCTTTCCGCCGTAGGCGGACGCGGGGGTCAGTGCGCGGATTTTGCTTTGCAAAATCCGCTCCTCTTTCCTAATCCTGAAAATGTCTCTGCTGGTGCGCGGGAGAGGACTCGAACCTCCAAGCCTTGCGGCGCTACCACCTCAAGGTAGTGCGTTTGCCAATTTCGCCACCCGCGCATGTTACGCGGCTACGCCGATTTTCTGACGCGATTTTTTCTTGGAGACATTGCGCAAGTAATATAATTTTGAACGCCGGACTTTTTTCGGCTCGCTTAAAACTTCCACCTTGGAAATTATCGGCGAATTAATCGGATAAATTTTCTCAACGCCAAACTCGCCAAATGTCGCGCGCACGGTAAAAGTAGCGCCGGCTTCTTGACCGTGTTTTTTAGCAATCACAACACCTTTAAAATTGCTTATTCTTTCTTTATCACCTTCCTTAATTTTTTCGGAAACGCGAATAACCGCTCCAGCCTTAATTTTATTTAAAATATCCTGTGAAATCATGATTTATATACTACTATCGATACTTTCATCTGTCAATCGCAAAATCAATTTATTTAATTCCTCCGATAATTCAACTTCAATTTTAATATGACCGCCTTCCATCAAATTAAATTCCAAAGATTCAGCGTGAAGAAACTGGCGCTTAAGACCGAAAGGATTTTGTTTTCGGCTATAAAGCAAATCTCCGACAATCGGATGGCCGATAGAACTCAAATGGACTCTGATTTGATGAGTGCGGCCGGTTTTCGGAAATACTTTAACTAATGAAAAAAATGGAAAAAACTTTATAACTTTATATTCCGTAATCGCTTCTTTGAGCATTTTGCCTTTTCCTATTGTCCTTTTAACGGTTTTAGTAATGCCAATTGGTTTGTCAATTATGCCGCTTCTTGGTTCAACTTTGCCCCAAACCAACGCCAAATAAGTTTTTTTTATTTCATTTTTTTCAAAAAGACTTTTCAAATAATCAAAATATTTTTGATTTTTAGCGATTAAAACCACGCCCGAAGTGTCTTTGTCTAAACGATGAACAATGCCCGGCCGAATATTTTCAGTCGCCTGCCCGCCGGCCATGCCTACCGGCAGGCAGGCCATGCCTACCGGCAGGCAGGCAGGCAAGTCGCCGACGCTTTTAACTTCCGGATAATTTTTTAAAAGCCAATCAACTAAAGTTTCTTCCGAATCCTTAAACTTTGAGCTTTTAACTTTATGAATTAAAACACCGACGGGCTTATTAACCGCCAGAAAATTTTCATCTTCGTAAATAATTTCCGGAGAAAGCATTTATGGTGCGCCCATGAAGGATCGAACTTCAGACCTTTCGCATGTCAAGCGAACGCTCTACCACTGAGCTATGGGCGCATAAAAATCTAACGGCTTATCCTCTAACCACTTTTTTTACCTTCATTTTTTTCGCCCCCCAAAATTCTTTTAAATATTTTACAATCGTTTTATCGTCAAAATCTTTACAAGAATACAAGTCCATCGCCACATAACCTTCTTCCGGCCAAGTATGAAGAGAAATATGGCTTTCATAAAGCATAATAAAACCGGAAATTCCCCAATTGGGATAAAAATCAGAAACGACTTTTTTTACCACTACCTGACTCAAAGGACGCATTTTAAATTCCGCCGGCAAAAATTTAAGAAGTTTTTTAATTCCTTTATCGTCTTTTAATTTTTTTTCATCTATTCCGTAAGCGTCTATGATAAGATGCTTACCCCAAGTTTTTTGCATTTTTTATTATTGAAAATTTTTTAAAATTTCAAAAATTTTTATTTCTAAAATTATAATAGAAATAAAAAAGAAACGCGTCAATGTGGATAACTTAATATAGAAAATGCGGCGCCCTCGAAGGGAATCGAACCCCTATCAAGACCTTAGAAGAGTCCTGCTTTATCCATTAAGCTACGAGGGCTTTTTAAAATTTTATAATTTTTAATTGATAATTTCAAGATTTTTATTTATAATAATTTTATCGGGATGGAGTATGACGGCAGTACGCCTGTTTTGGGAACAGGTAGACCGAGTTCGACTCTCGGCATCCCGACAAAAAAATTAGGCGGTAATCATCATATATGATGATTACCGCCTTTTGTTAAAAATAAAATTTTAAATTTTAAAAATTTTTTAAAGAACATATACCGAGCGCGGCAGTTTTTCAATATCTTTTTGCGATATTCTTATCGCAATATATTAATATTGAAGCTTTCCGTAGTTTCCGAAACTATATTGCCCAGTCGGTAAACACTCCTTTCTCCCACATAAGTTTTGGGGATTCATATAGATTCACTATATGAATAAACACCCTGGTCCTGCATCTTTCAATTTTTTACTCCATACATATACGCTTTTCTTTTTAACCCATCAGACATATGGCCGTCACCTCCTTTCTGTTAATACTTGTACTTGTCGTCCAAACTTGGGCTGTCGCCTTTTGCCGACCCTATCAGTTGTTTGCCTTCGTAAATTTTCCTTTTGTTTTCATCTACGCGATTCCTGTCTCCTCTTATCCACTTCTTCATATTCTCTCTTTTCTTTTTCTCAATATCCACATATCCTTCCTTAGACATTTTTTTACCTCCTCTCCTTATTTTTTATTTTAATAAAATTAACTATGTCAAAAATCTATTATAAAGTATAATGTATTCATAAATTATGTCAATAACCGACAAAAAACCGAAAATTGTCGTCATTTTAGGCCCAACCGCTTCCGGTAAATCGGAATTGGCGGTAAAACTCGCTAAAAAGTTTGACGGCGAGATTATTTCTGCCGATTCAAGACAAGTTTACAAAGGACTCAACATCGGCTCGGGAAAAATTACGAAAAAAGAAATGAGGGGTATTCCTCATTATCTTCTTGATGTCGCCAGCCCGAAAAAAACTTTTACTGTCGTTCAATACCAAAAATTGGCCGAAAAAGCGCTCCGAAAAATCATAAAAAAAGACAAGCTGCCGATTATCTGCGGCGGAACGGGATTATATATTGACGCTTTAATTTACGATTATCATTTGCCCGAAGTTCCGCCTTTACCAAAATTAAGAAAAAAACTTGAAAGAAAAACAACTGATGAACTTTTTAGACAACTCCAAAAACTTGACGCCAGACGCGCGAAAAACATAGACAAACACAATCGGCGCCGTTTAATCCGCGCTTTGGAAATAATTATTTCCACCGGAAAACCAATACAACCTTTAAAATTCGCATGGGCACATTCGCATTTCGCGACTGCGAAGCGAGAGCGAGCGCTATTCGCATGCCTAAAAATCGGCGTCAAAAAAACTCCGGAAGAATTAAAAAAACTTATCGCTGGAAGATTAAAAAAACGGCTCAAAATCGGAATGATTAAAGAAGTAAAAAATCTTCACGAAAAACAAAATTTAAGCTGGAAAAGATTAGATAATTTAGGCCTTGAATACCGCTATGTTTCTCGCTTCCTTTGTCAGCGAGCGCGGACTTATGCGGACTCTACGCAGACAAACGCAGAAAAAAAACGAATTATTAAAAAATTAAAACAAGAAATGATTGATTTAATTGAAAAAAAATCGCTACGCTATGCCAAACGCCAGATGACCTGGTTCAAAAAAGATAAAAATATTATTTGGATAGATAATCCAAAAAAATCTTTCGCAATATATCAGGACTGGTTTGCCCCTTAAGTTCCGCCATTGCCTGACCGATTAAAAATTGCAAAGAATTTTCTTTGCCTTTTTTGTAATCAATGACCGCTTTTGGATTTTTCGCGATAATTTCCATAACGGCTTTTTTAATCGTTTCTTCATCAGAAATTTGAATCAAACCTTTTTCCACTATAATCCGACGCGGGTCTAAACCGCTTGCCGCCATTTCCCTTAAAATTTCTTTGGCTAAACGGCTGGAAATTTCACCTTTAATTATTAAAACAATTAAATCGGCAAAATTTTCCGGAATGATTTTTATATCATCAATACTTAAACTGATTTCATTCATTAGTCCCTTAAAATCGCTTGTTAAATAATTAAAAAGAAGTTTAACGTGTTTGTTTTTATCGCCGTTTTCCGAGATTTCCGAAAAAAGTTCGGAAACGGATTTTTCAAAATATTCCGCCAACCGCGGCTCGTTTATTAAAATTTCCGCCTGCTCCGGCATTAAACCGAATTCTTTTAAAAATCTTTCCCGTTTTTGCAATGGCAATTCCGGGATTTCCGCTTTCAATTTTCCTAAATCAAAATCCGTCAAATCCAAAATTGGCAAATCAGGCTCTGGAAAATAACGATAATCGTGCGCTTTTTCTTTAAGACGCTGACTAACCGTAATTTTTTTATTTTCGTCCCAACCGCGGGTTTCATGTTTTACTTCTTGCCCTTCGTCTAAAATTTCCGATTGCCTTTTTATTTCATAATCAATCGCCTCTTTAACGGCTCGAAAAGAATTTAAATTTTTAACCTCCACTTTTGTTCCAAACTCGCTGTTTTTTGAAACGCTGATATTGGCCTCAATTCTCATCTGCCCTTTTTCCATATCAGCGTCTGAAATTTCTAAATAACGCAAAATCAATTGCAGTTCCCGGGCAAATTCAACCGCTTCTTCACCGCTTTTAATATTCGGCTCGGTCACTAATTCCATCAAAGGAATGCCGGCGCGGTTAAAATCAACCAAACTATACGCCGTGTGGAGTAAGCGGGCGGTATCTTCTTCTAAATGAATTCTTGTTATTTTTACGTTATTAAGACTGCCGCCAATGACGAGCGGTTTGTCGTATTGCGATATCTGGTATCCCTTTGGCAAATCGGGATAAAAATAATTTTTCCGGTCAAATTTTGAGGTTTCCGGAATTTCCGAATTCAAAGCCAGTCCGAGTTTCAAAACGGATTCAACGGCTTTTTTATTGATAGTCGGAAGCGTCCCCGGATAGCCGGTACAAATCGGACAGATATTAGTATTAGGCTTTATTTCTGATTTCCCGCGTAATTCCACGTTAAGTCCGCGTAGTTCTGCGATTTCGCTCGACGAAATATTAAGGCAGCCGCAAAACATCTTTGTTTTGGTTTTTAATTGAACATGAATTTCAAGGCCGATGGTTGGTTTATACATTTTTTTATTATACGCCATTGAATAAAAAAATTAAGGGTGGCAATGGCCACCCTTAGGATTAGGTCCGCAATCCGGACAAATTACTCGGCCTAAAATTTTATAATCGCTTTCTTCGGCGATTTTATTGCTCCATTCGCCATTAATCCGCAATCTTCTACAAATCGCGCAAACCGCTTCTTTAATCCTTCCCATAATTCTCCCCCTTTTTTATTTTTTCTTTTATTTTATCCGTTAGCTTTTTTAATTTATTTTTTTTTATTAATAAAAGATTTTTTATGGAAAGTATCTCGCTCGGACACAAACAAATAACTATTCGCATCATTATTATCACCTCCTTTATTAAAATTTAAAATTGCTATTCTTCTATTTCAATCCCCATTGAACGGGCGGTTCCGGCAATAATTTTCATCGCCGCTTCAATATCATTGGCATTTAAATCTTCCATTTTCTTTTCCGCGATTTCGCGGAGCTGGACTTTTGTGATTTTGCCGGATTTTTTCTTAAGCGGGTCGCCGGAGCCTTTTTCAATACCGGCCGCTTTGCGAAGCATATCGGAAGCCGGCGGAGTTTTCAACTTAAATTCAAAACTCCTATCTTCAAAAATCGTAAGTTCAACGGGAATAATGTTGCCCGCCATAGCTTTCGTGGCCTCATTGAATTGCTGGCAAAAACCGGCGATATTAACGCCGTGCTGGCCGAGAGCCGGTCCTATCGGCGGAGCAGGATTGGCCGCCCCGGCCGAAATTTGAAGTTTTAAAATTGTTTTAATAAGTTTTGCCATAAATTATAAATTATCGCTTCCTCCATTGTCTTCCCCGCCTTGCTTTTCTAAGGCCGTATTTTTTGCGTTCAACCATCCGGCTGTCCCGCGTTAAAAAACCGACGCGGCGCAAACGCTTTTTAAAATCAGCGTTAAATTTCACGAGCGCCCGAGAAATGCCATGCCGTATCGCTTCAGCTTGAGACGATAATCCGCCCCCGGCCACTTTAACGGTCGCTCCGAATTTATCGGTAGTTTTCATTTTTTCCAAAGCCGCCAAAACTTCATTTTGAAGACGCAAGGTTGGAAAATATTTATCGTAATTTTTATCATTAACAATAATGCCTTCCCGTTTTGTATAAAGCCGAACGCGGGCAATGGCCGTTTTTCTCCTGCCAACCGCCTCAAAATAACGCTCATCTTTAACGGACTCCTTCGCCGATTTTTTCGGTTTTACTTTTTCGTCTTTTTGAATTTTAGAAATTTTTTCCGTCATCGCTAAATAAAATTATTCTATTATTAATCTTTTAATTCTTCTGATTTGAAGTTTATTTTTCGGCAGCATTTTCATAACCGCCCGGCGCAAAACCTCGGCCGGTCCCTTTTTCTCCAAAAGCATTTGAAGAGTTCTCTCTTTTAAATGGCCTATTTGGGTGGTATGGCTGTAATATTTTTTCCCCGTCAGTTTTTTTGAATAAATATCCAATTTGCCGATATTTTTCACGGTTACGCTGTCGTCGCCTTCAAAGCGCGGTTCATAACTGGGATTTTTTTTTCCTTGTAAAATCAAAGATATCTCCGAAGCCAAACGGCCCATTTTTTTATTTGCGGCGTCAATAGTATATAACATAAATTTATTTTTTACCTTCAATAATCATTTGCTCAATATTCTTTGACACTTCTTCGTATTTATTAAATTCCATCGTAAAACTGGCTCTACCTTGAGTCATTGAGCGCAATTTAGTGGCATAGCCGAACATCTCTGATAAAGGCACCTTAGCGTCAATTACTCTGATATTCATTCGTTCGCCCATCCCTTCAATCCGTCCCCTTTTGCCCTGAATATCGCCCGTTACATCGCCCAAGAAATCAGACGGAGTTAAAACCTGAATTTTCATTATCGGCTCAAGAATAATCGGCTTTGCTTTTTTAGCCGCCTCCCGTAAGGCCATAGAACCGGCAATTTTAAACGCGATTTCCGAAGAGTCAACTTCGTGAAACGAACCGTCAAACAGCGTTGCCTCAATATCAACTATAGGATAACCCGCTAAAACGCCTTTGTCCAGCGATTCTTTAATGCCTTTTCCAACTGCCGTAATAAATTCTTTTGGAATAACGCCGCCCTTCACTTCGTCGATAAAAACAAAACCCGCGCCTCTTTCCAAATTCCTCACTCTTATTACCGCGTGGCCGTATTGTCCGCGACCGCCGCTTTGTCTGATATATTTGCCTTCAGCTTCGGCTTCGCCTTTGATGGTTTCTTTGTAAGCCACCTGCGGCCGGCCGACATTAGCCTCAACGCTGAATTCTCTTTTCATTCTGTCAACGATAATTTCCAAATGAAGTTCACCCATTCCGGAAATAATCATTTCGCCGGTATCCGGGTCGCCGCCGACTCTGAAAGTCGGGTCTTCTTCTGTTAATCTTCTCAAAGCCAAACCCATTTTTTCCTGGTCGGCTTTGGTTTTCGGTTCAATCCTAATAGAAATCACCGGCTCGGGGAAAGTGATTTTTTCCAAAATAATCGGATTGTCCGGGTCGCAAAGCGTATCGCCGGTAAAAGTATTTTTAAGCCCTACTAAAGCCCCCAACTCTCCGGCATAAAGTTCTTCAACTTCTTCGCGTTTGTTGGCGTGCATTTTTACGATACGAGAAATGCGTTCCGTTTCACTCTTAGTTGAATTCAAAATATAACTTCCTTTTTTCAAAACGCCGCTGTAAATTCTGAAATAAGTAAGCGCGCCAATATAGGGGTCGCTGGCGATTTTAAAAGCCAAAGCCGTAAATGGCTCATCATCTTTGGGTTGGCGAATAATTTCTTCACCAGTTTTGACATCGTGCCCCTTAATCGATTTAATTGACGGCAAATCAATCGGAGAAGGCAAAAAGTCAATCACCGCGTCCAAAAGCAATTGGACTCCTTTATTTTTCAAAGCCGAACCGCAAAACACCGGCACAAAACTGTGATAAATAGTCGCCTGCCTTATAGCGTGGCGAATTTCATCCTCGGAAATTTCCCCGCCTTCTAAATATCTTTTCATTAAAACATCATCATATTCAACTACTTTTTCAATTAAAACGTTCCTTGCTTTTTCAGCTTCGCTTTTAAGATTGTCGGGAATTTCCGATTCTATGATTTTTTCTCCCCGTTCGCCCTCAAACCGATAAGCCTTCATTTTGAGTAAATCAATCACCCCCTCAAACGCCGATTCCAAGCCAATCGGCAACTGCAATGGAAAAGCGTTGACGGTCAAACGCTCTTTAATGGAACGAAAAGAATTTTCAAAATTCGCGCCCAGCCGGTCAAGTTTATTAATAAAACAAATTCTCGGCACTTTATATTTGTCCGCCTGATGCCAAACGGTTTCAGATTGCGGTTCCACGCCGGCCACGCCGTCAAAAACCACCACGCCGCCGTCCAAAACTCTCAACGACCTCTCCACTTCCACCGTAAAATCAACATGACCCGGCGTATCAATAATATTCATCTGATATTCGTTGTTATGACGGATTTTCTGTTTTTCGCTTTCATCGGTAATACCGGCCAATAATCGAGTTGAAGTCCAAAAACAAGTGGTAGCCGCCGCCGTAATAGTAATGCCCCGTTCCCGTTCTTGTTCCATCCAATCCATAATCGCCTCTCCTTCATGAACCTCGCCGATTTTATGAGAAACACCGGTATAAAAAAGAACCCGTTCGGAAACGGTTGTTTTACCGGCGTCAATATGGGCAATAATGCCAATATTGCGATATTTTTCTAAAGGATATTGTCTCATTTTTATCTCGCAAAGTGCGCGAACGCTCTGTTGGCCTCCGCCATTCTGTGAGTGTCAATTTTTTTCTTAATCGCCGCGCCTTCATTTTTAGCGGCCGCCATAAGCTCTTCCGCCAATTTTTCCGCCATTGGCTTTCCTTTTTTCGCCCGAGCCGCGTTAATAATCCAATGGCTTGACAGAAAAAACCGGCGTTCCGGCCGCACCTCGCGCGGCACTTGATAATTGGCGCCGCCGACGCGCTTGGAAATAACCTCTAAAACAGGCGAAGCATTCTCAATGGCCTTTTCAAAAACCGCCAACGGTTCTTTATTGGTTTTTTCAATATTATTAAAACACTGATAAATTACTTTTTCAGCCACGGATTTTTTGCCTTTTTTCATTAAATAATTAATGAACCGGCCAAGCGCCATATTGTCGTATTTTACGTCCGGTTTATAAAATTTTTTGAATATTCGTTTTTTACGCATATTTATTTAGGTCTTTTTGCTCCATATTTGCTTCTTTCCTGTTTTCTTCCTTCAACGCCGGTGGCGTCCAAAACGCCGCGGACAATGTGATACCTTACGCCCGGCAAATCTTTAACTCTTCCGCCCCTTATCATAACCACCGAATGTTCCTGAAGAGAATGACCAACGCCCGGAATATAAGCCGTCACTTCCGAGCCGTTTGACAATCTTACCCGCGCCACTTTTCGCAAAGCGGAATTCGGTTTTTTCGGCGTAGTGGTAAAAACTTTCAAACACACGCCGCGCTTAAAAGGCGAAGTTGAATAAACCGGTTTATTTCTGACCGTATTAAAATAAAAACCCATTGCCGGCGACTTGGATTTTTTCGCCGTTTTCTTTCTTCCTTTTTTAATTAGTTGGGTGATTGTGGGCATAAAAAAAACCTTATCGGTTTATGTCAAAGAATATCAAAATTATCCGCTATTTGTCAATGACTTCGCCAAAAAATTATTAAAAAAATTTATTTTATTAATATCTTAACTTTCCCGATATTTTCTGAACCATAATCTTCCATTGAACGCCCGATTATGCCTGAATGCCATTTCTCGGCTTTTTTACCGATTCCGTTATCGTCCAATTCTATATAATCCCCATGATTTATTATTCCTTTTACTTTTACCGGAACTTGGCCCATTAGAGCAACCAATGTCCATTTTTCCGGATGTTTCCATCTTTCTTCTTCAATATCACCGTTATTGCCCGTAATTCCGGCAAAAGTGGAAATCGCCCCGACAATAAAATCGTCCCCTTTTTCGGCAATTTTTATTTTTCCGTTTTCTAGCGCGACAATTGTTCCTTTTTCAATAACTTCCTCATTTAAATTTTCAAAATACTCGGCATAATCCGCTCCACCGCCACCAAAAGCTCCGTCAGCTTGGCCGGTGCCTGTATCATTAAAGAAAAATTCACGGTCGCTAAAATTACCGCTATACAAACTCAAAATTGAAGCGCTGGTCCCGGCAACCGACATATAAACTCCTTCTTGCCCAACACCGGTATTAGTATTGGAAAATCTCGCCACAGGAAAAACATTATTTACAACTTCCAGTTTTGCCCCCGGCCCCGTCGTCCCGATGCCGACGTTGCCGGTTGATAAATCGCCGTAAATCACTCCTCCGATATATAACTGATTATTCGCCGTGGCGGACGGAGCGTCTAAATTGTATCCGATAATTATATTGTTTGAGCCCGAGGTCACGGCGTCTCCGGCGGAATAACCAAGTAAAATATTATTTGAACCAGTTGTTAATAATCTACCGGCGTAAGAACCTAAAATAGTATTATTTGAAAATGAATTGCCGGATACCCCCCCCCATCCAGCCTGAATACCAACAACCACATTATCATTCCCAGTAGTGTTATAACTAAGAGCATTATTTCCTAATACAGAATTACCGCTGCCTGTTTGATTATAATAAAGCGTAGATCTGCCGAATGCCGCGTTATTTGCTCCGGTAGTATTGGATATCAATGTATTTTGTCCAAACGCGGAATTTTGATAGCCGGTAGAATTATTATTAAGCGCTCTGGAGCCAAACGCTGAATTACTATAACCAGTATTAGCGTAGAGCGCGTAACTACCAAAAGCGCTATTATCAGAAGCTGTGGTATTGGCAAAAAGAGCTCCATAGCCAAACGCGTTATTTTGTCCGCCGGTGGTGTTTGAATAAAGAGAATTTACTCCAACTGCATTATTCCAACCACCAGTAGTATTAGAATAAAGAGCCCTATATCCTATCGCATTATTATTTACGCCGGTTAAATTGTTCTGAAGAGCGCCCATTCCCATCGCGTTATTCATATTGCCAGTGGTGTTTAATTGAAGGGCGTTTATTCCTATCGCGTTATTGGAATAGCCGGTTGTGTTTGAATAACCGGTATCCATACCGATAAAAACATTGTATCTTCCGCCTCCGCTAGCAGAATTAACTCTTCCGGCATTATTGCCGATAAAAAGATTAGAAATATCATCGGAATGAATTGATATTAAATTAGTTCCGTCGGATTTTAAAAGTTTTATTAAAGGATTGGTATTTGATTGAGTTGAATTAGCTCTTACGATAAATTGCGTTGCGTCGGAATTTCCGCTTATTTCCATTTTTGCCGATGGCGCCGTCGTCCCGATGCCGATATTGCCAGTAACAATTAAATCTCCGGAAAAAGCCGCATTACGCCAGCGAGTATTAGGAGAATAACCAAGGTCGTAAGTATTATCAGAACCGGGCAAAAGCGGAGAATCAAAAGTGGCGGCGGAAACTCGAGCGATAGCCGACTGAAGCGCGCGCGTTATCCGAGAATTAGGATTAGTAGAATTATATGTAAGTTGAATATCTATGGAAACAGTATCATGCCCGGGATATTGACTAAATTTAGTAAAAAGAAGTTTATCTGCGATAATTTTATTATCAGTTAAATCGCTTATTCTTTGATAAGTACCCGTTCCTTCGGACATTTTAATAAGTTTTGACGGCTCGTCCAACCAAATAACAATAGGGTCCCTGTTGGCAGAAAGCCCGGCAGAATCTTTCATTCTTAATTTTAAAGTGGAAGTGGCGGTTGAAGTCGCCATTTCAATATTGGAAGATTCCCTGACCAAGCGGCCGATTGTCTGCATTACGAAATTAAGCTGACTCGTGGCTTCGGCGGAAGCCGATTCTTTTTGATTGACTTTCAAAACCATCGTTAAAATTCCGGTCATCAATCCGGCAACAATGGAAAAAATCGCCACATATATAAGAAGCTCTATAAGAGAAAAAGCGTTTTGTTTTGATTTAAAATTCATATTTTCTTTACCAACTATATTAGAGTATACGATAATTTTATTAAAAAAGAAAACTGCCGGCGATAATCCGAAAAACAAAATTGGCCAATGGCGGTAAAAAATAAAAAGCCAGAATCAAAGCGATAAAAATTCCGAAAAACCCCGCTCGCTCCACAAAATAACGACTGCGGGGAAATAAATCCATAATCACTTTTGAGCCATCCAATGGCGGCAAAGGAATAAGATTAAACAAGGCCAGAACAATATTAATATAAATAATCAGCGCCACTAACTCCAAAAAAACAGGCTGACCGGCAAAAATTGCCAAAGAGCCGGAAAATCTTAAAATCAAACCCATGATCAAAGCGATAAATAAATTCGCCGCCGGCCCGGCAAGCCCGACTTTCAGCGAACCGTATTTTTGGTCTCTTAAATTGTAAGGATTATACGGCACCGGCTTCGCCCAGCCGATAAAAATGCCGGAGGTAAAAAGCAGAAAAAGCGGAATGGCGACCGTGCCCATTAAATCCAGATGCGCCAAAGGATTTAAAGTCAGACGGCCGGCGTCTTTGGCCGTGGAGTCGCCCAAGCGATAAGCCATAAATCCGTGAGCGTATTCGTGAAAAACGGCGGAAAGAACGATAATTAAATATAAAAAAAGTTTTAATGAAATAACATCCATAAATTTAAATTTTATAAAAACTCTTGACACTAAACGCTAAATATTAAATACTAAATACTAATTTATGCGAAAATGCGAATCATGCGGCAAAGGGTCAATTCTTCGCGGCGGACGAAAGAAGCTCCGCGGTAAGTATAACCCAACGCCAAAAAAAAGAAAATATCCGAATCTTCAAAAAAGCCGCCTTCAAGACGGCGCGCGGGCTTTAATTTGCGTGAAATGCATCAGAAACATTTCAAGAACGCAGAGCATAAAAACCAGCGGCGCGTAGCTGCTGATTTTTATTTGGTTGGACTAACCGGTATTCGCCCAGCGCTTTTTTGTCGGGCCAGGGCGAATCGAACGCCCACTATACCCACCCCAAGGGTACGGACTACCACTATCCGATGGCCCGCTCGCTAAAAAAGTCCGCTTAAGCGAACCTTTTTAGCGAGCCCCAGCTGTTGGATTAACCCCGGCTAATACCAAGTGGGAAAACTCAATCACAACCCTAAAGCTGTGATACTTTTGTTCTTCCTTTTAAAAATATTTGATCCGGTAATCACAGCTAAGACTCAACTATATTATAACGCCATTAAAAAATAAATACAAGGCAAGATAAATTATTCCAGATGAATTTCTTCTTTAAAACGCTCAAGGCGCGCTTTAATTAACGGATAATTTTTAAGCAGAGGGTCTTTTTCAAATATTGTTTCCGCGGCCCGGCGGCTGTCTTTGACCAAATCCGGATTTTGAACAGCTTTCATCGCCAAATCAGGAATGCCGGCCTGCGTTTCGCCCAAGAATTCTCCCGGTCCGCGAATCGCCAAATCTTTTTCGGCAAGCTCAAAACCGTTTTTCGCCTCCAATAAAGAACGCAGTCTTTTGCGGGTTGTTTGCGAAGAAGAATCCGTAAAAAGAAAACAAAATGATTGGTGTTCTCCCCTGCCAACGCGGCCGCGAAACTGATAAAGCTGAGCCAATCCGAATCTGTCACTGCCTTCAATAAACATAATCGTCGCGTTCGGCACGTCAACGCCAACTTCCACCACTGAAGTTGAGACCAAAATATCAATTCCGCCGTCTTTGAATTTTTTCATTATTTCCGTTTTTTCTTTGGCCTTTATTTTACCGTGAAGCATCACGACTTTTAAATCTGGAAAGATTTTTTGCGATAGTTTTTCATATTCCTCTTTGACCGCTTTGACTTCAAGCCACATTCGCCTGCGAAAATCAATCTGTAAAGTTTCATCATTTTCAACTCCGGTTTCATTTACCGGCGCGGATTCTATTCTTGGACAAATCACAAAAACTTGCCGTCCTTTTTTAATCTGGTCGCGAATAAATTCATACGCTTTATTTCTGTCCGTCGGCGCCACAATTTTCGTAATTATTTCTTTTCTATTTTTCGGCAATTCATCAATAATGGATAAATCCAAATCGCCAAAAATAGTCAAAGAAAGCGTGCGCGGAATCGGCGTCGCCGACATACTTAAAAAGTGCGGAATTAATTCATTATTTTTAAGCAATTCAGCCCGCTGACGAACGCCGAAGCGATGCTGTTCGTCAATCACCGCAAAAACTAAATTATTGAATTTTACGTATTTTTGAATAAGCGAATGAGTGCCGAATACGATTTTTATTTTGCCGCTTGATATTTCTCTGACAATTTCGCTTTTTTTAACGTCGCTTTCCAAATCGTCGCCGTAAAAAACTTTTGCGACCGAAGAAGTGATGATACCGACGCCTCCGTTAAAATCGGAAAAGAAAATCTTGAAAGTATTATAATGCTGTTGCGCCAATATTTCGGTCGGCGCCATAAAAGCGACTTGCCCGCCGGTAGGCATGGTCCGCCCATTATTTTTAACCGCGGATAAAGCGGCGAGAATTGCCACAATTGTTTTACCCGAACCGACGTCGCCCTGCAATAATCTGTTCATCGGATGAGACTTTTTCAAATCCTGAATAATTTCCCATAATGATTTTTTCTGGGAATGCGTCAATTCAAACGGAAGTTTTTTAAATAATTCTTTTATTTCTTCCAAATCAATTTCAACGGCATGCGCTTTTTCTTCCGCCAAACGCGCGCGCTGGCGAATATTAACCAGCTGCAAGAAAAACAAACTTTCAAAAGAGAAGCGTTTTTTAGCGTTAACCGCCTCTGAAATATTCTCGGGAAAATGAATCGCCTGAAGGCTGGTTTTTAAATCGGTAAAATTAAATGATTTTAAAATTTCTTCGGGCAAAAAATCTTCCAAAAAACCAATCTCTTTCAAGAGCGGCTGAATCAAAAACCGAAACATTTTTGAAGTAAGGCCTTTTGTTTCCGGATACACCGGCACGATTCTGCCGGTATGTTTTAATTCACTTGTATCTTTTTTCAAAGATGTAATTATTTCATGAATCGGATGCGAAAGCGCCAAGCCATTTTGCGATTCAACTACCTTTCCGGCCAAATTAACGATTATCCCTTTTTTAATTACTGTTATTAAAAATCTCTGATTAAACCAAACCGCGCGAATAGAACCGCTGTCGTCTTTCACTAAGGCCTCAATAATAAACATTCTCTTTTTCCATGTTTTCCACATCTTCACCGAAACGATTTCGCCGCGAATTACGGCGCGCTGTCCGATTTTTAAATCGCCGATTTTAGAGATATTTGAAAAATCTTCATAGCGAAAAGGAAAATGCCAAAGCAAATCCTTGATGGTTTCTATTTTAATTTTTTTCAAACGCTCAAGAGTTTTCGCTCTGGCTCCTTTTAATTGAGAAAGAGGAGTTGATAATTCAATCATTTTTATGCGTCCCCACAAGGAATCGAACCTTGATCTTGAGTTCCGCAAACTCACACTCTATCCATTGAGCTATGGGGACATTTTCTAAAATCTTATCAATTTTAACAAAACATCGCTCATTGAAATTTTAATCTCCTCTCGCGGCAAAAATTTCAAAAGCGATTCGCTGATTTTTAATTCATCTTCGGCGAAAATATTAATCTTTAAATACGGCGCAAATTTTGATTTAAGCCTTAAAACCAATTCTTTATATTCCTCGTTAACCGGATGAATGTCAAAACAGTCAATTTCTTTAAATGAATAAAACTTTTCGTCCGCTTTCTTGCCGGCTTCCCCGTCGGGAAATTTAATTAATATGCCGTCACCGTCTATCTTAAATTCCCAAACAGCCGGAAAACGATTAGCGAAAGAAAATACCACCGCTTCGGCAATTACCACAAAAATCGCAAATAAAAAATTCTTCTGCCATAAAGCCAGTATCAATAAAATTGCGGCAATAATCAAGCTCAGCCAATACCAAGAAACATCCTTGACGGTATATTCAAATTCCGGCGCCCGCCAGACGAACGGCTCAACTTGTTTTTTAATATTTTTATTCGCCATGCGGAGGGTAGAGGAGTCGAACCTCTAAGGGCTTGCGCCCGCCGCTTTTCAAGAGCGGTGCCATGCCATTAGGCGAACCCTCCATACTAATATTAATGTATATTATATAATAATTTTTCGAAAATTGGCAAAAAAAATATGGGGAAGCAGATATCTGCTTCCCCATAGAGAGGAGGAATGAAGGAATGGATAACCTTCATTACTTTGGGGGGCTCTCGAGCCCACAAGCGTAAATCTCGAGAAAGCTTTACTTACGCTTATGGGGGTTAGCCACCCCACAAAGATTCATTATCGTAAAAGTTCATTTTTACAATTACGATTTGCCTTAAGGCATGAAAACTTAGGTTTTGATTTGCAATCCTTTCTTTCAAGACCGCACTCCCCAATTTTGTTTATGTTTTTGATTTTTTGCTGAATCATAGTTGCTGTCGCGGCTATAAAAACGAGCTCTTTTCCATCACAAAATCCACTACGAATTCCCTCATTTATAAAATTAGCCATATTGTTAAAATCCATAACAGTCTCCTTTCAGATACAAAAACAAAAAAGGTTATTAAAGAAAAAACTATTCCCTCCTCAATTTAGTTAAGCAAATCCATTCATCCATTCATATTTATCACCGCCTCCTTCCTTTTAAAATTATTTAAATGACCTATTAATATATTAGGCAGATTTTCGAAAAAGTCAACCCCTATCAATTTTGGACCCGAGCGGGATCGAACCGCTGATCTCCTCATTGCAAATGAGGCATTCTACCACTGAACTACGGGCCCGATTATTTTGGACTCGGCGAGAACCCAGCACAACAGCAAAACTGTGTGTACGGGGCGCGTTGAACTCGTGTCTCCATCCATCACCATTCTGGTGGACCCACCGGGAATTGAACCCGAACCTCGGCAATGCGAATGCCGCGTAATGCCGTTTTACTATGGGCCCACCGCAAAGGTGAAGGACGAATGCGACGTATTGCCAACTATACTACAAGCCCGTTTATCGCTTTGTCGGGCCGCCGAGAATCGAACTCGGTCTCTACGCACCCGAAGCGCATGTACTACCGGTATACTACGGCCCGACAAAGCGATGAACCCCGAAGCGCTCACACTACGCCCGATTTACTTCACATAATACTTCTTTTTTATCTCTGCTTCAATCCCCCCTTCAAATTCTTCCTTCTTTTCACGGCTAATTCTTGCCGATTTTTCAAGTTCAGCGTCCGATAATTTCCCTAAACTTTTAATTCTAAATTCCAAATTCTCTTTCGTGTTTTTTTCGGGATTTTCAATAACTTCATCCAGTAAAACGGACAAAATCCAACCGATACGCGGACCCGGCGCAATGCCTAAAATTTTCATCACGTCTTCGCCGTTGACTTTCAGCATTTTCGGCGAAATCGGGTCTTGTTTCACTTTTTCAATCATAAAAAGCAGATGTCTTAATTTATAAGGCACGGCTTTCGGCACGCCGGAACCGATTCTATCCGCTTCGCGAATCTTGATTAAATCGTTAACGTTTTCCGGGCCCACGCGGGCCAAAAATCTACGAACTCCGGCTTCCGTCACTTCGCCGACATTGTAATAAAAAAGGTGGCAACGGACCAAATGAACGACTTTCTCCGCAATTTCTTTCGAAAAACGCAATCTATCCATCGCGGCCGCCGTTATTTTCGCGCCGACAACCTCGTGATTGTAAAAAGTGCAATCAGGTCCTTCGCCGGCTTTAGTCCGAGGCTTACCGATATCGTGGAACAAAGCGGCTAAGCGAATCTCCAAAGAATAATTTTTCTTGACGGCGTAATCCAAAGCGCGCAAATTATGCTCCCAAATCGTGTAAATATGGTGCTTATTCTGGCCATTGCCTATTCCCTCGCGCAAATCCGGCATAATGTATTTCAACAAACCCGCCTCTTCAAGCAATTCAACTCCATTTTTCGCCGACGGCGTCATTATTATTTTTATAAACTCATCGCAAATCCTTTCTTTGGCTATCATTTCAAGCAACCCGGCTTCTTTTTTAATCGCTTCCATCGTTTTTTCTTCAATCGCAAAATTAAGCTGAACCGCGAATCTCACCCCCCGCATCAGCCGCAAAGCGTCCTCGTTAAAACGCTTTTCGGAATTCCCGACGGTGCGAATTATTCTATTTTTTAAATCTTCCTGTCCATTATAAGTATCAATAATTTTGAATTTTGAATTGTAATTTTGATTTTTGATTTTTGATTTTTGAATTTCTATTGCCATGGCATTTATAGTAAAATCCCGCCTGCTTAAATCTTCTTCAATAGTCTTGGCGAATTTAATCTCATCCGGATGCCTTTTATCCGTATATTTGCCCTCTAATCTGAATGTTGTTATTTCAACGACATTCAGCGCAGAACTACGCTGACTTGACGCTGAATTACGCTGAATTTCTTCTGCGTCTTTCTGCTTACCATCTGTGAGAGTCTGCGGTTTTAGTTTCACTAAAACAGTACCGAATTTATTTTCATAAACGGTGTCGGCAAAAATTTTCTGGATTTCTTCCGGTTTTGCGTTTGTGGCGACATCCCAATCTTTTGGTTCGCGATTCATTAAAATATCCCTTACGCACCCCCCGACAAGATATGCCTGAAAATTCGCTTTTTGTAATTTTTCAGATATATTTATAACTTCTTCGGGGATACTCGTCCTGAATTTTATTGAAGGATTGAAACTCATTAAAATCTATTATAAACTAAAAACTAAACAACTGAAAATTTAATTGACTAAATTTACGCTCACCCCTTTCTTTTGCCCTTGTAGTGAAATGGATATCACGACAGGCTTCGAACCTGTTATTGGGGGTTCGAATCCCTCCAAGGGCACATAAAAAGGCATCCCTAGCTCAATTGGCAGAGCAAATCCCTCTTAAGGATGAGGTTCTGGGTTCGACTCCCAGGGGATGCACATAAAATTTTGCGGGTATCGTATAGTGGCCATTATGCGACCTTGCCAAGGTCGAGATAGGGGTTCGATTCCCCTTACCCGCTCCAGAAACAAAAAACCCGCTTCGATTTATATGAAGCGGGTTTTTTGCGGAAATATCGCCTTCCACACGGCAATATCTTAATTATTCTCAAGCAAATTTTTTATTTCAATAAGAGCGTCCTGGCCTGCTTTTATTTTTTCCAACGTTTCCTTTAATTTATCGTTGTCGCCGCTTAAATCCCGCGCCGCTTCCAATTCTTGAGCGGCTTTTTCCAGTTGTTCACCGACATCGCCGGCCGAGGAAGACGATATTTGCGACTGATTTTCAAGGTAATATTTAATCCCGTCTAATTCTATTTGAATTGAAGCGTTAATTTCATTGGCCTCGGCCACTAAATTATTTTTATTTCCCGGCAGATAAGAAACTATTAAATAAATCGCTGAAACGAAAATCGCGACGGCAACCACCAACTCAGACAAAAGCAAATAATGAATATAAAAATAATGATAAATTTTATAAGCGGTTGTCAGTTTTATTTCATCTTTTTTAACCGCCGAAGACAAAATCAAAAACCGCGAATACTTACTGTATTCCGCATCCGGTTCAATTTTCCGCAATTTTCTTAAAATTTTAATAAAATCTTTTTCCATAAAATGTTTTATGAATTTTCGCCTAATTCCATAATGGCCCGCAAATTTTTAACGGCTCTATGTTGAATCACTCTTACCGATATCTCGCTTCTATTTAAAACTTTTGCCGTTTCTTTCGGCGAGAGTTCTTCAATAAATCTCATAACAACAACATCTTGTTCTATTGGACTGAGTTTTAAAATTGCCCGTCGCGCTTTTTCCATTTCCATTGCCGCGTCCATAATATCTTCTCTGGAATCTTTTAATTCAGGAATCTGAACTGTTTCAATATCAACGGCGTTCTTTCTTGTGCGGTAATGGTCAATTACTTTATTTCTGGCAATTGAATAAACCCAACCGGAAAATGAAGCCGATGTTTTTATTTTAAAACCGGAAATTTTTTCAAAAGCACTTAAAAACACCTGATGCGTCAAATCTTCGGCTTCTTCCCGATGGCTTACTTTCAAATAAATAAATCTGTAAATTCTCGGTTGATAATGGTCGTAAAGCAAGCCAAAAGCCTCATTTTCTCCCGCAATCGCCGCCATTATTAATTTTTCTTCTTCATCTAACATAGATAACGAATAAAGGTCCGTTTAGTTTCTTAAATAATGCCATTTTTCGACCAAAAAATCAAAAACTCGCCCCTTATAAAATGGACGAGTCTTTGAAATAATTTATAAATATCGCGTTTTATTTTACCGCGTCTTTTAATGCTTTGGCGGCGCGAAATTTAGGTTTAATGGAAGCCGCTATTTGAATTTTTTCTCCGGTTTTCGGATTAACACCCATTCTAGCCGCTCTTAAAGCCACTTTAAAAGCGCCAAAACCGGCAATCGCCACTTCTTCTTTTTTGCTTAAAGCCTTAGTAATAGTGTCAAAAACCGCCTCAACGGCTTCTGTGGCTTGTTTTTTCACCTCAATACCGGCGGCCTGCATTACTGCATCAATAAGTTCTGCTTTGTTCATAAGTCGTTAGTTGTTAATTATAATATATTCGACCTTTGATAATTGATTGAATTATACAATATAATTGGATATTTTACCATTACTTGGCGTATTCCACCGCTCTTACTTCCCTGATTATATTAATTTTAATCTCTCCCGGATATTTTAACTCGGATTCGATTTTAGAAGCAATATCTTTCGCAAGTTGCCAAGCGCCGAAATCGTCAATCTCTTCCGGAACAACAAATACTCTTAATTCCCGACCGGCTGAAACCGCGTAAGCATTTTTAATTCCTTTAAATTCCAAGGCGATTTTTTCAAGATTTTCCAATCTTTTAAGATAATTTTCAAGAGTGTCGCGCCGGGCGCCGGGCCGCGATGCCGATAAAGCGTCCGCGGCGGCCACTAAATATGATTCCGGCGTTGAAAAAGGATATTCCTCGTGATGAGCTTCCATCGCTTTAATCACCTCTTCTTTGATGCCAAATTTCTTTAATATCCTTTGGCCGAGTTCAACATGCTTGCCGCCGACTTCATGGTCAACGGCTTTACCGATATCATGAAGAAGGGCGCCAAGTTTGGCAACTTCAACATTAATACCCAATTCGGCCGCTATCATCGCCGCCAAATGAGCGGTTTCAACGGAATGCGCCAAAACATTCTGGCCATAACTGGTTCTAAAATAAAGCCTTCCTAAAAGCTGAATTATTTCTTTCGGCAAATTATACACCCCGACTTCGTAAGCCGCTTCTTCGCCTTTTTTAATCATTACTCTGGAAAGTTCATTTTTCGCTTCTTCGGCTTTTTCTTCAATCTTTACCGGTTGGATCCGGCCGTCTTTGATAAGTTTTTCCAAAGTCAATCGGGCGACTTCGCGCCGAAACGGGTCAAAAGACGAAATAACCACCGCGCCGGGCGCCTCATCAATGATAAATTCCGCGCCCGTGGCCCGTTCCAAAGCCTTAATATTTCTCCCCTCCCGGCCGATAATTTTCCCCTTCAAATCATCGTCATTCAGATTAAAAACCGTCGTAGTTGCTTCACTAACATAAGAACGCGCCAATCGCTGCATCGCTTCAGTCATAATTTCAACGGCTTTTTTTTCAAGTTCTTCGTTTCTTTCTTTGGCTAATTTACCGATAGTTACGACTAAATCTTCCTTATATTTATCTTTTATTTGTTCTAAAAGTTTTTCCTTAGCCTCCGCTTCGGTAAATTTGGCGATTTTTTCAAATTCCAAAGCAAGTTTTTCTTTTAATTCATCCGCTTTAATCTTGGAAATTTTTATTTTTTCAATATCATCAATTATTTGTTTTTCGCGAGAACGCAAATCAATCCTTTCTTTTTCCAAGGATTCTTCTTTAGTTAAAAGCCGCTCTTCTAAACGACCGAGTTGAATTTGAATATTGGCAGATTTATCTTGAGCTTCTGATATTATTTTCTTCGCCCTGGAATCCGCCTCTTCAAGTTGACGGCTGATTTTTCGCTCAATTGAGTTTGCTTGCCGAGATGCCGTTAATTGGCGGATAAAATACCCTGCCACGAGCCCCGCCAACACTAAAATTCCCCAAAAAATCGGATTTTGATAAATCATATTTATAATTTTTAATTAAAATAATCATTGCGACAAATTAAGTATAAGGTTAAAATGAATAAATGTCAAAACGAACCGTTGTTTTAATAATCTTGGACGGCTGGGGAATCGGAAGAAACGACCAGAGCAATCCGATTTTCACGGCTGGCCTTAAAAATATTAATTTTATAAAAACTAATTTTCCGTCCGCCGCTCTTCAGGCTTCGGGCATTGCCGTCGGTCTGCCATGGGGAGAAGAAGGCAACAGCGAAGTCGGCCACTTAAATATCGGCGGCGGTAAAATAATTTATCAAAATTATCCAAAAATTACTTTGGCAATTCGCGACGGCAGTTTTTTTAAAAATGAAACTTTTAAAAAAGCCGTTGAACGCGCCAAAAAAAATAATTCCGCGATTAATTTGATAGGATTATTAACTGACGGCAATGTCCACGCCTCTTTGGAACATTTGCTCGCCTTGATTAAATTCGCCGAAAAAGAACAAACGCCGAAAATTAATCTTCATTTAATCACCGACGGCCGCGACAGTTCGCCAAATTCGGCTATTGAACTGCTAAAACAAATTCCTTTATCTAAAAATATAATTTTATCCACAATCGGCGGCCGCTATTACGCGATGGACAGAGATAAACACTGGGACCGTACTCAAAAATATTACCAAATACTGGTCGGAGAAGGCGCGATTGCCGATAATTGTGAAATTCCAATTAAAAACGCCTACCAAAAAAATCTCAATGATGAATATGTTTTCCCAACCTTGCTCGAACCCGAAAAGCGCGCCATCAACGACGGCGATTCAATAATATTTTTCAATTTTCGCGAAGACCGAATGCGCCAAATCATTGAACCGTTCATCAATAAAAATTTTGATAAATTTCCGGTTAAAAATTTCTCCGATATTTACGTCGCCGCAATGATTGATTACGACGACCGATTTAAAATTCCCGTCGCCTTCCCAAAAGAACGGATTGAAAATCCTTTAAGTAAAATTTTATCCGATAATGATAAAATTCAAATTAGAATCGCGGAAACGGAAAAATACGCCCATATCACCTATTTTTTCAACGGAGAAATTGAACCGCCTTTTAAAAATGAATATCGAGTATTGATACCGTCAAAAGGCGATATTCATTATAACGAACATCCGGCAATGATGGCTTCTGAAATTACCAATCGCCTGATTGAATCTATTGAAGAACAAAGCTACGATTTTATTTTAATCAATTATGCCAATTCCGACGTAATCGCCCATACCGGCGATTATCAAGCCACGCTTGAAGCCGTTAAAATAATTGACGAAGAAATCGGAAAAATTGTGAAAGTGATTTTAGAACGAAACGGTATTTTAATTATCACCTCTGATCACGGCAACGCCGAAAGATTGTTTGACCCGAAAACCGGCGAACCGGAAACCCGGCACGACCCGAACCCCGTGCCGATTTATTTAATTGCTAAAGAGTTCGCGCGACAAAAAAATGAAGAAGAAATTCGCGAAATTGAAAAAATACCGATTGGCGTTTTAGCGGATGTCGCGCCGACAATTTTAGAACTGATGAAAATTCCGCAACCGAAAGAAATGACAGGGCAAAGCCTGCTAAAATTTTTGCTATAGTAAAAATTTTAAATGTAAAAATAAAATTAGTCATTTACTCGCATATGCGAGTAAATGACTAAAAATTTTACATTTTGATATTTGCATTTTGAATTGTTAATACCCTTTCATATTTCGCCAATCTTTCCGGTTTGGCCGGCGCGCCGGCTTTTATTCCCCAAGCGCCGACGCCAATTGCCAAATCAGCTATAAAATCATCAAGCGTCTCCCCGCTTCGATGACTGACAATCGCCTGCCAATTATTTTCATAAGCGAATTTTATCACTTTTAATGTTTCAGTTAAGGTTCCTATTTGGTTAGGTTTTATTAAAATCGCATTACCGGATTTTTTATTTATGGCGATTTTTAATCGTTCAATATTGGTTGTCGTTAAATCATCGGCAATCACTAATTTTCCGCATTGTTCCGCGTTAGTTCCGTATAATTCCGTAGTGAGTAAAGCAAATGAACTAAAATCTTCTTCATTAAACGGGTCTTCAATTGATAAAATATTATAAGTTTCAATAAGTTTTAAATAATAATTTTTTAATTCTTCCGCTGAGTATTTTTTACCGTCAACAATATAAAAACCGTCTCTATAGAATTGCGCGGCGGCAATATCCAGTCCAATCTTTAATGGATATTTATATTTTTCAATAATTTCAGCGAGACATTCGATTGCTTCTTCGTTGTTTTTAAACGGCGCGGAATAACCGGCTTCATCGCCTAAAAAAACATTTTCACTCCCAAATTTATCCTTCAAATAATTTCCCAGTTTTCTGTAAAAAATCTTGCCCAAACTGAAAGCTATGTTAAAATCGTCAACTTCGGGAATGACTTGGAATTCTTGAATTTCTAATTTTGATTCCCGATGCGTCGCGTGCGCGCCGCCATTGATAACATTAAAAATTGGCCGAAGCAAATTTTTTGACTTACGACCAACAACCAACGACTGATGACTTATATAATTAAATAGTTCTAATCTTTCGTTTTTTGCCTTCAGCCGCGCAAATGCCAAAGATAAAGATAAAATCAAATTCCCACCGAGATTGCTTTTAGCTTGCCCTGAGCTTGTCGAAGGGGCTTGCCCTGAGCTTGTCGAAGGGGCTTGCCCTGAGCTTGTCGAAGGGGCTTGCCCTGAGCTTGTCGAAGGAGTCCCGTCCAATTCAATTAAAAAATTGTCGAAATTTTCCTGTGATTCAAATTCATTTGATAATATTTTTGTCTTAATCTCTTCAAATTTTTTAAGCGCTAATTTTGGCTCCAAAACAAACGCCTCGTGCGTTCCAATGCTTTTGCCGGCCGGTGCGCTGGCTTTGGCTGAAAAATCTTCGCTTTTTAACTCCGCTTCCAAGGTATCTTTACCGCGAGAATCTGAAATGATTTTTATATTAATGTCGCTGATTTTCATTTAAAGCGCGAATTATTAATTCTTATATTTAAATATTCCTATTAAAACAAATAAAGACGAAATATTACCTAAGGCGTAAGAATATAAAATCGGGAAATTTCCGATATTTATGCCATAAATAACCCAAATTATTCCTCCAATAAAAAATAGCGTGTAAGTAATTAATGAAACATCTCGCGCGCTTTTTGTTTTAAAAATTTTATACGCTTGAGGGAAACTAGCCAAACTCATCGCAATGCCGGATATTAAAACTAAATACTCTAAAATTTTCATTTTTTTTCTTTTTGATAAACTTTCTGCGTTGTTTTAATAATCGTATCCGAATTCAAAGAAATGCTGTTAATCCCCTGTCCCACCAAAAATTCGGCGAATCCTTCTATATCCGACGGCGCTTGACCGCAAATTCCGATGTATTTGCCTTTTTCTTTGCATTTTTTGATAACTTCGGAAATCAATTTTTTTACTGATTCGTCGTTTTCATTAGTAATGCCGCGAATCATTTCATTGCCGTCACGGTCAATGCCGACAGTTAACTGCGTCAAATCGTTTGAACCAATAGACATTCCGTCAAAAATTTCCAAAAATTCATCGGCTAAAATGACATTTGAAGGAATTTCACACATGACATATACTTTGACTTTTGACATTTGACTTTTGACATTTGACTCTAAAAACAAACCGTTTTTTTTCATAATTTCCAAAACTTTTTTGCCTTCTTCCGGCGTCCGGCAAAACGGCACCATTACTTCCACATTATCCAAGCCCATCTCCTCGCGGACTTTTTTAACGGCTTTAAGTTCCAAAATAAACGCCGCCGCGAAATTCGGATGATAATATCTTGAAGCGCCGCGCCAGCCGATCATCGGATTTTCCTCCGACGGCTCGTACAATTCCCCGCCGATAAGCGTTCTGTATTCATTTGTTTTAAAATCAGAAAATCTTAAAATTACCGGTTTCGGATAAAAAGCCGCGCCAATTTTCGCGATACCGTAAGCGAGCTTATCAACATAAAATTGAGTTTTGTCTTTGTAGCCAATAATTTTTTTATCAATCGCGTTTTTAATTTTCGCCGGCATTTTTTTATAATTTATCAAAGCATTTGGGTGAATCCCGATATCTCCGGCGATAATAAATTCTTCTCTCGCCAATCCCACGCCGTCATTCGGCAAAAAAGATTTTTCAAAAGCGGTTTCCGGCGTGGCAATATTAAGCATTATTTTAGTTTTCGGCCGCGACAATTTTTTAATATCGTGTTCAATTATTTTGAATTTTAAAGCGCCATCATAAACAAAACCATCGCTGCCGGTCGTATCAACCGTAATCATTTGGCCAGTTTTTATTTTTCGAGTGGCGCTTTCCGAACCGACAATACAAGGAATGCCAAGTTCGCGGCTTACTATTGCCGCATGAGATGTTCGTCCTCCTTTGTCCGTTACAATCGCCGAAGCGATTTTCATAATCGGTTCCCAATCCGGGTCTGTCATATCAGTAATCAAAATTTCACCGACCTTAAATTGTCCGATATTTTTAGCGCCTAAAATTACACGCGCCTTACCCGTTGCGATTTTACTTCCAACCGATGCCCCTTTGACTAAAACATTTAACCTTTGACCTTTAACATCTGACAAAATATATTCTTTTATTTTGGAGAAATCGCGGCTGGCATGTATAGTTTCCGGTCTTGCCTGGACAATATATAACTCACCCGTTTTCCCATCCTTTGCCCACTCCATATCCATTGGCGTCCATTTGCCGTTTTTTGTCGAATAATGCTCTTCTATTAAAATCCCCCATTTTGCCAGTTTTAAAATTTCGTCATCGCTTAAAACAAAACTTTCTTTTTCTTTTTGAGAAGTATTAATTATTTTCGTATTTTTAACGGAAACGCCTTTGCCTTCCGAATAAATCATTTTTTGATTTTTAACGCCGAGTTTTTTATCAATAATCGCATTAGTTTTTTTGAAAACTAAAAATTCATCCGGCGTCACTTCTCCTTGAACAATCATTTCGCCAAGTCCCCATGAACCGTTTATCAAAACCGAATCCTTAAAACCGGATTCCGTGTCCAAAGTAAACATTACGCCGGAACAGCTCAAATCCGAGCGAATCATTTTTTGAACGCCGACCGATAAAGCGACTTTAAAATGGTCAAATCCTTTATCGACGCGATAAGAAACGGCGCGGTCGGTAAAAAGCGAAGCCATCGCCGATTTTACCGCTTTCAAAACTTCTTTGTCTCCGCGGATATTCAAATAAGTTTCATGCTCGCCGGCAAAAGAAGCGCCGGGCAAATCCTCGGCCGTGGCGCTTGAACGTACGGCAACATCAACGTTTTTGCCGTATTCTTTCTCTGTTTGCCGATACGCCTTAACAATTTCTTGTTTTAAATCATCCGGAAATTCCGCTTTTTTTATCGTTTCGCGGATAAGTTTTCCACGCCTTGATAAATCTTTTAAATTTTTTGTGTTTAAACCGCTAAGCGCCTCTTTTATAAATTTTTTCAATCTCATTTCTTCTAAAAAATAGCGATAAGCTTCCGCAGTAACAACAAACCCGCCCGGAATCTTTACTCCCTGCCTGCCGGCAGGCAGGCTTTTCGGCGTTAAATTTTGAATCATTTCGCCGAGAGAGGCGTTCTTTCCGCCCACCTCGGCAATGTCTTTTATGCCGACTTCGTTTAATTTTTTGATGAAAATTTTCATATTTAAAAAATAATTTTTAATAAAGCGATAAAAGCTATTAACGACCAAATAAAATTAAGCGCTGCTGGTTGGTATGTTTTTTTTCAATAAAGAAATAGCAATAATTCCGATTGCTCCGCTAAAATTTAAAATTTGATATGTTGCGCTTTCCGCGCCGATTATTCCAAAACTAATAAAAAGATAAGCTATTAAAATTGCTAATACGCCATACCAACCGATAATTTCAATAAATAATTTATTCATTTGTTTTTATTATACATCATTAAAACAAAAAAAATAATCCCCAGAATTTTCTGGGGATTATTTTATATCTTCCCGACTAAATCCAACCCGGGTTTTAAAGTTTTTCCGCCGGGCTTCCAGCTCGCCGGGCAAACCAGGCCTTTGTTGTCCCTGACGAATTTTGCCGCCTGAAGTTTTCTTAAAATCTCGGCCGCGCTTCTGCCGATACTGTTGTCGTGAATCTCGCAGGCTTTTAAAACCCCGTCCGGGTCAATAATAAAACTCCCCCGCAACGACAATCCCTCTTCTTCAATATAAGTACCGAATTCTCTACAAAGTTTTCCGGTCGGGTCGGCCGCCATCGGATATTTGATTTTCTTGATGGCCGGCGAAGTGTCATGCCACGCCTTATGAGCAAAAACCGTATCCGTGCTTACGCTCATTATTTCCGCGCCGCTTTTTTTAAATTCTTCGTAATGTTCCGCCGCTTCTTCCAATTCCGTCGGACAAATAAAAGTGAAATCCGCCGGATAAAACAGCAATACAAGCCATTTGCCGCGGTAATTTGATAGTTTTACTTTTTTGATTTCCTCGTTTTGAAAAGTTTCCAATTCAAAATCTGAAATCGTTTGGCCAATTTTAACCATTTTTATTTTACATTTATAAATTTATGCGACTTTTCTATTATTTTTTATTTTTCTTTTTCAGTTTCGGTTTTGACTTTGATTTCGGTTTCTTTTTATTGGACATAATTATTTTATAATTTTTAAAACGACCTTTTATTAGTTCATTATTTGATATTTTTAATATTACCATCAAATCCGCCACATTGAAACATTTTTGCTCGGCATATATCAAGTCGCCGGTTTTTTTGAAGAAATTGAAAGAGTCGTGGTTTTTTAAAAATTCTTCCGGTTTTAATTTTAATTTTTTCGCTTTTTCCAAAGTCAAAGAATCGCCGATAGCTCCGGCGGCCTCGGTATTGTCGCGAGCGTCTGAAGTAAAAGAAATAAAAACTGAATCCTGATACAAAGCATTTAACATTTGACATTTGACTAGCGCACCGAGCACTGCTTCCTGATTGCGCCCGCCTTTGCCCTGAACCGCGCCGAAGGGCTTGCCCTGAACCGCGCCGAAGGGCTTGCCCTGAACCGCGCCGAAGGGCTTGCCCTGAACCGCGCCGAAGGGCTTGCCCAATTCATAATTCATAATTCCTGCCTGCCCCGTAGCGAACTTGTTCTGCTTCGGGGATTCGTGATTCAAATTTACAGTCGTTTCTCCGGCAGCGATTAAAACTTCATTTGTCTTAATTTTCGCTATCATTGATGATAGCGCCGCGCTTGCTTCTCCTTCCAGCGCTAAGGAGTGAATTTTTGATTTAAAACCCAATTCTTCGGCTTTATTCATCATTGCCATAACCGCGTCCTGATTGCAGACAAATAAAATATTGTCAACTTTCTTAAAATATTTTTGCTCTTTAGGCGTTTCGCTTAAATGAAATTTTCCCGCGTCAATTCCGTATTTTTTCAAAATATTTTCGGCATCAATCTTAGTCGTTTTATCAAAGACCGTCGGGCCGGAAGCAACCATTGATAAATCATTGCCGCAAACATCGGAAACAATCAAAGAAACGACTTTTGCCGGATAAGCTTCCATAGTCAGCCCGCCGCCCTTAAATCTCGCTCCTGACAAATGCTTGCGAACGGCATTAAGCTCTGAAATGGCGGCTCCTGATTTGGTTAATTCTTTAATCGCCGAAATTGATTCATTAAGCTCGGATTCGGAAGCGCAAGCCAAAGCCGAACCGCCGCCGCAAATAAAAGTAATGAGTAAATCGTCTTTATTCAAACTTTTCGCCAGTTTAATGATTTCTTGAGTGGCAATAATATTTTGTTCAGAGGGGAAAGGATGAGTTCCCTTAAAACATCTGACATTTGACTTCTGACCTTTGACAATAAAAATATCCAGCGCGATGCCGCGAACCAATTTTTCACCTAAAATTTCAGCCAAATTTGAAACCGCCAAAGCGGAACCCTTCCCGACACCGACAATGAAAATCCGCTTAAAATCGTTTAAATTAATTTTAAGCGAATTTTTGGCGCTACCGCTCGCGCCAACATATTCAATAATTTCTAAAACGCCGTTTTTTATCTTAATCCGGTTTTTAATGATTTTTTCAATCTCAATCGCCTCATAACCAGCCTCTGCGATTTGAAGCGTCTTTTTTCTTAAATCATTTTTCGCCAGATTTTTTAAATTAGTGATTATTGACATTGATTTAATTTAATTTTATCTTAGTTTTTCCCCCACAATTTTTTCTCGGATTCTTTTGCCAATCTTTCGGCATTTTCTTTTTCCCATTCGCTCCAATCATTTATATTGCCGCCTTCAACCTGATGAGCCGAAGTTGCCGCTCCCCAATAAAAATTCTTCGGAAATTGAAAATTCATAAATTTATCCAGTTTCTTCTAAAAATATCTTTTTTTCAAAGCCGCCGCGCTCTTGTTTTCTTTCTTCTTTTGTTTTCAAAATTTGATTTTTATTCAAATCAAAAGCTTTTTCCATGGCTTCAATCACTTCTAAAATATCGCCGATTTCTTTTAATAAATCATTGTTATTTCCCGTTAAAACCACCTCCTGAACTTCTTCAACTAATTTCTTTTTTAATTCTTTTTTATATTCTTCGTTGTCCAGTATCCTTATTTTCGGCTTTTCGCCATCATTTTCAATAATTTCTGGAATTTTATCTCTTACTAATTTATTGTAAATTTTCACCATAAAATTTTATATTTTTATTCCAAAATTCTTGAGAATATTGGAATAAACTATTATTTTGTTAAATCTTCTTTATGCCGAGCCAAATTTCTGAATCGTCAATTTTCGTTTCCGATTCAACGGTAAATTTATCTGTTTTCGCGAATTCAATTTTTTTGGCGCCCACTTCGGTTTTAAGATTCTCCATATTCTTGCTTATCAATTTTTGAAAATAATCGTCGGCGTGAATATTTAAAATAATCACGTCTTTTGGAATAAAATCGGCTTCTTTGCGCAAATCTTGAATGACGCGCGTCAATTCGCGCAATTGTCCTTCAGCTTTTAATTCCGGCGTAATATTTATGTCTAATTCAACATCGCTCGCGATATTTTTGTCAAAAATAATTTCTTTGACATTCACCTCATCTTTAATCAATTCCAATAATTCTTTATTATTCTTGATACCTAATACTTGATACTTGATACTTATTTTTGCGAGCGGCTGCCGGACTTTTATGCCCGATTTCTGCCGCGCGTCTAAGCCAAGCGAACAAATTTTCCGCGTTTCCGCCATCATCTCAATCAATTTTTTATCAATTTTCGGTTTACCCGCCGAAGTTTTAACGAAGGCGGGCCATTTTTCTAAATGAACTGATTCTATATTTCTAACACCTGACACCTGACACTTGACACTTTGATACAACGTTTCGCTGATAAACGGCGCAAAAGGCGCGCTCGCTTTTGAAAATTCAGATAAAACAAATCGAGTTGTCGCAATGGCATTTTGCTTATCTCTGCCTTCTGTTTTAAATCTTTCACGCGAGCGCCTGATATACCAAGTGGATAAATCGTCAATAAATTCTCCAAGCGGCCGGCTGGCTTTATCAAGTTCGTAATTATCCATCGCCTCGGACACTTCTTTAATTAGTTGTTTAAGCCGCGTCAAAATCCAAATATCCAAAATATTTTTACCTGACACCTGACGCTTGACACTTAACACCTTCTTATCCGCGTATAAATCGTAAAATTGATAAACATTCCAAAGACGCATAATTATTTTTTTATAAACCTCATCAACGCCTTTTTCGGAAAAATTCAAATCTTCTCCGCGCACCGCCGGCGATGACAAAAGATAAAGCCGCAATGCGTCGGCGCCGTATTTTCCAACAATCTCCATCGGGTCCGGATAATTTTTTAGACGCTTGCTCATCTTTTGGCCGTCTTCGGCAAGAATAATGCCGTTAACAATCACATTTTTATAAGCCGGCTTATTAAACAGCCCCGTTGAAAGAACTAAAAGCGTATAAAACCAGCCGCGCGTCTGGTCAATGCCCTCGGCGATAAATTCAGCTGGAAATCCGAATTTTTGATTATTCTCAAACGGATAATGCGCCTGTCCGTAAGGCATTGAACCGGATTCAAACCAACAGTCAAAAACTTCCGGGACTCGACGCATTTCTCCGCCGCAGGAACAAGTAAATTTCATTTCATCAATATACGGCCGATGCAAATCAAGCTCATAATTTTGATTATGAGGAAGCGGAATAAAATCCAATTTTTTTACTTCTCCGGTTTTTATAAAATCATCTGATTTATTTATTCGTGTGTGCCCATTCGTTAAGGCTTTCGCATACTTAATTTCCACGGCTTTTTTCGCATCGGCGCCGACAGTGGCGGCAAAAAACAACCAAATCGGATACTCGTGAGAAACGATTAAAATATTTTTATTTTGATATTTATTTTCAATTTCATACAAAAATTCCGCGACCCGATTTTTTAATTCCGTAAGATTTTCGCCCTCCGGCGGCGTTTTATAAAATTTCTCTTCAAGCGGCGCGAAATTCCGGTATTCTTCAATTTTTTTCCCGTCAATAATTCCAGTATTGACCTCTCTTAACCGTTTGTCAAAAATTATTTTCCCTTCCCAACCGATTGCCTTTACGGCAAGCTCGGCGGTTTCTTTGGCGCGGCGAAAATCAGAGACGAAAATAAAATCAATTTTTTCTTTTTTTATTTTTTTTGCCACCGCTAAAACCTGTTTTTTCCCTTTTTCCGTAAGAGAAAATTTATCTTTATTTTTAACGCTTGTATTAACGACGCCTAACGTGTTATTTTCTCCTTCGCCGTGGCGCATCATAAAATATCTGTTGCCGGACTTTTCCGTTTTTCTTTTTATATCATCTAAAGAGCCGATTATTTCCAAATTATCACATCTCTCGCATTTCCAAGCCGGCAAAGGCGCTCCCCAAAATCTTGAACGCGAAATCGCCCAATCGCGCGCCCCTTCCAGCCATTTGCCGAAACGGCCGTCCCTGATGTGTTTTGGTATCCAGTTTATTTTTTTATTATTGGCAATCAGTTTATTTTTTATCTCTTCAACTTTAACGAACCAAGAACTTGCCGCGTAATTTAAAAGCGGCGTGTCGCAACGCCAACAATGCGGATAAGAATGGATAATTTTTTCTTTTTTGAAAAGTTTGTTTTCCTTGGCGAGCCATTTAATTATTTCAATGTCAGTCGCTTGCGAATTTTCTTTCGGTTTTACGGACAATCCGACGAAATCTTTTACTTCCGACTTAAATTTTCCGTCTATCCCAACGTGCTGAATAAACGGCAAATTTTCTTTTTTCGCCAAATTCATATCGTCTTCGCCAAAAGCCGGCGCAATATGAACTATACCGGTGCCCTCATTAGTTGTTACAAAATCATCGGCGTAAATTTTCCAGCCGTTTTCACAATTTTTTAAATTTTTATCTTCTGCGTAATAATTAAAAAGCGGTTTGTATTTTTTACCGATTAAATCTTTACCTTTAATAGGCAATCCAATAAGAGTAGTTTCTCCTTCAAATGGAAATGTTTTTACTAAAAGATTTTCGGCAACAATAAAAAATTCGTTTTTTATTTTTACTTTTCCATATTTAATATCCGGATTTACCGCAAGCGCCACGTTCCCCGGTAGCGTCCAAGGAGTTGTCGTCCAAGCTAAAACAAAAGTGTTTGGTTCATCTTCTAATTCAAATTTAGCGACAACCGAAATATCGGTTATATCTTTATATCCCTGCGTCACTTCAAAATTCGCCAAAGTTGTTTCGCATCGCGGGCAAAGATGCATCGGCTTATATCCCTCATAAATAAGCCCTTTATTAAAAAGCGACTTAAAAACCCACCAGACGGATTCCGTATAAGTCCAATCCATCGTTTTATAATCGTTTTCCATGTCAATCCAGCGGCCGACTCGGGGAATTATTTTTTTCCATTCGTCCCTGTATTCCAAAACCGCGCCTTCGGCGGCTTCGTTGAATTTTTCAATGCCGATTCGCTCTATGTCTTTTTTCGTTTTCAATCCGAGTTTTTTCTCTATTTCATTTTCAATCGGCAAGCCGTGGCAATCCCAGCCCCAACGGCGAGGAACTTTTTTACCTTTCATCGCCTGATATCTCGGCACCGCGTCTTTTATGATTGACGCTAAAATATGGCCGTAATGCGGCAAGCCGGTGGCAAAAGGCGGCCCGTCATAAAAAACAAAACCGCCTTTCGGTTTTTTACCGGCGGGCTTTTCAATGGATTTTTCGAAAATCTTATTTTTTTGCCAAAATTTTAAAATTTCTTCTTCTAATTTATTGATATTAAATTTTTCCCTATTTTCGGACATTTTGATATTCTAACATAAAAATTTTTAATAAAAAATGTCTTAATTTATAAAATTTTCAAAAAAAGAGGGCGAGATTGAATTCTCGCCCATAGTTAAATAACTACCTCAGTAATAATATCTGCCGTTCGGCTTACCTGAAGACAAATGGATTAGTATTGTTTCCTCGTATTTTTTCACAATATCGGAAAATTCGGAGAAGTCCGTCGTTTCGAAATGCGCCAGCGCTTCATCTATATCGCCGGTTATAATATCCGGCTCTCCTGTAAAAATTGTATTTTTACAATCTTGACTTCGTCCCATTTGAGGAAAAACAAAAGAAATATCATTAAATCCCGGAATATCATAAGTACGATATCGAACGACATTGCACGAACCATTTCCTTTAAATTTCGTCTTTTCCGCGTTAAACCGCGAAATAAAATCCAAATAATTATTGGAAAAATAGAAAGGCGGACTTGCGCTTGTCGTGTATGTCCCCTGCATATACGGCTTGCCGTCGTTATCTTTTGCCAACGCAAGCAAATAAACTTCTTCTTTACACCCGACATATACAAACGCGCCATGGTCAAGCTCTTTTACGACTTTTTCGTATTTTTCTAACAACTTCCAACGATTTGTTTTAAAAAACCATCTGTTTTTCCACCGAGGAACTTGATACGCGGTCGGCCAACTGTCTAAAAACGGAGATATAACGCTGTCAAAATATTTCGGACGCGTTATTTCTCTAAGGCGCGCAGAAATAATCTGATCGCCCGCAATAATCTCAATAGACTGCATCGGCGTAACTTTGCCGTCAACGCTTTCCGTGGCAAGCGTTATAAAAACGTCTCTTCTCGACGAAGATGGAAGATAAATTCCGAATTCTTCGTCCATTTCAAAATCAAGACAATGCGTGCCGTATATGTTGCCCTGATATCTTTTCCATTCGCGATTTTGCCTTTCTTCTATTTTCCGCCTTTCTTCTTTTGTGCGCGCAAGAAACCAGTTAAATGTCGAAACATATGAATTTCTATTTACTCTGTGACTATTACAATCTAAAACCTCGAAATCGTGGCCTTCATACTTCAAAAGACAAAATTTATTGCCATTTTGAAGAAGAATATTGCGTCTTTGAGAGCGCTCTACCTGACTTTTAACATAATTGTCAAAATTTTGAAAAACATCTTTCTGATAATTTTTCATCTTCTCCTCCTTTCACGCCAAATCCGGCCTTGTAGAATTCAAAAGTATTCTCCGACCGTCTGTATAAATTGTTATCGTTCTGTCGCAAAATGGACAATTCTTTTTGAAACTTTTTATTTTTTTCTTCCCTGCCGCTCCGGCCGCCACTTCTCTTAAATAATCTGTTGCCATTTTTTCAACATCGCCTCCGCTAATAGAAATCAATGCGTCATACTCTTTTTCCGTAATCTCAATTGGAAACTTTACGATTTTATTGTCTGTTTTTTCAATCATTACACCCTCCTTTTTTAATTGGTTTTTATATTTATCCTTATTTGAAAATTTTCAAAAAACTAAAGATTATTAAAACAGAAAATGAAAATTTTTACAAGAGAATCAACAATGTGTTGAGTTTTGACAATGTCCTCAATTTAACCACATATGTGGGTAAATTGAGGACATAATATTTTAATTCGCGCAATAAATTAAAATCTGGATTTCACCAACTCTACCACCAAATCAACTTCTTCCGGCGAAGTTTTAATAATCAATCCCGCCTCGTCTTCCGACGGCAAAAAATCTCGACCGACAATCTCGCCGCTTTTCATCCAAATAAGCTCTAAATCCAAATGCGTGTTTTTATTCCAAAAAATCAGCTTTTGAACCGGTTCAAAATAAAAAATCATTCCATCGGCGCCTTTCAATTCCGTAATTCCCGAAAGCCCGCGCGTTTTTTCAAGCGCGGTTTTTGCCATAAACAAAACATAATCGCGTCCATCTATGTTTAAAACAACTTTTTCGGAATTATCCGTTAAATTTGCCTTGCCGATAAATAAAAAAATAATTCCGGCAAAAATGCCTAAAATCATCAATATAATTTTTTTGAAATTTAACTTCATTACATTTTTTTCGGCATACTTACGCCGAGCAGCCCGAATAAATTTTTAAAAATAACTTGCGTCGCTTTTATTAATTCTAAACGCGCCGCCATTAAATTCTCTTCTGCGCCCATAATTCTTTCTTTTTCGTAAAAATTATGAAAAGTTTTCGCTAAATCCAAAGAATATCGCGCCAAAATCTGCGGATTATAATTATTCGCCGCCTCTTTTATCACTTCCGAAAACCGCGCCAACTGTCTTATTAAATTTAAGTCCTCGTTAGTGCTTAATAAATCAAATTTAATCCTTGACTTTTGATATTTGACATTTGACTTCCGTAAAATACCACCGCATCTGACCGCCGCATATTGGACATAATAAACCGGATTTTTCATTGAACGCTCTTTCGCTAAAGATAAATCAAAATTCATATGCGTATCCGATGAACTCATTAAAAAGAAAAACCTGGTCGCGTCCAAGCCGACTTCCTTGATTAAATCATCAAGCGTAATAAACTCACCATTTCTCTTTGACATCTTCACTTCTTTGCCCTCTTTAATTAAGCGAATTAATTGAGTAATAATTACTTTAAATTTTCCGTCACCGTTTTCAAAAATACTGAGCGCTTTTAACCCGGCGCGAAGCCGCGGCTCATAGCCGTGATGGTCCGCTCCCCAAATATCAATAACTTGAGTAAATTTCCGAGTTTTAAATTTATTTAAATGATAAGCCATGTCCGGCAGAAAATAAGTCGGCTCGCCGCTCGCCCGCACCAACACTCTATCCTCGTTGTCGCCGAAATCTTTAGTCTTCATCCATAAAGCGCCGCCTTTTTCATAAACCAAATTTTTGCGCTTCAATTCGTCAAGTAATTTTTCAACCGCGCCGTTCTTATACAAACTCTCCTCGCTGAACCATTTGTCAAAATTTATTTTCAAACCTTTTTCAATAAATTTTTTGTTGTCTTTTTGAATTTCCCGCGCCAATAAATTACCCGCTTTACCGTAATCCGTAATATTTTTAAGTTTTTCGCCTAAATTCTTAATTATTAATTCTAAATTTTTTGTTTTATAAATATTGCCTTCGCCAAGCGCTGTTTTGCCGAGTTCTTTTATTTGCGTGCTCGCTTTGGCATCATTGACATAATATTCTTTTACTACTTTATAACCGGCGAATTTCAAAATGTTCGCCAAAACATCGCCGAAAAATCCTCCCCGGCCATTGCCGATTGTTAACTGCCCGGTGGGATTGGCGGAAATAAACTCTATCTGAACTTTTGACATCTGACCTCTGACAGCTGACTTGCCGTAATTTTGTTTTTTCTTCAAAATCTCTTTTAATTCGTCTTGTAAAACTTTTTCCGAAATCCAAAAATTGATAAATCCCGGTGTCGCCACTTCAATTTTTTCAAAAAAATCCCTTGCTATCATTGATGATAGCGCGGTTTTTATTTCTTCGGCTATTTGCATGGGATTCTTTCCGCGCAATTCCGCGTTTAAATCCGCGTTCTTCCGCGCTAATGTGGCGAGTTTTAACGCCACATTAGAAGAATAATGCCCAAATTGCTCATTCTCCGGAACGAAAACTTCTATTTCTATTTTTTCTTTAATAACTTTTTTAAGATAATCGAAAATTTTTGACTTAATCATTGTTTTCATTATAATTAACATAGCAATTAAATCAAATTAAATAAGGAGGTTATATGATAGAAGAATCAGTAAACCCCCACACCTTACAAGGTGCGGGGATAAATCTGCTTTTTTTAATGCGCCATGGCAATATGTTCGCTTATAAAGAAATGAGAGAATGGCTTATTAAGAAAAATCTTCTTTCTGAAAACAAGAAAGACGATTTGAAATTTAAAATCATTATTTCTCAACTGAAAAAAGAAGGATTGATAGACAAACGCAATGTTGACGGAAGATATTACATAACGCCGAAAGGAAAAATTCTTTTGGAAAAATTAAGAGGGTAAAATTCATAAAACTTGCCCTCTTTTTTATTTCAGAAACTTTAAACTATTGACAAAACATTATTATTTTTATTTAATACAATCAGAACAAAAAAGTTTATTAAAGAAACAATCCTTTGTCCTGGGAATGCTAGTGGTAGGCCTGCAAAGAAATTTTTACCAAGGACAGCATATTATCGCTTGCTAGGTAATATGTCCTCCTTAAAAAAAGGTAAAAGTAGGTGGGGTTCGACTCCTCCCATTCTTGTCTGATTGGCAAGAACACTGTGTAGGATAGGCGGGAGACTATGAAGTTTAAGCGTCCAGCAAGGGACCACGCGCCAGCGGTAAACTGAGTCGCCGTTGAAATACCGCCCTTTGTTCAGGAGAAAAACCCGGCAGGCAATTAGTCTAAAGTTAAGACTATGCTGGCCGGAACTAATCAGACTCGGGACAAAATTTTCTCATGGCCGAAAAGTAATTTATTTACTGAGTAGGCCTTTTTTTATTTCTAATTTTAAATTTTAACCTTTAAAATAAAAATAATTTGAATAAAAACTCAATTTCGGTTATTTCAACGATAGTTGAAATAACCGAAATTGTAGAATACAAAAACTATCTGAATAACTATCTAAATACAAAACTATTTTTCATCGACAATATATATAAATTTATATAAAAATGTGAATATTCCACTTAAAAATAAATGCTTCCCGCTTTAAAAATTTCACTAATTTTATTTAATTCCGAATTTATTTTTCAAATCTAAATCAATGTCTGTCTTTTTAGCAAGTATTATTCTGACATACGGCTTTAAATTAAAAATTTCCACGATAAAATCTATTTCATTTTGGCATTCGTAAGGATAAATAAAAACGCTTTTTTGGAGCGGGTAAAACCCTAATTGTTTCAATTTAACCGCCAGCGCGTTTCTTCCCTGTTTAAGATGTTCAGGGATATCGAAAATAACCATTCTCCATAATCCATCCCATTGCGACGGTTTTTTTATTTCTATTTTATCTAAATTGTATGTAAGCGCCCGCTTTTTTCCCTCGCTATTTAAAACCAAAGTAATTGTATCATTATCATTTTCTTTATAATCAATTAATTTTGACCTGTATAGATTTTTAATCGCTTCGTGGAGGGTGCGTCTATTAATATCTTTCCATTCTTTTTTCATCCCATCAACAATTCTAAAATACGCATCCGGTCTTTGCGTTAAAGATAAAACCAAGCCGCCCTCCAATAGAAGAAGAATTTTTTGAGCCACTGGTCCTAATTGTAATCTTTTCCCCTTGTTTCTTTTTATAAAATTTTCATTTCTTTTCATAAAAATCTTTTCATAAAAAATTATAAGAATTATATCACATCAATTTCGGTTATTTCAACGATCGTTGAAATAACCGAAATTGACTGAAACATTAAATATTCTCCTGTAAACCCCGTTAGAAGCTCACGCGAGACATTAAACCCCGTGTTCGCTAAAACAACAGAGAGCATTCATCCCCGCGGCAAGCCACGGGACATTCTGCTTCTAACGGGGTAAAATTAATAAATGATTATCGCCGCCAATAAACGAGCGTATTTTGACTACCAAATTCTTGAAACTTTTGAGGCCGGGATTGAATTAAAAGGATTTGAAGTTAAATCAATAAAAAACGGCAGGATAAACCTCGCCGGTTCTTACGCCGTCATCCGCGATAATCAAGCGTGGCTTCTTAACGCCGATATTCCGGCTTACCAACCGAAGAACGCGCCGAAAAATTACGATTCCAAAAGAACGCGGCGGCTTTTACTGAAAAAATTGGAAATAAAAAACTTAATCGGCCGCATTCATGAAAAAGGCTTGACTTTGACTCCTTTAAAAGTTTATACTAAAAATCACAGAATAAAGATGGAAATCGGGTTAGGGAAAAGCAGAAAAAAAGCGGACAAAAGAGAATTAATAAAGAAAAGGGATGTTAAACGAGAAATCAGACGGGAATGACAGGAATCGATGACAGCACTTTTATAAAATCGCAAGCCGAGGACGATTCGTCACCTCGTCAATCATCGAATCAAAATCATATCTGCCAAAAACAGATTAGCCAATTATTTGGCTCCCGCTTTCGCTTTCGCCTAAGCGGCATCCGCTTTTAATCGCTTGAATTAAAAGACCGGGTGTAATATTTTAAGCTATGGTTGATGTTCCGCCGAAAACATCTGCTGAAAATTATCGGCAAAGAGTTTTGAAGATTTCGTTAAGTTTTAACTTCTAAATTCTATATCCTAACTTGACTAAGCTCGTAGAAATTTTATAAATTTATTGTCAGACGGGGCTTCAATGCCCCCATTTCCACACAAATTTAAAAATTAATTATTATTAATTATCGCATCAACAATCAAATAAAGGCGATTGAGCTTAGAGTCGTTGACGAAACCGGACAGAATTTGGGAATTATGCCGCTTGAGGCGGCATTAAAATTGGCGACCGAAAAAGGAATAGACTTGATTGAAATCGCGCCGACGGCCAAGCCGCCGGTCGCCAAAATAATCAGCTACGATAAATTTCGCTACCAGAAAGAAAAAGAGCTGAAAAAACAAAAGGCCGCCCAAAAAACCAGCGAACTGAAACAAATAAGAATCAGCGCCAAGGCCGCCAAAAACGATTTAGAAATTAAAGCCAAAAAAGCCGTGGAATTTATTAATGAAGGCCATAAAGTCGGGATTATTTTAATATTAAAAGGCCGAGAGAAATATATGAAAGACTGGGCGAGACAAAAATTAAACGAATTTTTATCAATAATCAACTCTGAATATAAAATCACGATGGAGCCGAAGTTCGGAGGAAGAGGATTAATGACGCAAATAATTAAAAAATGAAAAAGTCAATTTCCAATAGAATAAAAATTACAAAAACGGGTAAAGTTTTAAGACGAACAATGGGCATCGGCCATTGCCGCGCCAAAAAAAGAAGCGCTCAAATTCAAAGAAAAAAATGTTTCAGGGGAATTAATGTCGGGAAAATAATATGACCAGAGTAAAACGAGGGAAAACAGCGCATAAAAAACGCGAAAAAATATTAAAATACACTAAGGGATTCAAGTGGGGGCGCAAATCAAAAGAACGCGCCGCCAAAGAAGCTCTATTACACGCATGGACGCACGCTTTCCGCGGCCGAAAAGAAAAGAAAAGAAATTACCGCCAATTATGGAATGTTCAAATTAACGCCGGCGCGCGCGCAATCGGTTTAAATTACAACAAACTAATCGCCGGATTAAAAAAACAAAATATCCTGTTAGACAGAAAAATTTTGGCCGACTTGGCTAAAACCGAACCGAAAGTGTTTGAAAAAATTGTGGAAAAAATAAAATAAAAGGTATTCTTCTAACGACTTTTGAAACTTTATTTAAGAAGAAAGTCGTGCGCTTGCGTCAAAACTTTCTGGCTATCTTTGTGTTTTAACAATATTTTAATCGCTTCTTTATAAGTGAACCAGGCAAATCCTTCATGTGGCTGGCCTTCTTTTTTATTGGAAATCAAAACGATTTTTTTGTCCGTCTGCGCCAGATAAAAAATGACTATTTTAAAAACCCTGACATTTTTTTCGTTTATGCGACGCCAAAAAGAAAATTTTTCGCTTACTTTAAAATTATTGACGAATTTCAAATCATTGCGATTAAGACCGGTTTCTTCTTTGGTTTCCCGCACCGCGGCCTGAAAACTTTTTTCCTCGCTTTCAATTTTGCCTTTCGGAAAATTCCAATAGCCGCGACCGTGATAAAGAAGCAAAAATTTAGGCCCATCTTCTGTTTTACGATAAATAATTATTCCGGCGGAAATCTCTCTTAACATATTTTATTTTAACATAGAAAGCATTTTCTCGGCAGACCAACAATTAATAATGTCATTTTTTGCCGCCCAACCGCGGCGAGCCTGAAAAATGCCATATTCCATAAAATTCATTTGTTCTTTTTGATGGGCATCCGTATTAATAATCATTTTAACGCCAATTTCTTTTGCCTTTCTAATGTTTTTATCATTTAAATCAAGCCTGTAAGGATTGGCGTTGATTTCCAAAATCGTGCCGGTTTCTTTGGCGACTTTTAAAATTTTAGCGAAATCAATCTCGTATTCGTCTCTTTGTTTCAAAATCCGGCCGGTTGGGTGGGAAATTATGTCAACATTCGGATTTTCCATCGCCTTAATAATCCTTTCGGTCATTTTTTCTTTCGTCATTTTCATCTGCGAATGAACGCCGGCGATGACATAATCAAGTTTTGCCAGCGCTTCGTCGGAAATATCAATTGAGCCGTCGGATAAAATATTAGCTTCACAGCCGTGTAATACACGACATTTGACACCTGACATTTGACATTTGACATTAATTTTATCAATTTCTTTTCGTTGCTCCGCTAATTGTTTTTCGTCCAAGCCATGTTCAATCGCCAAAAACTTCGTATGGTCGGAAATGCCGACATATTCATAACCCATCGCCATTGCCGTTTCAATAATTTTTTCAATCATCTCCGGTCCTTTGCCGCTCCCCCAATGCGAATGGCAGTGAAGGTCGCCTTTTATATCTTTCGGCCTAATAAGTTTCGGAAGACCGTTGGACTTGCCCTGAGCTTGCCGAAGGGCCGCCTCAATCTCGCCCTGATTTTCCCGGAGTTCCGGCGAAATCCATCTAAGCCCCAGTTTTTCGTAAATTTCTTCTTCGTTTTCTCCGGCAATCATTTTCGCTCCGCGAAACAGGCCGTATTCCGAAAGTTTCAAACCTTTTTCAATCGCGATTTTCCGCAAAACTATATTGTGCTCTTTGGAGCCGGTGAAATACTGAAGCGCGGAGCCGTAAGATTTTTCCGGAACCACGCGAATATCCATATCATACCCATCTTCAAACCGAACCGAAGTTTTAGTTTTTCCTTTGCCCCAAATTTTGACGATGCCGGGAAGCGAAACGAAAAAAATCATCACTTTTTCCGGATTATCGGAAACCACCAAAAAATCAACATCGCCTATCGTTTCTTTCCGCCGGCGAATTGAACCGCAAGCAACCGCTTTTTTCACTTCTTTGATTCCATTTAATTTTTTCTCTATTTCACCGACAAGCGGCAAAATTTCGCCGAGTAAAAACCTGCCTTTGTCTCTTTTTAAAAACTCTATTCCTTCCAGAATGTTTTTCTCCGTTTTTTCTCCGAATCCGAAGAGCGACGCGATTTTATGGGATTTGGCGGCTTTCTCCAAATCTTTCAGATTTTTAATTCCCAATTTTTCGTAAAGAATTTTGGCTTTTTTCACGCCCATTCCTTCGACTTTAACGATATTGTCCAAATCAATCGGAATTTTCTTTTTAAATTTTTCATATTCTTTGATTTTTCCGGTTTTCAGATATTCTTCAATTTTCTTGGCGATTCCTTCGCCGACGCCCGGAATTTCTTTAAGCGCGTTTACGCCGCCTCTTTGATAAATATCTTTCACGCTTTCTTTTAGAGATTCAACCGCTATCGCCGCTTTTTGATAAGCGTACGGCTTAAAAGCCACGCCTTCCATCTCCAGATAATCGGCGAGTTCGTAGAATATTTTTGCGAGGTCTCGATTTATCACGATACAAATTTTATTTCTCCGTTTTCCAAAATCGCTTTAACGCCGCTACCTTTGATAATTTCCTCTCTTAAAATTTTTTCCGCCAAAACAGAACGAATTTTTTCGGAAATAACGCCGCGCAAAGACCTTGCGCCAAAAACCGGGTCGTAGCCAAGTTCAGCGATACGTTTAATAATTGTTTCATCAAAATCCAAACTAATGCCATGAGTTTCTTCTAAAGTTTTTGCCAAAGACTTTAATTGAAGTCCGGTAATGGCTTCAATATCATTTGTTGAAAGATTTTTAAAAAACACGATTTGGGAAAAACGGTTCAAAAGCTCCGGCTTGAAATATTCGGTCAATTTTTTCTTTAATTCTTCACCTATTTGTTCCATTAATTTTTTGGCCTCAATTGATTCTTTAATGAAATTAGAATGGGCATTGGAAGTGGCAATAATAATGACATTCGTAAAATCAACAATTCTTCCTAAACTATCGGTAAGCCGTCCATCATCAAAAACCTGCAAAAATAAATTTAAAATATCTGAATGGGCTTTTTCAAACTCGTCCAGTAAAATCAGACTGTAGGGTTTTTGAATAACGGCTTCGGTAAGAGCGCCGGCGATTTTGCCATCCGCCGAACCGATAAACCGACTGATGCTTTCTTTGTTTTGATATTCGCTCATATCAAAACGAATCATCATTTTTTCTTCTCCGAATTGAATTTTCGTCAAAATTTTAGATAATTCGGTTTTACCCACACCAGTCGGACCCACGAATAAAAACGAAGCAATCGGCCCGCCTTGGCGCGACAAACCGCTGCGGTATTCCCTGAGCGCCCGCGAAACCGCGGAAACGGCCGGTTCCTGGTCAACTAAAAACTCATGAATAATTTTTTCGAGATTCAATAATTTCTCCGCTTCGTCTTTGCCAGCTTTGTGAATCGGCACGTTGATTTTCCGCTCGGCCACCGCGCTCACATCGTCCGCCTGAAGCAATTTATCGCCGCGCTGGGAAACATAACTTAAAGATTCTTTTAATAAATCTTCGGCGCTGGAAGGAAGTAATTTATTCCGAAAATATTTATGAGCCAAAATAACGGCTTGTTTAATGGCGCCGAAACTGATTGTAATTTTATGCTGCCTTTCCAGAATTACCGCCTCATAAATTAAAAGACGTTCCGCGTCATCCTCGGAAATTTCTTCAACCCGAATTACTTCAAAAGCGTCGATAAAATCGCTTTTTGGCTCAATCAATTGTTTATATTCCCGCGGGTAAGTGGCGCCAATAAGCGGGAAAGCGTCGTTATTAATAATAGGTAAAAAAATATCTGAAGGAGAAACCTGACCTTCACCGAAAGTCTTCGCCAGATTATGAATGTCCGGAATATATAAAATCACGTTGCCGGCCGAAACAATTTCATCGGCTATCTTGTTAAACCGCGCCGAAATTTCGCCGGCCGCGGCGCCGGAAACTAAACGGCCGATTTCCAAAGACACCAGCCGCTTATCAAAAATCGCTTCCGGCACTTCATCTTTAATAATGCCAAAAGCTAAAGCCGCCACAACAGTCTCCTTTCCGCTGCCCGGCTCGCCTACAATAAGCGCATTCGGTTTTATCGTTCGAGATAAAATATCAACCAGTCTGTCATATTCTTGCTTGTGGCCGATTAAAAATCCAATACTGCCTTCCCGCGCCAAATCGGTAAAATCAACGCCATATTTATCTAATGTCGGCGTCGGTCTGGCGGTCCAAGCCCTGTTCATCGGTCGATGGCGAAGTTTAAACGGATGGCGCGCAAAAGCGCCGAGCAATTTCGGCAAACGGTTGAAACGATTGAAACGGCTGAAAATCACCGCTTTTTCCAAATCCGCCGGATTGATTTCAAATAAATTAAAAAGACGATTGATATTTTTATTATTTGCCCCAGACAGCGCCGCGAATAAATCGCGAGGGTCAATAAAACTATTTTTGGCGTTAATCGCCTGAATAAAAGCCAATTTTACTAAATTCCCCGCTTTTAAAAATAAATCTTCCGCCGAATTTTTTATTTTTTTATTTTCTTCAAGCTCAATAAATTCTTCTATTTTCGCCGCAAATTCATTAATATCCGCATCCATCCGCGAAAGCCCTTTTTTTATCTCCGGTAATCTGATTAAAAATCTGATTAAATACAGATAAAAATCGCCGCCGACAATCAGCGCCTTATCGGATGATTTTTCTAATATTGAAAAGCTGGCCGGTGAAAGATAATAAGCCGCGTTAAACATCGGCGATTGAACGACGCCTAAATTTTCTTTTCGCCGGCTAAGACGAGGAAGATACCTCAAAAAACTCACCGTTGATCTTTCGGCCTGCCCAAAATGAATCAGGCGGTCTCCCAGAAATAATAAAATCAAAACCCCAAGCCAAAATAAACGCTTCACGTCGGATAAAATAAAAGTTGCGGCCGCCGCCGTTAAGACCGCGTAAATTAAATAAATAATCAAACGGACAAAAAACCGGCCGGCAAAATTCATCTTCAGCCGCGGCTCGAAAAAATATAAATTATTAAAATCCATAATTTTTCTATTTAAAAATTATCCGATAAACGATATAAAAAGGAATCGCCAGCCAGACCGCATAAATAAAAACGGCTAAAATAATAAGAATTAAATAAATTAATCCGCTAATTATTAACCTTCCCAATCGGAAAATAAACCCCAAAATGTATCCTAAAACGCTGTAATCGCCGTATAGCGGTTTGAATAAATGGCGAAGAGTTATTTTAAAAGCGAAAACTCTGTCAATTTTTTCCAGCAAAGAAACGACGAAATGAGAATAAATAAAAAAACTCTTGATATACCAATGGCGAAAAAATTCTTTGGTGCGAAATGCCAAACGATTAAAAAGATAAACAAATAACATAATCGACAGCCGCTAGGATTTAGCCACCAGCGGAATTTGATATTTCGTCTCGCCCGCCTCAATAAAAGATTTTATATTCTCAATATCCGCGTCCAGAATCCTTTGAATTGCCTCTTTGGTGTTGAAAGCGTTATGCGGAGTAACGATGACATTCGGCATTTCCATTAAAACATGGTCTGCCAAAACCGCTTTTAAATTATGCCCCTCCGGATGGCCGTATAAAAGAAACGCCCGCTCGTCCTTGATAATTCCTTCTTCCTTTAAAACATCCGTGCAATATCCTCCTAAAATTCCGTCAGTTAAAGCTCTGACTATGTCCTCAATTTTAACCAAGCCGCCGCGGGCGGTATTAATTAATATAGCCCCTTTTTTCATTTTATTTATTTTTTCTAAATCAATAAAATTGTGACTGGTTTCCGTATATGGAATATGAAGACTGATTACATCCGAATTCGCCAATAAATCATCGAGTGAAACATAAGAAAACCCAATTTCTTTTGACAAAATTTCATTGGGATAAGCGTCATAAGCCAAAACATTCATCCCAAAACCTTTGGCAATTTTTACCATAAATTTCCCGATTCTGCCGACGCCGACAATACCGATTGTTTTCCCGTTCAAATCAAAACCCTGTAAACCGTCAAAAGAAAAATTTTCATCTTCTTTAACGCGGCGAACAGCCTCAAAAATTTTCCGTGAAAAACTTAATAATAAGGCGAAGGCGAATTCCGCCACCGTATTATCGCCGTAACCGGGCACATAACCGGTTTTAATGCCGCGCGCCTTGACTATCTCCAAATCAATATGATCAAAACCAGTGGAACGAGTGGCAATAAGTTGAAGATTCGGAAAAGCGTCAATAACTTCTTTTTTTACTTCAGAACCGACAAAAACCGAAACAGCGTCAAAATCCGCTTGTCCTGAGCTTTGCCGAAGGATTTCCGGCAAATTATCTTTATTTAATTTTGCCTCGCTGAAAGACAATTCAATGTTTGGCAAACGCTGTTTTACATATTCCGCTTCCCAAGGTTCTATTTCAAAAAAAGCTATTTTCATAAAATAAATGACATTATTTATTATTTATTCTTTGTTTTTATCACTTCATCTATTAAACCATATTCTTTCGCTTCAGCCGCGCTGAGATAAAAATCACGGTCAGTGTCTTTTTCAATGCGCGAAAGCGGTTGACCGGTATGCTTTGATAAAATCTGGTTAATCTTGTCTTTAATTTTTAAAATATGACGCGCGTTAATTTCAATGTCCGCGGCCTGACCTTCAACGCCACCCATTACTTGATGAAGCATTACTTCAGAATTGGACAAAGAAAATCTCTTGCCTTTTTTACCGGCCGCTAAAAGCACCGCGCCCATTGAAGCCGCTATACCGACGCAAATAGTTGAAACATCTGGTTTAATATGCTGAATAGTGTCGTAAATGGCCATACCGGCAGTAACGACTCCGCCCGGAGTATTAAGATAAATCGTAATGTCTTTTTTAGGGTCTTCGTGTTCCAAAAATAAAAGCTGGGCGATAACCGCATTGGCCGCTTGGTCGCTAATTGGCCCGCCCAAAAAAATTATCCGGTCTTTTAAAAGACGGGAATAAATGTCATAAGCCCGCTCGCCCATATGATTTTTTTCAATTACTGTTGGAATTAAATTCATACGCTTTTTTTATAATTTTCACGCGCTTTTTTAATTTCTTCTTTGGCTTTTTTCGCTCCTTCCCAACCTAAAATTTTTGTTTTTTTGCCTTCCAATTCTTTATAGGCTTGAAAAAAATGAGCGATTTCTTTTAATGAATGCTCGTGGGAAATTTTTAAATCTTTAATATCGAAAATATTGTCAAAACGCGGATTATCAGCCTGAACGCTTAAGATTTTATAATCCTCATCGCCATTGTCAATCATTTTTAACATTCCAACCGGCCTGACCGAAACGATACAACCCGGAAAAAGCGGGTCGCTTCCCAAAACCATTACATCCAAGTTATCACCGTCCGGCGAACTGGTTTCCGGAATAAATCCGTAATCGGCCGGATAATGCATCGGCGAATACAAAACTCTATCAAGTTTAATAATGCCGCTTTCTTTATCTAATTCATATTTGTTCTGACTGTTTTTTGGAATTTCAATAACGGCGTTAATTATTTCCGGCGATTTTTTACCAATTGCGATTTTTAATAAATCCATTTAATAATTTTACTCTTTTTATTCATCTTTAACAACCTCGGACGGCGCGATTTCTCCTTCAGGAGCGCTTTCGGCAATCCCTTCGGCTATCGCCTCATCCGGCCGCGCCAATGAACGGACGTCAATTTTCCAGCCGGTAAGCTTTGCCGCCAGCCGGACATTTTGACCGTTTTTTCCGATAGCCAAACTCAACTGGTCATCGGGTACGAAAACCTTGGCCTCCCGCCGTTGAAGAATTTGAACCGCTTTTACTTTTGCGGGCGAAAGGCTGGCGGACACAAATTTTTCCGGATTTTCCGACCATTCAATAATATCAATCTTTTCATTGCCTAATTCGCCGGTTACCGCCATTACTCTGGTTCCTCGCTGGCCGATGCAAGCGCCTATCGGGTCAACTCCTTCAATTTTTGAAGCGACGGCGATTTTTGTCCGGTTGCCGGACTCTCTCGCAATCGCTTTTATTTCAACCGCGCCTTCGGCAATTTCCGGCACTTCCATTTCAAATAATTTAGAAACGAATTTCGGATGAGCTCTTGAAAGAACAATACCCGGAAGTCTGGCTTCTTCCTGAATCGCCAAAATATAAAACCGCAACCGATTGCCGACGCGATAATATTCGCCGGGAATAGTTTCATTAAAAAACATCACTCCCGTCGCCCGTCCAAGGTCAATAAAAACATTGCCGCGTTCCATTCGCTGAACGACGCCTGAAATAATTTCTCCTTCTTTCCCTTGAAATTCTTTTTTAATGGATTCTCTTTCGGCTTCCCTGATTTTCTGTAAAATCACCTGTTTAGCGGTCTGAGCCGCAATGCGACCGAAATCTTCATGCGCTTCAAGCGACATCTCCAATTCATCTCCAATCTGAATGTCTGAATTAATTTGCCTTGCTTCTTCAATAAAAATATGGCGGTCAGAATTATAAATCGGAATAACCGACTCGGGTTCAACGGCAATCTCCTCGTCTTTGTTTTTTACAATAACCGTATTCTTATCAACTACGGTTTTTACTTTCCAAAATTTAAGCCCGCCGGTTTTTAAATCCAGTTTGGTTTTAATGTTTTCCCCTCTTTTAGCGTATTCTTTTTTATAAGCCGCGGCAACGGAATACTCAATGGCTTCCAAAACCGCCAACGGTTTAATATTTTTTTCCGCAGCGATTTGTTCAATCGCGCGATTTAAATTTTTTATATCAATCATAATTATTTAGTTAAAATACAAGGCCGCTTTCGGCGACCTTTATATTATTTATAATAAACGATGAAAAACAAAAAGTCAAGAAAAGCATTTGACGATTTAAACGCAGCGCCACTCTTTAATTTTTTTATGGTCGCCGGATAAAAGAATTTTTGGAACCGCGTATTTTTTTCCTTTATAAATAAAAACTTCCGGCCGAGTGTAAACCGGCGCGCCAACGCCGCATCGTCCTTCTTCAATTGATTCTTGTTTGCCTAAAACTCCCGGAATCTGCCGCGAGACCGCATCTATTAAAATCATCGCCGGCAATTCTCCTCCCGTTAAAACAAATGGCCCTACAGATATTTCTTCAATTTTAAATCCTAAATCTTTAATTGCTTTCTTAACTCTTTCATCAATCCCTTCATAGCGGCCGCAGATTAAAATCAGATTGTCATAATTTCCCGCCAATTGCCTCGCGATTTTATTGTCAAATTGTTTTCCGGTCGGAGTGAATAATATGACTTTTGATTTTTGCCGCCTTTGACGAGTCTCGCCCTTGGCGGGATACTTAATATTTGATACCGCCTTAATAATGGGTTCAATTTTCATTACCATCCCCGGTCCGCCACCGAACGGTCTGTCATCAACTTTTTTATGTTTATCCGTTGAAAAATCGCGCAAATTGCTGATTTTAACTTTAATCAATTTTTTTTCCTGTGCGCGCTTCAAAATTGACTCATTTAAATAACTGTTAAACATCTGAGGAAAAATTGTAATAATATTAAAACGCATTTTATGTATTATATCAAAAACCGCGCCAAAAGGCGCGGTTTTTTTGATTATCTTTGTTCTCTTGTTGACCCTTCCGGTTCAAAAATTTTCAAATTGACACGAGCGTGATTTTTTATTCCGACAATTCTCAATAATGACCGAATCGCCTGGGCGGTTAAGCCCCCGCGGCCAATCACCTGAGCCATATCTGTCGGATGAACTTTTAAAGTCAAAAGCACTCCCATTTCGTCAACTTTTCTCTCAACTTTAACTTCTTCCGGGTGTTCAACGATTGATTTAATAAGAAATTCAAGAAATTCTTTGTCTTTATCTGGCATATCAATTACAACCTATCATTTATTTATGTTTATTCGACCTTTTTATAAAATCAGACTTTTTCTTCCTGTTTTTTTGACTTTTTATGAACCGGCTTTTTCTTCCCTTTAACGGCTCCCGATTTTACCAATAAATTATAAACCGTGTCCGTCGGCTGAGCGCCGACTTTTAACCAATGTTCCGCTCTTTCATTATTTATTTTAAACTCGTCGCTTCGGGGATTAGCCCAGCCCAAATCTTCAACATAACGGCCGCCCAATTTTGACCGCTTTTCCGCCACAATAATTCTGAAACTGGCCTGTCCTTTTTTGCCTATTCTTTTGAATTTGATTGCCAACATATATTTTTATTATGAATAATAATATTAATAAATAAAAAATTGAAAGTCAAGATTATATCATAATTATATCATATCAATTTCGGTTATTTCAACGATCGTTGAAATAACCGAAATTGGCTGAAACATTAAAAACATTAAATGTTCTTCTGTAAAATTATCTGTAAAATTATCTGTAAAATTAATAAATGATTATATCTTTATGTATTAAAAGTGTTTCTTTTATAATTTGATGGATAATAACTTTGACGTGCCGTCTTCGTTCATCGTTACGCCGTACAGAACATTGGCGGCTTCCATTACCGTCCGGTTATGAGTAACGATAATAAACTGCGTCTGATTGGAAAAATCTTTTATTAAATTGGAAAAACGCCGAGAATTTTTTTCGTCCAAAGCGGCGTCAATTTCATCTAAAACCAGAAACGGCGGTGGACTGACGGCAATCAAAGCAAAAAGCGCGGCAATGGAAATCAAACTTTTTTCGCCGCCAGAAAGCGCCTCTAAATCGATTATTTTCTTTTTCGGCAGATTAACTTCAATCTCAATGCCGGATTTTTCTTCCGTTTTTTCTTCTTGTTCTTTAATTTCGAATTTATTATTATTTTCCACAATTTCTTCGTTGTCGTCGGTTGTCGGTCGTCGGTCGTAAGTTTTTAATTTTAGTTTCGCGCCGCCGCCTTCAAACATCAACCGGAAGAAATAATTAAACTTTTCATTGATTAAATGAAGGGCGTTTTTGAATTCCAAATGAATTTTTTCCTTGAGCTCGCGAATTATAATTTTAAGGTCTTGAACCGCTTTTCCTAAATCTTCAACCTGTAAAGATAAAAAATTATAATGATTTTCCGTTTCCTTAGCTTCTTTAATCAAGGCGCCGTCAATCTCGCCGATGCTTGCCAATTCTCCGCGAAGTTTCAGCATCCGCCTTTCGGTCTCGTCCATTTTTAAAGCGCCGAAATCCGCCGAAGATTGAAAGCCGCCCGCCTGCTGACGAGGCAAAGAAGAAAATTCTTTCAAATTTCTGCTCGCTTGGAGCAATTGGCCTTCCAAATCATGAAGCCTTAAATCTATTCTTTCTTTCGCGAATAAAAGTTTCTGTTTTAAATTTTCCAAACCGGAAATTTCGTCTTTTTTCTTTTCCAGCTCTTCAAAGGCTTTTTGAAAAGAACTGTTAAATTCTTCCAATTCTACCGTAATTCGCGATTCTTCATCGCCTAATTCTTGAAGCTCCGCCTCAATAACGCTAATTTCCTTAATCAAAGTGTTTTTTGATTTTTCCAATTCATTTATTTCCAACGACTTTTTATTAAGCGGCTGATTAAAAAAATCGCCGATTTTTAACATTAATTCCTTAATTATGGCGGCCGCTTTGTTAAAATCGGCGGACGCCAGACATTTTTCAAGACCGTCTTTGACGCCCCTAAGAATAACAAGCGCTTCCCTATTTTCAAAAGCGTCATCGGAAATCGCCACGGCGCTTAAAATTTCCAATTTCGCCTCAAACCGGCTCAATTCTTTCTGAATTTTCAACTGCTTAGCCAATAAATCATTTTTAAGATTCCTGATTTCGTTAAGATTATGGCGTTTTGAACCGCTTTCTATTTTTTTAACTTCGTTTTCCAGAATTTTAAGCTCGTCGGCGGCGATAATAATTTTCTTTTCCAATTCTTCAAATTGAGGAGCAGTTGTTTTTCTTTCATCTAAAATTTCGCCGACTTTAAAAGAAAAATATCCGTCTTCCAATTCTTTTAATTCTTTTTCCACTTCAGCCCGCTTTTCAAATTTGGCGGTTTGGCGTTTTAATAATCTAAGCCGGGGAAGAACTTCCTCAGTCATCGCTTTAACTTTTTCCAAATTAACCAGAGTGTTTTCCAATTTTCGCTCGGCTTCCGATTTTTTCAACTGAAATTCCCTTAACCCCAGAATCTCCTCAATCATCGCCTTTCTTTCTTCGGCCGAAGCCCTTACAAATAAATCGCTGGAACCCTGATTGATAATCGTCAAACCCTTGGTGCCTAATCGGGCGCGGGCGAAAAAATCAACAATATCTTTCAGCCTTACTTCCGATTTATTTAAAAAATATTGAGAAACGCCATCGCGCGCCAGCCGGCGCGAAATAACAACTTCTTTAAACTCAACAGGGAAAAATCCCGAAGAATTGTCAAAAGTAAGCCCGACCGAAGCCATTCCAAGACGCGATTTTTTCGGTGTGCCGGCGAAAATAAGATTTTCGCTTTTAGATCCTCTTAAATTTTTAGATTCCCGCTCCCCTAAAAGCCAGCGAATTCCGTCAATAATATTTGATTTCCCGCTTCCATTCGGGCCGACAATGGCGGTAATGCCATCGGGAAATTCCAAAATCGTTTTTGAAGCGAAAGATTTGAAACCGTTAAGTTCAAGGGATTTTAAAAACATATAGCGCTTTTTTCGCCGCTTCAACTTCGGCTTCTTGTTTGGAAAGGCCTTCGCCTTCGGCGGCTAAATTTCCGTTAAAATAAACGCCGACTTTAAATATCTTGGCATGGTCGGGACCGCGCTCGGAAAGCACTGAATAAGTCGGCGTACATTTAAATTTTTCCTGAATAATTTCCTGAAGAAGGCTTTTTGGGTCTCTATAAAGTTTTTTCTCCATCACCTCATCCGTCCGCGCCATCACAAAACGAACTATGAAATTTTTAGCGGCTTCATAACCGGAGTCGAGATAAATAGCGCCGAACAAAGCTTCAAAAGCGTTGGCGGAAATCACTTCTCTGGCCTTGCCGGTATCTTTTGACTCTCCCCGAGAAAGTAAAATATATTCGTTTAAATTAACGTCTTTTGAAACTTCCGCCAGCATTTGATAATTTACCAAAGCCGCCCGAATACCGGTGAGCTCTCCTTCGCTTAAATCCGGAAAACGGCTGAAAAGATTTTCTGTCGCCGCCAATTCCAAAACCGCGTCGCCCAAAAATTCCAGCCGTTCATTATGAGGAACACCCCATGAAGGATTTTCATTAAGATAAGAACGATGAGTTAAAGCTTCTTTAAGAAGATTCTTATTTTTAAATTCAACGCCGAGTTTTTTTTCCAATAAAGATAAATCCACTAAATTTAGGATTTAGGATTTAGGATTTAGGATTTAGGACAATTTAAATCACCCTAAATTCTAAATTCTATATTCTAAATTTTATTTATTTTCCATTTCCTTATACACCGTTCCCAAAACGCCGTTGATAAATTTTCGGGAATTGGCGCCGCCGAAATTTTTCGCCAATTCAATAGCTTCGTTAATAGCCACTTTTTCCGGCACTTCATTTTTATCGGCGTATAATAATTCATAAATCCCTATTCGCAACACATTTCTGTCAACGATTGAAATCTGGCTAAGCGGCCACTGGGGGGCGGCCTGCGTTATAATTTTATCCAAAGAATCAAGATTCTCCGTTACTCCCTTAACAATCCGCCAGACAAATTCCGGCTCATTGATGCCGGCGCCAAATTCTTCTATGTTGCGCTCAACAATCTCGGTCAAATCAGGTTTTTTATTGTAAAAGTCCCATTCGTAAAGAGATTGAAGAACGATTGAACGAGCTAAATGCCGTGTAGCCATTTTATTTCTTCACTCTCAATTTCGGTTCTTTAACTATCCTTCCTTTATAATTTCCGCACTGACCGCACATTTTATGCGGCAAAACCGGCGACTGACAATTCGCGCAAGCGAAAATACCTGACGGTTTCAACGCCAAATGAGACCTTCTGCGGCCGACTTTTGATTTAGTATGATGTTTTACCGGTACGCCTCCCATTGTTTAGTGATTAGTAAATAGTGATTAGTAATTAGTATTTAGGATTTTTGGAAAAAAGTCAATAAATTTATTTTTTCCAATCTCCGGAATTAAATCTATTATTCCCTTGCCTATGCCATTCGTGCGGGTCAGAATCAAGCAATTCTTTCCATAATTTTTTGGCGGATTCCGTATAAAGCTTGCTGTTTCCGACATGTTCCCTAATTTCCTTAAATGTACTGCCGATAGTATTACCTTTGGAAAACTGCTCTTTTAATTCAAAATCAACGTCCAAATTATCCGCGTCCTTGATTATTTTCGCCTCCAGCGTTTCTTTCTTATCGCATTCTTTCCATAATTCAATAAATTCTTTTTCTATCGCCGTATTTTTTAAAATATCGCCGATGGCATTTGACTCTTTTCTTTCGGTATATTGTCTTGACAGATAATTTACGTCTCCGGTCCGGCTTTCTGCGATATCATGGACTAAAGCCATTTTTAACAATTTCCCGATATCTTTCACACCTTCGCGTTCCGCTAAAATTATGGCTATCCAAGCGACCCTTAAAGTATGTTCAGAAACATTCGCGAAATCGGCATTCAAAAAATGCCTCCATGTTCTTGGTATAAATCGCAAACAACCAATTTCATAAAGAAAATTTATATCTTTTTTCATATTATCATTATAATATATAATATAAAATTCATAAAATAAAAAGGCGCCGCGGGATTTCTCCTTTGGCGCCGAGTTTTTTGTTTTTTATCTGTTTAAAAGAATTTCTTCGTTTTTCTTTAATTGATTTAAAACAATATGCCAGCCGTGTTCATACACGTGAACGTCTTTGCCCGAAACAATCATCGGCCCGTCTTCCAGCCCCAAAACGTCTTTCATATATTCTTTGAGCAATTGGAATCCGCCGACATTCTCCGGAAAGCCGTCCCTGAGATCCCATGAACGGAAATATATCCAAAAGTGCAATTTACCGTTTTCTACCCAACAGTCAATACTGCGAAGACATTGAGAACTCACTTGGACTTGCTCATTTTTATTCCATACATTCGTTATATATCTTGACCATAAAGGCTTCCCCGTATTGCGATCCGTAACCAAAATCATTTCATGAAGATCAACTTCCCTATTGTAATGGAATAAAGATTCCGGCCGCCCGACAATCATATGACCGCATGCCGATCCAAAACCATGTTTTTTAAAATAAGCTATTACTTCTTCCACTTGCCACCAAAGGTCCTGTCCGTAAGTATAATGCTGGTCAGGCGCGACATCTGGAGTTATTAATGATTCAAAATATTTATAAATCTTTTCTTCCGTGGTCGGCGGCGGAATCCCCGAACCCTCTGGAATATAAACAGCTAAATCTCTGATCCATGGTTTATGAATTTCAATTACCAAAGGCAATGTTAACCGATGCTGCCCTTCAAAACTTCCGGCTTCAACTTTATATTTTCTTCCATCCGTTATCACTTTGTCGAGAGCCACGTACCAGCAATAACTGATACTGGAACCAACAATATGATGAACCATCGGCGTAAAACCCGGTTCAATCAATAAACGATTATTTTCTTTCATAATTCACCTCCTATTTAATTTTAAATTTAATTCTATAAATTAGAATAGAATAAAACAAAATTTTGTCAATCATTGAAAAATATAAATAAATTTACGATACTTAAAATTAATATGAATAAAAATCGGAAAATATTCGTTAATCCCCGATTTGCCAGAAAAGGAGAATACAAGAAAGTAATTCAAAGTATCGTCGCCGACGGGAAATGTCCTTTTTGCCCGGAAAATTTTAAATACCACAAAAATCCGATTATTAAAAAAACTAAAAATTGGTTTATAACCAAATCAAGTTGGCCGTATAAAAACACAAAATATCACTTTTTGATAATCGGCAAAAAACACAAAGAAAAATTCAAAGATTTAACTTTAAAAGACTTCAAAGAAATAAAAAATCTTGCCGGCTGGACGATTAAAAAATTCAAAATAAAAGGCGGCGGTTTAACTCTCCGTTTTGGCGATACTAATCATACTGGGTCAACGGTAAATCATCTTCATTTTCATCTTATTATTCCAAAGTTAAAATCAAGAAAATCTTTGCCGGTAAATTTTCCAATCGGATAAGTTCATTAAAAAAAGCCCGGACACTTTTTCAAGCGCCGGGCAAATCTATCGGACAATAGATTATTTCCACTTTCTTTGCTTTTAATATCTCTTCTCCATCTAAAGAGGCATGGCCAGAAGAAAAGAATAACCGTTTTATCCCCGCATTAGCCACCATATTGCTGCAAATTGGGCAAGGAAAAACAGTTACATACAAATCTGTCCCTTTTAGCGATATTCCATCGCGAGCGGCGCCGGAAATTATGGCTTGTTCCGCATGAATAGCCGAAGAAAATTCGCTCATTTTTCCGGCCTCTATCACGTCTCGCGGGTCGCCATTAAAATAAGGAGCGTGTTCCGTTGGAAGATGCCTATTATACGCCAGAATAACTTTTCCGTCTTTCACAAGCGCGGCTCCCACTTGCCTCCACCAATCGGAAGTTTTCTTAATCTCTCCCGCCGTTAAAGACATAAATTTCTTTGATATTGCGTCTTCAGCTTTACGATGATAATTAACGTCTTTTCTGGAAAATACCGATTTGGAGTCCCATCTTAAAAACGCGGTGTCAAAAGATATTTTTTCGCCCGGCAAATATTTTTCGGCGAATTTTCGGACAATTTCATCATTTACCAGAATTATTTCTTGTCTTTTTATCTTTTTTATTTCTGATAATGATTGCCGCGTCAAAATCCTGTAAACGCGCCTTGCCCATCTCATTGGAACCAATACTTTCATCGCCTCAATTACATCGCAAGGCCGCAGTGCGCGAATATCGCGGATGTCGGAAAATTCATTAACAAATTCTTCGCTTAAAATATACACCATATCAACTGTTTCCGCGTATTTCTTAAATACCGCCAAATAACCGGAATGAATAACCGGAATATGAGATATTAAAATTTTCATTTTAAATCCTCCGCCTTAAGCAATCCCAAATCTTTAAGTTGCTTAACCATCGGATTCAAAAATTCCCTCATAAACCGCCTAATCATATTGGAAGTACTTGTTTCCGCTTGGCGCGGCAATATTTGCACCTCGTTGACGAATTTCTTAATATCTTCTATCTGTTCCGCTGAATAAGAATCTTCTACCGTGACAAAAACATCGGGTTTTATAATTTTAAGCAACTCATACTGCCATTTTCCCTTATCGTCAACATCGTCAACCAATGTAACGATATCAACAAACGTAAAATAGCTAAGCATCTCCATTCTTTCTCTTTCTGGCACCATTGGCCTAAGCGGATCTTTGTATAATTTAATCGCTCTGTCACTATCCGTCCCCGCAACTAATATATCCCCAAACTCTTTCGCTTTGCGCAAATAACGGCCGTGGCCGATATGCACCATATCCCATGAACCAATAGTGGCAACGATGCGCGCGCCCGCGAGTCTAAAACCCTCGGTTATTTTAGATAGAGCTTCCTGTCCAAGAATAACTTTCTTATTATGATCCCTAATAAACATAATCCCTCCTTTTTACTTTTCACCCGTTATTTCGCAGATGACATTTTTGAATTCTTCCAAATTGAACGGCTTCAGAATAATTCTTTTTATGCCGATATTCCTTGTTTCTTCGTTTTCTTCCATATAATGGTTGGCCGTCATAAGAATAACGGGGATGTTCGGATAATTTTCTTTCACGAACTTAGCCACTTCAAAACCGTTTTTTCCGGGAGACATGTTATAATCGGTAATCACAAGGTCTATTGCCCCGTTTTCATTTAAAATCAATTTCGTTCCTTCTCTGCCTTCCGACGCTTCAAATACCTCCAAATCTTGAAACCCCATATCCTTGATTATTCTTTTAACAATAAGTCTGACATTTTCTTCATCATCAATCACTAAAATTTTCATATCTTTTCCTCCTTTCATTCAAAATTTCTTATAAAATTGTTAATTTTAAGACTCTTTGCGAGTCTTTCCTGCTCAAACAAATAACACGGATTTTTATATTAGGCAAGAGGGGTTTTAAAACTTCTTCTGTGAATGGGCGAAGGGCCGTATTTTTTGAGCGCTATGGCGTGTTTTTTCACGCCATAGCCAACATTATGAATAAAATCGTATCGCGGATATTTTTTATGAAGTTTTTTCATCAACTTGTCGCGATGGACTTTGGCGACAATAGAAGAGAGAGAAATCGCCGGAATTTTTTCGTCGCCTCGTATTACACATCTAACATCTGACATTTGACATTTGACATTAAAACGCAAACCGCCGTCTAAAAATATTTTTACCTTAGTGGCTAAACCCAGGTGGCTATTGGCTAATTTTTTAAACGCGCGGCCGGCCGCTAAATTGGCGGCTTGAGAGATATTGATTTTATCAATGATTTTCGGCGAAACCGACGCGATTGCGTAAGGAATTTTTTGTTTTTTAATAAAATCAAACCAAGCTTCGCGCTGTTTCGGCGAAAGCTTTTTTGAATCCCTTAATTTTAGTTTGGAGTTTGGAGTTTTGAGTTTAGAATTTGCCTGAATAGCCGCGGCGGCAACGGTTACCGGTCCGGCAAGCGCTCCCCGCCCAACTTCATCAATACCAATAATAAAACCCGCCCTACTCTTCATTTATAATCTCCTGAACCTTTTTAACCGTTATTTCCAAGTCTTCAAATTTTTTAAGATAACCGCTGGCGCCGAGATTTTTGGCAAAATGTTCATCAATACCCGCGCCGGCCATTGTCCCTCCTAAATTGGTCAAAAATACGGTTTTCGGTAATTTCCGGCCAAAACCTTTTTTAAGGCGCTCAAAAACTTCCAGTCCGTCAATTCCGGGCATTGAAATATCCAAAAGGATTAAATCCGGTTTTTCTTTAAAAACCTGTTTCAGAGATTCTTCGGGGTCAAAAAAACCTTTCACCTCAAAACCGGCATTTTTGAGCGCTGTTTCAAAAATACTCAAAAAGGAAGTTTCATCGTCAATAATTACTATTTTCTTTTTTTGATTATTCATAAAATATAATCTATTATCAATATTTTCATATTTTATTAAACAATCGTAATCGAGAACCGGCAACTTTTTTTATTTCTTCAATAACCGTAAGGAGTAATTTATACGGCACAATTTCTTCGGGTTTTTCAGTTAAGGCTTTTTCAATGCCTTTTCGCCAGGCCAAACGAAGTTCGGTATTGATATGAATAATTGAAATTCCGGCGGCAATCGCTTTTTTGAAATCATCATCCGAAATACCGGAGCCGCCGTGAAGCACGAGGGGAACGCCGGCCGCTTTCCTTAATTCTCTGATTCTTTCAATATCAAGATTCGGCTGGGGAGCGTTTTTAAGCATACCGTGTAAATTGCCCACCGCCGGCGCCAATAAATCAATTCCGGTTTCTTTAATAAATTGCGCCGCTTCTTCCGGTTTCGTCAAATCTTCATTTTTTATCGTGGCCTCTTTCGGAATCTCTTTTAAAATAACGGAGCTGGAACCAAGATAACCGAGTTCAGCCTCTACTAAAATTTCCGGATTGACGGATTTAACATATTCAACCACTTCCTTTGTTTTTTTAATATTTTCTTCAATGAGCAATTTTCCGCCGTCAAAAAGCACGGCGTCAAAACCGGCTTCAACCGCCTCTTTTATTTTTTCGAAAGAATGAGTGTGGTCGGCGTTCAAAAAAATCGGATAATTAAATTCTTCTCTTATACTTTTAACGGCGTCTGCTATTCGTTTTGTCCCGATAAATTCGCGTTCTCCTTCGGAAACGCCGATAATTATCGGCAATTTTAACTCTTGAGCCGCCTGAAAAATTCCTTTCAGCGCCGCGCACTCGGAAACATTAAAATGGCCGATGGCAACTTTATTTTCCTCCGCCTTTTTAATTGCCTCTCTTAAAGATAAAAACATATTTCGTTAATCAAACCTTACTTTTATCTTTTTTGACTTTTGGCGGTTGATTTTCGGCAAAACAATTTTTAAAACGCCATTTTTAAAAGAAGCGTTTGCTCGTTCGGCGTCAACTTCTTCGGGAAGAATAATAGAGCGAGAAAATCTGCCCCAAAAGCATTCTTGATACAAATAATCTTTGTCATTAATCCGTTCTTCTTTACGGCGCGCGCCTTTAATAATCAGAGAATCGGGCGACACTGAAATATCAAGGTCTTCAATTTTAATGCCGGCCACCAGCGATTCCACAATAATACTTGTCGGCGTTTGATAGACATCAACCGCCAGTTGTCCTTCCGGTCCGTCAAAAATTTCCGCTTCGTCTTTTTTCCCGGCGTTTTTTCCGCCATTATCTTCGTTGCCATTATTTTTTTTCATTTTTAAATCCACCCCGTTATTCGTGGCGTTAAACTGGCTGGAAAATTTTCCATCCGGCCCTATTTCGGATAATTTAGCGAAAAATTCTTTTTCATCCATAAAATTACGCTTGCTTTAGTTTTTCAAAATCCCAAAAAATAAACAAAGCGACAATAATTAAAAATATCGTCGAATAAATCAGCTTCTCGTCAAACATTATTATAAGATAATTAAAAATCGCATGCAAGATGGAGGCCACGGCAAGGCCTTTTAATAAAGAAAGTTTTTTCGCCCAATAATAACCAACGACGCCGGAGCTTAAAGCATGGAGCAAGGTGGCGCCGATAAAACGAAAAATGATAATTCCCATAATTTCTCCGATTGCCATTGAGGCGCCGTTGATATTGCCGAACGCAATGAAAAAATTTTCCAAAGCCGCGAATCCGAGAGCCGCAGTAATCATATAAATCATCGCGTCAACCGGTTCGTCAAAAAAGCGGCTTTTTTTAACTACCCAAAAAGCGGCGAAAAACTTTGATATTTCCTCAACCGCGGCCAAAGCTAAAAAAGAAATAAAATGATATTTGCCGATGTTAAAAAATCCCAGATAACCTTGAAAAAAATACTCAAAAGGAACCGCTAAAAGAGCGAATAAAGCGCCGAAAACAAAAACTTTAAAAATCATCTTCTTCGGCTCCGGATGATTGTCTTCTTTAAGAAAAAAATAAAGCCAAATAAAAGAAGGCGACAAGCCAAGAATGATGGCAAAAATCACCATTTTTCAATTATTAACATTTTTTTATCTTTCAAAGGAAGCGCGCTCCAAATCTCTTCCGTGATAAACGGCATAAAGGGATGGAGAATTTTTAAACAGCCGCGCAAAATTTCCAATAAAACAAATTGGGCGGATTGTTTGTCTTTTTCGTCTTTTCCTTGCAGTCGCGGTTTCATTTCCTCAATAATTTTATCACAAAAAGTATGCCAGAAATAATGATAAATTTCTTCGGCCGCGAGATAAAATTTAAAAGATTCTATTTGTTTGGCAATTTTCTTTTTTAATGCTTCAAATTCTTTTAATCGTTTCCTATCTCTCGCGGTTAATTTTATTTTTCCCCGCCTTTGGCGAGGCTCGCTCTTTTGAGCGGCGCGTTGTTCCGCGCGATTTGCGTTCATTAAAACAAACCGGCTCGCCTGCCATATTTTATTGGCGAAATTCCGATAGCCGCGAATTTTATCTTCGGAAAACGCCAAGTCGTTGCCCGGCGCGTTGCCGATAATCAAGGCCATTCGCAAAGCATCGGCGCCGTATTCATTGACAACACCGAGAGGGTCAACAACATTGCCCTTTGATTTAGACATTTTCTGCTTGAATTCGTCGCGCACCAAGCCGTGGAGATAAATATATTTAAAGGGAATTTTTTTTGTTTTATAAATTCCCAGCATTATCATTCTCGCCACCCAGAAAAACAAAATATCCCAGCCGGTTTCCATTACGGTTGTCGGATAAAAAGTTTTGTAATCTTTTGAGTCTGGCCAGCCAAGTGCCAAAAATGGCCATTGACTAGAAGAAAACCAAGTATCAAAAACGTCTTTATCTTGTTCTATTTTAAAATTTCCACATTTCGGGCATTTTTCTATTTTTTCTTTTGAAATTATCCATTCTTCACAATTTTGACATTGCCAAGCCGGAATGCGAATCCCCCAGACAATCTGGCGGGAGATATTCCAATCGCGGATGTTTTTCAACCAATGAAAATAAACTTTTTTAAATCTTTCGGGAATAAATTTTATTTTCCCCTGCCTACCGGCAGGCAGGCCTTTTTTAACCGCTTCAATCGCCGATTTTGCCAACGGCTCCATTTTAACAAACCACTGCGACATCAAGCGCGGCTCAATCATATTTTTGCATTTATAACACAAAGCCACATTATGGCGGTAAGTTGAATCGATTTTTTCCATTAATCCCCGTTTTTCCAAATCCTCCACAATCAATTTCCGCGCCTCCAAAACTTTTAATCCTTCGTATTTTTTCGCTTCTTCGCTTCGCGGAAAATGCCTGACTAAATCCATTTTGGCATATTTATTTATTACCTCCACCGGTTCTTTTATTTCTTTTTTATGCCTTTGCCAAATTTCATAATCGTTTGAATCGTGCGCCGGCGTAATTTTCACCGCGCCAGTGCCGAATTTTGAATCAATAACGGAATCAGCGATAACTTTTAATTTCAATTTTCCGACAACAACATCTACTTCAATTTCTTTTCCGATTAAATTTTTATATCTTTTGTCTTTCGGATTGACCGCCACCGCCGAATCGCCGAAAATAGTTTCCGGCCGAACGGTTGCCACAACAAACGGCCCGTATTTTATGTAATACAAAGCATCCAGTTTTTCTTCATGAATAATTTCCAAATCGGAAAATCCGGTCTGATGCTTCGGGCACCAATGAACCAAACGATTCCCCCGATAAATTAAACCGTCTTTATAAAGCTTGATAAAAGTGTCTTGCGTTTTTGAAATAATATCTTCATCCAAAGTGAATTTTTCCCGAGACCAATCGCACGACGCTCCAAGCCGGCGGATTTGGCTCTCCATATTTTTTTTATTCGCTTGCGTAAAATCCCAAATTTCTTCGTAAAATTGCTCTCGCGGGATTTCAAACCTGTTTCGGCCTTCTTTTTCAAGTTTTTTTTCGTAAACGACCTGCGTTTCAAAACCGGCATGGTCGGCTCCGGGCAGCCATAAAGTTTTAAACCCCCGCATTCTATAATAACGAATCATTATATCTTCGAGCGCGAGCATTAAAGCGTGCCCCAAGTGCAAAGAGCCGTTGGCGTTTGGCGGAGGCATTATTATAGTGAAAGTTTTTTTGCTATTCGGATTACCAGCCTCGGGCTGGTGCGCCTCTGGCGCAAAATAACCGGACTCTTCCCAAAGCTTATAAATTTTATCTTCAACTTCTTGATGATTGTAAGGTTTATCGAATTGAAAATTAACCATAAAAAATTAACGCGACGCTTCAATACAAATTTTTGTTTTATTGGGGTCGGCCAGATTAAAATCAAGCGAAGAACCGGACGAATCGCCACTCGTTAAAGAAATATTTTTCGGAAAAATAATTTTAAACGGCCGTTCTTCAAAAGCTCTTAAATTTTCAAGTTCCGTTTTAGAGACGCCCAATTCCATGCCATTTTTATTCAGTAAAAAACCGATTATTCTTAACTTAGACAAGGAAAAAGGATTATCATTGACCACCGTGCCGCTTGTTTCCGCTCCGGTCTGATTATCCTGAAACGACGTTATAAGCTGACGTTTTTGAATTTTCGGCTGAGAAAATTCTCCCTTTCTTTTCCAGTCAAGAGCGGAAAACGAAATTTTTATTTCCCCTATTTCTTGAAATTTCACGTCCGCTTGTTCAAATAAACATTTAATTTCCTCTGCGTAAATAAAAGATTTTCTGGCAATGCTTTTGATTTTAGAGCCGTCTTTGCCGTAAATGTCAAAGACATAAGAAAGACCGCTTGCGGCGTAATCGGTATTGGAATTTTTAATTTCAGCGGTAATTACGGTTTTCCCGTCAACTGAAAAATATTTGAGCCAGCGCTCGCTAATGGGAACCAATGTTTTAATCTCGCAATCTTGACACGGGCCGCCGCAGTCAACTCCCGATTCTTCTTGATTCCAGCGTCCGTCAAAACAACTCGGCTCGGACCTAAACCAAAGCAGATAAGAAGCCGTTAAAATTAAAAGGACGACCGATAAAAAACCGCCGCCATAAATAATTTGTTTTGATAATTGTTTATTCACTTTTAATATTATATTAATTTTAATGAATTAATTCAATAAAAAATCTCCGCTAAAAGCGGAGATTTTTTATATTTTCTTCAGCGGATTCCCGGCAAACCCTACTTTCCCGACCGTCGAAACAGCAAGTATCATCGGGGATTAGCGCTTTCACTATTCTGTTCGGAATGGGAAGAAGTGGGACGCGCCAAACTAAATCACCGAGAAACCGCTAAAGAAAATAAATATTATATTGTCATACTTTTTAAACCCTGAATGAAGTTATTTGAGAAATTTTTAATTGACTTATTAGTACTCCTCGGCTTAAACCCTTACGGGCCTTACACCTAGAGCCTATCAACGTGGTAGTCTTCCACGAGTCTCATGCCAGCGTAAACGCTGACTTAGACGCCTAATCTTGGGATGGGCTTCGCACTTAGATGCTTTCAGCGCTTATCCCTTCCGCACATAGCTACTCGGCGATTCACCTGGTGGCAAAGCCGATAGACCAGAGGTGCGTTCAATCCGGTCCTCTCGTACTAGGATCAACTTCCCTCAAGCGTCAACGCCTCTAGCAGATAGAGACCGACCTGTCTCACGACGGTCTGAACCCAGCTCGCGTGCCCTTTTAATTGGCGAACAGCCAAACGCTTGGGACCTTCTCCAGCCCCGCGCTAGGGCGAGCCGACATCGAGGTGCCGAGCGTGGTCGTCGATGTGGACTCTCGGACCACACTAGCCTGTTATCCCCGGGGTAACTTTTATCCGTTATCTCCGACCTTTCTATAAAGAATCGTCGGGTCACTAAGTTCTGCTTTCGCAGCTG
>JBBTPY010000002.1:0-42496 GCA_038065955.1 Patescibacteria group bacterium
CATTGGGCCTGTTACTGGCGGCGGCGATGCTCAAGCGCCTTCCGTTCCCGCTGGACTTTCTGGCCAGGCCATTAGCAGTAGCCAGATAAATCTTTCTTGGACAGTTTCCACGGACAATGTCGGAGTAGCAGGATACAGAATATACCGCTGTACCGGTTCAGGCTGTATTCCAACAACCCAAATCGCCACTTCTGCCACTAATTCATATTCCAATATCGGTTTGACCGCCTCCACGGTCTACACCTACCGAGTGGCGGCTTATGATGCGGCAGGAAATGTTTCCGGCCAATCAAGTTCTGTTACGGCTACTACCCAGGCGATTGCCGATACCACTCCTCCCGCCAGTCCGACAGGGTTGACGGTGATGTAGCATAAAAATAAAATAAACCCGCTAATCAGCGGGGTTATTTATAAAATTAAAGAATTTCTATTTTTGCCGTTTGTTTGCCGAATTTAAGCGCTTCTTTCTCATCGGTAAACCAGATATCAACGCGGTCGCCGTAGCGCGAATGCATCCGGTCTTCAATTACAAAGACGCGGTTTCCAAAAAGTTTTGGTATTCTGAATTTAGTTCCGAAAGGCAAAAAATTTGAAGCTGCCACGCCGTTTCGGACATAACTGCCAGAGGCCGTGATAAATGGCGTTTCATCCGTCTGCTCCGGCGTGCTGGAATAGGCCGTAGTTATGGCGGTCAATGTTTGTCGCTGTTTTTTCGTTTGTTTTTCGAAAGTTAAAACAGGACTATTCGCGACAACCGCGTCGCCGAAATAACCGGAATAATCGCCATACTTATCGGCAGGCAGATTGGGAAAACCCGCTTTTTCTTTAAAATCAACGGTTAACGGCTGATTGGCGCTTAAAGCAATCAATAAAATGGTTAGATATTTGTATGTCATATAAAAAACCCCTTTCGGGGCATATCTAATTTAATCTCTTAATTTTGGATTATAGTAGCAGATTAATATTTACTTGTCAAGGATAGCGGCAGAAATTCAAATTTTTTGAATTTCATTACCAAACGTAGTTTCGTAGCGAACGAAAGTTCTGCTACGGAGGCAATTTTGTATTAGACGGACATATTAGCAAAAAATAAAATCCCTCGCATTCGCATAGTTAGCGCGCGCGAGGGATTAAGAGCTGTAGAGTTAAAAGTGCAAGAGAATTCCTGCCTTTACAACATTCATGTTTTGCCTGTTATCAAATATCTCTTGGATATCAGTGCCATGGCTTTTTGCGTGCATGTATTCCAACGATATCCCTATGTTTTTTACCTTCTTTTTCATTATGGGGATAAGGTATTCAATGCCGACTTTTCCCGCTAATGCGTGATTGTAATCTACGTAATCTGGTATTTTTTTGTCGGCAAATAAAATTGTTTGGGTGAATTGTGATCCAAATCCGATTCCTCCGTAGACATTCAGGTTTATCGCTTTTACCGTTATCGGAGCGCGCAGCATGCCGAAAATATAAAGACTATCGCTAATTTCACCTGCATTATGGTTTATCAAAGTGGCATTCATATATTCCATTTGGATTCCAGGTTGGATCTTGGTTTTTTTTATGCCGGTGTGATAGATTGTTCCGTTAATTCCCCATGCGCCGGTTACGACATTTTCTCTTAACTCGTCATAACTGCCAAAATACATACCATGAACAAATTCCACGTCCGCGGCATTGGTTGCTATTGGCTTCCATAATAATATCATCAATACCGCCGTCATAAATAACAATATCTTTTTCATTTCTTTTCTCCTTTATTAAATTGTTAATATTAATAATGCGCATTATCGCGCCTTTCCCCTAAAAATCCGCCAAATCACCTCCTTTCTGAATTTTCTAACTAAATAAAATTTAACATACAACATTTTTTTTGTCAAGTTTTTGTACTGGAAGGGCGCATCATATTGCCCATTCGGGTAAATTCTTGTAAAATTTTTACTATGAACATCAACGAGTATAAACAATCGGCAAAACTCATACGAGATAATGAAATTTATAAAGTTTACGACTTATCCGTTCTTGGTCATTTGACGGTTTCTTTAACCGAGCTTTACCCGCAAAAAGCGACGAACGGCCATTCTCACGACGGCGCCGACGAAGTCTATGTTTTTATTGACGGTAGCGGTTTTATGGAAGCGGCTGAACGTAAATTTTCCGTTAAGGCCGGAGACGTTGTTCTTGTGCCGGCCGGCGATTTTCATAAAGTTTACAATAATGGAGAAAAAAATCTCAGCTTTTGGGCCATTTTTGAAAAATACGGCGGCAGAGGAAAATAATATCGTGAGCGAGTAAGGGGAGTCGAACCCCTGTCAACAGGTTGGAAACCTGTGGTAATGCCGTTATACGATACTCGCTTTATGGCATCTCTTGTATAAATATAATCCTTGGCCTTGATTTTTTCAAGGAAATTGAGATATTATAAGTCAGTGAAATGATTAGCGATTTTTATTTTAAAATTCCGCGGCGAGTAAAAATTACGATTATTTTCTTATTGATTGTTTCAGCTGTTTATTTGCTGGCGCGTTTTTTTACGCCTGAAATTAAAAATGTGCCGGAAGAATTTTTAAGAGCCCGTCAAGAGGCCTCATTGATTGCCAAAGATATTATTGATTTTTCCGGCCAGACCGCCGGCAATATCGCCGTTATTTCGGAGCTTGACAGAGAGGCGAAATACGGCGACGCTTTAAATTTAATTTCTCAGGAATTGGAACGCAATCGCCAGGCGCGCGAAAAAGCCATTGAATTGTCAAAACAATTGGAGTCAATGATTAAAAATATTCCGGAGATTTCACCGGCTTCGGCCGGTCAGGCGGCTTTAGAGGCGTTAACTTCGGAAACGGCTTTAATTAGCCGGTTGATAAGCTATAATGATTATCTGGTTCAGTTGATGGATATTTTGAAGAAAAAATTTTTATTTCAAGAAAAAAATGGCAATGGCCGGGTTTTGGAGCTAATCAATAAAATAAATGAAGAAGCGCGGATGATTAACGAATTGGATAAAAATTTCAACAAATTAATGGACAAATTTGATAATAAATAAATTATGAAGAATTTAATAATTTTACTGATAGTCGTTATTATTTTGACAATAGCCGCCGGATTATTCGTTTATCCGCTGTTTTCCGCGCCATTTGATTTTTTGGCAAAATATTCTCCTTGGCGGCTTGGTTTAGATTTGATAGGCGGCACTCATCTGATTTATGAAGTTGATTTGAGTTCTATTGATCAAAGCGATCGCGATTCAGCGATGGAAGGATTAAGGGATGTAATGGAGCGCCGAGTTAATATATTCGGCGTTTCCGAACCGCAAGTCGCCATTGCTAAAGAAGGCGGTTTTTATCGCCTTGTGATTGAATTGGCCGGCGTTAAGAATCCGCAAGAGGCGATAAATCAAATCGGTCGGACCGCTTTTTTGGAATTTCGAGAGACCATGGAAATTCCCGCGGGCGAGAATAAAGAAGCGCAAGTCGCGTATGTTCAAACGGAACTTACCGGACGTTATTTGATAAAAGCAGAAGCCATAATAGGTCAATCGCTGAATCAGCCGCAAATAGCTTTAACTTTTAACGCCGAGGGCGCCAAGATGTTTGAAGAAATCACCGGCCGGAATGTCGGTAAACAGTTGGCGATTTTTATTGACAGTGAGCCGATTTCGGCGCCGCGGGTTAATGAAAAAATTATCGGCGGCAAAGCGGTAATTACCGGAGTTTCGTCCGAAGAAGCGAAGAATTTGGCGAATTTACTTAACGCCGGAGCTTTGCCGGCGCCGATAAAACTTGTAAGCCAACAGTTAATAGGTCCGAGCTTGGGTGAAGAATCGTTGAAAAAAGCGATTTTTGCCGGCGCTATCGGCGTTTTATCGGTAATGGCGTTTATGATTGTTTATTATCGTTTGTTTGGATTTTTCGCTTCATTGGCGCTTTTAATTTATACTGTTTTAACGCTGGCGATTTTTAAATTAACTTCAATGACGATGACTCTTTCGGGTATTGCCGGATTTATTCTTTCAATCGGCATGGCGGTTGACGCCAATATTTTGATTTTTGAAAGGACTAAAGAAGAAATTAAAAAAGGAGTTTCAAAAATATCGGCCATTGAAGAAGGGTTTCGTCGGGCTTGGCCGTCAATTCGCGATTCCAATGTTTCAACGATTATTACGGCCGTTATTCTTTATAAATTCACTTCCAGTTTTGTTCAGGGTTTTGCCTTGACGCTTTTAATCGGCGTTTTGATTTCAATGTTTTCGGCGATAATGATTACAAGGACAATATTAAGAATATTTATTAAATGAATATAATAAAATATCGTTACATATTTTTATCAATTTCCGGAATTTTTATTTTAGCCGGGATTTTCGCTGTTGCCGTTTTTGGATTGAAAATTGGCGTTGATTTTGTCGGCGGCACTTTATGGCAAATAAAATTAACAAATGGAGATCAGTCAATAACCGTCGGTGAAATTAGGGATTTTTTTGAAAAAGATTTAGAAGTTAAAAATGCCGCTGTTTTTCCGGCGGAGAATCAAAGTTTTTTAATTCGGCTGGGCCATATTTCAGAAGAAGAGCATCAGCTTTTTCGCGATAAATTAAAAGATAAATTGGGCGAGGCGGAGGAATTGCGTTATGAAGCTGTCGGACCGACCATTGGCCGCGAATTGAGAAATAAAGCGGTCTTGGCGGTAATTTTCGTGCTTTTGGGAATTTCTATTTATGTGGCGTACGCTTTCCGCAAGGTTTCTTATCCGGTTAAATCATGGAAATACGGAGCGATTACCTTAATTACTCTTTTTCACGATGTTATTATCCCCACCGGTTTTTTGGCGGTTTTGGGTTGGCGTTACGGCGTTGAATTTGACACGAAATTCGTGGTCGCTCTCTTGGTTATTATGGGTTTTTCGGTTCATGATACAATCGTGGTTTTTGACCGAATTAGGGAAAATCTTTTATTAAACCGCGGCCGCGCCGAATTGTCGGCAATCGTCAATGACAGCATCGTTCAAACAATAGGCCGTTCAATCAATACTTCGTTAACTTTGGTTTTGACGCTGATGGCATTATTCTTATTCGGACCCGCCTCTTTGAAATATTTTGTTTTAACCATTATAATTGGCACGATTGTCGGAATTTATTCGTCAATTTTTGTCGCCAGCCCGCTTTTAATTTTAAAAACAGAAAAAAAATGAGACGGTTTGTTTGACATTTTAATAAAACCTTGTTAGATTTAATTTATTATGACAATTAACGCGATTATTAACGATTTAATAAAAAATTTGGATCGACGCCAAAAGGACGTTATTGAGGCGAGATTCGGATTATTAAGGGGGACAAAGCAAACTTTGGCCGCCATCGGCAGAAAATATAATCTTACGAGAGAAAGAATTAGGCAGATAGAGGCCGCCTCTTTGAATATTGTCAGAAAGAAATTCGACGATTTGCCGGCTAAAAAAATTTCAGAAGCGGCTTTTGGAGAATTAAAAAAATTCGGCGGCGTAAGGAAAGAAGACGATTTTATCAAGGATTTAATAATTTTGTTAAAAGACAATAATATTAACGGGCGCGATTTAAAATTTATTTTTGAAGTTGCCCGAAAGCCGGAATTTTATCGCGGAGACAATAATTATTATGATTTTTGGTATTTGGATAAAGAAGTTTTTAAAAAAGTCGCCGGTTTTATCAATAATTTGGCGGAAGCCATTAAAAATAAAAAAAAGGAGATAGTCGTTCATAAAAAATTTAACGTGTTTTTTAATGAAGTTCTTAAGGCGCGCGGCGTTGACGACAAAACCGCTTTTAATTATCTCGCCATTTCAAAGAAATTTAAAACTAGTCCTTTTGGCGATTTTGGCTTAAGTCATTGGGAAGAAATCAATCCAAAAACTTTTAGGTCTAAAATTTATGTGATTCTTAAGCGCCACGGCAAACCTTTGTATTTTCGAGAAATCGCCGACAGGATTAATAAAGTCGGTTTTAGCGGCCCTATCGCGCGGCACCGGACGATACATAATGAACTGATTAAAGACCCGCGTTTTGTTTTGGTTGGCCGGGGAATGTACGGGCTTACCGAGTTCGGTCTTGAACCGGGCGCGGCCAAAGACGTCATTAAGCGCGTTTTAAAAAATAAAGGCCCTTTGCCCAGGGAAGAAGTCATAAATTTAGTGCTTCAGGAAAGATTTTTAAAACCCAATACGATTTTGCTGAATCTCCAAAATAAAAAGCATTTCAAAAAACTGCCGGACGGCAGATATCGTTTGGCGTAATTTATAGACTTTTAATGTTGGACATTTTATTCGGCGCTTTAAAAACCATCGAACAAGTTTTTCTTTCCGTTTGGTGGGCAATTGTGCCTTTAGCCCTCTTTTTTATTTTTCGCGATTTTTGGTTATTTTATGTCCGAACAAAATTCGTTGATAAAATTAAATGGAAGCTTTTTGAAATTAAGGTTCCCAAAGAAATTTTAAAGTCGGCGAAATCAATGGAACAAATTTTCGCTGGAATGTATTCAATGTATTCTTACGGCATTAACGATTTTTTGCCGAAATATGTTGACGGCAAAGTGGATTCCTGGTCTTCGTGGGAGATGGTCGGTTACGCCGGCGGAGTTTATTTTTATGTTTACGCGCCGGCTGATAAGCAAAGCTTGGTAGAGACCGTCGTTTACGCCCAATATCCGGAGGCGGAAATTTCCGAAGTTGAGGATTATACTAATATTTTACCTTCAGTTTTGCCGAGCGAAACATATGATGTTTGGGGAATGGAGTTGGCGCTGGCTAAAGAAAATTATCTGCCGATTAAAACCTATCCGTTTTTTGAAAGTGATATTGAAGAAAAGACGATTGACCCGATTGCGGCCATTTCCGAGGCGATGTCAAAACTTAAAGAAGGAGAAACAATTTGGATTCAGATTTTAATCAGTCCGACAGGCGCCGTCACCGGCAATAATTGGAAAAAAGAAGGCGAGGAAAAAATTGATGAAATCGTTGGGAGGGGCAAAAAAGGAAAAGAAAAAGGTTGGTTTTACGAGGTTAATTTATTTGCGAGAAATTTAATATTGGCGCCGACAGAATATCCTATTTGGAACGGCGAGAAAAAATCCGAAGAAAAAACGAAGATTTTATCTCCGGATGAGCAGGAGCTCGTTAAGGCGATTTATGGCAAAATTTCCAAACAGGGATTTGAAACAATTATCCGTTTTGTTTATATTGACCGCCGCGACAGTTTTACGGCCGCCAATATCGCGGCGGTGAACGGATCTTTTCATCAGTTTAATACTCAAAATTTTAACGCTTTTAAGCCGAATTACATGATTACGATTTTTGATTCTTATTTGGCGAGACTAATTTCAAGATATAAGCAATTTAGGGTGAATTATAAAAAAAGAAGAATTTTTGATTATTATAAACAAAGACGGTTCGGCAGATATAACAAAACGAGAGAAGAAAAATTTTCAGTTTTCAATATTGAAGAATTAGCGACGATTTATCATTTCCCGGCGGCGCCGGTGAAAGCGCCGAGATTGCGGCAGGTGGAAGCTAAAAAAGGTGGACCGCCGGCCGGATTACCGATAGAATAAAAATCTATGAATGAAATAAATTTTTTTGGTAAAACTAATTTTCGCAATCAGCAGGTTAAATTCGGCATTAAAATCGATGACCGGCGCCGGCATATGTATGTTGTCGGCAAAACCGGCACCGGTAAAACCAATCTTTTGGAAAATATGGCGATTGCCGATATTCAAGCCGGCCGGGGCGTGGCCGTTGTGGACCCGCACGGCGAATTTGCCGAAAAAATGCTGGATTTCGTTCCGGAAAATCGCATTGACGACGTGATTTATCTTAATCCGGCCGACATTGATTATCCGATTGCTTTTAATCCTTTGGAGCAGGTGAGCCTTGAATATCGTCATCTCGTCGCTTCCGGCATAATGGGAGTTTTTAAAAAAATTTGGCCCGATGTTTGGTCCGCGCGGATGGAATATATTCTTAATAATGCGCTTTTGGCGCTTTTGGAATATCCCGGCTCAACGCTTTTGGGAATAATGAGGATGCTGGCGGAGAAAGAATATCGGAAGCAAATAGTTGATAATCTGAAAGACCCGGTTATTAAAGCTTTTTGGGTCAATGAATTCGCCCGTTATACTCAGCGTTTGGAAACCGAGGCGGTCGCCGCCATCCAGAATAAAGTAGGCCAATTTATCGCCAATCCTTTAATAAGAAACATTATGGGACAGTCGCATTCGGCGATTAATATGAGAAAAGCGATGGACGAAGGAAAGATTTTAATAATCAATCTTTCCAAGGGCAGAATCGGAGAAGATAATTCGGCTCTTTTGGGCGCGATGATTATCACCAAGCTTCAGCTGGCGGCGATGTCGCGCGTTGACATTCCTATGGAACGCCGGAAAGATTTTTATCTTTACGTTGACGAATTTCAGAATTTTTCCACGGAATCTTTCGCCAATATTCTTTCCGAAGCCAGAAAATACCGTTTAAATTTGATTTTAGCCCATCAATATATCAGCCAGTTGACCAGCGACCAGAATACCAAAGTCAGGGACGCGGTTTTCGGCAATGTCGGTACGATTGTTTGTTTTCGGGTCGGCGCCGAAGATTCGGAATTTTTGGAAAAGGAATTTTTGCCGGAATTCAACGCCAATGATTTGGTAAATTTGGCTAAGTACAATATTTACGTGAAACTGATGATTGACGGCGTCGCTTCAAAGGCTTTTTCGGCGGAAACTTTGACGCCTTACGAGGCGCCGGTCAACAGTTTTAAAGACGTGATTATTGAAAATTCAAGAAATAAATACGGCACTCCGCGTTCAGTGGTTGACGATAAAATCAGCAAAGAATGGATGGCGGAAGCCGGAATTGTTGAAGAAAAAATTCGGCGGCGTGAAGAACAGCCGCTGGAAAAAACTCTGGTCCGGCCGGAACCGTTCAGGCGGCCGATTGTTCAGCGCGAGAAAAAAATTATTGACATTGAAGAATTAAAAAAAACAATCCAAAAATCATTGGGGAAAATAGGAGAAGGAGAAACAAAAAAATAATAACGGGGTTGACGAAATCCGGAGAGAAATTTATTATGAGGCAATTGCTCCCATCGTCTAGTGGTTAGGACATCAGGTTTTCATCCTGGCAACAGGGGTTCGATTCCCCTTGGGAGCACCATCGTAGAATTTTGAGTATTAATTAGCTGTTAATGCACTTTATGAGCTGGTGGTATCCAGATTTGGCTACCCTTTGTTGATATTTGAAATGTACAGTAGTTTTGAGCTCTCTTCCAGCAGGCTTTTCCGATATGAGACACTTTTGTATCATTACTGAAAAGCCATACATTATCCACATTTTGGGTTTGTTTACATTACTTGACCTGATGTAAACAAATAAGTATACTTTGTTTACATTGATAAAAAGATGTAAGTAAACATGCAAAAGATAAAAACTGCAATAGATATTGGCCAGCTAAAAGATCAAAAAGAAGGCTTCAAAGCTTTCGTTCCCAGTCCCTTTCCTCCAAATGGCGGTTTTGAGTTTGATTCTAAAATTCTCAAGAAAAGCGACGAGGCAACGCGCCTGCTCGGAAAGCTCGACGGTATTACAAAACTTCTTCCTGATGTCGATTTTTTCTTGAGTATGTATCTGCGCAAAGACGCCGCTTCATCGAGCCAAATTGAAGGAACGATGGCCACGATGATTGATGCCATCGAAGCTGAAGTGCAAGCAAGCGCAAATATTCCGGAAGATGTTGATGACATTTTGCACTATATTAAGGCGCTGAACTATGGAATGAAGCGTGTACAGCAGGACAACTTTCCCATGTCGCTTCGCTTCGTCCGAGAGCTTCATAAGCAATTAATGGATAAGGCTCGAACGACTCATTATTCCGATCCTGGAGAATTCAGAAAGTCTCAGAACTGGATAGGCGGTACTCGTCCGGACAATGCGCGTTTCGTTCCTCCTCCTGTCGAAGAAATGCAGGTTGCTCTTAACGATCTTGAAAAATTTATGTATTCGAGCGATGACATGCTTACGCTAATTAAGGCGGCGCTTATACACGCGCAATTCGAGACAATCCACCCGTTTCTTGATGGTAACGGCAGAACCGGTCGTATGCTGATAACTTTCTACCTTTGGAAAGAGGGCTACTTGGAAAAGCCAGTACTGTTTTTGTCCTCTTACTTCAAGAAGCATCAAAAAGTCTACTACGAAAGATTGTTTGGTTATCACTTTGGAAGTGTTTCTGACTGGGTAAATTTCTTTCTCGACGGCGTTATCGAAATTGCCGGCGAGGCTATTGATATTGTTGGAAATATCACGACCTTACGAGAAAAAGACATGCTAAAAATTCAGACTCTCGGCAAACGCTCCTCGGAGAGCGCGGCTTTGGTATTGCCAAAACTCTACGAACAGCCGATTGTTAATGTTGCCACGATCCAAAAATGGACAGGTTTTTCTCGTGTTGGTTCACAGTCCGTAATCAACCGTTTTATTGAAATGGGCATTCTTACACCAAAAGATAAAGATAAGAAATACGGGCAGTTATATATCTATAAAAAATATATAGATATGTTTGCTGAATAAATTTATGCCAAAGGAAATCGCCATGAAAAAGAAAAAAAGAAGTAAGCGCCATAAATTAGATTGCCGGCTACCTTCAAAGCCGGCTTTTTATTTTGTATTTGAATTTGACATTTTCTGAAATGTTTATATACTTATAAAAGTTTCTTTGATAACAAAATAATAAGAGGAATTCAGAAAAATAAAAATCAAAAGGAGGTATATTATGCAAAAAATGAATAGATGGCAAAGAATAATGGCTAAGCTTAACGATCCAACAAGAGAAGATAGAAGTATTTCCTACTGGTTAATTCTTTATATCATTTTTAAGAACCGAAAAATAACTTTTGATGCGATTGAAAATGAAGTAAAGAAATTATGGGGAAAAAGATGGAAGAAGGAAAAGAATTTTTATCTTGATTTTGGGGGATACAGCGATGGATATAATTATAATCCTCACAGATTAAGCGATGCGCTATTAAAATGCGAAGAAGACGGTTATATTTTAGAAGTAGAAGATGATGGCATATATTATTATCATATTACGGACAAAGGAGCACATGTTATTTTAAAAAGCATTATTTCAGAAAATAAGAGTGTAAAGAATATTATTCTGCCATTAATATTTAATAAGAAGTGAAAAGAAAGAAAGAAAGAAAGAAAGGAGGTGATTAATAATGATTAAACTTTTTAGAATGATTAAAAAGTTTTTTAGTAAGATAATCATAATTAAAGCGCGAAAAGTTAGGGTAGAAGATATATTAAAAATGGATGGAGGAAAAATTGTAAGTGATATAATTCGAAGGGTTGAAAGAGAAAAAGAAATAAAAGAAAATGATTCGTGGTCAGATTACGACGCCTGGAATAATTGGGATAAAGTGTAGATAATAAAGGTCATTAAACAATTTAAAAGAGCCTGACCAGCTCTTTTTTTTTTATACTTCTTTAATTTCAATATTTTTGACGGCCGTTGAAATTAATTTTTTAATATCAAGATTTTTCTCGGCGAGTTTGACGCTTTTTATGTCGGCTTTTGTTTCCGGATGAAGGGGCGCGAATAAAGAGCAAGTGTCGTCGCAGGGGAGGATTGAAGTTTCATAAGTGCCGATTCGTCTGGCAACAGATATAATTTCTTCTTTATCAAAGCCGGCGAGCGGCCTTATAACGGGAATTTTCACCGCTTCTTCAACGGCTTTTATGTTGTCCAAAGTTTGCGAAGCCACCTGGCCGATTGATTCGCCGGTAATTAAAACTTTCGCCATTTCTTTTTCGGCGATTTTTTCGGCGATTCTAAACATAAACCGGCGATAAAGGACAACTCTTAATTTTTCGGGAATTTTTTTAGAAGAAACGATTTCTTGCTGGATTTTCGCGAAAGGAACGAGAATAAGTTTTGATTTTTGCTGAAATTTATTCAAAATGCCGATTAATTCTTCCACCCTTTTAACGGAATTTTTTGAAGTATAAGGATAAGAATGAAAATGGAGATAAATAGTTTCAACGCCTCTTTTTTGGGAGAAATAAGCGGCAATTGGCGAGTCAATGCCGCCGGAAATTAAAACAATTCCTTTGCCGCTTGAACCGGCCGGCAAGCCACCCGGCCCTTTGATTTTTTCCAGATATAAAAAAGAGGATTTATCGGCCCACGCACCAGAGCGAAGCTCGATGCGGGACTTCGCCTTATCGCATTGAGTGCGATAAGGCTCCGCGATTTCAATAAAAACGGCAATATCCGGGTTTTCCAAATCAACCCGTATTTTCTTTTTCAAATTTTTTAAAACAAACTCGCCGACTTTTTCATTGATTTGTTGGGAATTTAAGGGGAAATTTTTTTCCGCTCTTTTGGCGTGTATTTTGAAAGTTTCAAATTTTTTATCTTTAATAAGTTCAAGCGCCGCGTTTTCAATGGCGTCTATTTTTTGTTCGGTTTCAATCGCAAAAGCAAAATAGGCGAGACCGAAGATATTTTTTAACACATCCGATGGCTGGCTGTTCCCCTTTAATTTAATTAAAATTCTTCCGGAAATTTTTTTAACAAACTCAAAACTGTCCGGCGCCTGATTTTGGAGCGCCGTTTTAATATTGTCAACAAGTTTTTTTTCGAAAAATCCGCGATTTCCTTTTTTCAGGGCGATTTCCGCATAATGGCAAATGACATAATTAAGATTCATTTTTAAATTTTAACGCAATAATTTTTTATGAGCAAATAATTTGCGAAAATTAAAAAAAAGGTTAAAATTTATTTATTGATGATTAGTTATATAGCGTTTGTTAAATCATTTTTGATGAACCCGTTGCGAGTCGGAGCATTAGTTCCGAGTTCTCCTTATTTGGCCGAAAAGATGGCCGACTTGGCGGATTTTTCCGGCGCCAAATGCGTTGTTGAATTCGGCAGCGGCACCGGCTCTGTCACTAAAAAAATTCTCCGGCGTTTGCCGGAAGATTGCGTTTTATTGTCTTTTGAAATAGAAAAGTCATTTGCCGAGCGATTGAAAAAATCTTTTAACGATAAGCGCCTGATTGTCATAAACGACAGCGCCGAGCAGTTGGCGAAATACTTAAAAAAATACGGTTATAAACGAGCAGATTGCGTTATTTCGTGTTTGCCATTGGCTTCTTTGCCGAACGGCACGACTAAGCGGATTTTGGAAGCGGCGAAAGAATTTTTAAAAAACGGCGGTTATTATATCCAAATACAATATTCTTTGAACGATTTCAATAATTTAAAAAAAGTTTTTTCTAATGTCCGTCTGGGTTTTGAAATTCGCAATTTCCCGCCGGCTTTTATTTATATTTGCGAAAAAAATATTTAATGATTATAATATAATTATTACAGACCTTATGAACGAAAGAATAAAAAATTATTTGGGCGGCGCGATTATTGTTGTTTTATTTATTTTCGCTTACGCGGCGTTCGTTTATGTTGATTCTTATTCCAAATCAATTGAGCCGTCGTCTTTCCGCAGTTTTTCGGCAAGCGCCGAAGGCAAGGTAACGGCTATTCCCGATGTGGCGAGTTTCAGTTTTAGCGTGATTACGCAGGGAGGGAAAGATATCGCCAAAATCCAAAAAGAAAATACCGGAAAAGTCAACAAAATAATTGAGCTTGTAAAGTCCGAAAGCGTGGAAAACAAAGACATTAAAACGCAAAGTTATAATTTAGAGCCGCGTTATCAGTATTTTAATTGTTATCAGCCGTTGAGCGGATCGGGCAGTGAATCAAAACCGTGTCCGCCTCCGGAAATCGTCGGTTATACGATAACTCAGGCGGTTTCTGTTAAAATCAGGAATTTTGAGAAAATCGGCGGCATTCTTTCGGGCGTTGTGGAAAAAGGCGCTAATTCGGTTTCCCAGCTTTCTTTTGTTATTGACAAGCCGGATAAAATTAAAGAACAGGCAAGGGAAGAGGCGATTAAAAAAGCCAAGGAAAATGCCAAAAGCATTGCCAGGGCCGGAGGTTTCAATGTCGGCAAGTTGCTTTCAATTGAAGAGGGAGGGGATTATCAGATGCCGATTTACAGAACAATGGGGATGGCTTCGGTTTCAGATGAAAAGGGATTGCCGTCTCCGACTATTGAACCGGGCTCGCAGGAAATAACCGTTAATATTATTTTAAGATACGAAATAGATTAATAAAAATTCCGTCTTAAGACGGAATTTTATTTTGGTGCCCGGGGAGAGAGTCGAACTCTCATGCCTTGCGGCACACGATTTTGAGTCGTGCGTGTCTGCCATTCCACCACCCGGGCAAATTTTTTTGCGGGCTTGTTAAAAAATTTATTATACCATAAAATATCATTATGGCAGACGAAAATCAAGATATTTCTTCGCAAAATTTAGGCGCTCAACTTAGTGATTCTTCGGCTCAAATGCCGCCGATTCAAGCGCCGCTTGTTCAGGCACCGATGAAAGTTGAGCAAGAACAGCCGCCGATGATTATTGAAAAGCCGGAGGCGTTAATTGAGCAAAATCAGCCGAAAGAAGAAATAATTAAAGAAGCGACCTATGAAGAACCGTCCAAATTGCCGGAACCGCGGGAGTCGGGAACCGCAGGGTTTCAAGGGCGGAGCGGCGCTTATCATCATCGCCACAAAGCGCTTGAAAACGACGCGGTTTTTCAGATAGAAGTTGATAAAATAAAGCCTAATCCTTATCAGCCGCGAAAGGATTTCAGCGAGGAATCATTGAAAGAGCTGGCTTCTTCAATCAGAGAATTCGGCATTATTCAGCCGTTGGTGGTTTCAAAAATAGAAAAAGAAACGGAAAACGGCACTGCGGTTGAATATCAATTAATTGCCGGAGAAAGACGCTGGCGGGCGGCTAAATTGGTCGGACTGGAAAGAGTGCCAGTTATTATTCGTAGAGTTTCCCGCGACCAGGAACTGATGGAGCTTGCGATTGTGGAAAATATCCAAAGAGCGGATCTTAATCCGATTGAAACCGCCAGGGCTTACGCCCGTCTTTCCGACGAGTTTCGTTTGACTCAGAGAGAAATCGCGGCTCGCGTCGGCAAAAGCCGTGAGACTATTGCCAATAATTTAAGGATTTTAAATTTGCCGACCGATATTCAGAACGCGGTGGCGGAAAATAAAATCAGTGAAAGCCAGGCGCGATTGCTTTTAATGATTGATGATTCAATTCAGCAAAATGCGTTTTTTCAGGATTTGCTGAATAAAAATTTAAGCGTTCGCGAATTACGAAATCGCATTCGTAAAACTAATCAACAGCCAATAACCGATGTTCAACGGCAAAAAATCGTTGACCCGGAGGTTTATCAATTTGAGGAACAGTTGTCCAATTATTTTGGCGCGCCAGTAAAGATTGAAAAATCCGGCGAGCAGGGAAAAATTATAATCTCATTTTATTCTCCCGAGGAGATTAAAGGAATTATCCAGAAACTAAAAACTAACGACTAACGACTTTAGACTAATTTATAATTTATTTCTTTCACTCCTTTAACTTCTTTTAATTTTAAAATTAATTTCTCAATTTTTTCTTTGTCGCTGACGGCGCAGCGGATTTTAAGGACAGGAAGCCGGTCTGTTTTCGGAATATCGGCCCTGAGAATGTTTATATGAGAGCGGGAAATGACCAAAGACAGGTCTTTAAGGAGGCCGATTCGGTCGCTGGCAATGATTTTAAATTCGGTTTCCGCGATTTGCCGAATAGAAGAGCGTTTATGAACGGCTGATTTGATTTTTCGCCGCGCCGAAGCAGTTTTAATGAATTTCAGCCAGGACTCCGACGGTTTTTTGCTTTTTTGAATCATAATCTCCACTAAATCGCCGGATTGCAATTGATGGTCAAGCGGCGCTATTTTGCCGTTTATTTTCGCGCCGATCGTCTGGTCGCCGATTTGACTGTGAATGGCGTAAGCGAAATCTACCGGTGTGGAACCGGCCGGCAGGTCTAAGACTTCGCCTTTCGGAGTAATGACGAAAATTCTGTCTTTCAGAAAATCAATTTTAAAAGAATGGATAAATTCTTCGGAATTCGGAATTTCTTTCTGCCATTCTTTCAGTTGTTTTATCCAGGCCGCTTCTTTTTTATCGGCGAAAATGGTTTTTCCTCTTTGATAGCGCTTGCCGGTTTTTGATTCGGCGTAAGCCCAATAAGCGGCGATGCCGTTTTCGGCTTCTTCGTGCATTTCTTGGGTCCGGATTTGAAATTCCGTCGGTTTATTATCTATACATAAGACCGTGGTATGCAAAGAGCGATAACCGTTTGGTTTCGGTAGGGCGATATAGTCTTTGATTTTGCCGGGCAAGGGCGGCCAGAATTGATGGATTATCCCCATTGTCGCGTAGCATTCTTCAATTGTTTTGACGATAATTCTTAAAGCCACCAGGTCGTAGATTTGGTCAAGATTCATATCGCAGCGAAAAAGTTTTTTATACAAACTGCTCCAGCGCTTGGCGCGGGCGTCTATTTTGAGCGGCAAAATGCCGTTTTCTTTGAACTTATCTTTAATCGCGATTTTAACTTTTTCCAAATATTTTTGGCGCTTATCGTATTTTTCTTTAATGTTTTCAATCAGCCATTTATGTTCTTGCGGATGGATGTAAGAAAACGCCAAATCTTCCAGTTCGCCGGATAAATTTACCATTCCCAGGCGATACGCCAAAGGCGCGTAAATTTCCGAAGTTTCTAGAGCGATTCTTTTTTGTTTTTGAGGAGGAATAGCCGAAAGCGTTTTCATATTGTGCAGGCGGTCGGCCAGCTTAATTAATATCACTCGCAGGTCTTCGCTTAAAGCCAGAATCATTTTGCGCAGATTTTCCGCTTGAGCGCTTTCGCGATATTTTATCCGGCTTATTTTAGTGACGCCGTCAACCAAAAAGGCGATTTCTTCGCCAAATTCTTTTTTAATGTCTTCAAGCGTAAAAGAAGTGTCTTCCGCGACATCGTGAAGCAGGGCGGCGGCGACGGTTTCGGCGTCAAGCCGCCATTCGGCGGTTTTCAAAGCCGTTTCATAACAATGATTAAAATACGGCTCGCCGGATTTTCTTTTTTGGCCGCGATGGGCGTTTTCGGCGAACTTAAATGATTTTTCAATAAGGTTTATTTCGGTTTCCGCGAGCGGCCTGTTTTTTCGCGCTTCCGCGAGAAGTTTCTTGACATCAGTCATGATTAAAGTTTATTATTATTTTAGTTGTTTTCCAAGGCTATCGTTTATCGGGGCGCGTCCTTTCCTTTGCGGAAAACGGATAAGTCGGATTAGGTCCATAAGACCTTAAAAAACCGACGGCGCCTCGACCAAATTATAAACCAAATTACAAGAAAGGAGGAGAAGGAATATGAAAAAGAGGAAAGGATTAGGATTTTCAAGAATGGAAAACGAAAATTTTCCGTTTGATAAAGATTTAGATTTTCAGGAGAAAGGAAGAGTGAAAATAGAGGAGCGAAAAAAAGAAGAAAAGTATGAAAGATATGAATGCAGAGTGTGCGGTAATATAATAGAAACGGATCCGTTGAAAGTCCCTGGGGTTTGTAATGAATGTAACGCTCTTGATTATCCGTTTCAAAAGAAACAGAAACGTTCTTATCATTATAGTAAATATGGAGAAAGGGAGTTTTGGATATCGTTATCTATGGCTCGACATCAGCCTGATGAAATTTGACCCGCGTTATTATGGGCGCTTATCGCAAGCGCCCTTTTTTTTATGTCTGTAATTTATGCGGATTGTGGTTTTTACAATTTTTATTAGAACATCTTTCTGGTATGGTTTTTGTTCCTTGCATCATCAGCGAGCCGCAGAATTCGCAAATTTTTCCGGTTGGTTTTGCTTTGATGGCGAATTTACATTTTGGATAATTGGAACAAGAATAAAATAGGCCGAATCGGCCTCGGCGTTCCACGATTTCGCCAATTCCGCGTTTTTCTGCGTCCGTTCCGCGTTGTTCTGCGCTTTGTCCGCAAAGCGGACAAAGAACGCCGGTTTTTTTCTTCGCTTCTTCTTCGGGGCTGGTTTTGATGAATTTACATTTTGGATAATTATTACAAGAGATGAATTTGCCGAACCGGCCTTCGCGTTCTATGAGTCTTCCGCGTTTTTCCGCGTCCATTCCGCGTTGTTCTGCGTTTTGTCCGCATTGCGGACAAAAATCGCCGGTTTCTTTCGGACCTTCCATTATTGAGCCGTCAATTTTTCGCGCGCCTTGGCATTCCGGGAATTTCTTACAGCTTAAGAATTTTCCGTTTCGCGAGAGCTTAATAACCATTAAACCGCCGCAAACGGGACATTTATGTTCTTCGCCGGCTTCGCCGAGATTGGTAATTTTTTCCGCCGATTTTTCTTTTTCTTTTATTTCTTTAGAGAACGGCTTGTAAAAATCTTCCAACATTTTTTCATATTGTCTTTTGCCTTCGGCTATTTCGTCGAGTTTATTTTCCATTTCCGCGGTGAAAGAGTCGCTGATATAAGACGAGAAATTTTTTTCAAGAAAAGAGCTAACCACATCGCCTGTGTCGGTGGGTTTTAATGTTTTACCTTCTTTAATTACATAACCGCGGTCTTGAATTGTTTTAATAATGGAAGCGTAAGTGCTGGGTCTTCCGATTTCGCGTTTTTCCAATTCTTTTACCAGTCCCGCTTCAGTATATCTTCCGGGCGGTTCCGTTTGTTTACCTTGGCTTTCAATGTTTAATAATTCCAATGATTCTCCTTTCGATAGTTTCGGTATTTGGACTTCTTCGCCTTGAGCTTCTTTATCCGCCGCGAGCCAGCCTAAAAAAACAGTCATACTCCCGATGACGGAGAAGTCGGGGATTGTCGTTTGTCGTTGGCTAATAATATTCGCTGAAGCTTTTGTTTTGAATATTTTGGCGTCTGCCATTTGAGAAGCGATAGTTCTTTCCCAAATCAATTTGTAAAGTTTATTTTGTTCTTCATTCGCTCCCGCGCTTTTTTGTCCGATTTTTGTCGGGCGGATAGCTTCATGCGCTTCCTGGGCGCTTTTACTTTTTGTTTTATACAGCCGCGGTTCAAGATATTCTTTCCCGTAAGTTTTTTCTATTTCTTTATAAATTTCGGGCAGGGCTTCTTTGCTGATAGTCATACTGTCGGTTCTCATATATGTGATAAGCCCTTGTTCGTAAAGTTTTTGTGCGATAGACATTGCGCGGGAAGGAGAATATCCGAGCCGGGAGCTTGCCGTTTGCTGGAGCGTGGAAGTGGTAAATGGCGGCCGGGGAGAACGTTTTATTTCGCTTTGTTTTATTCCCGTAACGCGCCACGGATTCAGCCGGGCGGCTTCCAAAATGCGGTTTGTTTCTTTTTCATCGCGCGGTTTTTCTTCGCAAATCAAGATTATTTTATCTCTTTTTTCGGTTTGAAATTCTCCTTCTATTACCCAGTAATTTTCCGGAACAAAAACTCTGATTTCCCGTTCTCGCTCCATAATAATGCGAAGCGCCGGCGATTGAACGCGTCCGGCGGACAGGCCGTAGCGGACTTTTTTCCAGATAAGGCCGCTTAAATCATAACCGACAAGCCTGTCTAAAACGCGGCGGGCTTCCTGGGCTTTGCGCAGATTTTCGTCAATATCGTGAGGATGTTTTATGGCGTCTTTAATGGCGTTTTCGGTGATTTCATGAAAAACAATGCGTTTTGGATTTTTAAGTCCGCAAGTTTCTTTAATATGCCAGGCAATAGCTTCGCCTTCGCGATCAGGGTCGGTCGCAAGTAATACTTCATCCGCTTTTTTAGCGAGCTTTTTAATTTCGGCCACAACTTTTTCTTTTCCTTTGGAGATTTCATAATAAGGGACAAATCCTTCTTTAATATTAATTGCCTTTTTGTTATTTTTCGGCAAGTCGCGAATATGGCCGTAAGAAGATTCTATTTTATAATTTCCCCCCAAAAAACCGCTTAAAGTGCGCGCTTTGGTCGGGGATTCAACGATTATTAAATTCATAAATTTAAGTTAGAAGTTTAAAATTTTATTTTATAAACTATAGCCATGTTTTGTTTCTTTAATTATTTCTTGGATTGTTAAAAGGGCAACCGTCTGATTGACTATTTGCGGTTCAAGTTTAGTGAGTTCAATAATTTTGTCAATATTAAGCGGACGGCCGGTTTCCTGGATAATTTTTAAAATTAATAATTGATTTTTGTCGGCGATTTTTTCCAGATTGAGTTTTTGTTGTTTTGGTCCAACCGATTTTTTAGGAAAAATTTCGGCAGGCAAATCTTCTAAAATATCTTCAATGGAAGAAACAAGCCGCGCGCCGTCTCTTATCAGTTTATGGGAGCCGCGGTAATTTGGATGATTTATCGGACCGGGGAAAACAAAAACTTCCCGGCCTTGTTCGGCGGCCAGTCGGGCGGTAACCAGAGCGCCAGAATCTATTGGCGCTTCAATTACGATAGTGGCGACGCTTAATCCGCTGACAATTCTGTTTCGTTCCAGAAATTGGTTTGGCAAAGCGGGGGTCCCGACGGGATATTCGGAAATAATCGCGCCGTTGGTTTCAATAATTCGTTTGGCCAGATTTTCATTTTGCCGGGGATAAATCGCGTGAAGTCCGCAAGCTAAAACGGCGATAGTTTTGCCTTTGTCGGCAAGCGCTCCTTCATGAGCCGCGGCGTCAATACCCATGGCCAGTCCGCTGACAATCACCGCGCCGAGCTCGGCAAATTGTCGGCTGATTTTTTGAGCGAACGCTTTGCCTTCGGCCGTGGCTTTTCTGGTGCCGACAATGGAGATTTTTGGCGGGGCTCCGCCATTAATGGCGGACGGCAGTTCCGGCGGCAGTTCGCCCAAAATATAAATTTTTTTTGGCGGGTTAGGAATCTCTTTAAGCAGCGGGGGATATAAACGATGATCAATATTGATTTCACTTAATCGTTCCATTATTATAAAATTATAGCGAGTGTTCGCCAATAACGCGAATTATAGAAGGTCTTATGAAAAAAAAACTCTTTTTAATAATCGGTGTCGGTTTGGGCTTGGTTTTAATTTTAACGGCAACCTTCGTTTTTTTAAGTTTTGACATTACTAAAAAAACCGAGCAAATTAAAAATCTTCGGAAGAAGATAGTTTCTTATTACAGGGCAAATGAAAATTTGGCGATTTTGCGTTCCGATTTAGAGAGTGTCCAGTCGTATTTGCCGGGCATTGACGCTTTTTTACTTAATAGAGACCAATTAATCAGTTTTCCGCGCGATATTAAATCTTTGGCCAGCCAGTTTCAGGTTGATGCCGTTTCAAATTTTTTGGAAGCAGGGAAAGGAGAAACCGGCGATATTCGTTGGATCGGCGTAAAAGTAATTGCCGAGGGAGAAATGAGTAATTTAACAGAATTTTTAAAGGCGTTGGAAAACAGCCGGTATTCCGTCGGATTTAACAGTCTTGATTTCAGCAAGGCGGCTAAAGGTTTCAAGGCGACGCTTAACGGCAAAATCTTTTATTTTTAATGCGAAAAGACCTTCTCTTAGAAGAAGCGGTTTTAGACGATTTAGCGGAAGATTTTGATTTATTGGAAGTTCCTCTTTCGGAAAGAGCTTTTAAATTAGTCGTTATTTTGGCGGTCATTATTGTCGTCGCCGTTTTTTTAAGAGTTATTTTTTTGGGAGCGGTCAGAGGAGATTTTTATAAAAACCGCGCCTTGTTTAACGCCGGCCAAATTATTCCTATTTCAGCCGAAAGAGGAATAATTTTTGACCGTTTCGGTAAGCCTTTGGTTAAAAACGCGCCGGTTTATCGCGTCAGTCTTCGGCTAGTGGAACTGATGAAAAAAGAATGGCGTTTCAAAACTTTAACGGCCGTAAGCGACATTTTGGGAATTCCGGAGAAAGAAACGGAAAAATTAATAAGTTCAATTGATTTAGAAAAACAGGATGTTTTGACTTTAGCTCCTCAATTAAGCGAGGAACAGGCGGCAATGTTTCAAAAATTAAATCTTAAGCCGGTTATTATTAAAAAAGATTTTGAAAGGGAATACCGGGATTCGGAAATTTTTTCGCATATCGTCGGTTATGTCGGTCCGACAACGAAAGAAGATATTGACGGTAATCTTTCTTTAAGCGATATCATCGGCAAAAGCGGTTTAGAACGGTATTACGATGACCGGCTTCGCGGCGGAGACGGTCAAATTATTTATTACCGCAACGCCAAAGGAGAAATTATCGATGATAAATTTTTAAGCGATGCCGAATCGGGCGCTGATATTAAAACGACCATCGACGCGGAATTTCAAATTTATTTTTTCAATCAATTAAAGAAAAGATTGGGCGAATTAGGGAGTCGAAGCGGAGTTGGTATCGCTATTGACCCGGGGAGCGGAGAAATTTTAGCTATGGCAAGTCTTCCATCTTTTGATGGTAATAAAATAACTTCAAAATCATTAAATGATTCTGATCGGCCGTTTTTTAATCGGGCGATATCCGGCCTTTACGCGCCCGGTTCAACCATTAAGCCGCTTGTGGCTTTTGCGGCTTTAAAAGAAGGCGTTATTAAACCGAAAACGGAGATTTTTTCCAAAGGGTATATAGAAATTCCCAATCCTTATTTTCCCGAACAACCAAGCCGGTTTTTAGATTGGAAATCTCACGGCTGGGTGAATTTGGCTTCGGCTTTAGCCCGTTCAAGTAATGTTTATTTTTACGCTCTTGCCGGCGGTTTGCCCGACAGCGAGTTTGTTTTATTGAGGGGTTTGTCTAACGCAGACGACTTTGGCGGTTTAGGGATTAAAAGATTAAAAACATATTGGCAAATGTTCGGTTTGGACGAAAAAACCGGCATTGATTTGCCATTTGAGGCGAGCGGTTTTTTACCCGACCCGGATTTAAAAAAAGAGCGCGGCAAAGGCCAGTGGCGCATAGGCGATACCTATAACGTGGCGATCGGCCAAGGAGATTTATTGGCGACTCCGATGGAAATTATTAATTTTATCGCTGGCATTGCCGAAGGCGGGAAATTTTATCAGCCGTTTATCGCTAAAGAAATCGTCAATGGAAAAGGCGAGATGATTTATGAAATGGCGCCGCGGATTGCCGGAGATTATTCCGGCGATGCAGATTATTTTAAGGAAGTTCAAAAAGGAATGATTGACGTAATAGTAAAACCTTACGGCACTGCCAATTATTTAAGCGATTTGCCGTTCCGAGTCGCCGGTAAAACCGGTACGGCTCAGACTAAAAACAAAACGCGAATTAACTCTTTTTTTGTCGGTTTCGCTCCGGTTGATAATCCGCGAATTGCTATTTTGGTATTGATTGAAAACGCTGAAGAAGGCAGCTTAAATACTTTACCCGTGGCAAAAGAAGTTTTGAGATGGTATTATGAAAATAGGATAAATAGTTTATGAACTTTATAAACTCTCAATTGCGTCAAGACCTTGTTTCCGGCGATTGGATTGTGATTGCTCCGAAGCGGGCAAAAAAGCCGGAACAATTTATTAAAAAAGAAAAGAGAATCAAAGCGCCGATTAAAGGATGTCCTTTTGAAAATCCGCAAAAAAGCGAACATGAAGTTTTGAATTTGACGCGGCGGGATGGCGACTGGTCGCTTCAGATTATTAAGAACAAATATCCGGCTTTTATTCATAAAGCGATTTGTCCGACGATTAAGAAAAACGGTTCTTATTCAGTAATTGACGGAGTCGGCTATCATAATCTTTTGATTACTCGGGACCATTATAAAAATTTTCCTCGTCTTAATCCCGCGGAAGCATTTGCGGTTTTTAGAGCCATTCAAGAGCATTATCGCCAGTTGGCCGGAGATAAATGCGTCGCTTATATTTCAATGTTTCATAATTGGGGGCCAAAAGCCGGCGCTTCAATTTATCATCCTCATTATCAGATTGTCGCCATTCCGGTGGTGCCGTCGGATATCGGCCATTCGCTCGCCGGTTCCGATAATTATTTCAAGAAAAATAAAAAATGCGTTCATTGCGCGATAATTGAACAAGAGAAAAAAAATAAAAACAGAGTTGTTTTTGAAAATAAGGGAGCGATTGCTTTCGCGCCTTTTGTTTCCAAGGAACCATTTGAATTAAGGATATTCCCGAAGAAACACCTGCCTTATTTTGAAGACACTTCGGAGGGTGATTTAAAATTTGTCTCCGAAGTTTTGCAAAAATCTTTGGCAATGATGGAAAAAAAACTTAAAGACCCGGATTATAATTTTTTTATTCACACCTCTCCTGTTTCAGAAAAAAGAAAACACGGCCATTATCATTGGCACATTGAGATTCAGCCGAAAATCAGCATTTCGGCCGGTTTTGAGTTGGGAACCGGAATTGAGATTACGGCAGTTGACCCTGATGAGGCGGCAAAGATACTAAAACGATGATTTCAATAATATTGGAAACAATTTCCGTTTATACTTTATTGATTATTGAAACAACCGGTTATTTCGGCGTTTTTATTTTAATGGTTTTGGAATCGGCCAATATTCCGATTCCTTCGGAAATTATTATGCCGTTTTCCGGTTTTTTGGCTTCGCCTGCCGGTTCGCCGACTGGCAAGGGAGTTTTCAATTTTTGGTTGGTTATTTTTATCGGCGCCTTTGGGAATCTCATCGGTTCGCTTTTTTCTTACTGGCTCGGTTATCTGACAAGAAAAGGAGTTTTTCATTGGAATAATCATAAAGTGTCGGCTGAAGTGGAACGCGCAAGGCAATGGCTGGCTCGCTTCGGCGATTGGGCGGTTTTTATTTCAAGGATTTTACCGGTTATCCGCACTTTTATATCTTTTCCATTGGGCATTATTAAGGTAAAATCTTTATGGCGATTTTCAATTTTGACTTTCGCCGGTTCTTTTATTTGGTCGGCGTTTTTGACTTATTTGGGTTTTATATTCGGCAAAAATTGGGAAATTTTATCTGTTTATTTCAGAAAGTTTGATTATTTGATTTTGGCATTGATTTTAATTACGGCCGGTTGGTGGCTATGGAGACATATTAAAAACAGACGACTTACGACTAACGACTAACGACTAATAATTTATAATCAGCAATAATGAAAAAACTTATTATTTTTAATTGGAAAATGGCGCCGGATTCGTTGAAAGAAGCGAAACGGTTTTTTAACGCAGTTCTAGATTTTAAATCTTATATTATAAATTCTGAAATTGTGATTACGCCGCCGTTTGTTTATTTAAACGAATTTAAAAATAAAAAACTAAAAAATTTAAAACTTGGCGCGCAAGATGTTTTTTGGGAAAACGCCGGCGCTTATACCGGAGAAATTTCTGCGAAGATGCTCAAAAATTCAGGCGTTGAATATGTGATTGTCGGCCATTCGGAAAGGCGAAAATATTTAAACGAAACCGACGAAATAATAAATAAAAAAGTTTTGGCAGGGTTGAAAGCGGGATTAAAAGTGATTTTATGCGTTGGCGAAGATTTATTAATTCGTCGGCACGGCAAAAAAGCCGCGGAAAATTTTATTAAAAAGCAATTAGAAAAAGATTTGAAAGGAATTAGGTCGTTAGTCGTTAGTCGTAAGTTATTAGTCCGTAACTTTACGATTGCGTATGAACCGATATGGGCAATCGGCGCCGGCCATTCGGACACCCCACAAGATGCGGTGGAAATAATAAAATACATCAAAAATCTACTTGCCGCTCGCTACTCGCTAAATTCTATTAGAGTATTGTATGGAGGTTCTGTTGACAGTAAAAATGCCGCAAATTTTCTAAAACATCCGGAAATCGACGGCGCGCTTGTCGGCCACTCAAGTCTAAAAGCGGAGGAGGTTAAAAAGATGATACTATTGACAAATTCATATTTTACTATATAATTATAAAAGATTTTTTAAGATAAAATTTAAAATTAAATAAGGAGGGTATAGAAATGAAAAAGTTATTGTTTACGACGTTTATAACTGTTTTTATTGTTTTGGCAGTCTCGTTGCCGCAAGTCTTTGCCTTTGATTATCTGAAGTTTGCATTAGGGGTGGGAAGCGGTTATGTAATTCACGAGGCAGCGCATCAGGCAGTTGCAGGGGTGAATGGAACACCATTTAAATGGCAGAATGGATTCGGTAGTACATGGGTAACATCCAATAATACCTCAGACAGCGAAAGATACGAGCTTGCCTCTGCTGGTCTGGGCTCACAGGTATTATCAACAGAGATAATATTAAACACAAAAGACATACCAAAAGACAGCGAATATGTAATCGGTATACTTACTTTTAATGTTGTGAATGCCCTGCTATATGTGGTGAGTGACGGCGTAATGAGCCCTCATGACAATTACGGCGATATAGAGATGATGGACAAGGCAGGTCTTGACAGGGACTATGTTGGAACATTCTTGGTGGTTCATTCTCTGTATACAATATATAGGGCATATTATAAAACCGATATCCCTGTATATCTTACAATGAACAAGAATGAAATAAAGATGGGCGTAACAATATTGAAGTGGTAATTTGGTCTCTGTTTTACTTTATAATTATAAAGTAAAACAGAGACTTTTTATTTGTTAAAATTAAAGCGATACTTAAAATAAGCAACTATAATAATGTTTTTTAGAAAATTATGTTGAATAAGAATAAGCAAAAATTTTACGATGGCCTAAAAATCGTTTTTCGTTATTTATCTAATTATAAAAAAGAATTAACAATTATTTCTTTTTTGGGCATAGTTTCGGCCATCGGTAACGGTGTTATTCCTTATTTGGCGGGGCGTCTTTTTGACGCAATTATACAGCCGTTTAATATTTTTGGCGGCAGTTCGATAGAAATGCCGCTTTGGCTATTATTTATAATTTTATGGATAATTATTCGATTAATTACAGATGTGATTGATTGGATAATCAATATCAGGGGCGCCCACATGGAAGAATTTATTCATTCTGATTACATAATTAATAGTTTGAATATACTTTTAGAATTGCCGATTTCTTTTCATAAAGATAAAAAAATGGGAGAAGTCGCTGATAAAATCAATCGCGCCGCCAATTGGATTAGCAGAATCTCAAGTGATGTGATTATCGGTTTAAGTCCTCAATTTTTAAGCGTTTTTGTGGCTCTGGCAGTATCATTTTATGTTAATTATTTTTTATCCATTATTCTTATCGGAGCGGTTGTGATATATATAATTATTTTAATAAAAATAGCGCCCCCCTTGGCAGTGCTTCAAAGGAAGTCAAATCGAGCCTATGGCAAAGCGTTTGCTGATTCGTATGACGCAATTTTTAACGTGGTTTCCGTTAAGCAGGCGGTGGCGGAAAAATACTAACAAAACAAAATTTTTAAGAATTTCCGCTTAAAAGCCGCCAATATTTATGCTCGAATGATGACTATTTGGCAGGGGATGAATTTTTATCAGCGTTTGATTGTCACATTAACGCAATTTATTATTTATGGAATTTCGTTTTATTTAATTTTGGAAGGAAGGATGACTATTGGAGAATTGGTAATGTTTAACGGTTATGCCGCTATGCTTTTCGGGCCATTTGTAAAATTGGGACACAATTGGCAAGTTGTCCAAAATGGTCTGATTGCTTTAGAACGGGCAGAAAAAATTTTAATTTTGCCTAAGGAAATTTATCGGCCGGAAAACGCGCCAGTGCTGTCTGAAATAAAAGGCGAAGTGGAATTTAAAGACGTTTCTTTTGCTTATAAAAATGGCAAGCCGGTTTTGGAAAATATAAATTTTAAGGTTAAGGCGGGCGAAGTGATTGCTTTGGTCGGGGAAAGCGGTATGGGCAAAAGCACGCTGATGGATTTGATTTCCGCTTATTATTTCCCAATAGCCGGAAAAGTTTTGATTGACGGACATGATACAAAAAATTTGGATTTGAAGTTTTTGCGCTCAAAAATTTCTGTTGTGCCCCAAGAAATTGTTTTATTTAATGATACGATTGAAATTAATATAAAATATGGAAGTTTTGGTGCGTCTTTAAAAAAAATTATGGATGCGGCGCAAAAGGCTCATGCTTTGGAATTTATTGAAAATTTTCCCAAAAAATGGAAACAAATAGTCGGCGAGAGAGGGGTCAAGCTTTCAGTCGGTCAAAAACAAAGAGTGGCGATTGCTCGGGCGATTTTGAGGAATCCGAAAATTTTGATTTTAGACGAGCCCACTTCGGCTTTGGACGCAAAATCAGAAAGCATAATTAAAGAGTCTTTGGAGGAATTAATGAAAGGCAGAACAACTTTTATCGTTGCTCATCGTTTAAGCACAGTCAGAAAAGCTGATAGAATATTAGTATTGGATAAAGGAAAAATTACGGAAAGCGGGACTCATGATGAATTAGTGAAGAAAAAGGGTGGCATTTACCGCCAGCTTTACGAATTACAAATCGGGCTGCGGAAGTAATTTTTGATTTGTGGTATATTTTGGGTAAATTATGAAAATTAATATATTGGACACTCCTGAAAATATAAAAATTATTATTGATAACAACTTGAAAGATTATGGAAAAAACTATTCCGGAAAAATTTTTTAAAATCGCTGAAAAGTTTTATGGAAGAAACGCATTTCTTTATAAAAATAAAAAAAGTCAAATTTACTCTCCTATAACTTATAAAGAATTAGCGGAGATGGTAAAAATTTTTATTAGCAGTCTTCGTAAATTACAAATTAAAAAAGGCGATAAGGTTGTGATTTTTTCGGAAAATCGACCGGAGTGGGTAATTGCCGATTTAGCCGCGATGTCCATTGGAGCGATTGTTGTCCCCCTCCATACAACTTTAAGTTTGGATATTCTCTCTTATATTATTAATCATTGTGAGGCAAAAATTCTTATCGTTTCAAATAATGATTTATTAAATAAAATTATGGCAATTAGCGAGAAAATTACGTTTTTGAAAAAAATAATTATTTTAGAAGATTTAGATATTGATTCCAAAGATTTTAAAAATAAAGAAATTTTGCAATGGAATAAATTATTTAAGTTAGCAGAAACGGCGGAAAAAAAACCTTTCTTCCTTCCTCGATTAAATACAAATGAAACATGTAGTATTATTTATACTTCAGGAACAACTGGCTTGCCGAAAGGAGTTGAATTAACTCATCAAAATTTTTTGAGCAATTTTGAGGCGGCGGTTGAGGCAATATCAGTGAGGCCGGACGATATTTTTTTATCATTTTTACCGCTCTCTCATGTTTTCGAAAGATTGGCGGGATATTATGTCGCGCTTTTTTCGGGTGCAGTTATCGCTTACGCTGAAAGTATTAAAAAATTACCCGATAATTTAAAAGAAATTAGGCCAACAATTTTAATTTCTGTGCCGCGTGTTTTTGAAAAAATTTATGAAACGATTTGGGGAAAAATTAATAATTCATTAGTCAAAAAAACTTTTTTCTTTTGGGCATTAAAACAAAAAGACAATGGATTTAAATATAAAATTGCTAATTTTTTAGTTTTCCGGAAAATTAGAGAACAATTAGGCGGACGATTGCGTTTAATAATTTCTGGTGGAGCGCCTATGGATAAACAAATAGCTAAATTTTTTTATAAATTCAAGATTTTAATTTTAGAAGGCTATGGACTTACCGAAACCTCACCAGTTATATCTGTAAATCGCGAATTTGATTTTAAATTCGGCACAGTTGGTAAGCCAATCTATAATATAGAAATTAAAATTTCGCCGGAAAAAGAAATTTTAGTCAGAGGATTAAGCGTAATGAAGGGATATTTTAAAAATAATGGATTAACTCATGAAAGTAAGGATACCGAGGGGTGGTTTCGTACTGGCGATATGGGTTTTTTTGATAAGAGCGGTTTTTTGACTATTATTGGTCGAAAAAAGGAAATAATTATCACATCAACCGGAAAAAATATTTGGCCGGAAGTTATTGAACAAGAGCTTAATAAAGATTTTTTTATTTCTCAGTCAGTTATAATTGGGCAAAAAAGGAAATTCATTTCAGCCTTAATTGTCCCTAATTGGAATGTTGTGGAAAATTTTTTTCAAAAACAAAATTTATTTTTTGATTTTTCTGAAAATTTAGTTAATAATTCAGAAATAATAAATTTATTCGAAAAAATAATTAAAGAAATAAATAAAAAATTTGCTGATTATGAAAAAATTAAAAAATTTAAACTTTTGAAAAATGAATTTAGTCAAAGAGAAAATGAATTAACGCCAACTTTAAAGCTTCGTCGTCATATTATAGAAGAACATTATAAAAAAGAGATTAAAGAGATATATTGTAATTGATTTATAAGATATTAATTCAGAAAGTTTATGAAAACATCTATTGGATAAATTAAATCTTTATTTTATTCAGATAAAATTTGTAATAATTCTAAATTATATCTTTTACCTTCTATCCAGTCCTGAACGGCAAGATACGCTCTCGTATTTATAAATTCTTCTTTTTTTATCTTCTTTAACTCTTCTTTATTAAAAAATCGCAATTCAGCAATATTTTCCTCTCTTTGTTTTTGTTCTTTTTTGTCGGAAATTTTCAGAGTTTCTTTTGTAAGAGAAGCTAAAAAATTAAATTGAATAGTCAGTTTATTTTTTCTTTTCAAGAAAAAGATGTTTAAAATATGATTAATATCGACACAAGCTCCGGCCTCTTCTTCGGATTCTCTTTTAGCGGCCGTAATAATATTTTTGTCTGCCTCCGGCTCAAAAGTTCCTTTTATAATATTCCAACGATACGCTCTATTTTGGTCATATTTTTCTTTTATCAATAACAGGCTGTCATTTTTTTGAATTAAGACGCCGATTTTAATTTGAATTTCTGTCATATTTTTAAATTATATTTTAGAGATTTAATGATTAATGGTCGCGCAATATTTTTTCATGACTGGCTGCGTGGCCTTCTCCATATACAATAAAAAGATCATATCCTTTTTCCCAAACATCTTTAATTCCCTTAATAACAGTTTGGTCGCGATATTTTCCGGAAGCGCGGACAACATCTTTAAACGGGTTATCTTCTTGCGTTGGGCTTTCTATTTTTTTAAAAAATTCAACATCGTTAAAATCCAATTCTGTTTTAAAAAATTGTTGGTGAATTTTTTTCATATGTTCAATGGAAAATTCAAAATCGTTCCACCCGCTTGCTTTTTCGTGGCGTTGTAAAAATGGCGATAAATAAGAAATTATATCCGGTTTTTGCTTTAATCGATGCCATTGAGAAACAGTGCGGGCAAAATAATAATAAGCAATTTGTTCTTTGGAAAACTGCTGTAGTAGAGCATTCATTTCTTTGCCGCGATCTGGCTCAAAACAAGAAATAGGAGTATTGGTTTGATGGCAAAGATAAGCCATAAAATCTATCTCTCCTCCTTTTAGTATTGATTCTGTTTCTGTGTTATGGGTTTTCCATCCTCGCGATTCCACGACAGCCAATGGCTGTTTAGCTATTTTTAAAAAATCTATCCATTTTTCTTTTATAAAGTTGAATTGTCGGTCAGTTGAATCCCAAGAATGGCGGACGCCAAGATAAAATAAAGTGGTGTTATTCTTTTTAAGAGAAAAGAAATAAGGAAACATATTTTTAATTCTACTAATTTTAGTGTTATTGGAGGACGTCTAGAAATTCTTTTTCAAGTTCCGTAAGATTTTTACCAAAAATATTAATTACAATTTTATTAAAACGATAATAAGAATAATAAATTGAAGATGATTTTATTAATTGTTTTATTTTTTTAAATCCGTATTTATCAATAATATAGTGCGTGAATAAATAAGCAGTTGGATAAGCGCTTAAATTATTTCTGAATCGATTCCAATTATAAAGTGTGTCAAGTTTACCACAAAAATTTGCTTCAAAATATTTAACTTTTGAGTTTTTATATTGCCCGGAAATAACCCCGGCCAATCCTTCAATTAACCACATAGGAAGAGTTTTGCTGTTTGACAAATGATTTGTGTAAATATGAATAAGTTCATGTTTAATTAAAAAAGGAAATTCTTCGAGTTTATGCGATGGCGCTTCTTTTTTCCATCGCGCTGGATCCAGTAATAAAATTGTTTTTTTATTAGAGTTTGCGTTCCCAATTTCCCAATCAGCGGTTTTTCTGCCTAATAATTTTTCATATTCTGTTCTGTTTTTGGCAACCGTTATTTCAATATTTTCCAAATGAAAACCAAAAAAATCAGCAATTTCTTTGCGGGCGTTTTTAATTTCTGTGTCGTATTTTGTGGTTTTGGGCATAAATTTTCTTTAATTTAATCATACCAAATCTTTTTTATTTCGCCCACTTCTTGCTTAATTTCTCCCTAGTTAATTTCCTCTTATATTGTAGTATAATCTGGGTATGGAAATATTAGTTACCGGCGCTATTGGCAAGGGCAAAACTTCGCTTTCGGCGTTTTGCTATCATTGATGATAGCGGGAAATTGCGGATATATCGGCGCTTGACAAATTGGTTTGACTTGATATCATAAAACCAGCGTTTGGCTAAAATGGTTTAGTCAAAAGGACATTAAAAAATAACGGCGAAGCCGTTTATAAGGGAGAAAATTTAAGAAAAGGAGGTGAAAAAAAATGAAAAAGCAAAAATATCAGCTATCCCCAAATGTCCGCATCATATTTAATTCTGGAACAGAAACAGCGATGGTTTATCACGCGCTGTATGGCAATCCTCGGATTATCAATAACGAAGGTTTACATTTTTTGAATTTATTTAGACAGCCGGTTGGTATGAAAGAAATATCTGAAATTTGCGATGGAGATTCAGAAGATACTATTCAAGAGTTTACTGAAATCTTTTTCCTTGTTAAACCCGGTTTCGACGAGAAAAAGTTCCTGCGAGAAAAAAAAGAACAGCAACTTATCCAAGTGCAAGAACGGCGGACGGTTGACAGGATGGGTCTCGCAATCAGTGATTCGTGCAACTTTGGATGCACACACTGTATTCATTTCCAACCCGCAACCAACTTTGGTCAGGTACTGCTGATTTATCAACAAGCAACTCCACAGCTCAATATGACTTGGGAAACCGCAAAGCGATGCGTGGATCAGTATATTGCATTGATGAGATATCAAAAAAGGACTCACGGAAAGATACATTTCGGAAACGCAGAACCATTAGTCAATTGGCCTGTCATTAAGCAGGTGCTTGAATACTGCAGTAAGATGAGTGATCTCTCGTTTGAGTTCGCCATCAATACAAACATGGCGTTCATGACCAGACAAATTGCCGAGGCACTCAAGAAACATCAAGTTCACATTGCGACTTCACTCGATGGTACCCAGGTAGCCAACGATGCTATCCGTATTACAAAGGGTGGGCAAGGAACATTCGTTCACATCCTTAAAAAATTTGATCTTTTAGTAAAGATTGGCTATCCGCTCGACGGATTCAGTATTACTATTACAAGAAGAAATTTTGATCTCGTTGATACGGATATTCTTGACTTGGCGATTGAAAGAAAAATGACTTCAATTGCCTTCGATTATGACCTTGTCGGTTTGGTTCATATTCCAGTTGAGAAACGAATCACAAAACTCATGCGGCTCAAAAAATACGCCAACGAACACGGCGTCGATTTCTTTGGAACGTGGGATTCTCCGTTTCGTAATCTAACATCAGAAAGTCTTTTGTTTGGAGATCACGCGTTTTGCGCCGCTGTTCAGGGTAAATCTCTTGAGTTTAACGTGAATGGCAGTATTAAGATTTGTAGTCATACCACTACGCCGATAGGTCATATAGATAGATTTGATGGAGTGTTTGAAGAAAGGGGCGGTTTAGTGCAAATAGTTGCCAGTCGTTTCCCCGGAACGAATGAGTACTGTTCCGGCTGTGAGATAGAAGGACCCTGTGGCGGACAATGCCATGTTACCAGAGAGGTTGTTTCATGCTCGGCAAGCGAGAATCGACAAAAATTCTTTGTCGATATGTGTGATTTTTATCGTGAAATTACAAAAGCGCTTGCCATAGAGTATCTCCGGTCAAATGGCGATAGCATGGCAAGTAGTCGCAAACGCTGTACTTTGTGAAAGGAGGTGAATCTATATGAAAAAAATCAAAATCAAAAAAATCAAAATTACCAAAGTCGTTTCCATGCCTTCGGGAGCATTTTTTCCTGGTAAACGAACAGGTTGCAAGTAATTGCAACCAATGGGGTTAAGTACGAAAGTATTTAACCCCGCTTTTTTTATTCCATTTTACTATGATTTCATTGATATTTTTCTTTGGACTATTTGAATTTATTGTCCAATAAAGCGCGTTAAGATAAAAAATGGCGCGCACAAATTGATATTTTTTCTGAAATAGTTTTCTATCTTTTATAAGATTTGATTTTAAAATCGCCGCGATTAATTTATTCATGTAATCAGCTTCAAATATTTCATCAATACCTTGTTCTTGGTAAGCCTTTGCGCATTCTTGATAATAAAAAATGCGAAAAAGATCGTAGTCAGCATCGCCGAATAATGCCAGTTCCCAATCAATAATTCCGGTTAATTTTTTGCCGTCCGTAAGTAAGTTATGAATAATAAGATCACCATGAACAAGAGTTATTTCACCGTCGTCGGGAAAGAGATTTTGAGCTTCGGATTTTTCAATAATTAATAATAAATCTTTTAAGATTTTATTTGCTTGTTTAAATTTCCTTATCCTGGAAATTTTTAGATTGATGTTGTCAGTGAGATAATCCAGAAAATTATTATATTTTTCACCGGTATTAACGGAATAAATATAATCTTTAGTTTGAGTTTTTAAATACTGCAAAAATTTAATAATTTGTTTAACAATATTTGCTTGATTGGTTTTTGATAGAGTTTTCCAAAGCACGTCCAAAGTCTTTCCGGGAAGTCGATTTTCAACCATGGCGACTGATTTATTAATTTTCCCCGCCCACACGATATTTGGTATTAATGAATGATTAAGTTTTTTTAAAAATTTTGTTTCTCTCAATAAAAGTTTTGGATTGTTATCTCGAAAACGGACGATATATTTGTTTGAAATGAAAACTTTATGATGAGTACCGTTTGTAGCAGCTACAAAACGTTCTTCTTTGGAAATAGCAAGTTGTTTTTTGATTTTTTTAATTCGCAATAGATAATTTTTCATATTCATTTCTATTTTCCGCGACTATGATTTCAATATTTTCTAAATGAAAACCAAAAAAATCCGCAATTTCCTTATGAGCGTTTTTAATTTCTATAGTATATTTATCAGTTTTTACCATATTATTTTAATAGATAATAACATTTAAGGTGATTTATTATAACAAGTCAAGTTTTTTGAAACTGCCTTTGTTTGGATTTTTTCCGTTGATTTGTGGTATAATTTATAAATGTCAACCATTCTTGAAAATATCAAAATCATTATAGACAACGATCCAAAAGATTACGAGGTTAATAGTTTTTTAAGAAGATCATAATTTCATCAATGAAATCTCTTATTCTTGTCTTCCACGCTTTTAGGGATTTATTAATCAGGCATTTGCCAAATTTAAGAGAAAAAGAAAATTCTTTCGCGTTTCTAGTGCATCCGAGAGATACAAAAGACGTTTACCGGAAATATCCGTTTGCCGAATATCTGCCGGAAAATATGCTCTATAATTAACCGTATTTTGTCGCGCGCTTGACAAATCTGTTTAGTTTACTATTATAAAATCAGCATTTGGCTAAATGGGTTAGCCGAAATAACTTAACAAATAACGGCGAGAGCTGTTTATAAGGAAAGATTTTAAATGAAAAGGAGGTGAGAATAATGAAAAACAAAACATTTCTTGAGAAAGATACATTTATTGTTAGGGATGGAGAAACGTATATTATATATGCTCCATTTCGTGGTTTGATTACTCGGATAAATGAATTTCCAAAGAAAAATTCTCTGTTTTATTATCAATTAATTGATGTGGGATTTTTCCGCGAACCGCCTAAGTCGATAAAACGAGATGTTGAATGGCGCGATTTCCGTTCGCTTACGCTCTTACTTACGCGCGCGTGTAATATGAGTTGTATATATTGTTATGCGAAAGCGACGTCAAATGGAGAACGGATGCCTCTTAAAATTGCCCTCGGAACAGTTGAGTGGTTTTTGAAACAATTTATTGGAGAAACCATCAGAATTACATTTCATGGCGGCGGAGAACCTACTCTGGAAATTAAAACAATTAAGAGAGTTGTGGAATATATTGAACGACATAAAAGAGATAAAAAAACTACTTATCTTATTACCACAAACGGTACTGCGAAGCGGGAAATATGGGATTGGCTTGTAAATTATCAATTTGGCATTTCTATTTCCATGGATGGTCCTCCCGATATTCAGAATCGTAATCGTCCTCTTGCGGTTTTAGGACAAAAAAATTCTTCTCAAATTGTTGAACGGAATTTGAAATTCTTAATAACGCGGGAATATCCTTTTTCCGTGCGACTTACTTTTTCACCAACCGATGATATTACGCGCATTGTTAAATATTTTGGCGAATTAGGAGTTAAGACACTTCATCTTGAACCGCTTTTTCCCTATGGAAGAGAATATAAATCGGTGGAATTTGGAGGAAAAAGCCGATATAAAATATATTCTCCTCAAGGCGAGGAGTTATTAAAAAATTTTTGGCAGGCGCTGGAAATGGCGCGAAAATATGGAATGAAGATTCGCAATGGACATATCAGTTATTTTACGAAAGGTATTGGATATTTTTGCGGCGCTGCGAGCGCGCGGTCTATGATAGTAAATCACGAAGGAAAACTTACTGGGTGTCTCGAGGTGGTAGACTCTTTAGATTTAGATGCTAATATATTTAATTTCGGTTATTATGTACCAGAAGAAAAGCGGTTTGAGATTGATTTTAGTAAGGTAAAGATAATGCAAGAACGTCATGCCGACGCGCTTTCAGGGTGTAATTTATGTTATGCGCGATATACTTGCGCTGGAGGGTGCGCCGTAAAAGCAGTGCGAGAATCAAATAATTTCTTTGCGCGTGATTTATTATATTGCGCGTTCACAAAAAATCTAATTCCTTTATTAGTTAAACATATTGTTAATACCACAGGAATTTAAGAAAGGAGGTAAATAACGATGAAAACTTTTACAGCTGTTCTTCCCGAAGAGTTAGTTCTTGGAGTGGATAGCTCTGTTTCTAGTTGTAATGGGCATGAAGGTTGTAGCGGCGATGATTGCAACGCGGATACTGGCGGATGCCCTTCAGATGGAAGTTGTGGCCAGGATTGTTAATAATGGCAATATCTTAAGCTCTTAAGCAGTGAATCAGTTTAACTGGTTCACTGCTTTATTTTTTTAACCACTCTTTCCAATTTTTTTGTAATTCTTGATATGTCATTTTAAAAATAATAGAACAAAGATATTCGTCATTAATCCCATTATTGCGCATTTCTTTTATAAATTTTAATAATAATTCAAGGCCGTATTTTTTAACGCAATATTGCGCGATACTGCCGGCCAAAGGATAGAAATCACTTGGCAAGGTTGATCTCCAAAAATCCCATGGAGTGTTTAATATCTCATTGGAATAATTCATAAAATTAGCGTGTTTTTTCTTATCAGCGTTTGCGCCGTCATAATATACGCATAATGATTCTTCCCATAAGCCGTTTGCCGGAAGATTTTCCGATGGATTTATACTTCCTAATAAAATATGATTTAATTCATGTCCTGGAGATTGTTTTAAATGCCCGTGAATTTCTTTTTGTTTAAGAAAAGAAATTGCCGGCGTTATGCCGATATCTTTTACGGAATTGATTGACGGATATACATAAAAATTAACATTTGAGATTGGATTAATGCCGAATATTTTCGCGTTTTGTAAATAAATATTTACGCGTTCTTGAATCCAGTTTGAAGGGATTTTTAAATTAGGATAAATATGAAAAACAATATATTTTGTTTTTTTAACACTCCAATTATTAAAAAATCCTTCCCCTTTGAGTTTTTTTATTTGATTTTTTGTTTTTTCAAACCAATTTATCATATATTTTAATTTACCAAATTTTCTTTATTTTGGCTATTTTTGAAACTGTTTTTTTGTTTGGATTTTTTTCGTTGATTTATGGTATAATTTGGGTATGTTTAAAAGTGTTATTTTAATTCTCCACGCTTTTAGGGATTTATTAATCAGGCATTTGCCAAATTTAAGAGAAAAAGAAAATTCTTTCGCGTTTCTAGTGCATCCGAGAGATACAAAAGACGTTTACCGGAAATATCCGTTTGCCGAATATCTGCCGGAAAATATGCTCTATAATTAACCGTATTTTGTCGCGCGCTTGACAAATCTGTTTAGTTTACTATTATAAAATCAGCATTTGGCTAAATGGGTTAGCCGAAATAACTTAACAAATAACGGCGAGAGCTGTTTATAAGGAAAGATTTTAAATGAAAAGGAGGTAAAAAGAGATGAAAAGAGAAAAATATTTTACTCTGAATAAAAATTGCTTTTTAATTAAAGGAGCAAAACGAGGAGCGATTTATGATTTAGAATCAGGAAATGTATTTTCAGTGAACGAAGTAAGTGTTAAAATCTTAGAGGAATTAGATTCTTGGAAAGAATTTAAGCAGGTTTTTCAAGAAGACAAAAACATAACAGAGGGGAAATTAGTCATTTATTTAAATAAACTTAAAAAACTTGGTTTAGGGGAATGGAGCGAAATCTACAGAGAGAAATTAAACGTTATCCCAAAACCAATAGACGTTCTCAAATTTGTTCTTCATCTTGAATTGACTACTGGTTGCAACTTGTGTTGCGTTCATTGTTATAACGAAAGCGAAATAACCAAATTTAGAAAAAATAATAATCTTTCTCTTAATGAATGGAAGAGGATTATAAAAGAAGCTTATGAGATTGGTTGTAGAAGAGTCCAATTTATCGGAGGAGAACCATTTTTGAAAAGGAGATTGTTGTATACTTCGATTCTGCTTGCTCGGGAAATAGGTTATACTTCAATAGAAGTAAGTACTAATGGAACCTTAATAACAGAAAAAGATTTGGACTTTTTAAAAGAAAATACGGTTAGTTTAGCCTTTTCTGTTTATAGTTATAACTCTAATGTGCATGATGCTATTACTGCCAAAAAAGGAAGCCAAAAACAAACATTGCGTACAATTAAAAGAGCTTTGGAGATGGATATTAATTTTAGAATATCAGTAGTGGCAATGAGGCAAAACGAAAAAGAAATTAAGAAGACAGTTAAGTTTTTAAAATCTCTTGGAATTCAGCATGTAAAGACAAATACTGTTGAACCAGTGGGTAGAGGCTGTAATGATAATCTTATTACCGCTGATATAGTAGACCAACAGATTTTAGACAGACCTTCTTTCTTTAAAATTAATTACAATACATTTTGGAGAAATAAATTAGGGCATAACTGTTTTCTTGAACATATTTGTATTGCGGCAGATGGTAATATTTATCCTTGTCTTGCGGAACGAGAAATTTCTTACGGAAATATAAAATCAACTCCGTTGAATGAAATTTTTTCATCAGAGATAGCGCAAAACTTTCGCAATTTAAATAAGGATTATATTGAAGTTTGCCGAGATTGCGAATATCGATATTGTTGCTTTGATTGTCGCGTAAAAGCCAGAGATTCTTTAATTAATAGTTTTTACACAAAATCTTGGTGGTGTTTCTATGATCCATATAAGGGTCAGTGGCATAAAAAAATTAATTAAAAAGGAGGTGAGAATTATGGCAAAGAATATTGAAAAACAAAAAGAAGATGATGGATTGGAAATTCAATTAATAACAAGCGAGTTGGCGACTGATGGTGTTTGTGGCCCCGATACTTGTCCTTGGGTTGGCTGTGAGGTGAGCTAAATTTTTGGGCTGTTCAAGTTTTTTTAAATCTTGGGCAGCCCTATTTTATTTCTATTTTTAATTAAAAATTCTTTTAACTCTAAAATGTTCTTTTTTAATTTACCGCCCAAATATTTTCTCCAATATGGGAATAATTTTTTTTCTAATGGCAAAAAGGTAGGAGATTCAGTACAAAATTTTCCTTCTTTGAAATATTTTCCTTTTTTATTTAATCTAATTTTTAACTCGTTATCTGCTAACATAATAAGAGCATGGAGGATGTCATAGTTTGGTTGAAAATGATCGAGCCAAGTCATAATATGCATTAACTCATGACAAAGAAAAATTGTTGAATGATTTTTCCATTTTTCTTCGCGCCCTCGAACAATAGTATTTTTATTAATAGTTTTTGCATTTTGCGATTTAGGATGCGTAATATAAACAGTAATTTTATGTTTAGGGATTGGCAATCCGGATATTTCTTGAAGAATTTTTAAAGCCTCTTTTTTATTTCTGTTCCATTGATTTCTAATAAATATAAGATGCTCTTCTGTTTCTTTTAATAATCTCTTACACTCTTTCGTTTTAAAAATTTCTTTGTAAATCTCTTTTAGTTTTAATAAATGCTTTTTAAAAACTTTTTCAATGTTTCTATCGTCAAAATTTGTTTGTATTTGTTCTAACGCTAAAGAGATATATTTCGAGTTTAAAAAATAATAAGCAGGCTCATCTCTGTGTTTTTGCCATATTTTTTCTTCCAGTTTTTCCCATGCAGGAAATGGCTTATTTTTTGAAGCCATCGTATAGCCGACAAGATAATATTTATTTATTTTAAACTCAAATTTCATATAATTTATCTTACCAAATTTTATTTATTTTGACCACTTTTTATTACCGATTTTCTTCATTTTTATGGCAATTGTGGTATAATTTAAATATGCTTAAAGATTATCTAAAAAACTTATTATTAGGTGTTGCGGAAAGAAAGCCGAATGCGAAGATTTTTAATCTTTTCAAAAAAGATTATACCAGAGGCGCGAAATATATACAGGATTGACAAATTGGTTTGACTTACTATACTAAAATCAGTGTTTGGCTAAAATGGGTTTAGCCAAAAGAACTTTGAAAAACAACGGCAGGGCCGTTTAGATGAAAAAATTAAGAAAAGGAGGGAAAAAGAAATGGGAAAAGATTATTCTTTTTCAATGGATGACATTCCTACTAAAGCGGATTTTATTTATAAGGATCAGATTGACGAGTTAACCTTAATGTGCACGCCATTAGCAATGAACGGTATACACTTATTAAGTGTGAAGTCTTTATCTGTGTTGAACCAATGTAGTGGTGTTTTCTCAATTGGAGAAATTATTCAATTAACCGGCTGTGAAAAAACATATGTCTTTGGTGTAATCAACATTCTGTGGCAGAATAGGCTTATCAGAATCAACGGTGAGTTTCCGCCGAATGACAACAGAATTAGTTTATCTAAGCAAATTGATGTTTGGTTTCATATCACAAATAACTGTAATCTCCGTTGTCCTTACTGTTACATTCAAAAGACTAATGAGTCAATGAATAAAAGAATGGCGTATCTGGCTGTTGATAATCTAATTAATAGTGCATTATCGCATTATATTCCGGAAGTGCGTCTTAAATTCACGGGCGGAGAACCGTTATTGCGTTTTTCTCTTATTAAAGGATTGGTAAATTACAGCAAAAGACAAGGCGAAGAAAGAGGAGTAAAATTCAGTTTTCATATTTTAACTAATGGGACTCTTCTTTCAGAAAAAATTGTTAGATATCTCAAGGAAGAAAATATCACACTTTCACTTTCTCTTGATGGTGTTGAGGAAGAGAATAACCGATTGAGATATTATGCGAATAGCAAGGGCACTTTCAGGCGTATTGAGCAATCCATGAAACTCTTAAAAGACTATGGAATTCGTCCATATATCCTTACAACTGTTACGGCTTTGAATCTTGATGGTTTACCAGCTTTCACCCGCTATGTGATAAAAAATAAGTTTTCTGTTCGTTTTAGTCTATATCGCGAATTAGGTGTTTCAAAAGAGGCGTTAAAAAATTACACCGATGAAGTGATAAAAATTCTTCATAAATGTTACGATATCTATGAAGAAAATTTACCAGAAGAAGATTTTTCTTCTGTACATCAATTGTGCGATATTAAATTGAAAAAAAGCAGAAAACGGGTTTGCGGAATTGGCACTAAAGGAGTAAGTATTGGTCACCGAGGAGAAATTGCTCTTTGCCAAGCATTGTTCAACAAACCCATAGGGCATATCTCAAAAGACGATGCTCTTGCCGCTGTTCGTAATCAAAATCAATTCCCATCTCATAAATATTCCATTAATAATTACGAACATTGCAAAGATTGTAATTGGCGATATTTGTGCGGCGGCGGATGTCCCGTGTTAACTAAACTGCAATACGGCAGATTCGACACATTTTCTCCTTATTGCGAAGTATTTAGAACTTTAATTCCTAGATTGATTAGGATTATGGGACTTCAGATTTTGCGGGCACATAGGAAAACAATGACTGAAATCGAGAAACAAAAAGGAGGTGATTTAGATGCAAATCAATGAAAATTACGGCATAATTTCTGGATTTACTGCTGACACATTAATTATTTCGCAGTGCCAGGAGTGCGCTCCCGTAGAAGACTGCGATTGTCATTGTGTTGACGATGATGATTAGCGGAGTTGGGGTTGAATTTGATAAATTCAACCCCATTTTTTATAATGTATAAATAATAATGAGGCTGAAATTAATTCAAAATATCAAAAA
>JBBTPY010000003.1:0-121376 GCA_038065955.1 Patescibacteria group bacterium
CATTGGGCCTGTTACTGGCGGCGGCGATGCTCAAGCGCCTTCCGTTCCCGCTGGATTTTCAGCGCAGGCCATTAGCAGTAGCCAGATAAATCTTTCTTGGACAGCTTCCACGGACAATGTCGGAGTAGCAGGATACAGAATATACCGTTGTCAGGGAACCGGCTGTACTCCCACAACTCAAATCGCCACTTCTGCCACTAATTCATATTCCAATACCGGTTTGATCGCCTCCATAGTTTATGTTTACAGAGTTTCCGCCTACGACGCCGCGGGAAATGTTTCCGGCCAATCATCTTCCGCCACCGCCACCACTCAAACAGCGGCCGACACCACTCCGCCGGCAAGTCCGACGGGGTTGACGGTGATATAAAATAATATATAATTATAAAATATGAATAATCAAAAAACTGATTTTAAAAAATTAATTATTCCCGCGGCGATAATTTTAATATTGGTCGCGGTTGTTGTTTTTTTTGATTTTGTGGTAAAATTAACTAAACCATCCGGCAACGCCAATTTATCCTGGAACGCCAATATGGAATCGGACTTGGCCGGTTATAAAATATATTATGGAACTTCTCCGAGAACAGGAGATTGTCCGCCCGGCGGATATTTAAAAAATCTTGACGCGGGAAAAACCGCTACGCCGGACAAGCCAAGTTATAAAGTTGAAAATTTGAAAGAGAATAAAACATATTATTTTTCAATAACAAGTTATGATGTTTCCGGGAATGAAAGTTGTTTTTCACCGGAGATGTCAAAAAGTATTTTCTAAAGGTCAATAATTAAATAAATTAAAATATAAATAAAATATATATGATAAAAAAAACATTGTTTCCCATATTATTTCTGTCAGGATTTTTATTATTTGTTTCTATTCAATCGGCATTTGCCGGCAGCGCCACTTTATCCTGGAATGCCAATACGGAATCTGATTTGGCCGGCTATAAAATATATTACGGAACTTTTACTAGAACCGGTACGGACCCGAAAGTTTGCGGAATGTGCGGTTATTCGGCCAGCACGACTGTTAGTAGCGCGATTACTACTTATACTTTTAATAATCTGACAGACGGACTTACTTATTATTTTTCTGTTTCAGCGCGTGATGCGTCTAATAATGAAAGTTCTTTTTCCGGCGAGGTAAGCAAGATTATTCCGATAACCAATACTGTCGCTTCTTCTACTATTTTTTTTCAGGAGAACTTTGAGGATGCAAATCTTTCATCAAGAGGATGGTATGACGGTACAAACCTGAAACTCTCCGCAACGGAACGCTACGCGGGCAATTCATCAGTGGAATATCATTTCCTGCCAAACGCCACTACTCCGGAAATTTCAGGAGGCGCGATAAGGCATTTATTCACGCCTACTGATGAGGTTTACGCAAGCTATTACGTCAAATACAGCGCTAACTATACGGGTTCAAACAGAACCTACCACCCGCACGAGTTTTTAATATTAACCAATGAAAATACTTCTTACGCTGGGCCTGCTTTTACGCATCTTACGGCCTATATTGAACAAAATGAAGGAATACCCCTCCTTGCCCTTCAGGATGGAATGAACATTGACCTTACAAGGCTCAATCAGGATTTGACAAGCATAACAGAGAGCAGAGCAATAGGAGGCTGCAACGGAGTTCCGAGCGCTGAAGCGGCAAGCACTATAAGCTGCTACAGCATAGGAGGAGGAACTTACTGGAACGGAAAGGACTGGAGGGCAGGCGGTTCCCCCAATTCACATGCTGGGACGGTATATTTTCAGGACACAGCAGGCCCTTATTACAAAAACAATTGGCACCGCGTAGAGGCGTATTTCAAATTAAACAGTATCGTCAACGGCAGAGGAGTGGCTGACGGGATATTGAGATATTGGTACGACGGCAATTTAATAATTGAAAGAACAAACGTAATAATGAGAACCGGTCAGTATCCGAATATGAGATTTAATCAATTTCTAATTGCTCCATGGATAGGCGACGGCTCTCCTGTGGACCAGACAATGTGGGTAGATAACCTGACAGTCGCCACCTCCAGACCTTCCGGCCAGATTCTTCCGCTAACAGACACCACTCCTCCATCTATTCCTTCTAATCTTTCCGCCATAACCATATCCACCACCCAAATCAACCTCTCCTGGACGGCTTCCACAGATAACACAGCTGTAACAGGATATCGAATCTATCGCTGTACCGGATCTTCCTGTACTCCTTCAACCCAAATCGCCACTTCAACGACAAATTCATATTCAAATATCGGCCTTACCGCTTCCACTTCTTATACCTACCGAGTGGCAGCTTACGACGCCGCCGGCAATGTCAGCGGCCAGTCAACAAGCGCCAGCGCTACTACGCAGGTGGCGTATGGTTCGGCAGTTGTTTCCTGGAACGCCAACACGGAATCTGATTTAGCCGGTTATAAAATTTATTACGGGACTTCCACTAGAACTGGCGCTTGTCCTCCTGGCGGCTATCTCAATAATTTAAATGCTGGGAATGTTTTAACTTACACTATTAATAATCTTTTAGTCGGCTTAACTTATTATTTCTCAACAACTGCCTATGATTCTTTAAATAATGAAAGCTGTTTTTCCAATGAAGTCAGCAAATTAATAGCGGCCACATCAACTCTGCCGGCTCCGGATACCACAGCTCCTTCTTTGATTTCCAATCTTTCCGCTTCCAATATCACCCAAACTTCAGTTAATCTTAATTGGCTCGCTTCCGGCGATGACGGAAATATTGGAATCGCAGCTTCATACGACATCAGATATTCAACTTCCAATATTACGAGTTCTAATTGGAATACCGCAGCTCAAGTTTCTGGAGAACCTACCCCTCAAATTTTCGGTTCAAATCAGTCTTTTACGATAGTCGGTCTTTCACCTAATACTCAATACTATTTTGCCATTCGTTCGACCGATGACGCCGGCAATATTTCTTCAATTTCCAACATCGCTTCGGCTATAACCCAATCGCTTACCCTTTCCGTTTCCTTTTCAGCCACTCCTAATTCAGGAACAAATTTTCTTTCCGGAGTAAGTTTGGCCGCTTCTGTTTCCGGTTCCGTCCAAGGCACAACCAACTACACTTTTTACTGCAACCGTTCCGATTCCGGAACTAATATCACCACTCCTTACGCCGCTAAATACGATAATTCCACTTCAACAACCATAACGGCTTCAAATATTTGTTCTTACCCAAGCGCCGGAACTTATACCGCTAAAGTTATTGCGGAAAAAGGGGCAATGTTTTCCGAAAATAGAACAACTATTATTGTTTCTGCGCCAACACCAACACCAACACCAACACCTATGCCTACACCTACACCTACGCCTACGCCTACGCCTACGCCTAGCGGCGGAGGAGGTGGCGGCGGCGGAGGCGGCGGTTCATATTCCGATACAACTCCTCCTTCAACCCCTTTATCTTTTTCCGCTTCGGCTTTCAATAAACAAATAATCCTTTCTTGGAAAAATCCCGCTGATTCGGACTTTGTCAGAGTTCTTATTACAAGAAAAGAAGGTTCTCATCCAACATCTCGAACCGACGGAACTTATGTTTATGAGGGAACTTCGGAAACTTTTACCGATACAAGAGTTGAAAATAATAAAACTTATTATTACGCCATTTACGCTTACGATAAAAAACCTAATTTCTCGCAGTCGGCGATTGTTTCTGCCACGCCTTTATCCTCTCTTATTTCCGCGCCGGCGCCAACAACACCAACAACACCAACAACACCAACAACACCAACACAAAGTCAAATATCAACTCAGGGAATTATTATTGTCGGACCTTTTGCCGTTGGCCAGAGGTCGGAACAAGTTAAGGTTCTTCAACAAATGCTTTCTCAGGATGAAGAAGTTTATCCCGATAAGTTGATTACCGGTTATTACGGAAATATGACAAAAATTGCGGTTGCCAAATTTCAGCAAAAATATGGCATTGTTTCGGATGGAATCGCCGGTCCGGCGACCAGAAGTAAATTAAATGAAATTTTCGGTGGAAGTCAGAAAGTTTCTTCTCAGCCCGTTCAAATTCAGCAACCTTCTTCTTTGGCCGCGGCAAAACAAGTTCTTATTGAAACAATTCAAAAACAAATACAAGTTCTTCAACAGAAACTTATTGAATTACTCGCTAAACTCGCTGAAGTTTTAAAGAAAGAAGCCGGGCAATAATTGCCTTGTTAATAACTTGTTGATAATTTTTTAGATATCCTTAAAAAACCCGCTATTTTAGCGGGTTTTTTAATTAGCGAAAATATTTTCATAAAACATTGACTCGTTTGTGAATGTGGAGCATTATTAAATGAAAGTGGGGAACTGTGGATAAGTGTGGGGATAACTATGGTTTTCTGTGGATATGTTTATCGGCGAATTTCAACACAATTTAGACCTTAAAAGCAGAATCGCGGTGCCGGCGAAATTTCGGCCAAAACTTTCAGGCGGAGCGATTATTACTCGCGGCCTTGACCATTGTCTTTTTGTTTTCGCGAATAAAGAATGGGAAGTTTTGGCGCAGAAACTTATCGCTTTGCCGTTGGCGCAAGCGAATTCCCGCGCGTTTGTCCGGCTGATGCTTGCCGGCGCGATGGATGTGGAAATTGATAAACAAGGGAGAATTTTAATTCCCGATTATTTGCGCGAATACGCCACTTTAAGAAAAGAAACGATAATTGCCGGATTGTATAATCGCATTGAAATTTGGGACGCTGAAACATGGAAGCAATACAAGGCAAAAACCGAAAGCGCGTCCGACGAGATAGCGGAAAAGTTGTCAGAACTGGGCATATAACAACTATGACTAAGTAATTTGCGCGATGCACAAACCCGTTCTTTTAAAAGAAGTCATTGAAATTTTAAATCCAAAGCCCGGAGAATTTTTTATTGACGGAACCGTCGGCGGAGGCGGGCACAGTTTGGAAATTTTAAAAAAAATCGGTAAAGGCGGAATTTTTTTAGGAATGGATTGGGATGAAAAAATAATTGAACAGACAAAGTCAAAATTAGACGCAGTATGTCAGATGTCAGACGTCAAATGTTATTTTGTTCACGGTAATTACGCCGATTTGCCGGAAATATTGAAAGAAAATAATTTGCCGAAAGCCGACGGATTAATTTTGGATTTAGGAATGTCTTCAATTCAGCTTGAACGCTCGGGAAGGGGATTCAGTTTTTTAAAAGATGAGCCATTGGATATGAGATACGACATAGCCGAAAGTTTGACGGCGGCGGAAGTTATAAACAGTTTTAGGGAAAATGATTTGAACGATATTTTTTGGAAATATGGAGAGGAAAGATATAGCCGAAGAATCGCTAAGAAAATTGTTGAAGAAAGAAAGGAAAAAAGAATTTTAACTACATTTGATTTAACGGAAATAATTAAAAGAGCTGTTCCAAAAAATTATGAAAGAGGCAGAATTTATCCGTCCACCAGAGTTTTTCAGGCATTGAGGATTTATGTCAATTGCGAATTGGAAAATTTAGAAAAATTGCTGAAAAATATGAGTGAAATTTTGAAACATGGAGGTCGAGTGGCGATAATTTCATTTCATTCATTGGAAGACAGATTGGTAAAAAATTATTTTCGGGAGACGGCAAAAAAGGGTAAAGCGGAAATTTTAACAAAGAAGCCTATTGAAGCGATTATGGAGGAAATTCAACAAAATCCAAGGGCAAGGTCGGCGAAAATGAGAGCGATAAAAATAATATGACTTTTATTAAACTAAATAAAAACCAAAATAAAATAAATTTTTTGATTTTAATTTTGACGTTTGCCGCGATTTCATCAGCCGTTTGGGGCGTATTTTTATATAATCAATTAGTGAATTTTCGTCATGAAATAGTCAATTACGAAAAAATTGTCAGTCAAGCGGAAGTGGAAAACGCGGAATTAAAAAATACTTTATATCAAATAATAGACGTGAAAAATCTTGAATCGGCGATTAGCGGCCGCTTATTAGTTATTGAGAATAAGCCGCAGTATGTCAAAGTCGCGGAAAGTTTAGCTGAAAAACATTAAAATGCGCTGGCGTTCTTATTCTATAATTTTTATATTCGGCGTTTTTTACGCGGTTTTAATTTTTAATCTTTATAATATTCAATTAAATAAAAATGTTAAAGCCGGCGACGCTTTATCGCCGGAAAGGGGCAATATTTATTTTACCGATAAAAACGGCAATTTAGATTCGGCGGTTTTGAATAAAGAGTACGATATAATATACGCCGTTCCGAAGGAGACGCAAAATCAAAATAATAATTACGCCGAAATATTAAGTCCGATTATTAATCTTTCGGCCGAAGAAATTAAAAAAAAATTAAGCAAACCGAACGATTTATATGAATTATTGGTTCAAAAGGCGTCATCGGAGCAAATTAATAAAATTAAAGAATCGGGATTAAAGGGAATTTATATTAATAAACAGAAATTGCGTTTTTATCCATTTGGCAGTTTAGCTTCGCATGTTTTGGGATTTGTTTCTCCAACGGTGGATAAAGAATTTTCCGGCCGTTATGGAGTAGAACTTCAATATAATTCGTTATTAGCCGGCGCGCCCGGAGAGACGGACGGCAAGGATATTATTTTAACGATTGATAAAAATGTTCAGGCGCAGGCGGAAGAAGTTTTTAAAAAAATGGCGGAGAAATGGCAGGCCGAAAGCGGCGCGATTATTATTCAAGAATCGTCAAGCGGCAGGATTTTAGCAATGACCGGAATGCCCGATTTTGACCCGAATAATTATTCAAGTTTTGAAATAAAAAATTTTCTTAATCCGGCGGTTCAGTCAGTTTATGAATTCGGTTCTGTGGTAAAAATAATGACCATGGCGGCCGGCATTGACAGCGGGAAAATTACTCCGGAAACAAGTTATGTTGATACGGGCTCGGTTACTTTAAACGGCAGAACTATTCAAAATTGGTGGAAAAAAATTTACGGCCGAGTCACAATGACGGAAGTAATTGAAAATTCAATCAATACCGGTTCGGTTTTTGCCGAACAGAAGACTGGTCATCAGATTTTTTACAATTATTTGATTAATTTCGGTTTTAATAATTTAACCGGCATCGGTTTGCCCGGAGAAGTAAGGGGCGATATTAAAAATCTTAAAAACGGCCGCGATATCAATTACGCGACGGCTTCTTTCGGCCAGGGCATTTCAATGACGGCAATTGAATTAATTAACGCTTTTTCGGCGATTGCCAATAACGGCGTTTTAATGAAACCGTTGATTTTAGCCGATGAAAAATCGGAAGTAATAAGGAGAGTTGTTTCCGCGAAAACGGTTAGGCAATTAACAGAGATGATGGTTTCCGCGATTGATAAAAATAAGGCGGCCGATATCGCCGGTTATTCAATTGCCGGAAAAACAGGCACGGCTTACATTCCCGATTTTAAGAACGGCGGCTATAGCGATAAAGTGATTAATACTTTTGTCGGTTTTCTTCCCGCCTTTGCCGATTCGGCTTCCGTTCAAAAATTTACGGTTTTAATCAAACTTGATAAACCGAGAGGCGTACCGTTTGCTTCGGAAACGGTCGCGCCGGCTTTTAGAGAATTGGCGCGGTTTATTATAAATTATTATAATATCGCGCCGGACAAATTATAGAGTATAGAATATGCGTCAAATTTCAATAAATATTTTTAAATATATTCTTAAGCAAATTGCCAAATTAACGATTTGGCGTTTTAAGCCGGAAATTATCGTTGTTACCGGTCCTGTCGGAAAAAGTTTAGCTAAAGAGGCGATTTTTGCGGTTTTTAAAAATCACAAGCGTGTAAGAAAAGAGAGCGATGATTTTAACGGTGAATTAGGCGCGTTTTTGGCTGTTTTGGGCGGATGGCGGAAAATCGGCCGGCCGCTTTTTTTATTTTGGTTAAGAGTGTTCGTTTCATCAATTTTAAAACTTGTTTTTTTGCCGAAGTCGTTATATCCGAAAATTTTAATTTTAGAATCAGGCGAATTTAAACCGAAAATCGCCGTTTTAACCGCCGTAAGCGACAGCGCGGTTGAATTTCCTCAATCTTGCGATTTCGCGATTTTAAGTTTTGATTCCGCGTCCGCCGTAAAAATTAAAAAACGGATAAAAAATTATGGGAAAATTTATGACGAAGAATCAGATGTAAAAATAATAAATTTTGAAAATCGGATTAACGGAGACGGTTTATCCGGTATTTCTTTTAAAATTGAATATGGCGGCAGTTTCGTGCCAATTGTTTTAAAAGAAGTTTTGGGGAAATCTCACGCTTTTGCCGCGGCGGCAGCCGTTGCGGTCGGCTTGATTCATAATTTAAATTTAGTGGAATCATCGGAGTTGATTATGTCGAATTATCGGCCGTTAAAAGGCAGGATGAACTTGACCGTCGGACTAAAAAACACTTATATTATTGATGACAGTTATGGCGCTTTGCCGATTTCCGCGCGGTTGGCGCTTGAAACCGTTAAAGAATTGAAAGCGCCGAGAAAAATCGCGGTTATAGGAGATATGCTGAATGAGGGAAAGTTTACCGTTGAAGCGCATAAAGCAATCGGTCAGTTAGCCGCTGAAAGCGTTGATGTTTTATTAACGGTCGGTCCGCGGGGAAAATTTATCGCTGAAGCGGCGCTTGACGCCGGTATGGCAAAAAATAAAGTTTTAAGCTTTGATATTTACGAGGAAGCGATTGAGCCGTTAAAAAAAATAATAAGAAAAGGGGATTTGATTTTAATCAAGGCATCAAGAGCGGTGGGATTAGAAAAAGTCGTTGAAGAATTAAAGGTTTAGCGATGCCCCTGTCGTCTAGTGGCCAGGACGGATGGTTCTCAGCCATCAAACCGGGGTTCGATTCCCCGTGGGGGCGCAAATATGAGCATTTTATCATCAATTATTAAAGATAAATATTTGTTTGTTATTTTTGGGCTAAGTTTTTTAATTCTTCTGGCAATTTTGCCGTTTATTTATTTTAAGTTGGCGGGCGGCGAAAATTTTTTAGTGATTCATTTTGACGCTTATAAGGGCATTGATTTTTTTGGCGACCGTTTGAAAGTTTTCGGAATTTTAATTTCCGCTTTGGCAATTGTTTCCGTAAATTTATTTTTAGCGGATTTTCTTTATAATCGGGAACGATTTTTGTCTTATTTTTTTTGTTTTGGCAGTTTTGTCCTGACAATCTTGATTTTAATCGCAATAGGAGTTATCATAAGTGTTAATTAAATTAATAAATATAAAAAGTTATGGCATTCGCAATTATTCAGACGGGAGGCAAACAATATAAAGTTTCTTCCGGACAAAAATTAAAAATTGAAAAATTAAGCGCCAAAGAAGGCGAAAATTTTATTTTTGATAAAGTTTTATTAATCGCCGACGGTGAAAATATAAAAATCGGCGCTCCTTATATTGAAGGAGCCAAGATTGAATCAAAAATTTTAAAACAGGGGAGAGCTCAAAAGAAAATTGTTTTTAAATATCATTCTAAAACCCGTTTTCGAAAGAAAAAGGGCCATAGGCAGTCGTTTACGGAAGTGGAGATATTATAATTAGCCACTAGCCACTAGTGATTAACTTGTTAATTTCTTCTTTCAATCGCGTGCGTAAGGGTTTCTTCGTCGGCGAATTCTATTTCTCCGCCAGTTGGCATTCCGCGTCCAAGCCGGCTTATTTTTTTACTTAAACCTTCAAGTTCTTTGGCGACGGTCATTGCCTGAAGGTCGCCATAGGTCGTCGGGTTAGTGGCGATAATAATTTCTTCGGCAATGCCCGCAAGCTCTTTTTTAATGAAATTTTTAAGATTGTTAAGCCGCAGTTTTTGAGCGCTTTCCAATAAGCCGCTTTTATTCAGTTCACCTAATATCAGATACCGTCCTTTGAATTTTTTTGGCCGTTCCAGAGAAATAAGGTCGGTTTCTTTTTCAATAATCATAATAGTTTTTTTGTCGCGATTTTGGTCGCGGCAAATATCGCATAAACTTTCCCGATTGGAATGGACAAAAAAGCAATTTGAGCAGATTTTCATTTGTTTAAGATTGGAAACGGCGTCGGAGATTTGTTCAATTTTATTTTTTCCTTCAGCGACGAATTTAAAAGCCAGGCGCGTCGCTTGGCGCGGGCCGATTGAAGGAAGCCGGGAAAAAACATCTATGAAATTTTGAATCGGTTCGGGGAGCATTTTTTTTAAATATAATTTTAATGAATTTTATCAATTGACTTAAAACTTACTTTTTCCGGGTCAAATTTAACCTGAACCGAGCCGATTGGGCCGTTGCGGTGTTTGGCGATAATGATTTCCGCTGTGTTGATTTCTTCAATTGAAGGATTAATTTTATCGCGGTCTTTGCGATAAATAAAAAGCACGATATCGGCGTCTTGTTCCCAGCTTCCGGTTTCACGGAGGTCTGAAAGCCTTGGAATTTTTGTGTCTCTTTGGTCAACGGCCCGGGTTAATTGAGAAACGGCTAAAATCGGCAAATTAAGTTCGCGCGCCAAAGCTTTCAGTCCATGGCTGATTTCGGTAAATTGCTGAACGATATTTTCCGAATTCGCGCGCGGCATAATTAACTGGACATAGTCAATAATAATTAAAGACAGATTGCGGCATTCGGCCTGTAATCGGCGCGCCATTGCCCGGAGATGTAAAATGTTTGGCGAGGGCGTATCGTCAATGTAAATAGGGTGTCTTGACAGGCGGTCCAGCGCTCCCTGAATCATTTCAAATTCAATGGCATCGGTAAGCCGTCCGGTGCGCAATCGCCAAAGAGGCACACTCGCTTCGGAAGCTATTAAGCGGTCAATTACTTGTTCGCGGGACATTTCCAGTGAAAATATCGCCACCGCTTGACCGGTCGAAGACGCGGCCCTGGCAATATCTAATGTTAATGTTGTTTTTCCGAGCGACGGCCGCGCGCCCAAAATTATTAAATCGGATTTTTGTAACCCGGAAAGGCAATTGTCCAATCCTTCAAAACCGGTAGTAACGCCTCTTAGGCCTTTTTCTCCATGGTGCATTTTTTCTATCCGTTCGTAGGCGTTTTTAAGTTCGTCTTTAACGAGAATAAAATTTTTGGAAATTGATTTCTGAGCGATGGAAAAAATTTTTTGTTCAATTTCATCAAGCAGATTTTCGGAGTCTTCGGGATTGTCAAAAACTTTTTCATTGATTTCTGAAGAAGCGGCGATAAGGTCTCTTAAAACTTTTTTGTTGCGGATTATTTTGGCGTAATGGGCGATGTGGCTTGCCGTCGGCACAGAATTGATAAGTTCGGTAAGGTAGCTGGAGCCGCCGATTTCCGCCAATAATCCTTTATTTTTTAATCGACTAGTGACGGACAAGATGTCAATCGGTTCGTTTTTCTCAAAAAGTTCCAAAATTGTTTCAAAAATTTTAATATGAGAATTTGAATAAAAATCTCTGGCCGTGATTAAGTCAGCCACTCTGATTACGGCGTTTTTATCAAGCATCAGAGCGCCCAAAACAGAGCGCTCGGCTTCTATATCTTGCGGAGGCAATTTAATATTCATAATTTTTTTTGGCTTTCGGCCCTGAATCCGTGTCTTCTATTACATATCCTAACTTCTCAATTTCTTTTCGCAAGGCGTCCGCCTGAATAAATTGTTTATTAGTTCTGGATATCTCCCTTTGTTTAATTAAATCATTGATTGCCGGCGGGATTTTAAATGGTTTAATTTTATTTAAATTAAGGCCAAGAACAGCATCGAATTCAATAATTAATTTTTTTTTGGTCGTATTGGATATTTTTTTGTTTTTGATAATTTGCCAAATAACGGCAATTGCTTTTGGCGTATTTAAATCGTCATTGATGGCCGTTAAAAATAATTTTTCATACCCCTTTATTTTTTTATCGTTATTAGCAGTCAGTTGTTGATTATTAGTTGTCGATTGCAAATTGTAAATCAAATTATTCATCGCGTTTTGAGCGGCCTTCAAACTGTTCCATGTAAAATTCAGTTTGGAGCGATAATGGGAAGTTAAAATTAAATAACGGAAAGAAGAGGGCTTAAAACTTCTGTTTTCAATGTCTTGAAGCGTGTAAAAATTTCCGAGCGATTTGGCCATTTTTTGCCCGTGGACAAGGAGATGTTCGCCGTAAATCCAGTAGTTGGCGAATTTTTTGCCGGTGGCCGCCTCGGATTGGGCGATTTCGTTTTCGTGGTGAGGGAAAATTAAATCAATGCCGCCGGCGTGAATGTCAAAAGTTTCGCCCAGATATTTCATGCTCATGGCCGAACATTCAATATGCCAGCCCGGACGGCCGGCCCCCCAGGGACTCGGCCAGGACGGTTCGTCGCGGGCGCGGCGTTTCCATAAAACAAAATCTTGCGCTTGTTCTTTATTATATTCATCGGCCGCTATTCGCGCGCCGATTTTTATTTTTCTTTTTTCCAGTCGCGAAAGCCGGCCGTAATTTTTAAATTTGGAAATACTGAAATAAATTGAGCCGTCTTGGCCTTGATAGGCGATTTTTTTCGCCATTAATTTTTTTATCAAACCAATCATTTCTTTGATGTGCGCGGTAGCCTTGGGATAAACTTCGGCTTTTTCAATATTGAGTTTTTTCAGGTCATTAAAGAAAATTTTAGAATAAAATCCGGTGATTTCCGTCAGGCTTTTATTTTCCTGCTTCATTTTTTTGATGATTTTATCTTCAATATCCGTGATATTCTGGACTTGTTTGATTTGATAGCCGTTATATTTCAGCGTCCGGCGCAAAATATCCTCAAAAATATAGGTTCTTAAATTACCCAGATGGGCGGGAGCGTAAACGGTCGGCCCGCAGGTATAGATTTTAGCGAGATTTTTTGAAATCGGCGTAAATATTTCTTTTTTTCTTGAGAGAGTATTATAAAGTCTAAGCACGTTTTAATTGTATGAAAAAAATAATCAAACGGCAATCGGCTTTTAATGATATCTTAATTTTGATAATATTAACCTTGAATGACGGAATATTTTACCGAAGCTTTGGTTTTGGATAAAATGGAAAATAAAGAAGCCGACGGCACGGTTGTTTTTTATTCTTTTAATTTAGGGAAAGTGTCGGCCAAAGCAAGGAGTCTTAAAAAAATCACTTCAAAATTATCGGCTCATCTCGAGCCGCTTAATTTCGTCAATGTTCGGTTGATAGAAAAAAACGGTTTTCAGGTCGCCGACGCCTTAACCGTTAATCGCCAGCCGGAATTGAGAAATGACCCGGATGTTTTGGCAAAATTTTTAAGAATTATTCAATTTATAAAAACAGCGACTTTTGAACTTCAGCCGGACCAACAGTTGTATTCCGCGATTAAGAAAATTATGTTCGCCAAATACGACGAACGGCAGATTTATCGTTTATTGCTTAAAATTTTAGGTTTTGACCCGGAATTCGCCACTTGCCATTTTTGTAATAACGAAAAAACGGAATATTTTTTAAAAGAGGACGGCATTTTTTTATGCAGGCAATGCGGAGGTTCAAAAATAAAAGAAAATGAGATAGTATTAGTATAACAGTATGTTGGAAGATTTGGAAAAACAACTTTACAGCCGGAAAGGGATTAAAAAAGAAGAAGACAATAAAGCGGAATCGTCGTTATCAGCCGAACAAAAAAAATCGTATCAGACTGTTTGGAATGACAAAGAAATAAAGCCGGTCGGCGGAAGTTTAACGCGGCTGATTTCAAAAATCGGCCATTTCGGGAAAATCGTTTTTTGGTTCGCGGCCGTAACAATGATAATTTTAATCGGCGCCACCGGTTTTTATTTTTATGAGTATTTCTCGTCTGACAGAGAAATACTTTTTGAAGTTTCCGGTCCGAAAACGGCAATGGCAGGCGTTCCCTTTGATATCACGGTTAATTTCAGCAACGATTCAAAAGACGCGCTGGAAGGCGTTTCTCTGTCAATATTTTTACCGGAAAACGGCATTGTTTTAGGGGGCGAAGCGGATAAGCGCGTTGTTTTAAAAGAAATCGGCGCCGTTGAATCAAACGGCAGTTTTCAGGAAAAAATTTCAGTAGCGGTTTTTGGCGAAGGGCAAACAATAAAAAATTTTAATATTTCCATCAGTTACGCTTCGGTTCTAAAGAGCCGTTTTGAAAAAAAACAAGAATTCGGGATAACAATTAAAGAACCGGGGATAAAATTGGATTTAATCGCTCCGGAAAAAGTTTTAAATAATGAAGAGTTTGAAATTGCGGTCAATTATTCAAACGTTTCAGATTTTGATTTTTCTGGCGTTCGACTTAATCTTGATTTTCCCGAGGGATTTGTTTTGAAAAAATCCGAACCTCAACTTGTCGCCGGATTTTCAGGAAGCGTTTTGGAAATAGGCGGTCTTCCTAAAAACGGAGAAGGAAAAATTTTGATTTTCGGAAAAATAATAAAAACAGAACAAAAGTTTTTTGACATTAAATCGCGCCTTTCGGCCAATTATAAGGGAAAAATTTTTGAAGTCGGCAATAAAACGGCGACTGTCAATATCGCGCCGTCGCCTCTTATGTTTGCGATTAACTTAAATGATTTTCAGGGGCAGGCCGTTTTTCCGGGCCAATCATTAAGATATCGTTTGGATTATCAAAATACTTCTAATGTCGGATTAGTTGACGCGGTGATAAAAGTTAAACTTACGGGAGAAATGTTTGATTTTACCGTCTTAAAAACAAATGGATTTTTTGATTCACGGACAAATACCGTTATTTGGAACGCGGCCAATACGCAGTCGCTTTCTTTAATTGAGCCAGGCGGCGGAGGAAGCGCGGAATTTGAAATCGGAGTAAAAGAAAATTATCCGATAAAAAGATTATCCGATAAAAATTTCATTTTAAAAACGGAGGGAGAAATTTCGTCGCCCACCGTTCCTTATTATGTTTCAGCCGATAAAACAATCGGCTTAGCCAGTCATAGCGTTAAAGTGGCGGGCAATGTCGTCATTGAGTCTCTTATTTATTTTAATAAAGGAGCGTTGCCTCCGAAAGTCAATTCGCCGACGACTTTTACGGTTCATTTGGTAATCAGAAATTACGCCACTGACATCAAGGATATAAATATTAAATCTTATCTTTTATCGGGCATTCATTTTATCGGCGTTTCTTCCAGTACGAGCGGTTTGGCGCCGGTTTACAATGAAAGAACTCAAGAAATAGTTTGGACGATTGATAAAATTTTAGCGGGCAAAGGAACGGCGACTAAACCGATTGAAGCGGTTTTTCAAATAGAGGCCGTGCCGAATATTACTCAAATCGGGGCGGAAATGCCGTTGATGTCGGAGGTTTCAATTATGGCGGTTGACGAATTCACGAATATTGAATTAAATAACAAAGCCGAAGGATTGACTTCCGGTTCTTTGATGGACGCCGGTTTTGATAAAAAAATGGGAGAAGTGGCGCCGTAGCAAGTATTAAGTATACAAAATAATAATTTTATAGGGGAACATTTAATGTTTCAGTCAATTTCGGTTATTTCAACGATCGTTGAAATAACCGAAATTGATATGATATAATAAAAAATCAAAATGCAAAATGACAATTTTCCGCCAGTGGCGGATCAGCCTCGGGCTGAAAAATTTAAAAATGATTTAATGGATAAAATTGTAAGTCTTTGCAAGAGAAGAGGTTTTATTTATCCGGGGTCGGAAATTTACGGCGGCTTGTCAAATTCATGGGATTATGGCCCTTTGGGCGTTGAACTGAAAAATAACGTTAAAAGCGAATGGTGGAAAGAAATGACAAGGCGGCGCGAAAATATCGTCGGCCTTGACGCAGCAATTTTGATGTCGCCGAAAGTTTGGCAGGCTTCGGGCCATTTGACGGCCGGTTTTGCCGACCTATTGGTTGAATGTAAAAAATGTCATCATCGTTTCAGAAAAGACCATCTTCAAAATGAAAAATGCCCGGATTGCGGAGGCGATTTAACGGAGGAGAAAAAATTCAATTTGATGATGAAAACTTTTGTCGGGCCGGTGGAAGACGAAGCGGCAGTCGCTTATTTAAGAGCGGAAACCTGCCAGGGGATTTACGTCAATTATAAAAACGTTTTAGATTCAACGCGCTTGAAAATTCCTTTTGGAATCGCCCAAATCGGCAAAGCGTTCCGCAATGAAATCACGCCGGGTAATTTCACTTACCGGACGAGAGAATTTGAGCAGATGGAAATGCAATTTTTCATCGCGCCGGGCGAGAATAAGAAATGGTTTGATTTTTGGAAAGAAGAGAGAATGAAATGGTATTTAAATCTGGGAATCAAAAAAGAAAATTTGAGATTTAAGGAACACAAAAAAGAAGATTTGGCCCATTACGCCAGAGCCGGCGTTGACATTGAATATAAATTTCCGTTCGGCTGGAACGAAATTGAGGGCATTCACGACCGGGGCGACTGGGATTTGTCCAATCACGGCAAACACAGCGGAAAAGATTTGTCTTATTTTAACGAAGAGACGAAAGAAAAATTTATCCCTCATATTATTGAAACTTCGGTCGGAGCCGACCGTTCAACTCTCGCGTTTTTCATAGAAAGTTATCGTGAGGAAGCCGTGCTTGCCGGCAGGCAGGTCATGCCTACCGGTAGGCAGGAAAAGCGCGTTTATTTGAATTTCGCGCCGGTTTTGGCGCCGTATAAAATCGCGGTTTTTCCGCTTTTGGCGAATAAGCCGACATTAGTTGAATTGGCCGGAAAAATTTACGGCGATTTGCGCGAGGAGTTTATGGTTGCTTACGATGACCGCGGGAACATCGGAAAGCGTTATTATTCCCAAGACGAGATAGGCACGCCGTTTTGTATTACTGTTGATTTTCAAACATTAGAAGACGATGCCGTTACCGTTCGTGAACGCGATACGGCAAAACAAGAAAGAGTGAAAATTGGCGAATTATCCGATTGGCTGAAAAGTAAATTGGTTTAAATATGCGAAATTTCAATAAAATTACATTAGAAAACGGTTTAAGAATTATTACCGCGCCGAAACCGGATAGTTTGACGGTTACGGTTTTGGTTTTGGTTGAAGCCGGTTCAAAATACGAAACAAAAGAAATAAACGGCATTTCGCATTTTTTAGAGCATATGTGTTTTAAGGGGACGAAAAAGCGTCCGCGTTCAATTGATATTAATTCGGAATTTGACGGCATAGGAGCTGTTAATAACGCTTTTACCGGCCATGAATATACCGGTTATTACGCTGTTGCCGAGCCAAGGCATTTTGATAAAATTTTGGATTTAGTTTCGGATATTTATCTTAATTCCGTATTGCCGGAGAAAGAAATTGACAAAGAAAGGGGAGTGATTATTGAAGAAATAAATATGTATGAAGATTTGCTGAAAAGAAAAGTTCAGGAATTGTTTACGGGTTTGCTTTACGGCGACCAGCCCGCGGGCTGGGATATTGCCGGCAGAAAAGAAGTCATTCAAAAATTAAGCAGAAACGATTTTTTAAAATATCGCGACGAGCATTATTTGGCTCAAGCGACGATTATCGCGGCAGCCGGCAATATTCCGGAACAAGCCGTTGAAAAAATAAAAAAAATATTCGGCGGCGTAAAAATCGGCGATAAAATCGGTAAAATCAAAACTATTGAAAAACAAAAGAAGCCGGAAGTTATGACGCGATTTAAAAAAACCAGTCAGGCGCATTTGGTATTGGGGGTTCGGGCTTTTGATATTTTTGACGAACGCCGCCACGCCGTAAATGTCTTGGCAGACATATTGGGAGGTTCAATGAGTTCGCGGCTTTTTCAGAAAATACGCGAGGAAATGGGTGCGGCTTATTATGTCGGCGTGGACGCCGATTTATACACGGACCACGGTTATTTGGCCGCTTTCGCCGGCGTTGACAATAAAAAAATCATAGAGGTAATAGAGGCGATTCTTGAAGAATTTAAAAAAATGGCCGTTCAAAAAGTCGCGGAAAAAGAACTTCAAAAAGCCAAAGACCATTTAACCGGTACGATGATGATTTCTCTGGAAACTGCCGACGCTTTGGCGAATTTTTACGGCGGTCAGGAACTTATGACAAAAGAAATTTTGACTCCCAAAGAATTGGCGGTGAAAATTCAGGCGGTCAAAGCCGAAGAAATTCAGGCGGTCGCCAAAGATATTTTTCAGAATAATAAGCTTAATCTGGCTATTATCGGGCCGTTTAAAGATAAGGAACGGTTTGAAAAGATATTGACTTTGCGATAGAATAAATTATATGGCTAATTTTGAAATTTCATGGGAATCTTTATGGCGCGTTCTTTTTATGATGGTTTTTGCCGTCGCGCTTTTTCTGATTAAAGACGTTTTAATGATTCTTTTTCTGGCGTTGGTGATTTCTTCCGCTCTTGACGCGCCGGTAAATTTTTTGGAACGCCGCAAAATTCCAAGAATTTTAGGAGCGCTTATTATTTTTATATTCGCTTTGGCGGTTTTAGCGTTGCTTTTATATATTGTCGTTCCGATCGCTTTTGACGAATTAAGAAGCGTTTTAAAATTATTCTTGCCGCAGATTAAAATAGAATCTCTTTTCAAAAGTTTGGATTATAACCAGCTTATCAATAATTTTGAATCCAGTTTTAAAAATCTTGCGAATATCTTGGTATCCGGCGGCGTTTCTTTTATTGACGCCGTTTTGGCGGTTTTCGGCGGAATCGCTTTTGCGAGCGCGGCGGCGGTTATTTCGTTTTATATGGCGGCGAGCCGCAATGGAGTGGAGAGATTTTTAATAGCTGTTTTACCGGCCGATGCCGAAGAATACGTGCTTAGAATTTATCTTAGGGCTAAACATAAACTTGGTCTTTGGGCAAAGGGGCAATTAGTTTTAAGTTTTGTCGTCGGCTTGTTGGTTTTTCTCGGTTTGCAGATTTTAGGAGTAAAATACAGTTTGATTTTGGGAATTTTAGCAGGAATTTTTGAGATTGTGCCGTTTGTCGGGCCAGTAATAATCGGCATTTTAGCTTTTCTAATAGCGGTCGCCGAATCTTGGGGGATTGGTTTTGCCGTTATGGCGCTTTTTTTGGCGATTCAGCAATTGGAAAATCACTTATTGATTCCTTTAGTAATGAAGCGAACAGTTGGTCTTCATCCGATTTTCGTGATTTTTGCGATGCTCGCCGGCGCTCAAATAGCCGGTTTTATCGGCGTAATTTTGGCGGTGCCAACTGCGGTAATTATTCAAGAAATTATTGAAGACAGAGCCGCGAAAAAAAAGAGACAAACAGAAATTGAATTCTAAATGTTTAAAAAAAAGTTTTATATTACCACTCCCGTTTATTATGTTAACGCTCGACCGCATTTAGGCCACGCTTATACCACTGTTTTTGCCGATATTCTGGCGCGCTATCATCGCTTGAACGGCAAGCGCGTCTTTTTTTTAACCGGCATCGACGAACACGGCGCTAAAATTGAAGAAGCCGCGAAGCGAGCCGGCAAAGAGCCGAAAAAATTTTGCGACGAACAAAACGCCGTTTTTAAAAAAATATGGAAATTATTCAATATCAGCAATGACGGTTTTATCAGAACCAGTTCGGATTCTCATAAAAAGGCGGTAAGCCGGGTCTTAAAAACATTGTTTAACAATGGATTTATCTATAAAGGCGTTTATGAGGGATTATATTGCGAGGGTTGCGAACAATATAAAAGCGAAAGAGATTTAGTCGACGGTAAGTGTCCAGACCATCAAAAAGAACCGGTTTTAATGAAAGAAGAAAGTTATATGTTTAAATTATCGGCTTTTGGAGAAAAATTAAAAAAAATAATCAATAACGATAAATTAAAAATTAGGCCATTGGGGAAAAAGAAAGAAATTTTAAGTTTTTTATCCGGCGGACTTAACGACATTTCTATTTCGCGCAAAAATGTCAAATGGGGCGTTTCTCTTCCTTTTGATAAATCTTCAACCGCTTATGTTTGGCTCGACGCATTTTTAAATTATTTGACCGGTATCGGTTGGAACGGCGATTTAAAAAATCTGCCAAATTTCTGGCCGCCTGACGTTCAATTGATGGCAAAAGACATATTGAGAGTTCATTTAAGCATTTGGCCGGCTTTACTGTTGGCTCTTAAAATTTCTCTTCCAAAGATGATTTTCTCTCACGGATTTTTTACTTTAAACGGTTGGAAAATGTCCAAATCTTTGGGCAATGTCATTTGGCCGGAAGAATTGGCGGAAAAATTCGGCGTTGACGGAGCGCGATATCTTTTGATTTCGTCCCTGGCTTACGGCGCCGACGGCGATTTGTCTTTGGAAAAACTGGCGGAAAAATATAATGCCGATTTGGCCAATGGTTTGGGTAATTTTACGGCGCGGGTTTTAACATTGGGTTCGCAAATCGGGAAAATTAAAATTTCCGGCCTTAATAAAAATATCGGTAAAAAAATTAAAGAAATCCAAAAAAACACGGACAAAAACATTAAAGAATTAAAAATTCAAGAAGCTTTGGCGGAAGTTTGGCGGTTAATTTCTTTCGGCGACGGCGAACTTAATAAAACCGAGCCGTGGAAAATTGAGGACACGGAATGCAAAGTCCGCGTTTTGTTTAATTTGATTATTTTATTAAGGAGCGTCGCCGAATTATTGAAGCCGTTTATTCCTCAAACAGCGGAAAAAATTTTTAGAAGCGTAAAAATTTCAGGGAAAACCATAAATATTAAAAAGGGCGGAATTTTATTTCCCAGAATTTAATGTTAATTGACGCTCATTGCCATCTTCAATTTCCGGCCTTTGATAGAGACCGCGATGAGACGATTCGGAGGGCTTTTAAAAATAATATTGGAATAATAAACGCGGGCGCGAATAAGGAGAGTTCTAAAAAAGCGGTTGAATTGGCGAGAAAATATCCTCAAGGTCTTTGGGCGGCGGTCGGTTTGCATCCGACGGAAAAAGAGGTTTTTGATTATGAATTTTTCAAAAAACTGGCGTTGGATAAAAAAGTCATAGCAATAGGAGAGTGCGGTTTGGATTATTATAGAATTAAGAATAATGAATTAGGAATTAGGAATTTACAAAAAGAAGTTTTTATTAAACACATAGAGCTGGCCAATGAATTAAAAAAGTCTTTAATGATTCATTGCCGCGACGCGTTTGACGACTTAATAGAAATTTTAAAAACTCGTCTGCATTACGATCGCGCGATGGACGAGAAATTGGCGCCCGGCGTTCTTCATTTTTTTACCGGCTCTCTCGATGACGCTAAAAAACTTTTGGCAATAGGATTTTATTTTACTTTCGGCGGTTTGATTACTTTTAACAGAAGTTTTGACGAAATTATTAAATTTATTCCGTTAGAGCGGATTCTTTTGGAAACCGACGCGCCGTATGTGGCGCCAGAGCCGTATCGCGGTAAAAGAAACGAGCCGCTTTATGTCATTGAAATAGCGAAAAAAATGGCGGAAATTAAAAATGTTTCTTTTAATGAAGTGGCGCGGCAAACAACGGAAAACGCTTTGAATCTTTTTAAAATAGCCGGCTAAATTAAGATTGTTTTCGGGCTGAAAATATGATATAATAATTTTAATTAAAACAGCATTTATTTTTTTTATGCCTAAAAAATCCGTTAAAAAAGAAGAAATTTCAAAAAAAACAGAAAATAATAATGTTTCTTACGAAGCCAAAGACATTTATGTTTTGGAAGGTTTGGAGCCGGTGAGGAAACGGCCGGGGATGTATATCGGTTCAACCGGCGTTGACGGCTTGCATCATTTGGTGTGGGAAGTTTGCGACAATTGTTTGGATGAAGCCATGGGGGGCCACGCTAAAAATATTAAGGTGGAAATTTTAAAAGATAATAAGGTCGCGATTACCGATGACGGCCGGGGCATTCCGGTTGATATTCATTCTCACACGAAAAAATCGGCGCTGGAAACGGTAATGTGCACTTTGCACGCCGGCGGAAAATTTGGCGGCGAATCTTATAAGGTCGCCGGCGGGCTTCATGGCGTCGGAGTTTCCGTAGTCAACGCTTTGTCAAAATGGCTACGGGTTGAAGTTTGCCGCGACAACAATCTTTATTCTCAAGAATATGAAAAGGGCAAACCGAAATACAGCGTTAAAAGAGAGGGAAAATGCGAACAGAGGGGCACAAAAGTTATTTTTAGTCCGGACACGGAGATTTTTTCCAATATTGAATTTGACCGAAAAAAAATTATTGACCATCTTCGTCAGCAAGCCTTTCTCACTAAGGGAATTAAAATTGAAATTATTGATGAACGCGAAGAAATTCCGTTTTACCGCGCTTTTTATTTTGAGGGCGGATTATTATCTTTTATTGATTATTTAAATCGTTCCAGTCGGTCAATTCAAAAAGAGGCTTTTTACGTTAACAAGACTTATGAAAATATTGAGGTGGAAGCGGCTTTTATTTATAACCAGGAAATTGAAATTAAAGAATTAAGTTTCGCCAATAATATTTATACGCCGGACGGCGGCATGCATTTAACCGGTTTTCGTTCGGCTTTAACCAGAACTTTGAACGATTACGCGAGGACGAATAGTTATATTAAAGAATCGGAAGAAAATTTTACCGGAGACGACGTAAGGGAAGGTTTGGCGGCGATTGTTTCGGTTAAACTCGGCGAACCTCAGTTTGAAGGCCAAACAAAAGCGCGTTTGGGAAATCCGCCGGCAAGAACGGCGGTGGAAGCGGTAGTCGCGGAATCTTTAAAAGAATTTTTGGAAAAAAATTCCAATGACGCCAGAATAATAATTGAAAAGTGTCTTTTAACCGTTAAAGCCAGAATGGCCGCCAAGGCGGCGAAAGAAACGGTGTTGAGAAAAGGCGCTTTGGAAGGGATGACTTTGCCCGGTAAATTGGCCGATTGTTCCAGCCGTAATCCCGAAGAATCGGAATTATTTATTGTAGAAGGCGATTCGGCCGGCGGTTCGTCAAAGCAAGCTCGCGACAGAAGAACTCAGGCGATTTTGCCTCTTCGCGGAAAAATTTTAAACGTTGAGAAATCGCGCATTGATAAAATGCTTGCCAATAAAGAAATCCGTTCTTTAGTGGTGGCGATAGGAACGGCCATTGGCAAAGAATTTAATCTCGATAAATTGCGCTATCATCGAGTGATTATCGCCACCGACGCGGATACCGACGGCGCTCATATTAGAACTCTTCTTTTGACTCTTTTTTATCGTTATTTCAAGCCGATTATTGAAGGCGGTTATCTTTATATCGCCCAGCCGCCGCTTTATCGGATTCAACTCGGAAAAGAAATAAAATACGCTTATAATGATTCAGCGAAAGAAAAAATTATTAAAGAATTACTTGCCGACGGCAAGCGTCAATTGTCAAATATCAATATTCAGCGTTATAAAGGTTTAGGAGAAATGAATCCCGAACAGCTTTGGGAAACGACAATGGACCCGTCTAAAAGAATATTGAAATCAGTGGCCATTGCCGACGCTCAAGAAACTGAAAAATTATTTGATATTTTAATGGGCGAGGTTGTCGAACCGCGAAAGCATTTTATCGCCAGCCATGCGGCAAGCGTCAGAAATCTTGACATCTAAAGGGCCAATCACTATCATATCTTTTATGATTTCTAAATTAATTTCCTATATTCAAGAATCTCGGCGAGAGCTTGAACGCGTTAACTGGCCGACAAGAAATGAAACCATTCGTTTGACCGTGGTGGTAATCGGAATGTCTTTGGCGGTGGCGTTTTTTTTGGGCGCGATAGATTTTTTATTTTCATTTTTAATGAAGTCATTTTTATTATAAAATTATTATGGAACAAACAATTAATAAATCTCTGGAAATCAAAAAAAAAGGCGAACGCCATTGGTACGCGGTTCATACTTATGCCGGATATGAAGACGCCGTTTGCCGTTATTTGAAACAGAGGATTGAGGCGCTGGATATGAAAGACAGAATTTTTAACGTTATCGTTCCGAAAGAAAGAAAAATCAAAATTAAAAACGGTAAACGGAAAGAGGAAGAAGAAAAAATTTATCCGGGTTATGTTTTGGTTGATATGCTTATGAGCGAGGATTCTTGGTATGTGGTCAGGAATACGCCGCGAGTAACCGGTTTTGTGGGGGCCGATTCCACCGAGCCGACGCCGTTGTCAAAAGAAGAGGTTGAAGCGATTACGGCGCGAATGACCGCGGAAGGGCCGAAATTTAAAGTGGAATATAGCGTCGGAGAGACCGTAAAAATTATTGACGGGCCGTTTAAGGAATATGAAGGTAAAATCAGCAATGTGGACGAAGAACACGGCAAAATCAAAGTAATGGTGTCTATTTTCGGCCGGGAAACGGCGGTGGAGCTTGATTCTCTTCAGGCGCAGAAAATTTAAAGAGCAATCGCGAATACAAATAAAAGGTTTTATGAATAAAATCATTAAAATATTCAAAACCAAGAACTCGCGTCGAAAGATTTTAACCGTGATTTTTTTGTTAATTTGCCTTACTTTTTTAATTAACACTGCAAACGCTCAGGAATATAATATCCCCGGCGCCATAGAAGGCGAAGGAACTCATTTTGAAATAACCGACAGCGAATATCTCAATATAGTTTTAGATAGCTCCGAATCAATTAAAATCAGAATGGAATCAATCCCGGAGATGCTCACGATGATGATTGAGCCGGTTTCTTCATCAACGCTTTCAACACAAATAATTTTAAGCGATTTTGTCCCACAAAAAACATATTATAAATACCAAAACGACTACCATAATCTAACCGAATTTACTGCCGATGAAAACGGCAGCTATTTTTATATTCAAGACCTGTTAAAACCTCACTTTGTTTTTATTCAAACCAAAAAATCCACAAAATTCATTTCTGACGACGCCACAGGCGGAGATTGCTATCTGATAGGAAATTGGGATTTAACAACTAAAACCTGCGTTTTAACCCAAGACATTTTTGAAGTAATCCAGATAGACAGTAATAATATTACGCTTAACGGGGACGGACATAAAATAACGGGAAATAATAATGGATTTGGTGTTTATCTTTATCAAAAAACAGGAGTTACGATTAAAAATTTAAATGTCCAAAAGTTTTTGTATGGAATTTATATTAGTTCTTCTAATAACAATATTTTGACAAATAATATCGCGTTGAATAATTTTGATGGAATTGTCCTTGACAAATCCTTTAATAACACTATTACAAATAACACCGCGTCAAATAATAACTACTTTGGAATTATCCTTTCTATATCCAGTAATAATATTTTGACAAACAATATCGCGCAGGAAAACAGATATGATGACGTTTATATTGGAGCGTGGTCAGACAATCATTGTAATAATAGCATTACAAATACTATTGGTTCGGGCGGCAGGCAAATTAAATATTTCAGTAGCGCGGTGAATTTGAGCAACGAAAACCTTTCCGAGTTGATACTGTGTAACGCCGATGGTTCAAATATAAACAACATTATTATTAACGGTTCGGCAGTCTTTAAAAATAATGGTTTGTTTTTAATATTAACGGATTCATCAATAATTGCGAATATAAATTCTTCTAATCATTATTCAGGAATCTATGTTTCACGGTCAAATAATAACACCTTAATAGACAATACAGCGTCAAATAACGATTATGACGGAATTGTCATTGATAATTCTTTTAACAACACCTTAATAAATAATATTGCGTCAAATAATAATCGTTACGGAATCCTTTTTTATCATTCCGGCAGTAATATTCTGACAAGCAGTGCTATATTAAATAATTTTCATGGAATTTATTTTACTTCATCAAATAATAACCAAATCTACAACAATAATTTTATCAATAATCAAACGCAAATTAATGCTTATATCAGCAACAATATTTTTAACCTTTCATCGCCTATCGGCGGCAATTATTGGAGTGATTTTGACGAGTTAACAGAAGGCTGTATTGACCTAAACAGTAATAATTTCTGCGATTTTTCTTATGTTTTTACTGGCGGGCAAGACAATTATCCTTGGACAATTCAAAATGGTTGGGCAACTAACCAACAGCCGATTTTTTCAAATCTTAATCAATACAAATCTGACGGAGAAACGTTAATTAACGAAAGCGGGATAACAACAGAAGACACGGCTGTTTTCAAAGCGACCTTAAATGACCCCGATAATGACCAAGCTAAACTTCAAATTGAATTAAAGGAATACAATCAATCTTTTGACGGACAGAATTTACTGGAAAGCGGGTTTGTCAATTCCGGAAGTGAGGCGGTTGTCAGTCGTTCGTTGTTGGTTGATGGTCAGTATCATTGGCGGGTAAGAGCAATAGACAGTCAGGGAAATGTTTCACAATGGCAGGAGTTTGGTATAGCGGGGAATGTTGATTTTGAGGTGAAACTTGTGCCGCTTTATACGCAGGGGTTATCACCGTATCCATCGTGGACAAAAACAGACGAATGGGACGGCCTTGATTATGCGAAGGGCGCCGCAGGCAATTACAGATGCGGATCAACAATTGCTCAATGCGGCTGCGGTATTACCTCTGCAGTTATGATAGGCCGTTATTATAAGATTACCGAAAGTATTGATAAAAATGATGTTAATCCAGGGACCATAAATAAATGGCTGAAAGATTATAACGGTTATCAACAAAGCGAAAATAAACAAATAAACGGCAATATTAAATGGGATAAAGTAATTGAATATCTTGGTTTTCTTGATGAAAATGGTATTAAGATGAAACAATTAGAGTTGGCTTACGACAAAACCACAAAAGATTTCTATAAATTCGGAAATTCAAAAATTGAAGAGTATTTACAATCGACAAAACCAATCATTGCCTTCAAAAAAGAAATCGGTCATCTTTTCGTGATAGACGGAGAAATTTTTGATAGCGTAAATACTACCTCCACTTATACCATAAAAGATCCGGCGTGGTATAAAACTACTCGTCTTAATCAGCAAAAAACCTACGACCAAAACGGCAATGTGGAAATTCAAGGCTACGGAAACGTCTTTGCTAACGCCAGATTATTTGATTATCTCGCGGCGCCAAAGAAAATAACCGGCTCAATTACTCTAATGCTCGGCTCGCCGGCAGAATTGTTAGTCACTGATCCTCAAGGAAAAAAATTAGGAAAAGATCCTATTACCAACGCTTTTTACGGTGAAATCCCTGATGGTTTTTATACCGCAGAAAGTATTTTATCTAGTGAATCGGAATTATCGGAAATACCTGATGCCACAAAAATTCTTTATATTGCCGAACCTCTTTCGGGGCAATACAATGTAAAAATTATCGGCACAAACACTGGAAGTTATACTTTTGATTTATTAGTTTATGATGATAATGGTCAATCTTTAAGCGTCGTATCAGAAGGCATTACAGAATCCAATAATATTCAAACATTTGAATTAAATTATTCTACAACTACTACTCAAGAAACGGAGATTTATCGCCTCGTAGATATTGACATTAAACCAGGTAGCGATCCTAATAGTATTAATCTCAAATCCCAAGGCGTAGTGCCGGTGGCTATTTTAACTAACCAATTCTTTAATGCCAAAGAAATTATTATTATAGATAGTGTGATTTTTGCCGGAGCTAAACCCGTAAGGGGAAATCTTGAGGATGTAGATAGTGATAATGATTTGGACTTAATTCTGCATTTTGATACTCAATTTTTGAATTTAACCCCCGCCGATATTGAAGCCGTTTTAACCGCGAAATTAAATGATGGTGGATTAATTAAGGGCATTGATCCCGTGAAAATAATTAAAAAATGACGATGATCTATTCTAAAAAATTAATTTTATCAACATTATTTTTATTATTGGTATTAGGCGTAGCGGTTTATTATGCGCCCATTCTTATTAAAAAAGAAAATCAAGATGTTGTTAAGAATGGTGGAGCTGCGCCTTCTTGTCTAAAAGAAAATCAAATGGCGATTTATGAAGAAAATAATAAAGCGGCGGACATTATTATTTTAGATAAAATAAATAATCAAAAAACAGCTCATTTTTTTATAGATGGTATAATCCCAGATCATTATCACCCTTATGAATTTTATAAATGCAAGGCTTATATTATAAGGCAGTTTAATTATGATTCAAAATTAGGGCGCGGAACTCCTAATTACAGCATTGAATTATGGTCCTATAATTATACAGGAGAAGGAACAAGTACCCTTTTGTTTAGCAGAACAGACGATCGGGGTAATTATATATCTTTTTATAACGATGACTTTCGTATTAACTCAATCGAAAATTATATCGTTTTAGAAAAAAGTTATCCCGGCAGTGATAATTATGCTTTAGTATTTAAGAATTTAGCTATTAAAGAAAACGCGTTCGTTTTGTTATATAGAGATTTAACGAGTGAATATCCAAATCTTCAAGGAACTTTTGGATTAAAAGAATGGACCAAAGACGGCAAATACTTTTGGGCCAACTTATTTGAAGGCGCCAATGTCAACGCCTTTTTAAGAATTGAGAAAGACACTTGGAAAGTAGAAGTTTTACCGGCGCCGAAAGGCACGATGGGCGGAGACGTCTTAAACCCGGAATTTGGATATATTACTTATGATACGGGAATTCTTTGGACAGGTATTGATATTATCGCCGAAGAATTAGAAAAAGAATGGGAACAAGAAGGCAAAAAGAATAATTTTTATCTTTATAATCTTTTCACTAAAGAACAAATTCTTTTGGAAACCTTTAATGATCCAACTTGGTTTACCAAACCCCGCTGGCTTTCCGGCTTTGAGTTAGAATATCAACTTCCTTCTGGTGAAACAAAGATATATAAACTTAAAGATTAACTTATATTAGTGAAACTCAAAAAATTTAATCAATCTTTTGATGAGCAAAATTTACTGGAAAGCGGGTTTGTCAGTCCTACCAGCGAGGCAATAATAATTAGAATCGGTCTTATTGACGGCAAATATCACTGGCGGGCAAGAACGATTGACGATAAAGGCAACGCCTCTCAATGGCAGGAATTTGGTATAGCGGGGGATATTGATTTTGAAGTAAAATTGGTGCCGTTGTATACGCAGGTGGAGTCGGATTATCCATCGCGAAGCGAAACTATAAGATGGTTTGATGATAAATATGGTCCTGTTGGTATAAATTATAATTGCTTTGACAGTCTTCTTGGTTATTCAAGTATCCGCAGTTGTGGCTGCGCTATCACATCAATGGTAATGCTTGGCAGGTATTATAATATTAATATCGGAATTGATAACAGCAGTGTTGACCCTGGTAATATTAACAATTGGTTTACGAATAATAGCGGCTATACAAATACAGGAAAACTTTTCTGGGACAAAGCAATTGACTATTTGGGTTATATAGATCAAACAACCGGTAAAAAAATGGTCAGGTTTGATTTTGATTTTCAAACCGATTGGAATGTGGTGTCCACTAGTTCTCGTATAGACGATTTTGTTAATTTCGCCAAGCCGGCTGTTGTCTATAACGATAAATTCGGGCATTACTTTATCGCTGACGGTAAATTGGCCGCTACCTATACAATAAAAGATCCGGCTAAATATAATACTAAAACCTTAAATGACGATGAAAATCCGGATAATAAAATTAGAGATTATAATAACTATTTTGCTACTGCCAATTTATTTACTTATTTGGAAACCCCAAAATTGTCTTCCGCTTCAATGTATATCGCTCTTGCTTCGCCGGCAGAACTTTTAATTACCGATTCTCAAGGCAGAAAACTCGGAAAAGACCCAACTACCAATACGTTTTACGATGAAATACCTCGCGCCAAATACGGCCAAGAAGGACCAATTTTAACCAGCGATATAACTCTTGACCCAAATCAAATCCATAAGACTAAAGTAATCTATATTTCAGAACCAATTAACGGACAATATCAATTGCAAGTAATTGGCACAGGAGAGGGAGATTATTCCCTAGAATCAGCTTTTTTTGACACCCAAGGAAATATTAATCAACAAGAGTTCCAATCAGAAACAGCTCTCGGTTATACCGCCCAATATAATCTTTTCACTAATTCAGAAAATTCAGCCAGCACCACTATTGAACTCTTTGACGAAACACCGCCGGAAGCGAAAATTTATTTCAATTCCGAAACTCAAGAATTAGAAATCAAAGGAATTGATAACATGACAGTTAATCCAATCGTTTCTATTATTGAACAAAATAATAAGAAAAAAGATGAGGATGATGAAGATAAACACAAAGAAAAAGAAAATATTATCTACCAAATCCGAGACGAAGCGGGAAATACCACAAAACTTTTTTTTAAAAAAATAAAACAAGAGGGGAAAAAAATAAGGGCGGAATTGGAAGGCATTCAATACAATAACGGCGGAATAATAGAATTTAAAGCTGAATTCAAATATGAATGGTCGCTCAACCAAGACAACACAATTAAAGAATTAGAGCAGAAAATTAAAGTAGAAGATCAATTCAGAATTAAGACGAAATATAGTAGCAAAAAGGACGAGACAAAGATAGAAATAAAAACAGAGGAAGGCAAAGAAAAACAGATTTTACCAGGACTTGTTATTATTAAACTGACTACAGAATTGGGAGTTTTTGGTTTTAATTTTTAAAAATTAAAAATGAAGAAAATATCTTTACAAGTTTTTATATTATTCCTGATAGCGAGCTTGACTATTTTCTATTATTTTTTATTTTATCAAAAAAAAATGTGACAGAAAAAAAATGCCTAAATGAAAATGAAATAGCCGATTTTGATTACATTGCCGATTTATATGAATCCACAGGAGTAAAATTGCCAAGTAATGCGACAACAACAATTTTTGTAAACGACAAAAATACAAATAAAGAGTTGTTTAGGTTTATAATTAGTAATGTGCCCGACAAATCTTCAAGTATTGAAATTCACAGGTGCGGAGTGTATGTGATAAGGGATATTTTTTCTGATGCTAAAAAAGGAATTTATAAGACGCCTCAATTTTGGATATATACATATGATGGCAAAGGAGAAATATTGATAAATGAAAATGATTTTTATCCATATAGTCCCATTCCTCGCATAGATTCTTTAGAAAATTATTTGGCATTAACTAGGTATCATTTTGGTCGTCCAGACCATGCTGTTGTTATAAAAAATCTTCCACAATTAGAAGATGTCTTAGTGATAATGCCCGATGATATTTGGCAAAAATCTCCGAAATTAGATAAGGAAAGAGATATCGGTGTAGTTGGCTGGTCAAGCGATGGCAGATATTTATGGGGCGGCAGTTATGGTCAAGGTCAAGATAGCGCTGTTTATTTCCGAATAAACATAAATGATAAAAACAAAGAAACGCTCGAAGTTTTTCCGATGCCCGATGACGCCATTCATCACGGCCCGCCTCGTCTTAACACTGGTTATATTTGGTATATTTATGGTCCTCCATGGGTAGGATTTTATGAAATGAGCGAGAAAATTTATGATGAATGGCAAAAACAAGGGAAAAAAGTTCATTTTTACCTCTACAATCTTTTTACTAAAAAACAAATTCTTTTGGAAGTTTTTAACGACCCGACTTGGTTTATAAAACCCAACTGGCTTTCCGATACAGAGCTTCAGTACGAATTGCCAAACGGAGAAAAAAAGATTTATACCATTCAAAAATGATTAATAATCAAGTAAAATCCCAAGCCAATAATAGAGCAGGTGATTATATCAGAAACTACGAAAACGGCTTTGACGGTTTAAGAATCTACAAAAAAGGAGATAGCATAGCCCAGAGCGCCATTACTATTGCTTTAGGTTCGCCGGCAGAACTCTTGATAACCGATTCACAAGGTAAAAAACTCGGAAAAGACCAGAATGGCATTGAATATAACGAAATACCAAACGCTTGGTATTTTGAAGACGGTTTTGACGATCCGTTCGGAAAAAATCCAGCATCTCAAGAAAGAAATAAACTGATTCAGATTTTAGAACCAATTGACGGACAATATCAACTTCAAGTAATCAGCACAGGAGAAGGAAGTTATTCCCTAGAATCAGTTTTTTCTGACACCCAAGGAAATACTAATCAACAAGAATTCCAATCAGAAACTGCTATTGGTTATACTGCACAATATAATCTTTCTTTTGATTCAGAAAACTCAACAAGCATCACCATTGAATTATTTGACGAAACGCCGCCTGAGGCGGAAATTTACTTTAACTTCAACACTCAAGAATTGGAGATAAAAGGAATTGACAATACAACGGTTAATCCAATAATATCTATAATTGAATCTGATGAAGATAAAGAAGTGATTTATCAAATAAAAGACGAAGCTGGTAATACCACAAAACTTTTCTTTGAAAAATTAAAACAAGAAGGAAAAGAGATAAAGGCGGAATTGGAAGGTATTCAATACAATGTCGAAGAAATTATTAGAACTGAAGCCGAATTCAAATAAGAGATATAATAATTATTCAGTAGAAGTAAATATTTAAGTAGTTTATTTTGATATAGTAGTTTTTTAATGTTAATCTTCAATATGAACTTCCAAATGGCGAAAAGAAAATTTATAGAATAAAATAAATGAAAATAAATTATCGCATATGGCATTTTCTTCAAAAACAATTTTTAGCCTTTTAATTTTTATTTTATTTATTCACGCGTTGGCGACGGTTAATTTTTGGTATTGGCGGTTTCCTTGGTTTGACATACCGATGCATTTTTTCGGCGGTTTTTGGGTGGCGATGGCGTTTCTTTATTTTGACCCGAAAATTGAAATATTAAAAATTAACGGTTTAAAATTTTTAACGGACGCGGCGGCGGTTTTGGCTTTTGTCGCTTTAATCGGAATTTTTTGGGAATTTTTTGAATTTATTTCCGACTTCTTAATTGAATCAAAACGTTCCGGTCTTTTTCAGGCGGGAGCGGCCGATACGCTGGGCGACTTGTTTTTTGACCTTGTCGGAGGCGCGTCGCTTTTTGTTTTTTATAAATTAGCGAGAAAAGATTTTTTATCGTAAAATATATTAATGGATGATAAAAATAAAAAAATAAAAGTTGCCGATGTTGTTCAAGATGGCGGCGAAGAAGTTTTAAATTTAAAGACAAAAGTTTTTATTGAACCAAAAATTGCCGTTAAACCGGAAATTGTTGAAAAGCCGGAAGCTATTGCAAAAACGGAACCTGTTCTTGCGTCTCTTTCGCCAAAAATTGTTTTTGAAAAATCGGCGGCAAAAGAAACGAAAGTAAAAGAAATAAAAACGGCGAAGTTTGGTAAAAGCCGGGGAATACGCCGATTCGCCATATATTTTCTTATGGCGGTTGTTATTGGCGGGGCAGTTTACGGCGCCGTCGCGTTTTTGCCGAGAGTGGACATAAAAATTATCGTTAAAAAATCAGATTGGCAATTTTCTAATTCAATTTCGGCTTCAAAAAACGCGTCAAATATTGATTTGTCGGCCAAATTGATTCCGGCGGAAGTTTTTTTCGAGAAAAAAAACATTACCTTGTTTTATCCGGCGAGCGGCGTAAAACAAATTGAAAAAAAGGCCGCCGGAGAAATTACGATATACAATTCTTACAGTTCTAAATCTCAAAATTTAATTGCCGCCACCAGATTTGCGGCGCCGGACGGAAAAATTTTTCTTTTAAATAAAAAAGCGGTCATTCCCGGAACGACGGTTGAAGGAGGAAAAATTATTCCTTCGAGTGTTAAAGTTGAAGTGACGGCGGAAAACGCCGGGAAAGAATATAATATCGGGCCTGTTGAGCGTTTTACTTTGCCCGGTTTCAGCGGTTCGCCCAAATACAACGATTTTTACGCCAAGTCGGAAAAATCGTTTAAGGGCGGTTTTGTCGGCGAGGCGGCTTATCCGACAGAGAAAGACATTTCAGAAGCCAAAGAAAAAACGGTAAAAACACTGGAAGAAAGTTTAACGGCTTTTATTTTATCGCAGATTCCAAAAGATTTTAAAATTATTGACGGCGCCTCGCGGTTTAATGTAATAAAAGAAACAGTGAATGAAGAAGTTGACGAAAAAGGAAATTTTTCGGCAACTGTTGAGGCCGAATCAAAAATAATTGTTTTTAAAGAATCTGATTTATTGAAACTGCTCGGTGAATCGGCAAAACAGGTTCTGGGAGCGGATTTTGAAGTTAAGAATTATGAATTAAAATATCTTTCCGGACAGCCGGATTTTGAAAACGGGAAACTTCAATTCGTGATTGATTATAAAGGAATTTTTTGGCGGCCGATTGACGTTGAATCTTTTAAAAATTCAATTTTAAAGAAAAAAGAAAATGAATTGAAAATGGCGATTTTTTCTTTGGCGGGCGTGGATAAGGCGACGGTTTCTTTTTGGCCTTTTTGGGTTAAGGCGGTTCCGGAAAATATTAAAAAAATCAAAACAGAAATAGAGTAGTTGACATTTTTTAATTCATCATTTAATATTTTATACTATTGTGGCAGTTATTAAAGAAAAATCGATTGAAGGAATAATTATTGAAGCTTTGCCGTCAATGACATTCAGGACAAAACTTTCTAATAATTCCGAAGTATTGGCGTATTTGTCCGGGAAGATGAGATTGCATCATATAAAAGTATTGCCCGGAGACAGAGTTTTAATGGAATTAAGTCCCGATGGAGGACGGGGGAGAATAATAAGAAGATTATAACTGATTATGAAAGTAAGAAGTTCGGTTAAAAAAATTTGTAAAAATTGTAAAACTGTCCGCCGCCAGGGGCGGATTTACGTAATTTGCGATAAAAATCCGAAACATAAACAAAGACAAGGGTAATATGCGTTTAGTTGGAATTAATGTTCCCGATAACAAAAAAATAGAGATTGCGTTGACTTATGTTTATGGCATAGGGCGTGTTTCGGCCGGAAAAATATTGGCGAATGCCGATGTCGACCCGAATAAAATAGCGAAAACAGTAAACGCCGAAGAAATTAACAGAATTCAGAGTTTTATGGAAAAACATTATAAAACCGAAGGCGAATTGCGGCAGGTGATAAAAACAAACATCCGGCGGCTTAAAGATATTAAATGTTACAGGGGATTGCGTCACGAAAGAAAATTGCCGGTAAGAGGTCAGCGAACAAAGACTAATTCGCGCACGATTCGCGGCAATGTCAGAAAAACCGCCGGCAGCGGAAAAAGAAAAACTGATTTGAAATAATATGGGACAAAAAAAGGTTATAAAAAAAACCGGAGAAGAAATCTTAAAAGAAGAAAAGAAAATGGAAACGGCGACCGTAAAATCAGACGATGTTTCCGTTAAGGCGCCGAAGAAAAAGATTGATTTGGGCAAAGTTTACGTTAACGCTGGTTATAATAACACTATTCTAACGGCGACCGATAAAAATGGGAATGTTTTGGTTTGGACTTCCGCCGGTTCAATCGGTTTTTCGGGCCCCAAAAAAGCGACGCCGTTCGCGGCTTCCAAAATGGTGTTGGTGGCGGCCGAAAAAATGAAAAAACTCGGTTTTTCCGATATTGAGATATTTATCAGAGGGATAAGTAAGGCGCGAGACGCGGCGATAAAAGCTTTGGCCGGCGCCGGATTTAATATTTTAACAATCAGGGATGTTACGCCGATTCCGCATAACGGTCCGAAACCGCCGAAAGTGAGAAGAATATAAAATAAAATGAGACCGCGATCGCTTGAAAAAAAAGAACGAGCATTGGGAGTAAAACTCTTTTTAAAAGGGGAGCGTTGTAATTCGCCGAAATGCGCTATGGTCAGACGGCCATATCGTCCGGGGATGCACGGCAAGAGACGCCGCGGCGCCGCTTCGGAATATGCTCAACAGCTTTTGGAAAAACAAAAGCTTAAAATAACTTACGGCCTAAAAGAAGCCCAGCTTTATAAACTTTTTAAAGAACTTACTACAAAATCCGGTTCTCTTGGAGAGGCGGTAATCGGCGTCTTGGAACGGCGGATTGATAATACGATTTTTAGATTGGGTTTCGCGCCTTCGCGAACCAGCGCCCGGCAGTATGTAAGCCATGGCCATTTTTTGATAAACGGCAGAAAAATAACGATTCCTTCTTGTTTGGTAAAAATTAATGATATAATTTCCATTAGACCGTCTTCAAAAGAACGCTTGATTTTTAAAGATTTGTCCGATACTATAAGTAAGCGCGATTTGCCGGAATGGCTGGCGATAGATAAAGATAAATTGGAAGGGCGCGTTAAGTCATTTCCAAAAGATAAAGAGACTGAAGCGTCGTTTGATATTAATTTAGTAGTTGATTATTACAGCAGATAAAATTAAATATTAAAATTATGGAATATCAATATCTTAGCGAAGCCGTTAAAATTAAAAAAATTTCCGAAACCGACACTGACGGTTCATTTGAAATTGAAGGTCTTTATCCCGGTTATGGTTTAACATTAGGAAACGCTTTTCGCCGAACGCTTTTGGCGTCTTTGCCCGGAGCGGCCGTTACTCAAATAAAAATTAAAGGAGTAAAACATGAATTTTCCGCGATTGAAGGTATTAAAGAAGATATAATAGAAATTATTTTAAATATTAAGCGAATCAGATTTAAATTTTACGCCAAAGAGCCGCAAGTTATTTCTTTAAAAGTTAAGGGAGAAAAAAAGGTAACGGCCGGCGATATTGAAACTAATTCCGAAGTGGAAGTCGTTAATTCAGATCTTCACCTTTTCACTTTAACCGCTAAAAATGCCGAAATTGATATGGAGCTTACGGTTGAAAAAGGACTTGGTTATGTGATGGCGGGGAATCGAAAAGCCGAAAAGTTGCCGGTCGGGGTTATCGCGATTGACGCTTTTTTCACGCCGGTCGTTAATGTGAATTTTGAAGTTGAGAATATGCGCGTTGGCGAGCGTACAGATTATAATAGATTGAAGTTTTTTATAACGACGGATGGCAGTATTACTTCTTCAATGGCTTTGCATAAAGCAGCCAGTATTTTAAAGGACCATATTGAAAAAGTTCTGACAATTGAAACGGGAGAAACGAAAGAAATAAAAGAGAAAGAAATAGAAAAACCGGCGAAAGCAAAAGCGGAAAAGAAAATTAAAGAAAAGAAAAAGAAATAAAAATAAAAATAAAAATGCGGCATCTTAAAAAAGGAAAAAAATTTCACAGAAAAAAAGGGCAGCGCAACGCTTTGATGAAATCGCTGGCGAATAATTTGATTATTCGAGAAAAAATTGAGACGAGCGAGGTTAAAGCCAAGGAAATTAAGCCGATGGTTGAAAAATTGACGACAGTGGCTAAAAAGCAGACCTTGGCGGATTTTCGCCTTTTAATGTCCCGATTGCCGAAGAAATCGGCGGAAAAATTATATTATCATATTGCTCCGCGCTACGCCGACAGAAAAGGAGGATATTTAAGAATTATTAAAAGCGCCAAAATGAGAAAAAATGACGGAGCGAAAATGGCGATAATAGAATTTGTTTAAAAACTATTGACATTGAATTGCCGGTGGATTATCATAATCACTATCGTTTATAAATATTAAAAAGTCGTAAATAAAAATAAACTAAACTAAACAACTAATAACTAACGACTAACGACTAACGACTGATAATAAACAACAGTTTTTGTCGTAAGTAGTAAGTCGTAAGTTGTAAGTCAAATAAAAATGGCGGAAAAAGAAAAATTTGAACGCATCAAGCCGCACGTTAATGTCGGCACAATCGGCCATGTGGACCACGGCAAAACAACGCTTACAGCCGCGATTACCCATGTGCTTTTTATGAAAGGTCTGGCGAAAAAAGAGGAGAGTGTTGACCAAATTGATAAAGCTCCGGAAGAAAGAGCGCGTGGCATTACCATTGCGGTTCATCATTCGGAATACGAATCCGAAAAACGCCATTACGCTCACGTGGATTGTCCGGGCCACGCGGATTACATTAAAAATATGATTACAGGCGCGGCTCAAATGGACGGCGCGGTTTTGGTTGTCGCCGCCACAGACGGTCCGATGCCGCAAACCAGAGAGCATATTCTTTTGGCGCGTCAGGTTGGAGTTCCGGCAATAGTTGTTTTTCTTAATAAAGTTGATATGGTTGACGACCCGGAAATGATTGATTTAGTTGAGGCCGAAATAAGAGAACTTTTGAAAAAATACAATTTTCCGGGTGATGAAATTCCGGTAATCAGGGGTTCGGGATTAAAAGCCTTGGAATCAAAATCGGCCGATGAAGAAGCGGCCAAGCCGATTCTTGAACTTATTAAAGCTTTGGACGAATATATTCCGGAACCGGTAAGAGAAACGGATAAGCCGTTTTTGATGCCGATTGAAGATGTTTTTTCCATTGAAGGACGCGGTACCGTGGTAACCGGACGCGCCGAAAGAGGTATTGTCAAAGTTAACGAAGAAGTGGAAGTTATCGGTTTGAAGCCGACTCAGAAAGCCGTGGTAACGGGCATTGAAATGTTTAATAAACTTCTTGACCAGGGTCAGGCCGGCGATAATGTGGGAGTTCTTTTGCGCGGTCTTAAAAAAGAAGATGTGGAACGCGGTCAGGTATTGGCTAAACCGGGGAGCGTTACTCCGCATACCGAATTTGAAGCCGAGGTTTATATTTTAAGCAAAGAAGAAGGCGGACGGCATACGCCGTTTTTCAAAGGTTATAAGCCGCAGTTTTATATTCGGACTACGGATGTAACCGGCGAAGCGATTTTGCCGGAAGGATTGGAAATGGTAATGCCCGGCGATACCGTTAAAATTAACGTTAAATTGATTTCTCCCGTCGCTCTTGAAGAAAAACAGCGGTTTGCCATTCGCGAAGGCGGTAAAACCGTGGGAGCGGGCGCGGTGGTAAAAATTCTTAAATAAATAACGGATTATATTCTGTGGCAAAAACTGAAATTTTACAACAGAAATTAAGGTTGAAAATAAAGTCTTACGACCATCGTTTGATTGATAATTCCGCTAAGCAGATTATTGATACGGCAACAAGAAACGGGGCTGAAATTGTCGGTCCCTTGCCTTTGCCTACGGAATTTAAGCGATACACGGTTAATCGTTCCACTTTTGTTCATAAACCGTCGCGCGAACAGTTTGAATTGCGGGTTCATAAAAGATTAATTGACATCTTAAATCCAAATCAAAAAATCATTGAATCCCTGACCAATCTCAATTTGCCGGCCGGCGTTGATATTGAAATAAAAATGAAATAAAATAAAAACACTTCCAAAAACGGAAGTGTTTTTATTAGATTTAAAATATCTATCATGAAACTTTCCTTTGAAAATAATAATGAGAGCGGCAAAGATTTTTCTTTACCCCTTGAAATCGTTAAAGAAAAAAAGGAAAAACTGAATGAATTGAAAGGACGGATTATTGAACGCGAGAGATTTATTGAATATCTGGAAAAAAACAATTCCGTTTTAGACGAGCAAAGAATAGCGAATATTAAAAAAGAAATAAGGGAGTTGAAAGGCGGAGGAAAAGAAATAGAAAAAGAAATTTTCGACTTGCTTTATGAGCACAAAGAAATGTCGGAAAAACTGGAAGATTTCAAATCGGATATTGAACAATAAATAACACAGCTTAACTTTTATATTCGTTATGGCGTTGCGAGCGCCAACGGGAACGCTTCAAACGAGTTTTGCTTTTTAATCGTTATTAAAACGGCAATAATCTTTATTATGCCGGCATCCGCGCTGATTTTATGGATGTTGAGTTTGACGATTATAGGATTATGAAGCTATAAATTAAAATTCCATTTTTATTGACATATTTTTCGCCATTTGCTATCTTTAAATTATTGTAATGTTGATTTTTGTTTTAAAATGTTTTAATATTTAAACGCATTATAAAAAGATTTAGCTAAAAAATAATGGGGCTAAATACCTCATTTTTTATTGAAATGGCTTTTATTTTAGGAAAAAAATTGAAAATGACGCAGTTTTGGAAGGGCAATAAAGTTGTGCCGGCGACGCTTATCGCGGCCGGGCCGATTACGATTATTCAAATTAGAACGAAAGAAAATGATGGTTATGAAGCGGCTCAAGTCGGATTCGGAACAAAAAAATCGAAAAATATAAATAAGCCGCAATTGGGCCAGTTCAAAAATTTAGGCAATTTTCAATATGTTCGGGAATTCAAGTCGAAAATCAATAATCAGCAGCCAATGAATTATAAAGTAGGCGATGTTTTGGATGTAAGCCAATTTCAAGAAGGCGAAAAAGTGAAAGTAAGCGGATTAAATAAGGGCCGCGGTTTTCAAGGAGTGGTAAAAAGGCACGGATTTGCCGGCGGACCGAAAACGCACGGCCAGAAAAATCGTTTGCGGGCGCCCGGTTCCATCGGCGCGACCGCGCCGCAAAGGGTAATGAAAGGAAGGAAGATGGCCGGACGAATGGGGCAAGAGCGGATTACCGTGAAAAATCTTGAAATCGCCGGCATTGATAAAGAAAAAAACATTCTTATTATTAAGGGCGCTGTTCCCGGAATGAAAGGAACATTGTTGGAAATAAGGGGATAAGATTATGACTGTTGATATTTTTGATAAACAAAATAATAAAGCGGGTACGGTTGATTTGCCGGATAGAATATTTGGGGTAAAATGGAATCCCGATTTGGTTCATCAGATTTTAACGGCGCAAACGGCCAATCGCCGCGAGCCTTGGGCGCATACTAAAACCAGGGGCGAAGTTTCCGGCGGCGGCAAAAAGCCGTGGAAACAGAAGGGCACGGGCCGGGCGCGACACGGTTCAACCCGTTCGCCTTTATGGGTAGGCGGCGGCGTGACTTTCGGGCCGAGAAAAGAAAGGAATTATACCAAAAAAATCAATAAAAAGATGAACCGGCTGGCGATTTTCAGCGCGCTTTCCAAGAAATTAAAAGAAAATGAATTAAAAATAATTGATAAATTTGACGCGGCTTCAAACAAGACGAAAGAATGGAATAAAATTTTGAAAAACTTGTTAGGTTTAAAATTGTCGGTTTTAATGATTTCAGCGGCCAAAAATAATATTCATCGGGCAATAGGCAATATTCCGAAAACGGACGCAATCAGTTCCCACTCTTTAAACGTTTATGACTTGTTAAAGCGCAAAAATATTTTGATTGAAAAAGAGGCGATTGAAGAAATTGAAAAACATTATGAATAAATCAAAATCGCAAATATTGAAGCAAAATTGGATTACCGAAAAATCAACCGCTTTGGCAAATTTCGGGAAGTATGTTTTTTTAGTGGACAAAAAAGCGAATAAGCCGGAAACGGCCAAGCTTATTGAAGAGATTTACAAAGTGAAAGTAAAAGACATAAATATGATAAATACGAAAAGTAAAACCAGGCGGCTCGGCAGGAGCGTCGGCAGAGTTCCCGGTTTTAAAAAAGCGATTGTGACGCTAAAAGAAGGACATAAAATTGACGCAATGCCGGCATGATAAAACAATACAAACCTACAACTCCATCAAGAAGATCTATGACCGTTGTTGATTACGGCGTATTAACTGCGGTTAAACCTCATAAAAAATTATTGACGAAATTGAAAAAACGCGGCGGCCGCAATAATTCCGGCAGAATCACAATGCGTCATCAGGGAGGAGAAAATAAAAAGCTTTATCGGTTAGTGGATTTTAAGCAGGATAAATTGGACATTCCCGCGAAGATTGAGACGATAGAATACGACCCGTATCGGACGGCTTTTATCGCTTTGGTTTTATATTCCGACGGCGAGAGGCGTTATATTCTCGCTTCAAAAAATATGAAAGTCGGCGATGAAATTATTACTTCCGAGAATGCGCCCATAAAAGAAGGCAATCGTTCGGCTTTAAAAAATATTCCAGTCGGCTATTTTGTTTATAATATTGAAATGAATAGAGGCGGCGGCGGAAAACTGGCGAGATCGGCCGGCGCTTCTTGCCAGATAATGGCTCAGGAAAAAAGTTGGACGCAATTAAAGCTTTCTTCCGGAGAAGTAAGGAAAATTAATCGGGAAAATTTCGCTTCTCTTGGACAACTTTCAAATCCGGATTATATTTTAACGACAATCGGCAAGGCCGGCCGTTCGCGTTGGCTCGGCATCAGGCCGACGGTAAGAGGTTCAGCAATGAATCCGCGCGACCATCCTTACGGAGGCGGCGAAGGCCGGGCCGTGCGCGGCACGAAGCGTCCGAAAACAAAATGGGGAAAAATTACAGGAGGTCGAAAAACTAGAAAGAAAAAGAAATGGAGCAATAAGATGATTATTAAAAGAAGAAAATAAATATTATGTCGCGAAGTTCAAAAAAAGGTCCTTATATTGACCAAAAATTATTAAAAAAAATATCAAAGTTGAAACCCGATGATAAGACGGTAATTAATACTTGGTCGCGGGACAGCGAAATTTCTCCTGAGATGATAGGGTTTATTTTCGGCGTTCATAACGGGAAAATTTTTATTCCGGTTAAAGTGACGGAAGATATGATTGGCCATCGTTTCGGCGAATTCTCATTGACGAGAAAATTTGTCAGACACGGAGGAAAGATGCAGAAGGAATTGGAGAAAAAAGCGGTAGAACCGAAAAAATAATATGAAAATTCAAATCGCAAAATTAAATTATCTTCATATGGCTCCGCGCAAGGTGCGGTTGATTGCCAATATCATAAAAGGCCTTTCGGTTAATGAAGCGGAGGCTCAATTGATGGTTAACCCGCAAAAAGCGGGCGGCCCTATTTTAAAATTATTGCGTTCGGCGGTTGCCAACGGCAAGCAGAAAGAATTAAAACCGGAAAATCTTATTGTTAAAGATATTAAAGTTGACCAGGGTCCGGTTTCAAAGCGTCATATGCCGAGAGCTCAAGGCAGAGCGACTTTAATTTTAAAAAGAAGCAGTCATATTACTTTAATTTTAGCCGAATCTCAAAATCCGAAAATTTCAAGATTTAAAATAATAAAACCACAAAGAGTTTCAAAGAGAGTTAAGGCTGGGATGGCAAGTAAAGAAGCGGGAATGGAAAAAATTGGCGGAAAAGAACCGGCGAAACCGGCAATAAAAGAAAAAGAAGGATTTATGAAAAAAATGTTCAGACGCAAAGTAGTTTAATGAATAATTAATAAAATTATGGGGAAAAAAATCAGACCAAATTCATTTAGATTAGGAATAACAAAAGATTGGAGCTCTCGCTGGTTTCCGAAGGACAATAATTTTAAATCTTATTTGGAAGAGGATGTTTTGTTGCGGAAAATAATCGGGGAAAAAATCGGCAGCGCCGGCATTGATAAAATAGACATAGAACGAGTCGGTAATAAATGCAGAATTTTAATAAAAGCCAGTCGGCCGGGATTAATTATCGGTCGAGGCGGCAAAGGGATTGAGGAGTTGACCAAAGCGCTTGAATCCGCTTTGAAAAAGCTTAGATTGAAAAAAGGCGTGAAAGAATCGCCGATTTTGAGCGTTAACATAGAAGAATTAAAGCGCTCGGATGTTTCGGCCAATGTTACGGCGCAGAATATCGCATGGGATATAGAAAGAAGAATGCCGTTTCGCCGAACGATAAAAAAATATCTTACTTCCATTTTACAAAATAAAGAAATTCAAGGGGCAAAAATTGAAATTGCCGGCAGATTGGACGGAAATGAAATTGCCCGGACGGAGCATTTGATAAAAGGACGCTTGCCGCTTCAGAAATTAAGGGCTAATATAGACTACGGTCAAGCTACCGCTTTTACCACATATGGAACCGTTGGAGTAAAAGTATGGGTGTATAAAGGCGATATATTTGAAAAATCGGATAATAATAATTGATTATGTTATTGCCTAAAAAAGTAAAACATAGAAAATGGCATAAAGGAAAATCGCGTTATCGGCAAGTTGAGACGCGGGGGATTTTTTTGAGCTTCGGTTCTTTCGGATTACAGTCTTTGGGAAGTTGCTGGATTAATTCCAGACAAATTGAAGCCGCCAGAAAATCCATTACTCATTACACTAAACGAGGCGGGAAAATTTGGATAAGAATTTTTCCGGATAAGCCGGTTACCAAAAGGCCGCCGGAAACAACAATGGGCGGCGGCAAAGGAGCGGTTGACCATTATGTTTTTCCGGTAAAGCCCGGAAGGATTTTATTTGAAATAGACGGCGTAAGCGATGAAATAGCGAGAGAAGCTTTGCGGAGAGCCAGTCATAAATTACCGGTAAAAACAAGAGTAATCGCGAAAATATGAAGAAATCTGAAATTCAACAATTAAAAAATAAGCCATTAGCTGAACTTCAAAAACAGCTGGTTTTGGCGTACGATCGGTTAAGAAAGTTGAAATTTGATTTAAGCCAGGGCAAAGTAAAGAATATTAAAAGCATTAAAGAGGCGAAAAAATTGATTGCGAGAATATTAACGATAATTAATAATTTATGAAACGAACACTGCAAGGAATAATTGTTTCGGATAAAATGGATAAGACCTGCGTGGTTGAGATTTCGCGTCTTAAAAAACATCCGCTTTATAAAAAATATTATAAAGCGACGCGGAAATTTAAAGCGCATGACGAAAAGAATGAATATAAATCCGGCGATAAAGTAATTATTGAAGAAACAAGGCCGTTATCTAAAGATAAAAGGTGGAGAATAGTGTCTAAAATATGATACAAGAAAGAAGTGTATTAAAAGTGGCTGATAATTCCGGAGCGAAAATAATTCGCTGTTTTCGGGTTTTAGGAGGAAGCCGGCGCCGTTACGCCGGTATAGGCGATATTATCGTGGCTTCCGTTCAAAAAGCTGAACCGCGAAAAGCGGTTAAAAAGAAAGAGGTGGTTAAAGCGGTAATCGTTAGGACTAAAAATGTCCGTCGGCGGCCGGATGGTTCGTATGTAAGATTTGACGACAATGCGGCGGTTTTAATTGATGCCAAACTTGAACCGCGAGGAACTAGGATTTTTGGTCCGATTCCGCGGGAAATGAAAGAAAAAGGTTTCGAAAAAATAGCCACTATGGCCGATGAAATAGTATGAAAATTCGCAAAAACGACAAAGTTAAAATAATCGCCGGAAAAGATAAAGGAAAAACCGGAAAAGTAATAAAAATTTTATCGCAAAGCGGAAGAATTTTAGTTGAAGGATTGAATTTGTATAAAAAACATGTCCGGCCGAAAAAACAAGGAGAAAAAGGCGAAACGGTTTTAACGCCCCGGTCCATTCAGGCGTCAAACGCGATGATTATTTGTTCATCTTGCGCCCGAGCCGTTAAGGTTGGCCATTCAATAGAAGGCGACATTAAGACAAGAATATGTAAAAAATGCGGAGTTAAAATATGAAGCAAATAAATTTAAAAGAAAAATATAATCAGGAAGTGATTCCGAAAATGAAAGAAAAATTCAATTACAAAAATGATTTGGCGGTTCCGAGATTGGGAAAAATCGTGATTAACGTAAGCGCGGGAAGATTATCCCAGCAAGCAGGTTTTGAAGATAAAATTTTACCAGAAATAATGAAAAGTTTGGCGATTATTTCCGGGCAAAAACCGATTACCACGGTTGCTAAAAAATCTATTGCCGGATTTAAGACCAGGGAAGGACAAATTGTCGGTTTAAAAATCACTTTGCGCCGGCGGAGAATGTATGATTTTTTGGAAAGATTAGTGAGAATTGTTTTGCCGCGCGTAAAAGATTTTAAAGGAATAGAACTTAAAAATATTGACCAAGGCGGAAATTTAAATATCGGAATCAGAGAACAGGCGGTGTTTCCTGAAATAATTTCGGAGACGCTGAAAGTTGACTTTGGATTGGAAATTAGTATTGTAAGTAATGCCAAAAGTCGAGATGAGGCAATTGAATTATATCGGCAACTGGGGTTGCCGCTAAAGAAATAAATGGCAAAAACATCTGTTATCGCGCGAGCTTTAAAATCACCGAAATATTCAACGCGAATCGTTCTCCGATGTTTTCGTTGCGGCCGCAAAAGAAGCTATATAAGGGATTTCGGACTTTGTCGGATTTGTTTCAGGGAGATGGCGTCCCGCGGAGAAATACCCGGGATAAAAAAAGCGTCATGGTAAAATAAAAATATGTATACGGATTTATTAACAAAAATTAAAAACGCTCAAGCGGTAAAGAAGGAAAATATTAAGGTTTTTCATTCTAAAACAGACGAAAAAATCGTTGAAGTTTTGACGGCCAATAATTATTTGGAAAAATTTGAAAAAAAGGGCAGGGGAGTGAAGAAAATTTTAGATATAAAGTTGAAATATAACGATGGCAATGGAGCGATTGACGGGTTTAAATTTATCAGCAAACCGTCTCGCCGAATTTATATCGGTTATGATGAAATAAGACCGGTGAGACAGGGTTATGGTTTAATGATAGTTTCCACGCCAAAAGGAATTATGACCGGAAAAGAGGCTAAAAAATTAAAAGTCGGCGGAGAAGCGTTGTTTCAAATATGGTAATATGAGTAAAATAGGCAAAAAACCAATAATTATTCCGGAAGGAGTTGAGGTTAAAATTGACGACGGAATTTTGAAAATTAAAGGGAAAAAAGGAGAATTATCTCTTCTAATTTTACCTTTTATTAAAATTAATTTAAATGAGAAAGCGATTTCTTTCGGCGCCGAAGGCGATTTTAAGCAAGCGCGATCCAATTGGGGCACGATGAGAGCGTTGGCGAACAATGCCGTTATCGGCGTAAGTGATGGATTTTCCAAGGCGTTGGAGATAGGAGGAGTCGGCTATAGGGCTTCATTGGAAGGAAATAATCTTGTTTTAAATATCGGTTTTACCAATCCGGTTAAGATTATTCCGCCGGAAGGGATTATTATTTCAGTTGAAAAAAACGTCATTAAAGTTTCCGGAAACGACAAAGCGCTGGTCGGCAAGACGGCGGCGGAGATTAGGGCAAAGAAGAAACCGGAGCCGTATAAGGGAAAGGGAATTAAATATCAAGGAGAAATAATCAGAAGAAAAGAAGGTAAAAAAGCGGCGGCGGCGGCGAAATAAATTATAATTTAAATTTATGAATAAAGTAAAAATTTTAAATAAAACTAGGATTAGGCGTAAAAATCGGACGCGCGCAAAAATATTCGGCACTTTGGAGCGTCCTCGTCTTTCTGTTTTCCGCAGTAATCGTCAAAGTTATGTTCAGCTGATTAATGATGAAAAAGGAGAGACTTTAGCCGGCGCTTCGACTAATAAATTAATAACCGAGGAAAAATTGGGCGAGTTGATTGCCGAGAAAGCGGTTAAAAAAGAGATTAAAAAAATTATTTTTGACCGAAGGGGATATAAATATCACGGTCGAGTGAAAGCAATCGCCGAAGGAGCGAGAAAAAGAGGATTGAAATTTTAATTATGGCGGAACAAAGAGAAAGAAAAATATTTAATAGGGGAAGAGGCGATAAAAAAGTTTCTGAATTTAAAGAAAAAGTATTGGATTTACGACGGGTAACCAGGGTGGTTGCCGGCGGCAAGCGCATGCGTTTTAGGGTAACGATAGTTGTCGGCGATGAAAAAGGAAGAGTCGGCCTTGGTATTGGTAAAGGATTGGATGTGGCTCAAGCGGTTGATAAAGCCAAAGCCAATGCCAAAAAAAATATAATCACTGTAAAACTTAAGGGAAAAACCATTCCTCATGAAACAGAGGCGAAATTCAGCGCGGCTCATATAATAATAAAACCGGCGAAAGCCGGACACGGATTAAAAGCGGGCGGAGCGGCGCGGCAGGTTTTGCTTTTATCCGGTATTCGGGACGCCACGGCTAAATGTTTAGGGGGAACTAAAAATAAATTAACAAACGCGATGGCGGCGGTAGAAGCGTTAAAGAAGTTAAAAGTTAAAAGTTAAAAAGTTATGCAACTTCATCAATTAAAACCAAAAATTAAATTAAAAAATAAAAAGCGCGTTGGCCGCGGCGGCAAGCGCGGTTCTTTTTCCGGTAAAGGAATAAAAGGACAGAAAGCGCATGCCGGCCGGAAAATAAAATCGCAGATAATGGAGCTTATCCAAAGACTTCCGAAACTTAGAGGTTTTAAAAATAAATCTTTTTTTCCGAAGGCGATTGCCGTAAATGTCGGTGATTTGGATAAAAAGATAACGGTGAATATAATAAATAAAGAGGCGCTTTTTAAAGCGGGATTGATTAAAAAAATTGACAGTCCGGTAAAAATTTTAAGTGAAGGAGAAATCAAGCGCTCGCTTCAAATTGAAGGATTGAAAGTTTCAAAAACCGCGAAAGAAAAGATTGAAGCCGCCGGCGGCAGTATAAAGTAATAAGTAATAAGTAATAAGTAATAAGTAGTAAGGCAGTAGGCGTGGAATATGAACAAACTTATTCAGCTTTTTAAAATTAAAGATTTGCGCGATAAAATCCTGAAAGTGGTTTTTTTGCTGGTTTGTTTTCGGGTATTGGCGGTTATTCCCATTCCTAATATTGATCTTGAAAGATTAAGGGAATTTTTGACTTCCAACCAGCTTTTCGGGCTTTTGAGTATTTTTTCCGGCGGCGCTTTGCAGAATCTTTCAATTGTGATGCTCGGCGTCGCTCCTTATATTACGGCGACTATTATCATGCAGCTTTTGACGATGATTTTTCCGCAATTGAAAGAAATGTATTATGAAGAAGGCGCGGCCGGCAAAGCGAAGTTCAACCGCTATTCGCGTTATTTGACCGTTCCTTTGGCCGCTTTGCAGTCTTACGGATTTTTAAATATTTTAATTTCTCAAAATATTTTGCCTCGCGTCGGCTTGTTTGAAACAATGACGAATGTCGTTTTAATCACGGCCGGCTCAATGATTTTGGTCTGGATCGGCGAACTTATCAGCGAACAGAAAATCAGCAACGGAATTTCTTTGATTATTTTTGCCGGCATTGTCAGTCAGTTGCCGGCGGTTATTCAAAATATTATTTTTTCTTATAATCCTGGCGATCTAATGAATTATGCCGTTTTCGCGCTGATTTCAATTATTGTAATCGCCGGCGTCGTTTTTATGCAGGAGGGCGAAAGAAAAATTCCCATTGCTTACGCTAAGCGCGTGAGAGGAATGAAAATGTACGGCGGCGCCGCCACTTATTTGCCGCTTAAAGTCAATTCCGCGGGCGTGATTCCGATTATTTTCGCCATTTCAGTTTTGTTGTTCCCTCAATTTATCGCTCAAGCCTCTTCAATAATTTCCGCCGATTTATCGATAAAAATTAACGAGTTCGTAAGCCGTTTTTTTAACAATCAATATATTCACAGTTTGATTTATTTTTCATTAGTGGTGATTTTTACGTATTTTTATACGGCTGTTACTTTTGACCCGAAAGAAATTTCCAAAAATCTTCAGCGCGCCGGCGCTTTTATCACGGGTATTCGTCCGGGCGAATCAACGACTTTGGTTTTGTCGAAAATCGTCAATCGTCTTACATTAAGCGGCGCCGTTTTTCTGGGATTAATAGCGGTTTTGCCGAATGTTACTCAAATAATTACGGGAATTTCTGTTTTAACTATCGGTGGCACAGCGCTTTTAATCGTCGTTTCCGTGGCTCTGGAAACAATGAAACAAATTAACTCTCAACTGGTAATGAGAGAATATGAAGAAATTTAATTTATTATGATTGCAGTCATAATTTACGGTCCTCCCGGTTCCGGCAAAGGCACGCAAGCTCAGCTTTTGGCCGAAAAATTTGATTTAATTCATCTTGATTCCGGCCGCTATCTTCGGGAAATTCTTTATAATCCGAAATTTAAAAAAAATAAAATTATTCAGCGAGAAAGAAAAATAAACGAAGCCGGCAAACTGAATACTCCTTCGTGGGTTTTGAAAATAATCGGCGAGCGGGTGGAAAAAATAGGCAAATTGAATAAAGGCATTGTTTTTAGCGGTTCGCCGCGAACTCTTTATGAGACGGTAAGCGTTCAAAAGCGAAAAGGAATAATTGAGCTTCTGGAAAAAATTTACAAAAAGAAAAATATTTTCATTTTTAAAATTAATGTTTCAGAGGAACAAACCATTAAAAGAAATGGCAATCGTTTAGTTTGTTCGGTTTGCCGAAATCCTGTTTTGGGGCAAAAATCAATCATCGGCTGCAAATTGTCAAAGTGTCCGCTTTGCGGCGCGAAATTGGAACATCGTTTTGATGACAAAAAAGAAGTGATTTCAATAAGATTAAAAGAATATCGAGAAAGAACTTTGCCGATTATTCTGTTTCTAAAAAAAAGAGGCTATAAAATAGCGGAAATTGACGGCAGTCCGTTGCCTTATAAAATTCATAATAATATTTTGACAAAATTAAAATAAATAATGACGATTAAATTGAAAAGTTCTCGGGAAATTGAAATAATTGCCGTTTCCGGAAAGATATTGGCGCAAGTTTTTAAGGCAGTTATTAAAGAGGCGAAAATCGGCGCCAGTTTGAAAAATTTGGACGAATTGGCTTATAAACTTATTAAAAAGGCAGGCGCTCAACCGGCCTTTTTAGGTTATCGGCCGGAAGGCGCCAAACATCCTTATAACGCTTCAATTTGCGCTTCGGTTAATGACGTGATTGTTCATGGTTTTCCGACGGATTATAAGCTTAAAGACGGCGATGTTTTAAAACTTGATTTTGGAGTGAAATATCAGGATTTTTATTCCGACGCGGCCGCGACTTTGGAAATCGGCGCGATTTCCAATCAAGCCGTTCAATTGATTAAAGCGACAAAAGAAGCGCTGGAAGAAGCCGTTAAGGCGGCGCGAGCCGGCAATCATCTCGGCGATATCGGATTCGTGGTTTCAAAAATCGCCAAAAAATACGGTTTTAAGCCGATTAAGGGTTTAACCGGCCATGGTATTGGCAAAGAACTTCACGAAGAGCCAACGATTTATAATTACGGTAAAAAAGGCGAGGGGATTGAATTAAAACCAGGAATGGTTTTAGCTATTGAGCCGATGCTTTCAGCTGGCGCGGATGAAATTATTCAGAAACCCGATGAAAGTTGGGCTACGGCAGACGGTTCTTTGTCGGCTCATTTTGAGCATACGGTGGCGATTACGGAAAAAGAGCCATTAGTTTTAACTAAATAATTAAATTGCTTTATTTTTTTGATAACGTATAATGAATAAAATTTAAAATTATGAAACCTTATCTTTCGGTTATAATTCCCGCTTACAATGAAGCCAAGCGTTTATCTTTGACGCTAATTGACATTAACAAACATCTTTCGCGAGTTGATTTTTCTTATGAAATTATTGTGATTGACAATAATTCATCTGATGCGACCAAAGAAATCGCCGAAAGATTTTCCCGCTTGTTCAAAAATTTAAGAGTGATAGAATGTTTTACTCGCGGGAAAGGAGCGGCGGTAAAATACGGAATGTTGGAAGCGAAAGGAGAAATAAGATTGTTTATGGATGCCGATAATTCCACTTCCATTGACCAATTTAATAAAATGATACCTTATTTTAATAGCGGTTATTCGGTTGTTATCGGTTCGCGCGATATTGAAGGAGCCGAACTTGTGCCGCCTCAACCGTGGCATAAAAGAATTGCCGGCAATCTCGGCAATCTGTTTATTCAATTTATGCTTTTACCGGGGATTTGGGATACGCAGTGCGGTTTTAAGGCGTTTACGGAAGAAGCGGCGGAGAAAATTTTTCCGCTTATTAAAATTAGTCATTGGGGATTTGACGTTGAAATTTTGGCTTTGGCGAATAAAATGGGTTATAAAATAAAAGAAATTCCGGTTTTTTGGGTTAACAATCCGTTTTCTCTCGTAAGTTCTTTCGCCTATATTCAGGTTTTATGGGAAGTGGTAAAAATAAAATGGTGGATAATTACAAATAAATATGCAATATCATCTTACAAAAGAACGTTTTGAGGAATTAAAAATAGAATTGGAGCGGCTTAAAAAAGAAGTTCGCGCCGAAATCAGGGAGCGGCTTCGCCGGGCCAAGGAATACGGCGACCTTTCGGAGAACGCCGAATATTCCGAAGCTAAAGACGAACAGGCAAAAGTTGAGGGCCGTATTTTTGAATTGGAAAATATTTTAAAAAACGCTTCAATAATCAGGAAAACAAGCGGCAAGGACAGCGTTACGATAGGAGCAACGGTTGAAGTCAGGCGGGGCGGAAAAGTTTTTAAATATACGATTGTCGGTTCCAATGAAGCGCGGCCGGAAGCGAATTTGATTTCCAATGAATCGCCTTTGGGCGGCGCTTTTTTAGGCAAGAAATCCGGCGATGTCGTTGAAATAAGCGTTCCCGGCGGAAAAGCGAAATATGAGATAATAAAAATAGGGTAAAGCAAATTATGCTAGATGATATTATTCAAGAACGTCGGCGAAAATTAAATAATTTTATTAAAGAAGGCATTGATCTTTATCCTTCAAAAATTAAGCGGACGCTTACAATAGCCGTTGCCTTAAAAAATTTCACCGAGCTTTCGCGCGCCTCTAAAAACATTTTTCTTGTCGGTCGGCTTATGGCTTTAAGGGACCAAGGCAATTTGATTTTTCTTGATTTAAAAGACGAATCCGGGAAAATTCAAGTTGTTTTTAAAAAAGACAGCCTTAAAAATTATAAAATCTTAAAACAAAATTTGGACATCGGCGATTTTTTGGAAATTGGCGGTTTGCTTTTTAAAACTAAAAAGGGAGAGAAAAGCATATTGGCGAAAACCGCGCGAATTATCGTTAAGTCAATTATGCCTTTGCCGGTTCAATGGTATGGTTTAAAAGATGTTGAAGAAAGATTTCGCAAGCGCTATCTGGATATTATTTTAAATCCGGAAATTAAGGAGAAATTCATTAAACGTTTTGAGGCGCTAGTTTATTTGCGCGCTAAATTGATTGAAGAAGGTTTTTTGGAGGTGGAAACGCCGATGCTTCAGGCGATTCCCGGCGGAGCCAAAGCACGGCCGTTTATCACTCATCACAACGCTTTTGATGTTGATTTTTATCTGAGAATCGCGCCGGAACTTTATCTTAAAAGACTGCTCGTCGCCGGTTTTGAAAAAATTTTTGAAATTGGACGGGTTTTCAGAAATGAGGGCATTGATAGGGACCACAATCCGGAATTTACCATGTTGGAACTTTATTGGGCTTATCAGGATTGGGAAGGGTTGATGAGTTTTACCGAAAAATTGCTTAAAAAATTTCTCGGCGGGAAAAAATGGCCGAGAATAGGTTTTTCCGAAGCGTTTAAAAAATACGCTCTCATTGATATAAATAAACTTAAAAGCGATGAACTCGACGAAATTTTCAAAAAACAAGTAAGGCCGAAAATTATTAAACCGACTTTTATCACTCATTATCCGAAATCAATTTCTCCCTTGGCGAAATCATGCGCTGACAATCCCGATTTAACCGAACGATTTCAATTAATTGTTGACGGCACGGAAATCGTTAATGGATTTTCCGAATTAAATAATCCGATTGAACAAAGAAACAGAATGGAAGAACAGGAAAAAATGTATCGCGGCGGCGATATTGAGGCTTCGCGTTTGGATGAAGATTTTTTGGAGGCCTTGGAATATGGTATGCCGCCGGCCGCCGGATTCGGCATCGGCATTGACCGGCTTGCGGCGTTTATTACTAAAAGCCATAATATAAAAGAAGTAATAATATTTCCGACGTTAAAACCGAAATAAATATGTTAGATATTAATTTAATCCGGCAAAATCCGGAAAAAATTAAAAAAGGGATGGTGGCTAAAAATGTCAGTTCAAAATTAGTGGACGATTTTTTGGCGCTTGACGAAGGGTGGAGAAAATTAACCAAAGAAATTGATGATTTAAGGGCGGAACAGAAAAAACTTTCCGAAGTCCGTAAGATTGAAGAAGCTAAAAAAAATAAGGAAAAAATAAAAAATGCGGAAATAGAATTAAATGAAACGGAAAAACGGCGGGAAGAAATTTTGCGCGGCTTGCCGAATTTGCCGTTTGACGACGCGCCGGTTGGCAAAAATGAAAGCGGCAATGTTGTTTTAAGAGAAATTGGCGAAAAATCGAAATTCGGCTTTGAGCCGAAAGACTATTTGGAAATTGTCGAAAAATTGGATTTAATTGACACAGAGCGGGCGGCTAAAGTTTCGGGCAGCCGTTTCGGTTATATTAAAGGCCAATTGGTTCTTTTGGAATTCGCTTTGGTCAAACTCGCATTAGATACGGCGGTAAAAAAAGGATTTATTCCAATAATTCCGCCGGTGATAATTAAAGAAGAGATGATGCGGGCGATGGGGTACATTGACAGCCATAAGGACCGCGAAGAAACTTATTTTTTGGAAAAAGACAATTCGTATTTGGTGGCCACTTCGGAACAGTCAATCGGTCCTATGCATAGCGGCGAAATTTTTAACGAAAACGAATTGCCGAAAAGATATATCGGTTTTTCAACTTGTTTTCGGCGCGAGGCTGGTTCTTATGGTAAAGACACTAAGGGAATTTTAAGAGTTCATCAGTTTGATAAAGCGGAAATGTTCAGTTTTTGCGAACCGGAGAAATCTAAAGAAGAACACGAATTACTGCTTTCAATAGAAGAAGATTTAATGAAATTATTAAAAATTCCTTATCGTGTTCTTAATATCTGTACCGGTGATTTAGGCGGTCCGGCCGCGAAAAAATACGATATTGAAGCGTGGCTGCCGGGGCAAAACGGCGGAAAAGGAGAATATCGCGAAACCCATTCCACTTCCAATTGTACTGATTTTCAGGCGCGGAGATTAAACATTAAATATAGGTCAAGTGTCAGAGGTCAAATGTCAAAGGTTGATTTTGTTCATACTCTCAATGGCACAGCTTTCGCTATTGGCCGAATGCTTATCGCTATTATTGAAAACTGCCAACAAAAAGACGGTTCAATTTTAATGCCGGAAGTTTTGCGGGGATATTTGGGATTTAAGGAAATTAGATAATAAACAGAACAGATGGGTAATGTATATTTTGATGAAAAACAAAGAAAAAAAAGACGTTGGATTCTGAAATTAAAAATTTACGGCTCGCTGTCGGTTTTTTTTATTTTAATAATTGGCGCCGGCTATTTAATTGTTTATTCACCATTATTTCGGATTAAAAATATTTTAATATTAGGGACGTCGAACGTCCCTAAATTAGAAGAAAACATTAAAGTTTTTTTCGCCAATCAATCAAAAATCGACAAGTTTTTTGGAGCGAATAATATTTTAATTTGGAAACAAGAAAAAATAGGGGAGTTTCTAAAAAACGAGCCGCAAATCGCCGAATTAACGATTAAAAAGGATTATTTTAAGCGGCTGATAAAAATAGAAGTTAAAGAAAGGGAAAAATTCGGTATTTGGTGCGCCAACAATTGTTTTTGGTTTGATAAAAAGGGCGTTGTTTTTTTAGAGTCGCCGTCAACGGAAGGCAGTTTAATTAATAAAATAGACGATTTTTCCGATAGGTCGTTTAATCTTGGAGATAAAATTCTCGAAGAAAAATTTTTATCAAACTTGATTAAAATTTTTGAAATTCTTGAAAAATCCGGCTTGAAAATAAAATCGTTGAAATTGGAAGATATTGCGCTTCAGGAAATAATTACCGATTCATCGCCTAAAATTTATTTCAGCTTGCGGATAGAGCCGAATTTCGCTTTGGCGGCGCTTCAATCGTTGGAAAATATCGGTTTTGAAAAGATGGAATATATTGATTTGCGGGTGGAAAATCGGGCGTATTATAAAATGAAGTAGATTATTTTATAGTTTGTAAATAAATATGGAAGTTCCCGCTTTATAATCCGGTTCATAAGGATTTTTTATTTCTTTCAGCCATTGATATTCGTCTTCGGGATTTCGCTGTTGGCCCGGGTGAAGTTTGCCTAAAGCGCCTTGCAGATTGTTTATTGAAATCGCCAGCCATTCAATATTATAATCTTTCGGATTGCCTTTTGACGATTGCCACTGTTCAAACTTATCGTTTAAATAATATTTCGGACTGCCGCCGCCGAAATAATCAATGGCAATTTTATTAATTTTTTCGCCGGCGGGCGGATTTTCAACAAAATTTTTAAGCCGTTTCAAATCTTGCCCCCAATCGTAATTGGAATCAGTTACGTATTTATAGCCGTTTTCAACGCCGCCGCTAATTTGGTTAAAGTAAGAAAGATAATAAGGAGCGCTTAAAAATGTTTCCGCTAAATACCAGATTATCAAAATAGCGATAACGGCAGATTTAAATATGACTTTTGAATTATAGTTTATCCATTTTTTGAGCGCTGAAGCGGCGAGAATATAAATAAACGGCATTGTTGGCATTAAGTGTCTAATGCCGATGTTAAGCGGGCTTTTAATGCTGTAAAGCCAGTAGAAAATCGCGAATGACAGCATTGAAAATTCGGCAAAATGGTTGCCGAGATAGTCCATAAAAGTTTGTAGTTTGTAGTTTGTGGTTTGTAGTTTTCTGATAATACCCCAAACGCTTAAAAAAAGCGCGATAAAAATTAGAATTAACGATGGAACGGGTTCTTTTAAAATAAAAACAATTGGGAAATAATACCACCAGCCGCCGGCCGACACTTCGCCTAAGAAATATCCGGTGTTTCCGCCGGAAGAGCGTTGAAGCACCATTAAAACTCCTAAAAGATATTGGCCGAGCGGCCTTAAAATTTTATTTCCGGCCATCCAGATATTTATTTCCGCCGGAGCGCCGGAAAAAGAAGTTAAAATAAATTTTGTGTCGGCGACTTGTTTTTCAATCGGATAATTTATAGTAAATAAAAAATAAATCGCATAGATTAAAATATAACCGATAATAAAGATGGCTGAAATTGATTTAAAATAGCGCAGTCCTCGGATGGAAAATCGTTTTAATCGCGCCGAAGGAGCGGTTTGTCGCCAGTCGTGATAGATTTTCCATATTAAAAAAACAGTAATTAAAAATATAAAAAATGGAATAAGTAAAAAGGCGGAAAATTTCATCGACTGGGCGATGCCGAAAGCCAATCCAGCGAATATTAAATGCCGGCGCGACTGTCCAAAAAGGAATTTTACGAAATAATAAGTGGCGATAAATATTCCTAAAGCCGCGCCAATGTCTGTGGTTACATAATGACCGTGAGTCAAGACTGTCGGCGAAAAAGCGAATAAAAATGTCGGAAATAATGCCCACCAGCGGCCAATCAGTTCTTTTGACCAGATATAAATGAAAATTATTAAAATTAACGTAAGGAGCATCGGGCCGAGCCGCGACCATTGAATGATTGTGTCGGCATTATTGCCTGATTCGTAAAGAAATTGCGCGCCGGCGGCCCATTGGCCGTTGATATCCGTTTGCCAAGGCGATTTGTCGGTTGGAAAGTTTAATTTTTGAAATAACAGCGGAAAAGCGGCTAAAGCTTTTACTAATGGCGGATGTTCGGGGTTTAAGCGAAAATCCAGGTATTTGACATAACCATAGCCGGCCGGAATATGGGCAAGCTCATCCATTGTGGCGGACTCTTGAAAAGACGCATTAAGCATTAAAGCAAATGAAACGGCGGCGATTAAATAAAGAAACAATAAAGAAAGATGTTTAGACATATAAATTCGTATATAATTATAATATGTTTTTTATCCATAAATCCAGCGCAAAAATTCATTGGACAAATCATGTTAAAATAAAGATGCGATTTTATAAATTATCCGAGCAAAGAGTAAGGCGGATTTTAAATTCTCCGAAAAGAACGGAAGAAGGAATAGCGCCGAATACCGTGGCGCTTATGCAGGTTGCCGGCAGTGAAAAACATCCGTACGAAATTTGGGTAATGCTTCAAAAAATAAATCAGAAATCAGACATCAAGAGTCAGATGTTAAAAGTGATAAGCGCCTGGAAATATCCCGGCAGAACTAAACCTCGCGGCGAAATTGCGTTTAATTTTATTCAGCAAGAATTTGCCGAATATAAAAATGAAGAAAAATCCGTTTAACGGTTTAACGACGGTCAGGCGGCTTTTTTCATTTCTTCATATTCTTCTCTAAGAGGAATACTGCCGTCCGGCGACATTTTTTTCCCTAAAATTTTCGGCCATTGCGGGACATAAGGCTCTTTTTTGTCTTTTAGCTTTTCGTCTTCGTTTTTTTCACGGCTCTCACAACTTTCACAGCTTTCGCCCTTATCCATTTCCTCGCTTTCTTTTTTAATTTTTTTCGTTGACTGGGAATTTAAAAAATCAGATATTTTTTCAAACATTGGAATTTTTATATTTTAAATATTTTTTATAATTAAACGACCTTTATTTTTAAAAATTATACTATAAAAATAAATAGAAATATATGGTCTTACTAAACCATTCTGACGGCCGTCAGAATGGTTTAGTAAGTTAGTAAGATTAGAAGAAGATTATAAAATATATCGTCGAATAAATTATATCATATCAATTTCGGTTATTTCAACGATCGTTGAAATAACCGAAATTGGCTGAAACATTAAATGTTCTCCTATAAAATTAATAAATGATTATACTATTTTAAAAACCGAATCTCACAAAACCGCTCACGATTGACAAATATAAAGAAAGTATGTTATTTTTAAAAATCATTTATATGTCTGTTTTTCGGTTTATTCCAACATTAACTCGGCCCGCTTAAATTTCTGCAATAAGGCAGGATAAAAAGCGACGCCACAATCGCCTCCGCTAATTTAATTAGCGGTTGGCAAAAAGGAGGACTTGTTATGAAAGACGCACCACTTCCGCTGCTTCTTAAGCCTGTGGGTACCATTTATATACCTGCGACTATCGAAAAATTTGTGGTTCGGGAAAAGTTTGTGGTTCGGGAAAAGTTTGTGGTCAACACCAGCAGTAAATACGCGAAAATTTCTTATATTGGATATCTTTTTTCGAAATGGTTTCTCAATAAAATTGAGGAACCGAAGCCGGAAACGCATCTCCAGTATGCTGATTTACTGAGAGCGTCTTCGGGTAATCATATTCTCGCCGAGCTTGGCGAGAAAAAAGAAACAACCCTTGCCGAAATCTTTGATTTGATGATAATCCAACCGACTGGCGAGGACGACGTGTTGTTCACTAATGATTATAATAATAATATTTTTTGTGTCCGCGATGTTAATAATGAGCTTCGTGGTGTGAGAGTTTGGAATGTTTGGAATAATGACAGTTGGAGTAGAAGTATTAGTTGGCGTGTAGGCGCGTTTTTAGTTAATAATATGTGGCCTGATGGTATCCGCGTCTTCTCTCGTGGTTAATAAAACACTTAAATCTCTTAGCTCCTTGGTTCGGTTATTTCCGAACCAAGGAGCTTTTTATTTATAATAATTTTTAGTCATTTACTCGCATGTGCGAGTAAATGACTAAAATGACTAAAAAGTTGTTTTCTTAAATTTTCTTAAAATTTAAAATAGCGGCAATAATTTGGTATAATTTCTTTAAAAGATTGCTAAAAAATATAAATTTCAATATGGATAATTTGATTAAAAACTGAAATTAAAATAAGATATTACGAAACTTTCAAAATGAAATTATCAATCGGCATCGTGGGTTTGCCCAATGTTGGCAAATCAATGCTTTTTAAAATTTTAACCAAACAGGATATCAATATCGCCAATTATCCCTTCGCCACTATTGACCCGAATGTCGGGATTGTTTCTGTTCCGGACGAACGGTTGGACAAACTGACGAAATTAAGCGCTTCAAAAAAAATCGTTTCGGCCATCGTGGAATTTTACGACATCGCCGGCTTGGTCAAGGGCGCGAACAAGGGCGAAGGTTTGGGAAATAAGTTTTTGTCGCACATCCGCGAAACAAATGCCATTGTCCATATTGTCCGCTGTTTTAAAGACCCCGAAATTATCCATGTGGAAACGGAAGTCAATCCGTTGAGAGATTTGGAAATTATCAATACGGAGCTGATTTTGAAAGATTTGGAAACGGTTGAAAAGCGGCTTGTTAGTATAGAAAAAGAAGCCAGAGGAGACAAGAAAAAAATAAAGGATTTGGAAATTCTTAAAAAAGTTCGGGAGAATTTAAGCAACGGTATTTTGGTTTTTAACTGCGGCGAGGAAATCGCCAATGAGTCTGTGATAAAAGAATTAAATCTTTTAACCGCTAAACCGCAAATTTATCTTTTAAATGGCGAGTCCAGAGACGTAAGCGAAGAATTGAAAAACAAGATAAAATTTTTGAATGCAGATTATTTAATCATTAATCTCTCGGCGGTCGACGCCGCTGTCATCGGAGAGTTGATAAAAAAATCTTACGAAATTTTGGGATTAATCAGTTTTTTCACGACCGGCGAAGACGAAACAAAAGCGTGGACGATTAAAAATGGCGCCAAAGCGCCGCAAGCAGCCGGCGAGATTCATACCGATTTTGAAAAGAAATTCATCAAAGCAGAAGTTATTAATTGGCAAAAATTAATTGAAGCCGGTTTTTGGGCAAGCGCCAAACAAAAAGGTTTGGTTCGTTTAGAGGGTAAAGAATATATTGTCCAAGACGGCGATGTAATGATTATTAAACATGGTTAAAAAAACAAAAATTGTTGCCACCATCGGGCCGGTGACGGAAAATAAAAAAACGATAGAAAAAATGATTGAAGCCGGAACAAATGTTTTTCGGTTGAATTTCAGTCACGGCAATTACGAAGAACATTTAAACAGAATAAAACTGGTAAGGGCGGCGGCCAAGAAATTTGAAAAACCGACGGCGATTTTACAGGACCTTTGCGGGCCGAAAATAAGAATAGGGGATTTTTATAAAGAAAGCGTCGTTTTGAAAAACGGCCAGACGTTTATTTTAACGACGAAAAAATGCGTTGGCGATGAAGGGCGGGCTTTTATTAATTACAAAAATTTGCCGAAAGAAATTGAAAAAGGAGCTAAAATAATGCTCAATGACGGAAAGAACGAATTGGTCGTTGAAAAAATTGCGGGCGATGAAATTTTTTGCCGTGTTCTTGTCGGCGGAGAAATAAAAGGGAGAAGGGGCGCGAATTTTCCGGGAACTTCCTTAAAAATCAACTCGCTGACTTCTAAAGACAAAAAAGACATTAAATTCGGCGTTAAATATAAAGTTGATTTTATGGCGATTTCGTTCGTGCGGACGGCGGACGACGTTTTGGAATTGAAAGACATATTAAAACGGGCGAAAGCGAACATAAAAATAATCGCGAAAATTGAAACGCAGGAAGCGATTGAAAATATTGACGAAATTATCGCGGCGGCCGACGGAATTTTGGTGGCGCGCGGCGATTTGGCGGTTGAAGGCCCTCTGGAACACGTGCCGACGCTTCAAAAAATGATTATTAAAAAATCAAACGCCGCGGGTAAACCGGTGATTACCGCCACCCAGATGCTTGAATCAATGATTAAAAATCCATTGCCGACGAGAGCCGAAGTCAACGACGTGGCTAACGCCATCATTGACGGCACGGATGCCGTAATGCTTTCGGAAGAAACGACGCTCGGCGCTTATCCGGTGAAAGCGGTTGAAGTGATGAGCCGCATTGCCCGCCATACGGAAGAAAAATTGGATTATGAGGAAATTTTGAAACATAACCATCTTTTACCGAAATCAATAAGCGATTCAATAAGTTTCGCCATCGTTAACACCGCCCATAATATCGACGCCAAAGGAATCGTGGCGCTGACGGAAACCGGTTTTACCGCCCGCGTTATTTCCCGTTATCGGCCCAAACAGCCAATTTTGGTTTTGACGCCGAACGCCAAAACGTTTAATCAGCTGGCCGTCAGTTTCGGCTGTAATCCGTGGATGGTGAAAAAATTCAACAATGTTTCCGAAGTGATTGAGATGGCGAAAAAAATGTCGGTGAAGCATAAAATCGCCGAGAAAGGAGATAAAATCGTCATCGCCGCCGGCATTCCTTTTGGTAAAGCCGGCGCCACGAATTTATTGATTGTTCAAGTAGTGTAAACGGATTATTTTATAATTACTGTATAACCGTTTTCCGGAATTTGGTTTTTCTGTTCCGGTAAGACGTAATAAATATTTTTCTCTTTTTGTTTTTCCGGCGTGAATGTGTCAGTGATAAACATCACGGTTTGCGCCGGCATCGGAATGCCTCTCACTAAAACGCCGCCGGTTTCAACAACCACGTATTTCGGCAATTCTTTCGGCAGAGCGTTCAGTTCGCGGCCGATATCAACGTAATTTTGATTAAAAGCTCCGGCAGTGTGTTCGCCTTTGCCCCACTTAATGAAATAAGTATGATAGGCTTCAAATATTAAAAATGTTAAAAATATCGCCGCTGAAACGTTTAAAATTATTAATTTTATCTTGCTATCATTGATAATAGCAAGATTTTTTATTAAATTATAAATCCAGACGCCGCCGAATCCCGCCAAAATGAATATTGCCGGAGCCATTAAGATGGCGCGCAAGGCGTGTGGCAGGCCTTCATTGGAAACAACAACGGGTAAAGCGGCCGCTGAAAGCCATGCGAATAAAATTCCGAAAAGTTTTTTCTCGTTGGAATTATTTGTAAAAAATTTAATAATACCCAAAATGATTCCTGTTAAAAATAATATGCCGACCGGCAATAAAAGTTCCGGCTTGCTCGCGTAATTGTGCCGCCAATTATAATCGCCGCTAAAATTAAACATACCAGCGGTTTTTATAATATTAAGAGTTAAATCTTTAAGAGGAGCAGGGGAGCTGAAAATTGAAACTTGTGCGGTACGTCCCATAAAATCTTTAGGATTTTCAATGAAATAATAGCTAAGCGGAGCAAAGGCAATTAAAAAAATCGCCGCGGCCCAGATGAAAATTTTAACAAGCGATTTTCGTCGTGATGGATTTTTAAACCAATCAATCGCAAAGATAATTAAAATTAAAATCGGTAATCCGCGGAAAGCGATATAAGAATGAAATCCCAGGCCGAAAAATAAACCGGCCAGCATTCCGGAGCCGAGGGAATAATTTTTATTTAAGGCTCTGAAAAGAAAATAAAGAGCGAATGTTATGAAAAAAGGCGCCATAATTGCCCGAAAACCGATGCGCGAAAAATTAATGTGCCAAAAACTCACGGCAAGAAAAAAACTGCTCAATAAGGCAATTTTAATTTTCGTATTTTCATATAATTTCGTAATTTCGTAAGAGAATAATTCTTTAGTTAAAAGATATATGCTCAAGACCGTTAAAATTCCGAAAATCGCGCTTACTCCGCGGAGCGCCCATGGTTCATTGCCGAAAATATAAATAGAAAGCGCCTGAATATTTATAAACAGGCCTTCTCGGCCGTTGTTCTCCGGATAGAACCATTTAAAATGCCCGTCTGGCGATAAAGCTTCCAGCGCGTTATTGCCGTTCATGGCTTCGTCCGGATAAAGTCCTGGCGGCAATTCGGCAATATTGTAGAGTCTTAAAAAAGAGGCTATTATTATAATAATAGTTAGTAGTAGGTATTTAACGATCAGTATTTTATTCATATAAATTTATTTTAGCATTATGGAAATAAATCCACAAAATTTTGAACACAGCGCTTTGGAAGCGGATATTGAACGTTTAAGCAGAGAAATCGCCGAGAAAAAAAATTTACTTGAACATAGAAATTTGTCCGCCAAAGAACTAGTGAAAGAATCGCTTGAGCCGATGTTTAGGCAAAATATCGGACAGCCGAATGTCGGACAGCCGGTTCAGTCCGTTGTAGTTAATCAACAAACATCTCAAAGCCGGATTTTGCCGGATTATCTTCAGAATGTTTCGTCTGAAATTAAACTTCGCGTGGAAGAATTAGTTGATTCGCTTTTTCATCAGGGGATTGAAAAAGTTATAAGCCGCGCCCGGCGCGCCAGCCCGTTTATTTTGGACGCTTTTCACGACGCTTTGACCGACAAGCTTCACGAAGAACTAAAAAAAAGAAAATTGATATAAATGGAATTTTATTTAATTTTATCAATACCGCTTACTATTGCCGTCGCCGGCGTTATTTCTTTTTTTATTTTAAAAATTGCGCGCCGCCGGCGCTTGTCAGACGCTCTTAATTTGAAACTTCTTTTAATCCGTTTGCCGCAAAAAAGCCAAAAAGATTTTTCCGCCGAAGGCGGACCAGCCTCTGACTGGAAAGACGAACTTAATCTTTCGGCTCAATTGTTTGGAATTTTAGCAAGTTTGAAATCGCCGTTCGGATTTGAAGCCGGAGTTCATCATATTGGCGAAGAAATTCATTTTTACGCGGCCGTGCCGAGAGAATCAATTGAATTTGTCTGTCGGCAAATAGAAGGTTTATGGAAAGAAGCGCAAGTGGAGCCGGTTGACGATTATAATATCTTTAATCCGGCCGGCAATTCGTCCGGAATTTATTTGAGGCAAAAATTTTCTTACGCTTTGCCGATAAGGACTTACGCCGAGGCTAACATTGACACTTTCAGCCCTATTTTAAGCGGGCTTTCAAAAATAAGCGAGGCCGGCGAAGGCGCGGCGATTCAGATATTAGTCAGGCCGGCGCCGGCATCGGCAAAAAAATCCGTTGTGCAAATAATTGAAAATTTAAAAAAAGGCGGCAAATTGGAAAATGTTTTGAAAGGCGGCGATTTTAAAATCAACTTAAAAGACATTCAAAAAGCCATAAATCCGGAAAAAGAAGAAGAAAAAAAGGAAAAAATAATTGACGAGGAAGCGATTAAAGCTTTGGAATCAAAAATTTCCAAGCCGTTATTATCGGCGAATGTCAGGGTTTTCGTTTCGGCTCAGAATCAGCTTCAGGCGGACGCGATTTTAGAAAGCATTGCCGGCGGTTTTTCGCAGTTTGGCGCGCCGAAAAGGCAGGAATTAAAAATTATCAAGCCGCGCGATATTAAAAAACTCGTTTATCAATTTTCTTTTCGCGAGTTTGACGATAATCAGGCGATAATTTTAAACACCGAGGAATTGGCTTCAATATTTCATTTGCCGGCTTTTTCCAGCGACGTGCCGAAAATAAACTGGCTTAAATCCAAAGAAGCGGCCGCGCCGACCAATTTGCCGAAATCCGGCACGCTTATCGGCAAAACTTCTTTTCGCGGCCAGAGCCAGCCGGTTTATATTGCCGAAGACGACCGGCGCCGCCATATTTACATTATCGGCCAGACCGGCACCGGCAAAACGACATTAATCGCCAATATGGCGGTTGAAGACATCAGAAACGGCAAGGGAGTTTCCATTATTGACCCGCACGGCGAATTAATTGAAAAAATATTAGGGCAAATACCAAAAGAACGGATTGACGATGTGATTGTTTTTGACCCGGGAGATTTATTAAGGCCGCTTGGGATGAATATGTTGGAGTATGATATTGATAAGCCGGAACAGAAAACTTTTATCGTTAACGAATTGTTTAATATTCTGGATAAACTTTACGATATGAAGACCGTCGGCGGGCCGATGTTTGAACAATATATGAAAAACGCCATATTGCTTTTAATGGAAGATATGGCGAATGAGCCCGCGACTTTAATGGAATTACAGAAATTGTTCACGGACAATGATTACCGTAATCGCAAACTTGCCAGAATTAAGAATCCGGTGGTGATTGATTTTTGGGAAAAAGAAGCGGCCAAAGCCACCGGTGATTGGTCGTTGGCCAATATGGGCCTGTATGTTAATTCAAAATTTAACAATTTCACCGCCAATGATTATATGCGGCCGATTATCGGCCAGCCAAAATCCGCTTTTAATTTTCGCCAAGCGATGGATGAGGGAAAAATTTTATTGATTAATTTATCCAAAGGCAAAATAGGGGACTTAAACGCCAATCTGTTGGGCCTGGTGATTGTCGGGAAAATTTTAATGGCCGCGTTGAGCCGCGTTGATATCATTGATGAATATCGGCGCCGCGATTTCTATCTTTATATCGACGAGTTTCAGAATTTCGCCACGGATTCAATTTCAACTATTTTGTCGGAAGCGAGAAAATATCGCTTGAATTTAACTATGGCGCATCAGTTTATCGCCCAATTGACGGAAAAAATCAGAGACGCGGTTTTCGGAAACGTCGGCGCGATTATTTCTTTAAGAGTCGGCGCGACGGACGCCGAGTTTTTGGTCAAACAATTTGAACCGGTTTTTAATGAAAATGATTTGATTAATATAGACAATTTTAACGCTTACGCGAAAATTTTGATAAACGGTCAGACGGCTAAGCCGTTTAACATAAAAATTATTCCGCCCGAACGAAGCGGCGGGGAATTAGCCGTTCAAATAAAAGAAATTTCCCGCCTTAAATACGGCCGCGACCGGCAGGAAGTAGAAGAAGAAATTTTGAAAAGGTTGCGCCAATAGCGTTTTCTCATTATTATAATGAAGCCGTTAAAAAGCCACCTTAGCTCAGTTGGCAGAGCAGTGCTTTCGTAAAGCAAAGGTCCCGAGTTCGAATCTCGGAGGTGGCTCCAGTTTTGTATAAAAAGACACGGAAGACCCCAGAGCGTGGGACGCGCTTCGCGCGTCCCACCAAAAAGTCGGTCTTTTGTCTGAAAGTCTGATTCTGGAGTGTCTTTACGACTTCGCTCGAACTTACTTTATCAAAAATTCGTAATGATGGCTAATCGCACGCGCGGAGCGCGTGGTGAAGCGAAACTAAATCGTACGCTCCACAAAAGCCCCGCCACACTGCCTGAATACTTGGAAGGTTGAACCCAAAAAGAAAAATGTTCTTTCCATTTTAGAAAAATCCACCCCCGCGCAAAATCAGAAAAGCAAGGAGTGTTTTCTTTCGGGGTTGCCGAGTGGAGCGAGGCGGTGGCGGGGCTTTTGTTCATCACGAATTTTTGCTAAAGTAAGGTCATGGAAAAGCATCCGTTACATCTCAAAAATCCCGAATTGCAGACCTCTCCCGAAGTAGAGCGGGCGGTTGAACATGAGGAGGAGATATCGGGTGAAAAAGTGCCTAACGACCCAGCCGAGCGCATTGAGGCCTATTTGAAGCGGCTCGAAAATCTGGTTCTTGATCCCAAGAAAGAGCAGAAAAGGAAAGATATGCGCGATGTAGAACATACTGGGCGTCCTCGCGCACTGTCACTTTTACGCGAGATGGTGCTAAACGAGTATGTTCGACCAAATAAAGAACAAATGGCGCAATGTGCCGCCCGCATAGAACAACGCGCCGCACGCCAAATGGGCATTCAGGCGGAATATAATGACGAAACACTTGAACAGCGAGGCGAGATTGCCGTCGGCGATCTCGAAAGCTCGCTTGACCAGTGGATTAACTACCTTTCCGATCCCAATGAACCCTATCCGACATGGTTTCGATACTATGCGTTTAGAAATATCCTGAATCTGGGAGAATACGACAAAGATAAACATGAATTCCCAAAGCGGTCAAAAGGCACATTCAAGCTCTTTCCCGATATTGATCGTGGTGCCTTGGCCTATGTTGAGGAGATTATGACCGCAGCGCAGGACGATGCTGTTCTTGCTCGCGTGCGCGAATCTCAAAAAGAATTCGGTACCCCAGAAGCTGATATGTGGACACCACAAAAAGCGCGAGCCTTTGTGAGTATGTCTTTCGCAAAACAGTATGCGAAAGGTATCGAAGCCCAAGGCACAATTACTCCAGAACTCCGTGCGGAAACGCGAGGTGAATGGGCGCAGTATCGCCAAAACGACGACCCAAAAGAACTTTGGAAATCATTGCAGAATAAAGGCACTGCATGGTGTACGAGAGGATATCCCACAGCGAAAACACAACTTAAGGGCGGAGATTTTTATGTCTATTACACTCTCAATGCAATAGGCAAGCCAACTATCCCGCGCATTGCCATTCGGATGGAAGGCCAAAACAAAATTGCCGAGCCGCCACGTGGCGTATTCGACTCACAACAAAATCTCGAACCGAACATGATAGATATTCTTGATGAAAAACTGAAAGAATTTGGAGGAGAGGCGGACGCTTATCGCAAGAAGAGCGAGGATATGCGAATGCTCACCGCCCTTGAGAAAAAAAGAGAAAATGAGGAACCGTTCACCAAAGACGATCTTATTTTGTTGTACGAAATCAACGGCACCATCGAAGGCTTCGGCTATCAGAAAGACCCGCGCATCGTTGAACTCCGACAAGGAAGAAATGCCGAGGAAGACATACTCGTCATCTTTGAATGCACGAGAGACGAGATTGCTCACGTGCCGAGCCAAATAAACGAAAATACAAAGGCCTATGTCGGCCAGCTTGAACCGGGCATATTTCAAAAACTGCCGGAAAATCTTGAGCATGTGTATACGTCATTTCCCGATAAGAAAATCCGCAGAGAAAATGTCGAGATAGGAGGCAAGTCCGCAGAGCAACTCATCTCCGAAATGGAAGCGGCCGGTATTAACATTTCCAACTACGCAAAGTCGATGCTCAAGAATAGAGAGTTCGTGCCGGGTAAAAGTCCGGAGGAAGCCACTCTCATTCGTTTGACCGTCGCCGATCTTGGATTTAAGAGCAGTGCCACGACCGACCAAATTTATGAGCGTGCTCAAATCCTCGGTTTGGAACTGTGTCCGGCTGATACCGGTCCCAACTATCGTTTGAAGTATCGAAACCAACCCTTAAATGAATGGATTTATATGGGCATGAAGCAAATCACCGACTCTGACGGCAACCCGCACGTCTTCAAGCTGGCACGCCACGACGACGGTTTGTGGCTGCACGACCATTGGGCGCTACCCGACAACGAGTGGAATCCGGACAACAAGTTCGTGTTCCGTCTCCGCAAGCCTGCCTGACGGTAGGCAGGTCTGAATCTTAAATCTTTTGTTTCTTTATAATTCTTGACCCTTTGGCTCTTGGACTCTTTGATCCTTTGCATTCGCTTGCGGAGCAAGCTCGTAAAAATTTTTAGTTTGAGAATCTCTCTTAGACTCAAAATTTCCGCCGAAAAAATCCGAAACAGAAGCCCGCGCGGATTCCTCCCCAGACCCCTCCTCCGCGCGGGAAATTAGCAGAGGTTTTGCCAAATTCTTTTCTCCAGAAAATAGTTTTGGCAAAACCGAGTCCGCATTGAAGCCCCGCCACACTGCCCGAATACTTGGAAGGCAGAACCCCGAAAGAAAACACCCTTTCCTTTTTCAGAAAAAATCCACCCCCGCGCAAAATCAGAAAAGCAAGGAGTGTTTTCTTTCGGGGTTGCCGAGCGGAGCAAGGCGGTGGCGGGGCTTTCGTTCATCACGAATTTTTGCTAAAGTAAGTTCGAGCGAAGTCGTAAAGACACTCCAAAAAGAGCGGGGATAATAAGTTGACATTGTATGTTATGTACGCTATTATGTACATAAAGTATAATGTAATTTAAATCTATGGATACTAAAACAACTTTGCCAATATCGGAGGCGAGAAAAAAAATATTTAAAATCGCGGAAGACGTGCAAGAACCTAGCCGGCATTACACTTTGACTGAAAAAGGACGTCCTAAAGCCGTAATTATATCCGCGGACGAATTTGAATCCTGGCAAGAAACTTTGGAGATAATGCGAGAATTTCCGGACCTTAAAAAAGATATTAAAGAAACAGACAGAGCTGTTAAAACCGGCGAATATAAAAAATGGACAACATTAGAGGAACTTTTAAGAAAGGAAGGTTTTTTCATTGCCGATAAATCCGCTAAAAAATATGAATTATCAGGTAAAATTAAAACCAAGCGCCGAAAAGGAATTAAGTAAATTTTCTCAAAAAGATTATTATAGGATTATGGCGACTTTGACAGGTTTGGCGGTTAATCCTTTTATCGGAAAAAAATTAGAGGGCAAATACAAGGGTTATTATTCAATCCGCGTTTGGCCGCATAGAATTATTTATCAAATTTACAAAAAAGAACTTTTAATTTTTATCATTTGCATTGGTCACCGCCGGGGAGTTTATAAATAAAAATGGTTTTTTTGTAAAAGTATGTTATTATACTAATTATAGACGATTTAAAGCAACAATTTAAAGAACTTCAAAATGAAGCCCGGCTAATGGCCGGGCGGTTTTGACATTGCGTCAAAGCGCAATCGCGTTAAAGAAATTGAGTTTGAACTTTCCGACCCGGACTTTTGGAAAAATCGGGAAATTGCCGACGCCAAAATAAAAGAACTCGGCGAATTAAACAGTTTAATAAAAAGATTTGACGATATAGAACAAGGATTGGCGCGGATTGAAACGCTTATTGATTTAAAAGACGGCGAAAAGTTATTAAAAGAAATTCGAAATAAAATTCGCCAATTGGAAATTGAAAGGCTTTTTACCGGCAAATATGATAAACAATCGGCGATTGTTTCTGTTTTTGCCGGCGCCGGCGGAGAAGATGCGGAAGATTGGGCAAATATACTTTATAAAATGTATGCGAAATTCTCAGAAAAACGCGGTTGGAAAATAAAAATAATTGATGAAAATCCAATTACTTTTGAAATAAAAGGGGATTATGCTTACGGTTATTTAAAAAAAGAAGCCGGCGTTCATCGTTTAGTGAGAATTTCGCCGTTTTCGCCCGAGCAAAAAAGGCACACTTCTTTCGCCTTAGTGGAAGTTCTTCCCGATTTACCGGAAATTGACGAAAAGAAATTTGAAATTCCTCAAGAAGACATAAAAGTTGAATTTTCTCGCGCCGGCGGACCCGGCGGCCAGAATGTCAATAAAGTGGAAACCGCCGTCAGGATTATTCATTTACCGACGGGCATCAGTGTTGGTTCGCGGGTGGAGCGGTCGCAGGCTCAAAATCGCGTTCGAGCGATGAAAACGCTTAAAACAAAACTGTTTAAATTAATGGAAGAAAAACAAACTAAAGAATTGGGGCAGTTGCGGACCAAAGTAAAGCCGGAATGGGGAAATCAAATCCGTTCTTATGTTTTAAATCCTTATAAAATGGTTAAAGACCATAGAACGGGCATAGAAACCAGCCAGGCGGAAAAAGTATTGGAAGGAGAATTGGATTTATTTATTGAAAGCGATATAATTAAGTAAAGCGATGATTACTTTTCAAAATGTTTCTAAAATTTATAAAAATAACAGCCACGAAATGGTTGCTTTGGACGATGCTAATTTTACAATTGAATCAAAAGAGTTTATTTCAATTGTCGGAAAATCGGGCGCCGGCAAGTCAACGATTATTAAACTTTTAATCGGCGAAGAAAAACCGACTAAAGGGCGCGTGATTGTCAGTTCTTACGATGTCAATAAATTGAAATCGCGGGAACTTCCGAAGTTGCGCCGCCATATAGGCGTTATTTTTCAGGATTTTCGGCTTTTGCCGAATAAAACCGCTTTTGAAAATGTCGCTTTCGCTTTGGAGGTGGCCGGCCGGTTGCAGGCGGAAATAAATGAATTCGTGCCTCAGGCCTTTAAGATGGTCGGATTAGAAAATAAAATGGCTAATTTTCCAAAAGAACTTTCCGGCGGCGAAAAACAAAGAGTGGCGATTGCCCGGGCGATGATTAATAATCCCGATGTTCTTATTGCCGACGAACCGACTGGAAATTTAGACCCATTAAACACGGCTGAAATTATTAATCTGCTTTTGAAAATCAATGAATTGGGAACGATTGTTATTTTAGCCACTCATAATAAAGAAATAGTTGATGATTTAAATCGGAGAGTGATAAGTTTGGAAAACGGAAAGATTTTTAGAGACGAAGAAAAAGGAAAATATATATGTTAACCGCGTTATCCCGAATAATTAAATACGGCATTCTTGGTTTTTGGAGAAACGGTTGGCTTTCAACGGCCACTATCGCCATAATGATTTTAGCGTTGGTTGTTTTTGAAGGCTTGATTATTTTTAACGTTTTAACGGAAACAGCGCTTCAGTCGCTTCAAGATAAAATTGATATCAGTGTTTATTTTAAAATTGATTCGGCCGAAGATGAAATTTTAAAAATAAAGAAATCCTTAGAAACGCTCGGCGAAGTAAAGCGCGTTGAATATATTTCTCGGGATAAAGCGTTGGAAATTTTTCGCGCTCGGCATCAAGGTGAAGAAACAATTAATCAGGCCCTGGAAACTCTTGAAACCAATCCTCTTTCCACGTCTTTAAGGATTCAGGCTTATAATTCCAAAGATTACGCCGTTATAGACGCTTATCTGAAAAATGAATCGTTCAAGCCGCTGATTGATAAAATATCATACAGCAAAAATTCCACAGTCATTGAACGGTTGAATAAAATCATTGAAACCGTTAAGCAATCGGGAATGTTTTTAACGGCGCTTTTTTCTTTTGTCGCCGTTTTAATAACTTTCAACACAATCAGATTGGCAATTTATTCCAATCGCGAAGAAATCGGCATTATGAGGCTCGTCGGCGCTTCCAATATTTTTATTCGCGGCCCTTATGCCGTGGAAGGAGTTATTTACGGCGTGATTGCCGGCGTTTTGAGTTTTGTCTTATTCGCGCCGGTTATTTATTATATTAACCCTTACGTAAAAATATTTATTCCGGAAATGGAAATTTGGTCTTATATAGCGTCAAATTCCGTAAAACTTATCGGTTATCAGATATTTTTCGGCGTTATTTTGGGATTAATTTCTTCAAGTATTGCCATTAGAAAATATTTAAGAATTTAATGGATTGTATTTTTTGTAAAATAATTAATAAGGAAATTCCGGCAAATATTATTCTTGAAGACGAATCGGCCTTGGTAATGTTGGATATTAATCCGAGAAGCCGGGGACACGCGATAGTTTTGCCGAAAACGCATATTCAAAATATTTTAGAGCTGGCGGATAAAGACATTGAAGGAGTTTTTAAAATGGTTAAAAAGGCGACCGGTTTATTGGATAAATCATTAAAGCCCGATGGCTTTACAATTGGAATTAACCATGGTAAAGTGAGCGGACAAACGGTTGCTCATCTGCATATTCATGTTATGCCGAGATGGTATTCTGACGGCGGCGGTTCAATTCATTCGGCGGTAAACAATCCGCCGAAAGAGTCAATTCAAGAAACAGCCGTAAAAATTTTAAATCCTAAATCCTAAATCCTAAATCCTAAATTATTTATTATGATTGAACTTAATCGTCGCAAAGGCGAATCAGTAACCGCGTTTCTGCATCGGTTCAGCACGCGAATTAAGCAGAGCGGAGTTTTGCGCGAAGCTAAAAAACGCCGCTATTACAGCCGGCCGATTAATAAAGCCAAAAGGCGGGCCGCGGCTTTGTATCGCGCCGCGAAAAAGAAAGAGTTTGAGAAAAAGAGAAAAAGCGGTAGATAAAAAATGTCTTTATAGACCTCTTACACAATAACCTTTTCTACTACAATTATGCTTTTTCGGCTACAAACAACTCATCGCTCGTCAATGAATACTTTGTATTCATTTCCTCGCGCTTCGTTGTTTTCGCTCGCCCTCACACCAAAAATTTTGGCGTGAGGGCTCAAAAAATCATAATTTCGCTACGAAAAATTATTATGCAAGAGGTCTTAAAGCAAACAATTTCCGATGATTTGAAAAATGCCTTAAAATCCGGCGACAGTTTCAAGGTTGGAATTTTGCGTTTGCTCTTATCGGCGCTTCATAATAAAGAGATTGAAAAACGCGGCAAAGGAGAAAAATCGGAGCTTTCAGAAGAAGAAATAATTGAAGTTTTAATGAAAGAGTCAAAAAAACGGAAAGAGGCGATTGAAATTTATTCAAAAGGCGGCCGTCAAGATTTGGCCGCTCAAGAAGCCAAAGAATCGGAAATTATAAAAATTTATTTGCCCGAACAATTAAGCGAAGCGGAAGTTGAAAAAATGGCGTTAAAAGCGATTGAAAAAATTGGCGCGAAAAATCAAAAAGATTTCGGCAAAGCGATGGCAGAAGCGATGAAAGAATTAAAAGGAAAAACAGACGCTTCAAAAGTAAGCGAAATAATTAAAAAGAAACTTAATTCTTAATGGGTCTTGACAAGTTTTTTTGCGTTCCCTATAATTCTTATTTATGAATATAAAACCTCTTTCTAATCATGTTTTTATTGAACCGTTAAAAGAAGAGCAAACAACCAAAAGCGGTATTTTTTTGCCGGAAACGATGGAAAATAAACCGATTAAAGGTAAGGTTTTTGCCGTTGGTTTGGGTAAAATTAACGAAAAAGGCGAGCAAATTCCGATGTCGGTTAAAATCGGCGATACGGTTTTGTTTAAAAAATACGGTCCGGATGAAATTGAAATAGACGGTAAAAAATATCTGGTCGGAGATGAAGATGATATACTTGCGATTTTAGAATAATTAATAATTATTATGGCTAAACAAATTTTATTTAACGAAAAAGCGAGAACGGCATTAAAAAGAGGCGTTGATAAGTTGGCGGACGCGGTTAAAATAACGCTTGGGCCGCGCGGCCGGGCAGTGATTTTGGAAAAAGGCTACGGCGCGCCGATAATTACTCACGACGGCGTCACTATTGCCAAAGAAATTAGCTTGGAAGATAAAATTGAAAATATCGGAGCGGAGCTGATTAAAGAAGTTGCTTCCAAGACTAATGATGCCGCCGGCGACGGCACCACTACCGCCACTTTATTGGCGCAAGTTTTAATCGGCGAGGGCCTTAAAAACGCTTCTTCCGGAGTTGATGTTTCCGGTATGCGCCAAGGAATGCAGAAAGCGCATGAAACGGCATTGGAAAGCCTTAAAAAACTTTCAAAGAAAATTTCTTCAAAAGAAGAAATCGCTCAAGTCGCCACTATTTCTTCCCGCGACGAAGAAATAGGGAAATTAATATCCGAAATTATTGAAGAAGTCGGGAAAGACGGAGTGATTACCGTTGAAGAATCGCAGACAATCGGCTTGTCAAAAGAAATTGTTGAAGGCTTACAGTTTGACCGCGGTTATATTTCGCCTTATATGGTCACCAATTCCGAACGGATGGAAGCGGTTTTGGAAAATCCTTATATTTTAATTACCGATAAAAAGATTTCTTCCATCAGCGAGCTTTTGCCGCTTTTGGAAAAAATTGTCGCCACAGGGAAAAAAGAACTTATTATTATCGCCGATGATGTTGATGGTGAAGCTTTGGCGACGCTGGTTGTCAATAAAATTCGCGGCATTTTCATCGCTCTGGCGGTCAAAGCGCCGGGCTTTGGCGACCGCAAAAAAGAATTGCTTCAGGATATCGCCACGGTTACCGGCGCCGATTTTATATCTGAAGATATGGGCAGAAAATTGGAAAGCGTTGATGTCGGTTCTCTGGGTCAAGCTCATAAAGTGATTGTCGGAAAAGACAACACGACTGTTGTCGGCGGCAAAGGTTCAAAAGAAGAGATTGAAAAGCGCGTTCATCAGATTAAGTCGCAGTTGTCAAAAACCGAGTCTGAATTTGACCGTGAAAAACTTCAAGAACGGCTTGGTAAACTTTCCGGCGGCATAGCCGTGATAAAAGCGGGAGCCGCCACGGAAGTGGAACAAAAAGAAAAACAGCATAGGATTGAAGACGCGGTTTCGGCCACAAAAGCGGCGATTGAAGAAGGGATTGTGCCCGGCGGCGGCGTGGCTTTGGCACGGTCTGCGGAAGCGGTTAAGGAATTGATTGATAATCTTGATAAAACTCAACTTACCCAGATTGTCGGCGCTAAAATCGTTTTAGAAGGTCTTTACGCGCCGGTAAAGCAGATTGCCGAAAATGCCGGTTATAATGGCGCCGTGGTTTTAGATAAAACGCTTAACGGAAAAGACGATTATGGTTTTAACGCGGCAACAGGAAAATACGAACATTTGATTAAAGCCGGCATTATTGACCCGACAAAAGTGACTCGTTTGGCTTTGCAGAATGCGATTTCCATCGCTTCAATGTTTTTAATTACCGAGGCCGTGGTCGCTGAATTGCCGGAGAAGAAAGAGGTGAAAGGAGGCCATGGGCCAATGATGGGAGAAGAATATTAAAAATTTTCATATCAGAAGCGGAAATTTTTCTTAACACAAATTCTCCCGCCTTCGCTCTGCGAGCTTCGGCGGGCAGGCCCGCTTTCGTTCTTTTTGAATTGTTTGAGATTTTTCTGATGCCGATTCGCAGTCGCCAAAAGTTTTTCGTTTTTAGCGATTGAATAATTGATTCAACTCCGTTATGGCCAGCGCTCGCGCGGCCGAAAGAAAGTTTGTATTTGCCTAATTCAATATCGGAATCGTCGTGAACAGCTAAAATTTCTTCGGGTTTTATTTTAAAATATTTTATCGCATCTAAAACCGCCTTGCCTGATTCGTTCATAAAAAACAACGGTTTTATCAAAATTAAATCGTTGATTTTCGCGTATTCAAATTTTTTAGAAGCGGAAGTTTTAAATTTTGGAATTTTTAAAAAATCAATAATTAAAAATCCGACATTATGGTATGTTTTATAATATTCTTTACCGGGGTTTCCCAGTCCAATTACTAATTTGACTTTCATATAGTTAAATTATATTATAAATTCGTTGATTTATGAAATCCTTTCTTTATTCTCTTTGGGAAATTATTGAAATTACTTTAGTGGCAGTGGTTGCAGTTTTGATAATTCGCTATTTTCTCGTCCAGCCGTTTTTGGTAAACGGCGCTTCCATGGAGCCAAATTTTTCAAACGGCGATTATTTATTGATTGACGAAATCACTTATCGTTTCAGAGAGCCATTGCGCGGCGAAGCGATTGTATTTCATTATCCCCGCGACGAAAAATTTTATTACATTAAAAGAATTATCGGTTTGCCGGGCGAAGAACTGGAAATTAAAAACGGAAAAGTTTTTATTTTTAATAAAGAATATCCTAAAGGGTTTGTTTTAGATGAAAATTATCTTCCTTCGGGATTAGAAACCGTCGGCAAAGAAGGACGCGTTGTTTTGACTGAAAACGAATATTTCGCTTTCGGCGATAATCGCGGTTTTAGTTCTGATTCCCGTTTTTGGGGGTCCGTTAAATATGATAATATCGTCGGATTGGTTCGTTTAAGGCTTTGGCCATTAAATAAAGTAATGGCGTTCGGATTTAATGAAAACTACCAAGCGTCAAAATAAAAAATCCGCCGGCAGAAAGATTTTTTTTCAGTCTCCGAAAGGAATGCGCGACATTCTTCCGGAAGACCAGTTTATATGGGAAAAAATCAGGGACGAAGCCGTTAAAATTGCCGGCGAATATGGTTATCTGCGCATCGATACGCCGATTTTAGAATCGGCGGATATTTTTGAGCGCACCGGCGAGGGGACAGATATTGTGGAAAAGCAGATGTATTTTATTAAAGACAAGAAAGACGGCAGTTTAGTTTTAAGGCCGGAAGGAACGGCGCCGATAATGAGAGCTTACATTCAGAACGGTTTAAATAAAATTGCTCAGCCGTTGAAGCTTTTTTATATTGGTCCGATGTTTCGCCATGAATCTCCTCAAGCGGGGCGTTATAGGCAGTTTTATCAGGCGGGTTTTGAAATTATCGGCGCCGACGGCGACCCGATTTACGATGCTCAAATAATTTTGGCTTCTTTGCGCCTGCTGGAAGAATTAAAAATTAAAAATCTTGTTATTCAAATTAACAGTATCGGTTGCAAGCATTGCCGTTTGGCTTATCAAAGAAAGCTTCAGCAATATTACAAGAATCATCAAAATAAAATTTGTAAAGATTGCCGCGAGCGTTTACAGCCAAGGCCTTTGCGTCTCTTGGATTGCAAGGATGAAAAATGCGCTCCGATAAAAGCCAAGGCGCCGATTATTCTTGACCAGCTTTGCGGGCAATGTAAAAAACATTTTAAAAATGTTTTAGAATATTTAGATGAGCTTTCGCTTTCTTATAATTTGAATCCGCATTTAGTTAGGGGATTGGATTATTATAATCGGACGGTTTTTGAAATTTTTTCGGATATGCCGCAGTTTTCCGGATTGGCTTTGGCCAGCGGCGGCCGTTACGACCATCTTTCGGAAATGATTTCTCATAAACAAATTTGCGCCGTCGGAAGCGCCGTTGGCATGGATAGGGTGGCGGAATTATTGAAATCTTCGGAAATTAAACATTTGCCGCTGAAGGAACAAAAAGTTTTTTTGATTCATATCGGCGATGAAGCGAAAAAAAAGGGATTGTCGCTTTTTGAAGAATTAAGAAAGGCGGGCGTTAAAGCGGTTGAATCTTTCGGCCGCGAATCGCTGAAATCGCAGTTAAAGGCGGCGGATAAATCGCGGGCTCGGTTGAGTTTAATTCTCGGCCAAAAGGAAGTTTTTGAAGAAGTAATTATTATCCGCGATATGAAAAGCGGCGCTCAAGAAACCGCGCCGCTTAAAAAAATGGTTGAAGAAGTGAAAAAAATGATGAAAGCGCCGCTTTAAATATGGTTTATTTTTCTCATCAATTCCAAATCTTTATTTCTTAATTGTTCCAAAATTTTCATTTCAGGGTCAATGGCGATAGTCTTCCCTAAATATTGGCCGGCGGTGAAATGAGGAAGTAAAACATAATCGGCTCTTTCGCCGGCCGGTGGATTATACAAAATTTCCGCTTCTTTTTCGGTTCGGGCTCTTAAAACGACTTTAAGATTTTTTCGGTTCGGCAGGGCGCTTAATTGGCTTAAAAGCGTCAAATTATCTTCTAAATCGGGACTGGTGGAAATTGCCAATCGGGCTTGATTAAAATTGGCTTTTTCAAAAATTTCCCGGTCAGCGATATCGCCAAAAATATACTCATAACCGCGTTTTTTTAATTGAGCGATGATTTCCGGGTCAAAATCAATAATCAATAAATCTTCTTTCGGCAGGTTAAAAGCGATGCTTTGGCCGGTTCGGTGGGAGCCGATTAAAATAATCGGTTTATTGAATTCTTTTGCATGAAATTCGTCTTCTTTGAGATTTTTGCGTTCAAAGAATTTTAAGTATGGCGAAAGCCGCCTGAAAATGGAATCGGCGTAAATAATCATATAACTTGATAGGGCGATTGTGATTACGCCGATCGCGGTAATTAAGGAAACGGTATCTTTATTAATATGTCCGAGCTTGAATCCTAAGGCGGCTAAAACCAGACTGAATTCTGAAATTTGAGCTACGGTTAAGCCGGTAAGGAAACTCGTTCTTTTGCGATAACCTAAGAGCCACATAATTATTAAAACAATTAATGGATTGCCGATTAAAACAAAAACAGAAAGAACGGCTATTGGCAGAATTAATTCGTTAATGCCGGAAAAAATAAATGAAGACCCTAAAATCGCGAAGAAAATTAAAATAAAAAAATCTCTTAACGGTTTAACGCGGCTGGAAATTTCAAAATGTTCGGCGGAATTAGCGAGAGCCAAACCGGCCAGAAAACCGCCGATTTCCAGAGAAAAACCGATTTTTTCAATAACGGCGGCAATCGCGAAAACCCATGCCAAACTGATTAAAAATAATAATTCTTGAGAGCGGGCGGCTTTGTCAAAAATCAGGGGAAAAATTTTTCGGCCAAGATATAACATTAAAACAAACAAAACTCCGCCCTTAACGACGGTTAAAAAAATATCCGCGAAAATCAATCCTTTGCCGGCTTCAATGCCGGCTAAAAATATCAAAAGCAGAATTGCCACAAAATCCTGGACAAGAAGAAGGCCGACGCTAAGTTTTCCATATAAGCTGTTTAAGTCCTTTTTTTCCGATAAAAGTTTGACGACGATAATAGTGCTGGAAAAAGTCAGGGCAATGGCGATATAAGCGCTTGTAAGATTGTTAAAACCGAAAAATAAAGCGATTAAAAAACCGATAATAAAAGTAAAAACAAGCTGGCCAAGTCCGATGATTAAAGCGGGTTTTCCCACCAATCTTAAAGAAGTATAATTGATTTCCAAGCCGACTAAAAACAGCAAAAACATTATGCCCAAGCTTGAAAATAGCTGGAAAGTTTCTTTATCGGCCAGATTAAAAAATCCGAAATAGCCGATTAAAAGGCCGGTCGCCAGATATGCCAGAATAATCGGCTGTTTTAATAATTTCGCCACGACGCCGAGCCCCGCGGCGATTACGATAACGATTGCCAGTTCCAAAATTCCGGAAGCCATATTTTAAATTATACAACATTTTGATTATTCATTCATTAATGTTATCCACATATTGAAAGATAAAAAAAAATTAAAAATGGTATGATTTACAATAATAATTGTAATGTCCAAAACAAAATTTGTAAGAAAATTTTTTAAATTTTTCGCGATATTTTCATTAATCGCGGTTTTGGGGTTTTCCGATATTATTTCTTTTTTGCCGCAGATTTTGCAAAACAACAAATTGGCGGAAAATTTGAAAACCAAAATTTAATTTTAAAAAATAAAACGAATTTATGAAAACTTTGGCCTTTATTGACGCTTCCAATCTTTTTTATGGCGGTGAGAAAAGTTTAGGTTGGAAGATTGACTATAAAAAGCTGCTGGATTATTTAAAAAATAAATAGAGGTGATTATTTTGGCAAGGGGTCCGAGGACGGTGAGAGAAATAAGGCAGTTCGCGGGAGCTAATTTCAGAGATTTTGAGTATTTGAAATATTTGTTAAAGATGGATGAAAAGTAATGAGGCGGACTCATATAGAATCCGCCTCACGTTTAGTATTTAAAATATATGTCTGATATTGAATAATGTCAATAGTAAAATTGGGTATAACTAAAAATTAAAAAAAGAGTAAAAATAACAAAATTGTATTATAATAAATAAAGATGTCTAAGGCTTTCAGAAAATTTCTGAAATTTTTCGCGATATTTTCATTAATCGCGGTTTTGGGGTTTTCCGATATTATTTCTTTTTTGCCGCAGATTTTGCAAAACAACAAATTGGCGGAAAATTTGGAAGTTAAAGAGGCGCAAGCGGCGGCGTCAATCCGCGCCACAGGAACATATGTGAACGGCACGGCCAACTTAACGCCCGTTATTCCGGCTGGCGCGGTTGCGGGCGACATGATGCTACTCGCATACGGCACAAAGCCGTATAACGACGCACCGACAATAACCGCAGGGTGGACAAGCATCGGCTCCGCCACAGACGGCACAGTGGCCGCGGGTACTGATGTCGGGTCAATGCAGACAAGAATTTATTATAAAGAACACGACGGTTCTGAAACTAATCCTACTGTTACTAATACCACTAATAACGTATCCGGCGCCGTCATCATCGTATTTCAAAAAGGAGCGACTGAAACATGGGCAACTCCTGTTGGCGCGGGCGGTGGAGACAATTCAGCAGGCACGGGGTTTTCTGTCACTGCGGCTTCTGACCCCGGGATAACTATTGGCGATATGATCGTCGGTTATGCGGCTATTAGGTCAGACGCGGGCACGCAAACGGGCATTGGCATAACAGCCACAGGAGCTACAATTGGAGCTTTTACAGAAAGTCCTGCGGCTGATTTGGCTACTACTGCCGGTGGAGATATGGCGATGTCTGGAGGGTACAGTTTGGTGACAGCCGGCACAGCTTCAGCCGCGCCGGTTTACGCTTCTACTTTGGCGGCTTCGCATACTGGCTCGGCTTTTATCGTTAGATTACGACCAATTCCGAATGCTTCACCTACTTTGACTGTCACTCAGCCGGACGGCACGGGCGATACAGTAACTGCCGGTGATTTATACAATATTACCTATGATTTAGCAGATACCGATAATGTTGTCACTGCCGCGATGTATTACGACACTGATGCAACCGGTTTGAATGGCACGGCGATTACCGGCGCTTGCGCCACGGCGGCCGAAGGAACGGGCGCGACTTGTTCTTGGGACACGACCGGCATGACGCCTAACAGTTATTATGTTTACGGCACAAGCACTGACGGCATTAATCCACAAGTCAGCGATTATTCGTCGGGAGTGATTACGATAAACGCGCCAGCCAATAATTTAACCATCGGCGTTACCGCCGGTTCAAAAACAACAACTGTCAATTCCGGAGACATCTCGGTTTATGCCAATGACATTTCTTGTTCCGCGTCCTCAACTTGCGCGGCGCTGACTTTAAATGTTTCCAATACTTCGGTAACGGTTTCTTCCATAAAAATAACGGAAATCGGAACGGCGAATGCCACTGCTGATTTGTCGCAACTGGCGCTTTTCTACGACACTGACGGCAATTATTCCAATGGCGTAACCGGCCAATACGGCGCCACGGTGGCGAGTTTTACATCCGAGGCCGCGACTGTAAGCGGTTCTTTGGCTTTGACTGCGGCAACCACTTATTATTTTTACGCCCGTTTCAACGCCTCCAGCACCGCGCCCAGTTATCCCAAAGGCGGGCAGACCGTTGATTTTCAGATTGCCGCCAACGCCGACGTAACTTTATCAAGCGGCACAGCGACCATTTCCGGCGCGCCGGTTTCTCTGGCCGGCACGACCGCAATTTTACCAAGATTAACTTCTGTTACTTATGGCACTGGATTAAGCGACGGAGCGCGGAGCAGCGAAGCAATTACTATTTCCGGTTATGGGTTTGGAGTGGTTCCCGGAGGTTCGCGGGCGAATTGCGCCGGAGCTGTTGACACCGGTTGCGTGAGGTTTATTGTCGGTGGCAATGATACGGTAGCAGACGCGAGTGTGACTGCGTGGTCTAATACTTCCATTGGCTGGACGGTTTCCTCAACTTTGGCGACTTTGGGCGGCGCTTCTTCTTTGGAAGTGGTTTCCGGAAGCCAGGGCACGGGAACTGACACGACTTATTATATTTATCCACGAGTAAATGGTATGACAACTTGTTCAGCCGGCGGCGACCGAGACAATGCCTGCGGCACCAACCAGTCGCAGGAATACGCGGCCGCGGATACTTTTGGTTTGATTAGATTAAACGGTGATCATTTCGGCGCTTCAGCCGGAACGATTACTTTTACCGGCGGCATTACTTTTACGATTCATAATACTGCCGAGGGAGCTTGCGCTGTTGCTGGTTGGGCAACGGATGGCACAAGCGTTTGCGCGGAGGTCAGTACTGCTATTGCCAGTTCAACTAATAGCGGAACAATTACCCTTAACAGAACCGATTCAAAAACAGACACTATTGCCTTAGAACTTTTGCCGCGTATCACTTCAGCGACGCCGACGAGCGGAGTAGTTGGAGACGTAATTACCATAGACGGCGACCATTTTTGTCAGTCAGCCGGCGGTTGTCCGGCTTCGCCGCCAACAACTGATTATAAAGTTTTATTCGGCAACACCGAAGCGATTGCCGCTGATTTCACAGCTACCGGCAATTGCGCGGCTCAAGGAATTTCTTGGTCTGATAGCAGAATTTGCGTTAAGGTTCCTTCGGGCACGCCAGTTGGAACGCAAAAAATTAAAGTTGTTAAAAAGGCAACCCCTAATCAAGAATCGGAAAGAGAGAATTTTACCGTAAATTCAACCGTGCCGAATACTCCGACTAATCTTGAGCAGAAAAAAACGGACATTATCACCGCAATAGACGTTAATACCGGCACAAATCAAAGTTCGGTTGTTTTTGAGGGCGATATTTCCGCCGGCGTTTCCGTTACAATGTGGCTGGAAGTTGAAGTTAGGGCCACCAGCACGGCGTTTGACGGAACGGTGACGGCTTCCAGTTCAGCTTTTACAGGCGCGAGTTTTGCCAATGTTACCAGCACGGTTTCCGGATTGACTAACGGCGCGGAATATCATTGGCGGGCCAGAACAAAAAACAGCGTCGGCGAATCCTCGGCCTGGACGGCGTTCGGCAATAATCCTTCGGGCGACGGAACCGGCGACGGCTCGCCGGCCAACAGAGATTTTTACATTGACACTTCGGCGCCGACGATTTCAATAGGCACGCCGCCTTCTTCGTGCACCGCCCACAGCGCCGTAACCGACCAAACCGCCACAATCAGCTGGACGGCCGGCGGAGAAATTTTAAATACCGCTTTAACGACGAACCAAACGCGTTATGGAACGGATTCAACATTAGTAAGCGGCAACACGGTTTCCGCCAGCGCCGGTTTAAGCCCGAGCGCGAATTTAACCGGTTTAAACGCCGGCACTCCTTATTATTATTGGGTAAAATCAACCGACGCGGTCGGCAATTTCACTCAAAATCCGTCAGGTTCGCCGTTTTGTTCTTTTACCACTTCGGCGGCGGTAACCAGAATAATGAAATCCGTTGATTATTTTATTGTTCAACGCGACCAGATTACGGATACCCAAACAAGCTCTTCAACATTTACGCTTTATATCGCGGAAACTTCGTCAACGCTCAAGAACGCTTATGTTGAAATTGACGGGGTGATTATCGGCACCGGCGGAAGCGTTCCCACGTTTCAAGTCGGAGTCAACGGCCAAACTTCCTTGACCGTTGATTTGCCGAATACGACTTCGCCCCAGCCGTTTAAGATTCATTATAATCTTCCCTCTTTAACTTTAAATTGTTCTTCGCCGGTTGAAAGTCAAAACGGCATTTGCGCCAACGGAACCGGCGCCAATAAAATACTGTTTACTTTCGGAGGAGGATTTTCCAAAGCTTCGCTTGTTAACGCTAAAATGGTTATCACTTATTTTTACACGCCGTAATACGGGTAAAATGATTGAGCAAAATCAAAAAAAATTAATAAAATGGCTGAGCGGCGTTGTTATCGCGGCCGCGGTTTTAAGCGTTTTAATTTTTACCGGCGTTTTGAATCCCGCGAAAATAAAAAAACTTTTCATGATCGAGCCGGACAGCCATTTGATGACTAACCGCAACGCTTATGATATCGCTTTACTCGAAGCACAGAAATGGCAGCCGGATGCCAAACTGGCATTTATGGATTCTGGTTCAATTAGCGAAAGGGGTCGTTCCAATACGTGGAAAGCTATTTTTATCTCTTCAAAAGTTAAAGCAAAAGGATTTTCAATTGAAATTGAAGATTATAAAATAATTTTATTGGCTGAAATTATTTATAACGGTGTCGGCGCCGATTTTCCAACTAATATTATTTCTTCCGAAGACGCTATCAAGATGGTTCGCGCGACTAAAGGATATGAAGATGCGGAAATTTATGGAGCGGAAGTAATTTATATGGGTAATTTATGGTATTGGGGTGTAAAAACTTCCAAAGGAGTGGTAAGTGTGAAAGGAAAATAGTTTTATAATATACAATTTCACGTAATCAAGGGTTATGAAAATGAAAATCGGGATATTTTTAATTTTTGCCGCTGTTTGCGGTTTTGCCGCGTTTTTATTTTTAGGCGGCGCGTTTTTTTCTCGGGTTGAACCGGTTGAAGCGGCGGAAGAAATGAAAACGCTTTCTTTTTTTGTCGGTCAGCAAACCAGCGCCGCTTCATCAGTCAGCTGGCCTTTCACTTTTTACGTCGGCGACGATATTTCCACTTCCACCAAAAGCGCGTTTTTTGAAATCAGCGGCATCAGTCCGTCAACGGCGAATTTAATTGCCACAACCACTTTAAGCGGCGGCAGCGGCAGTTGTTCCCTAAACAGAACTTTAGACAATAACGGCCGTTTAAATAAATTTAAAATTGTTTATGATGCCACGAATTGTATTGACGTTTCGGCAAAAGGCGAATATTCCAGAACTTTAAACGTTGTTTTTAACAATCCGGTTGACGCTCTTTCGGCGAAATTCGCCATTACTTACCGTTTTACCGCGCCGACCAGCAACGGTTCAACCGCCATAAAAACAATTTCTTATTCCGCCAATGAGGGAACCGCCAGTTCTTCCGTCCCGGCCGGCCAAAATATTGTTTTAAATTTCAGCCCTTACATCGGCGATGAAATTTCCACTTCCACTAAAAGCGCGTTTTTTGAAATCAGCGGCGTCAGTTTGGCCGCCGGCGCTTCGGCGATTGATTTATCTTTAGGCGGCGGCAGCGGCAGTTGTTCCGTAAATCGGACGCTGGATACGACCGGATTTATCAATAAATTTCACATTTTGTACAACGTCAACGATTGTATTAATATTTTTTCAAAAGGGGAATACAGCCGTTCTTTGACGATTAACGCCAGCGGCGCGGCGGTTTACATTTATTCGGCGAAATTGGTTTTAACTTATCAATTCACGCCGCCTTCGGCCGGCGGCTACTGGGCAACCGGCACTTTTTATTCGCCGATTTTTGACACGGGCGCCATCAACGGCGCGTCTTATAATTGGATTATGTGGAAAGGGACGCTTAACGGCGGGAACGGGAAAATAAGATTACAACTGGCGACTTCCAATTCTTCCGGAGGGCCGTGGACTTATATCGGAGAAACGCCGGGTTGTGATTCTTCGGTTTATTTTGAACCGCTTACGGACATTTCCAAGGAAATAAAATGTTTTTCAAGCCATAATAATAAAAGATATTTCCGTTATAAATTGATTATTTGCTCTTCCAGCGATTGTTCAGCGGCTGGAACTAATACGCCGCAAGTGAACGACATGATTGTGAATTGGAGCCCATAAACGACAACTGACATATGACATTTGACAATTGACAGATTGATAACAAATGACAACTGACATATGAACAATTTTAATAAAATATTTAGATTTCGGGAATTTCAAGTTTATAAAGATTCAAGGAAATTCAGCAATGAATTAAAGAATTTTTCCAAAAAAAAATTTCCAAGTGAAGAGAGGTTTTGTCTTTTATCTCAATTTTGGCGAGCGCTTGATTCTATAATTTTAAATATCGCCGAAGGAACCGACATTATTATCCCGTCAATTAACGGCTTTTAGAAAAAAATTATTAAATGAACAAAATAAATAAAAGTAAAAGGTCAGATGTCAGATGTCAGATGTCAGATGTCAATTGTCAGATGTCTGGCTTTTCCCTGTTGGAACTCATTATCTACATCGCCATTTTTGGGACTGTGGTTTTGGCGACGACGAGCGTTTTGGTGACGGTTTTTGAAGGACGCGATTCAACGAATTCGCGCTATGAAGTTTTACAAAATATCCGTTTCTCTTCGGAAAAAATCAGGCAATTGGTTTATGACGCTTCGTCTTTTGCTGTTTCCGGCGCCTGTCCGTTTAATATTTTGGAAACGACAATCGGTTCGGCGACAACGAGCGTGGCCATTAATAGCGGTATTTTAACGCTTACTTCCGGCGGAAGCAGTACGCCGCTTATCGCCGAAAGCGTAACCGCCACCAGCACTTCCGGCAATTGTTTGTTCGCGAAAATTTCCAATCCCGCTCCAGCCAAATCCACGCTTCAAATGCGGTTCACAATCAGTTATAATGATAACGGAAACCAGCAATTGAAATTTTCCGATGAAATCAAAACGACAATCAGCCAGAGACAATGAAACAACTGACAACTGACATCTGACCGCTTAAATGTCATATGTCATATGTTAAATCACATGTTAAATGTCAAATATCAAAAGGGCGTAATCGCTTTGCCTTCAATAATAATGATTTCATTTTTGGTTTTAATCGCCGGCATCGGCATCGCTTCCAGCGGATTTTTTGAAAATATGATGAGTTACGGCGACGTTAATTCCAAAAAAGCCCTTGTTTACGCCGAAGCCGGCGCCGAAGACGCGTTTGAACGGCTGGTAAAAAACAAAAATTGCTCCTGCTCTTCTTATTCTTTAAGTTTCAGCGACGGTTCCGCCGCGATTGCGGTTTCCGGCGGAGCGAGCAGTAAAACCGTCGTTTCCGAAGGGACGGTAAACGGCAAAAAAAGAAAGGTTCAGGTGACGGTTTCTTTTGATGCCAATGATGAAGCGACGCAAACCGGCTGGCAGGAGATTGTTGATTAAATTAATATGTTAAATACTTTTAAAAAATTGTTAAACCGTTTTAAGAATATTGATTTAAGCGGCTTATTGCATCACGAGGAAAAAATTGGCGGCTTGGCAATTGACGAAAACGGCGTTTTTTTAACTTATCTTGTCAAAAATAAAGACGGGAAAGAAGAGGAAATATTTAAAAAAGAAATTTCTTTGCCTATCGGAACGATTGAAAATGGGATTTTGAAAAATCCGGAAGCGTTTTTGGCCGGGCTTAAGGAACTGCAAAAAAATAAACCGCCTTCAAAATCAATTATCGTTTCTTTGCCTTCGGCGAGCGTCCAGCCGTTTATTTTTGAATTTTTTCCTAATTTAAAACAAGAAGAAATCAATAACGCCGTTTCTTTGATAATTAATTCTTCTTTGCCTTTGCCGCCGGAAAAAATTTACGCCGATTGGGAAGAAATTAAAGACGAAAACCTTCAAAAGAAAAAAGTTTTATTGGGAATGGGGTTAAAAGAATTGATTGTTCCGTATTTGGAAGTCATTAAAAAAGCCGATTTCGCGCCGGTGGCTTTAGAAACCCACGGTTGGAGTTTGGGACGGCTGCTTGATAAAAATGAACAATCAATGGCGCTTAATTTTGAATCCGGCGGCGCGGTTTTCAGCGTTTTTTCCGGCGGTTCGCCGGTTTTTCAATTTTATTTGCCGGATGCGGATAAAAATTTTCTGGAAAAAGCCGCCGTTTTCGCCGAGCGGATTATGTATTTTTTGGCTTCCGACAATGAATACGGCTTTAAAATTAAAAATTTTCTGCTTTTAGGAGCCAATGAAATACAAAATGAATTTAAAAACATATTTCAAAAACGTTTGTCGTTGAAATTCAATAAAGAAGAAATGGCGTTTAGCGGCGGCGAATCGCCGAAAGCGCGAATTTTTTCCGCCGGCGCCGCCAAAAGGGGACTTTTGCCCAGATACCAGGACGCCATTTGCAGTTTAATGCCTATCGGCACGGAATCGGCTTACGAACGCCAGCGTTTTGTTTCGTTTCTTGATTTTTTTCAAAAATTCGCCATTGCTTTCGGAGGATTTTTTATTATTTTGTTTTTAGGAACTTTCCTTTTAATCAATGTTGTTTCCCGCAATGCCGCCAAATCTTTAATTGAAGAACAGACGATTGTTTTGCCGGAATTGGCGGTCATTAAAGAAACCGCCGCGCTTTTTAACGAAAAAATGGAACAATTTTCGGCGATTGCCGCCAAATCTCCAAAATGGGAAAATTTATTCAACGAAATTGATAAACTGAACAATCCCGGGATGATAATCGGCAATTTATCCGTTGCCGTCGCTCAACCGGTAACAATCAGCGGCGCGGCGCGGGACAGAGACAGCCTGCTTCAATTAAAATCAACTTTGGAAAATTCACCGGTTTTTACCGCGCCGCCTTTGCCGCTTTCCGCTTTAATCGACAAGGAAAATATCGCCTTTTCGTTTAATTTGGGGTTAAAAGACGGTGGATTATTGATATATAATAGAGATTAGAGTTTAAAATTTATGGACGACAAGATTATTTTTAGAAAAAAAATTATCAAATCGCTGATTATTACGGCGGCGATTTTAGCGTTGGAAGTCGGTATTTTAATTTTTGTTATAGACGTTATTTCCAAAAAAACGGCGGAAATAAAAGAAAGAAAAATACTGGCGATTTCTTTTGAGCGGGAAGCGGCCGATTTTGAAGATTTGAAAAAAGATTATGAAAAAATCAAGCCGTATCTGGGAACGATTGACAGCGCCATACCCAATGAAGAAAATTTATTCAGAATACTTGAAGCGATTGAAAACGTCGGATTAAAATCGGGTATTCGGATTTCTTTGAGATTGGAAAGCCAGTCAGCCTTGCCGAGCGAAATCAGCGGCGTCAATTACGTGCCTTTTTCCGCTTCTTTTGAGGCCAATTATGATATTTTGCGGAATTATTTAAAAGCGCTTAATGATTCGCCGATTTTTGTAAGTGTTGATTCCGTCAGTATCGGCGGCGGTTCAATTTTCAATAACAGCGCGATTAGATTAAGCGGTAAAATTTACACAAAATAATGATGGAGAAAATTTTGAAATATTTTAAATCAAAACCGGCGCAAAGTTTTTTTTACGCGGCCATTTTGATTATTTTTTCCGTTACGGCCGTTATTTTATTCGTTTGGTCGTTAATTTTTATTGTTAGACTGATTAATTCAATTGTTATTACCGAAGATGAAGAATTACCGGTTTTGGCGTTTAATTTTACAGACTCCATCGTTTTATCGCGAAAATTGGGCATTATTTTTCCGGCGGAAATTTTAAATTCAACGGAAATTTTGAAAGAAACGGTTTCTTCAACTTCTTCGGCGGAAATCGTTCCGACGCTTTCTGAAATTTCCGTTCAAGTTTTGAATGGCACCGACACAAAAGGATTGGCGAAATCCTGGGGAGAAAAATTTAAAGCAGCCGGTTTTTTGAAAATAGAAACCGGAAACGCCGACAAAAAAAATGAACAGGGAATACAAATCGGCTATAAGCCGTCAAAAAAAGAAGCGCTGGATTCGGTTAAAAACGTTTTAATTTCCAATAATATTGAAGCGTCTTCAATAGCGGAAAAAGAGAGCGCGGAAAGTGAAAATTTTGACTTTACGATTATAATCGGAAAATAATCCGCGTGATTACTCCGAGGAGACGCGTAAAATTTCTTCAATGGACGTGAAGCCGGCGGAGATTTTTTCCAGTCCGTCTTCAAAGAGCGTTTTCATTCCTTCTTCGCGCGCTTTCTTGCGAATAACGTGGGCGGGCGAGTTTTTAAGAATTAAGTCTTTAACGGCGTCGTTGATGAAAATAATTTCAAATATTCCGATTTGCCCCCGATAGCCGCTGAAGCCGCAGACGGAACATCCCTTGGAGGCGTAAATAATTTTTGGCAGATTTTCTATTTTTAAATTAAGAGTTTTGGCTTGTTTGTTCAGCAATTTTTTGTTTTGTTCGTCTATTTCTTTGGAAGAAATGCAAACCGCGCAGAGCCGACGAACCAATCGCTGGGCAATGGCGATATTAAGGGTGGACGCCAACAGAAACGGCTGGATGCCGAGTTCAATCAGGCGCGGCACGGTCGTCGGCGCGTCGTTGGTGTGTAGGGTGGACAAAAGCAAATGGCCGGTCATAGCGGCGTTAATGGCAATATCGGCGGTTTCCTCGTCTCTGATTTCGCCGATCATAATAATGTCCGGATTTTGGCGCATCAGGGACCGAAGGCCGGTGGCGAAAGTAATGCCGCCTTTAACATTGACCTGGGTCTGGTTTACCCGCGGAATATCGTATTCTATCGGGTCTTCAATGGTCGTAATATTCACTTTTGGCGTGTTTAAGATTTCTAAAATCGCGTAAAGAGTGGTGGTTTTGCCGGAGCCGGTCGGGCCGGTGACTAAAACCAAGCCGTGCGGTTTTTTGACGGCTTCGTTCAGTTTTTCCAGATTTTGGCGGGAAAATCCGAGCTCGGTTAAAGACAGCGGCCGGAGAGAGCCTTTTAACAGCCGCATTTCGGCTTTTTCGCCGTGAAAAGTCGGGATTACCGAAACCCGGATATCAATAAATTGGTCTTCCAGTGGAAAACGAAAACGGCCGTCCTGAGGAGCGTTATGAATGTCTATTTGAAGATTGGAAACGACTTTGATTCTGGCAATTAAAATAGGGGAGATTTCTTTCGGCAAAGAAAGAATTTCCTGAAGAATTCCGTCCAGGCGGTAGCGGACCAAAAGTTTGTCCCTGAACGGTTCAAAATGAATATCCGAAGCGCCCAATGAGGCGGCGTGTTCAATGACGCTGTCTAAAATCCTGATAATAGGCACGGCTTCAACGATTTTGGAAATGTTGCCGGTTTCTTTAAGGCCGACGGTCGCTTTGATATTTTCTTCAATAATTTTGTTAAAATCTTCGCCGATTTTTCTTTTATACGATTTTAAAGCGTATTTCAGACTTGCCGAGGTGGCCAGATAAACGTTCAGCCAAGCGTTTAATTTTAAACGAAGATAATTTATGGTTTCAAAATCGTTCGGGTCAGCCATCGCCAAAGAGCCGATTTTTTTCTCGGCGTCAAATTCAAAAAGAATGACGCCGCGGCTTTTGGCGTATGATTCCGGAATAAGTTCAATAATGTCGGAATTGAGATTCAGCCGTTCCAATTTAACGCTCGGAACTTCCAAAAAATCGGCAAGGGAATCCGTAAGGTTTTGTTCGGAAATGGCGCCGCGGCCTATTAAGACTTCGGTAATCGGCCGGTTGGAGCGCAGAGATTCGTTTTCGGCGGCAATTAATTCTTCTTCCGCCACAACGCCGGAATCAATAATGATTTTTTTAATATCGTCTTTGGCGAGATGCATGTTGATAACAAATAACTTATTTATATAATAACATAACCGGATTAAAAACAAAAACTCCGGTTATCTTATAATCCGGAGTTTTTGTTGATGTTTTATTTGATTTTAATGTTGATTAGCAGATGCTTGTCCGCCACCCATAATTGTCAATTTTGTGCCAACTTCATATAAAGAGCTGTTATTGCCGCCGTCTTTCGTCATTTTAGCTCCAATAGAAGAACTTTCCAGTCTGGCATTAATTTCAAAAGTAAGATCGCTGGAATAACAAGTATAGCGATAAAAAAGATCAGTATATCGAACATCGGAAACTGAGCCATCAACAAAAGAGTTTGTCGGGTCAAGCGGCATATCGGAAATCGGCGAACCGCCGACTAAACTTGAAAGGTTAACCGGAATCCAACCTGTGCCGTCAACCAAACTTGAACTGGCTACCGTTCTTTGGGTTGAAGTTGGGTATGATGTTGCGCTATCAAGTGTTGCATCTGTAATCGCTGCGCCCGGGCTGTCTGATGGATAACTATAATTAATTCCATCGCCGCTTGCCCATGATGCGGAATCTTTACAAGTCGTATTGCTTCCGCTATTACCTAAATATATTGTGCTTGTAGTTTTAGTGATATAAAGCGCGATGGCGGTTTTCATGGTCGCTAAATCCGAAACTCTTTGGGCGTCCCGCGTTTCTCTTAATGTTTCGGCCGGGTTAAGGACGAAAATAGCCACTGCGGCTAAAATAGCCATAATGGCGATAACGATTAAAAGCTCAAGTAATGTGAAACCTTTTTTGGGCGATATTGAATTATTGTTAGTCATATATTTATTTTACAAGAAATTGAACAAAATACAAAATTAAATCTGTGGATAACTTTAGTGGTTATTTTATATATTTCAGCGCTTTGGCGATGACGTCGTCAATTCTGGTGTCGGCTTTTATTAAATAATCTTTTACGCCAAGATTTTTAGCTCTTTCCATATCCGCTTCCTGGCTTAAATTGGAAAGAATAATCACTGGAACGTTTTGCCATTTTTTATTTTTTCTCATTGTTTCCAGTATTTCAAATCCCGAGACGAAAGGGAGCATTAAATCCAAAAGCGCGACTGCCGGCGGTTCGTTATTTTCCCCGATAAATTTAACCGCTTCATTGCCGTCGCTTACGGATTTTATTTCAACGCCGGCTTTGGCGAATTTCATCTGGTAAGCTTTTTGCGCCAAAAGGTCGTCTTCAATTATTAAGACATAATTTTTCATATATGCTTCGTCACGCGGCTAATGATTTCATCAAGTTTATATTCGCTTTTGACGAGGTAATCGGTTATGCCTAATTTTTCCGCTTTTTCTTTTATTTCTTCTCCGCCGGAAACGGAAACAATGACGACTTTTTTATCCTTAAATCGCGAATCGTTTCTTAATATCTTTAAAAAATCCAAACCATGCATTTTAGGCAAGCGCAAATCAAGCCAAATCAAATCAATATCGTTCTTTTTCATAATTTCCAACGCTTCCTCGGCCGATGGAACGGCGGAAACGTTAAAATCAAGCTTCGCCAATTTCAATTTAACGGCTTCGGCCAAAGGTTTTTCGTCTTCAACCACTAAAATAGTTTTTGTCATAATGGTATAGTGAAATAAAATGCCGTTCCTTTTTTTTCTTTGCCCCAATCGGCCGGCGATTCAAACCAAATTTTTCCTTTCCATAATTCTACCAGATTTTTAACCAGATACAAACCGAGGCCGTTTCCGTCCGGCGCTTTCAAGACCGCGTTTTCGGCCCGGAAAAATCTTTCAAAAAGACGGGCTTGCTCTTCCGGCGGAACGCCGATGCCGTTATCTTTGACGGAATAAAGTATTTCATTTTCCCGGCGCCCGATTTTAATTTCTATTTTTCCTTTTTCGTCAGAATAACGGATGGAATTCGTTAGCAGATTGGAAATTACCTGATTAATCATCAGAGAATCAAGCGTGATTTCCGGCAATTGATTTTCCGCGACGATTTCAATTTTAATATTTTTCGGTTTAATCAGCGGTTCCAAATCTTTTATTATTCCTTCAGTAAAATTATGAAGATTGATTTTCAATGGATTGAGTTTGAGAAGGCCGCTTTCAATCCGGGCGAGCGCCAAAAGCATATTCAAAGTGCCGGCAAGCCGCAAAACGGCGCTGTAAATTTCATTAAGAAAACTCTTTTGGTTTTTATTGAGTTTGCCGACGTCTTCCGATTCAAGCATTTCCGTGTACCATCTGATGGTCGTTAAAGGAGTGCGCAATTGATGGGAAGCGATTGAAATAAAATTAGTTTTAGATTCGTCAAGTTTTTTCTCATTAGTAATATCGCGGAAAATAATAATGGCGCCGATTGTTTCATTTCCCCTTTTAAGGGGAGTGTCAACAAGAGTAATGGGAAATTTTTTGCCGGAAGGAAGCGAATAATAAAAATCGTCTTCTATTCCTATTTTTATGGTTTGACCGGTTTTTAACATTTTTGCCGCTGGCAAGTCATCACCGGATATTTCTTGTTTCCCTTTATAAAGTGATAAAATTTCTTTTCTGTTTTTGCCGAGCGCTTTTTCCGCCGAGATTTCAAGCATTTGAGCGGCCGCGTCGTTGATTAAAACAACGCGCAGATTGTTATCAAGGACAAAAAGCCCCTCGCCCATTGAAGAAATAATCGTGTTTAATTTATCGCGTTCATTTTTTAAAACATCCCGATTTTTCTCAATGTCTTCAAGAATATTATAAAGGGCGATTTTTATGTTTTCCAAATTTTTGACTTTTTGGACGATTTCTTCGGTTTTTTCTTTCACTTTTCGCTCCAATCCGCCGTAAGATTCTTTTAATTTCGCCGACATTTCATCAAATGATTTTGCCAATTGGTCAATTTCGTTTTCCGGCTGAATTTCCGTTTTGTCGCGGACTTTATAATTCAGATTTCCATCGGCTATTATTTCCGCGCCTTGATGAAGTTTTTTCAGAGGATTAATAATAGTCCTTTTTAAACTGAAATAAATCGCGGTTATTAAAATTAAAATTAAAACAATAAGAATCGCGGTAAGGAAAATTACGTTTTGTTCAATTATTTTAGCCGTTAAATCGGCTGAGATTTCCGATTTCGTTAGAACGCCTTTGAAAAATTTAATAAAAACGGCGCCTCCGACAAAAAGCGCGAAAGCGACCGTAGCCGCGATATCAAATATAATTTTTACGATGATTGACCTTTTCATTTACGCGATTATCAGCCAATAACCCAATATAAAAACGGCTATCGCTCCCAGCCAAATGAGAAGACCAAGAATCAGCGGTCTGAATAAATCTTTTAATAATCCCTTTATGTCTATGGTCAAGCCGATGCTTGCCATCGCCAATGTCCAGAGAATCGCGGAATAAGGTTTAAGCGTTTTGGCGTACGCCGTCAATTCCGGAACAAAAGAAAATAAAATTCCCGTTATAACAAAGCCCGCCAACGCCCAGTAAATCAGAAACGGCGATTGATTTTCTTCAGATTGTTGTTGCTCTTTCCGAAAAATAAAAACTAAAACAGCGAGAATCGGGATTATCAAAGCGGTTCTCGCCAGTTTTATTGACAAGGCGAACGCTTCAATATTTTTGCCTAAAAATAAAACCGCGGTTTTGACGGTGCCGGTGGTGTGCAGAGTGGTAGCGGCGAACAAAGCGTAAATGTCTTCCGGCATCGCTAAAAATTTCTGGACAAAAGGATAAAGAAACGCGCCGATTATTCCCCAAAAAACTACGACTAAAATCGCTTTGCTTACGTCTTTTTTTTCGGCTTTTATCGCCGGACCGGCCATCATTACCGCTGAAGCGCCGCAAATGGCCGTGCCGATTGCCGTTAAAACGCCGGTTTTTTCGCTTACTTTAAGCCATCGTCCGAGAAAATCCGCCAGCCAAAAAATAATCACAATGCCAACCAGCATTTGAAGCCACGCCATCGGCATTACTTTTGAAAGTTTCTGAAATTCCAGGTTTACGCCGTACAGAACGATGCCAACGGGAATAATCAAACGCGGAGTAAGTCCCAAGCCCGGCGAAAACAAAGGTCTGGCGCCGATTATTAATCTGACCAAGAGCCCAAGTAAAATTCCGTTGACCAGCGGGTCAAACAAAATATGAAATTGGGATAAATAATAAGCGGCCGAGCCGATAATGACGCTAAAAATTAAACCGGGTAAGAACCGCAAAATTTTATTATTCATCATAAATTTTTCTTTAATTCTTCAAGTTCTTTTTTTAATTCTATCATTTTTAATTCTCTGCCAATAGTGAGATTTTTGAATTTTTCAAGCTCCGCCAGTTTTTCTTCTATTTTCACGTCTTTTTCTTTTAATTCTTTCTGGTTTTTTTCAATATTATTAAGCATTTCGTTGAAAATTTCGCCGAGAGAACCGATTTCGTCTTTGGATTTTATGTTTGTTCGGGCGCTGAAATTATTTTCGGAAATTTTTTTCGCGATTTCGGCGATTGACGTCAGGCCTTTTAAAAGCCAATTACTCAATAAGGCGATGCCGGCAATAGTTAAAATTAAAATAAAAATTCCGCCAAAAATAATCCGCTCTTGAATTTTTTTAAGCAGAGACAAAATTTCCGCCGATTGAGCTTCCACTATTAAAACAATCTCGTCTTTTTCAATACACATTGACGCTCCTAAAACCTTTTTGCCGTCATAATTCAAATATTCGCCGGCCATTTCCAGATTATTTTCAAAACAGGCGCTAACCGGCTCAGTGTCAACTTTATGTTTTAAAATATTGTATTCAATAAAGCGGGATTGGGTAATCATCAGCCGGTCTTTGTTTACCAGATAAATTTCCGCGGTTTGATATTCGTCAAAAAAGGCGGCGCCGGTAAGCGCTCCTTTTTCTTTTTGCCATTTGCCGCTTAAGAGAGCGCTTAATCTGTCGGTGTTTACGAAATGGAGCAGCATTACGGCGTCAAGGGGAACGAATTTTTTGTCCGCGGATTCTTTGGTTGAAAAAATTCTGGCGGAAATGTGAATCATTGGTTCGGAGCTTTCATATTCTTCGTAAACTACCGGAGCCACGAGCGCTTCTCCGAATCCGGCGGCAATGGCTTCATGAAATCTTATGTTTTCGTCGCTTTCGTCTTCGCCGATTCTGTCGGCCAAAGAAGAAGATATGACAATTCCGTCTTTATTTAGTATGTCAATAATAACCACTTCCGGGTCGTAAATAATCTTTTTTTCTTTCAGATAAAAATTCAGATTTTTAACGGATTCTTTTTTGCCCGATAAAATCTCTTCAACGGCGTTTCGGATATAACCGTCCGAAGACCAGTCAATGGTTCTTGTTTTTAGCGATTCAATAAAAGAAAAATAAGAGCCTTCGCTGGTTTCCGCCAAAAGTTGAAAATTATCAATCGTTCGAGCTTTGAAATAATTTTTTAAGTAAGCGTTTAAATAAAAAGTCAGGCCGGCAATCATTAAAACAATAACGCCGGAAAAAAATAAAATAAATTTTATTCGGAGATTCATAATTTAAGCGTCAAATATCGGCTGTTTATTTTTTATAATATTATTATATAATAATATTATGCCGCTGTATAGTTATAAAGCCGTTGATAAAAATGGTTCGCCGACATCGGGAGAAATTTTGGCGGACAGCCGCGAAGAAGCGGTGGAAAATCTTTCGCGCGACGGATTATTGCCGATTATCGTTGAAGAAAAATCCGTCGGCAAGCTTTCGCAGTTTTCCGATTTGGCGCAATTTTTTCCGTTTTTTCAGAAAATCGGCGCCATTGACAAAATTCTCTTAACCCGTTATTTGGCCGCGATTTTGAAAGCCGGCATCGGGTTGGCGGAAGCTTTGGAAATTATTTTAAACGACGCGAAAAAACCTTTGATTAGAAAAATTCTTCTGGAAATTAAAGCCGGCGTGGAAAGAGGGGAACCGCTTTCATCAATGTTCGCCGATTATCCGCGATATTTTTCCCCGATTTTTGTCGGGATGATAAAAGCCGGCGAACTTTCGGGCAGTTTGGAAAGCGCTCTGGAAAATCTTTCCGGCCAATTAATAAGGGATTACGACTTGTTAAAAAGGGTGAGAATGGCGATGATTTATCCGCTGATTCTTTTAATCGGTTCCGCCGGCATTATCGTGCTGATGATGACTTTTGTTTTGCCGCGGATGGCGAAAGCTTTCAAAGGCATGCTCGCCGAATTGCCCCTGATTACGAGATTTTTTATCGCTTTAAGCGATTATTTAAGCAGAAGCCCGATTTTAACGATTTCCGTTTTTTTTATTTTAATCGCCGCGGGCTTTTATTTTTCCCGTTCGGTTTTCGGCAAAAAAATCATTTTCCGCGTTTTTGAAAAATTGCCGGTCGCTTCGGAACTTGTCAAGAAATTGGCACTGGCGCGTTTCAGCCGAACTTTCAAAAATCTTTTGGGAAGCGGCGTTTCGGCTATTGAAGCGATTGAAATGAGCGCTTTAACGGTCGGCAATCCGACTTATCAGAAGTCGTTTTTGAATATTATGGAAGAATTAAAAAAGGGGTCAAATTTTTCCGCGGTTTTCAAATCGCGTCCCGCTCTTTACCCGAGTTTTTTTGCCAATATCATCGCCATCGGCGAACGAACCGGCACTTTGGAAAAATCGCTGGAAACTTTAAGCGCGTTTTACGAAGAAGAAGTGGACGGACTTTTGAAAAATCTGGTTTCGCTTTTGGAACCGCTGCTGATTTTTGCAATGGGTATAATTGTGGCAATGGTGGCTTTGTCCGTGCTTTTGCCGATATTCCGAATGGTCAGAATGTTTCAGTGAGGGTAAATTGACATCTAACATCTGACAACTGACATATTAATAATTTTAATAAAATATAATGAATCAGATAAATAAATGTCAAAAGTCAGATGTCAGATGTCGTGTCAGCTGTCAGTTGTCTGGCTTCTCTCTTTTAGAATTGATTTTGGTAATCGGAATTCTGGTTATTATCAGCGGTGTTGTTTCGCCATTTTTATTCGGCGGCAAAACTTCAATTGAAGTGGAGGAAGAAGCGAAAAAAATAGCCGGCGTTTTGCGGCTGGCGCAAAATAAGGCGATGAGCCGCGAAGATGGATTAAGCTGGGGAGTTCATTTTGACAACATTACTTCAACGGAGCCGTTTTATGATTTTTTTCAGGGGAACAGCTATACGGCCGGCACTTCTACGGAACGATATTATTTATCCGGCGTCGTTGTTTTTCAAACGCCGGCAAGCGGCACTTCAACCGACATAATTTTTATTAAGCGCAGCGGCAGTTTGGCAAACGGAACGACTACGACTATTGCCGTAAAATCGCTTTCGCCGGAAATTATTAAAAATGTCATTATTTATCCAAACGGCAGGGTTAACGCGCAGTAATCATGAAAAATAAAGGCCAAATTTTGTCGGAACTTTTAATCGCCATTGCCGTCGGCGTGGTTTTAGCCGTTGTCGGGGCCCAGCTTATAATCGTCAGTTTGACTTCAACTAAAACTTCCAAAGAAAAAAGCGAGGCAATCGGTTTGGCGCAGGAAGGAATGGAGGCGACAAGGGCTATTATCCGCGGCAATGACGCGACATCGCAGGGTTGGAACAGAATTTATTTGCCGCCGGACGGAACGGGCAACGCTTCAACTTCAAAAGGAACCAACAGCCCTTGGCATCCGGAAATTATCGGCAATGTCTGGCAATTGGTTTCAAGCACCGAAACCATAGTTTTGGCGGGAGAGACATACACGAGAAAAATTATCATTGAAAATGTCTGCCGCAACGATACCGACGGAACGATAAGCGGCATTTCTCCTTGTACCGGAGGAAATTCGGACGACCCGACCACTCAAAAAATCACCGTCAGCGTTTCCAAAACGGACGCGCCGGACGTAAACTTAATCGCTTATATGAGCCGTTATATAAATGAATCAATGCTCCAAACCGGCTGGAACGGGGGATTAAACGACGGGCCGTTTTCCGCCACTTCCACGACTAACACCAATTACGGCGCCAATACCGAAACAACTAAACTCGATTTAATAACAGAAATTAAATTAAAAACGCAGTAAAATTTAACTGCGGGACTTGGATTCTCTTCGGCCTTCGGCTCGCATTGAGCTCGCCGAAATGCTCAGAGCAAGTCATCCAAGCCCACAATAAATCGTCAAACTCATTACAAGCTATTATGTATTAAGGCAAATTTCTTCTTCCTACTCCATCCTTTAAGTTGCCGCTCTCGTTTTGCGGCTTCTGTTTTTGAATTAAATTGCTCTTTATAAACCATTTCCAATTTAGAAAACTTTTTTGTAAAAAATGATTTCTTATTTCTGTGCTCTATAAATCTAGACTCTAAATCATTTGTCATACCGACGTAAAAAGTTTTCTTATCGCAATTTAATATATAGATATACCACATAATAGCTTGCACTGAGCTTGTCGAAGTGCTGCGGGACTTGGATTCGAACCAAGATAGATGCCTTCAAAGGGCACAGTCCTACCGTTAGACGATCCCGCAAAAATAAATACCGACTAGTGATAGTCGGTATTTATTTTACTCGTTTTTTTATATTCCGTAAATCCCTAACACCATATTTTAATTTGCCCAGATAACAAAAGTGAAAAGTTTTTCTCCTCTCCCTAAATCGCGTCCAAATAGAGAGTGATTTTCCCGACTATCTTTGCGAAGACTCTTACCCCAAGCGGACGGATTGTCTAAATCAACATTATCACCGTTGCCTTTTGGAAGCGCCGCCCCGCCAGCAAGCTTACTAGCAAGAGTGGTAGTCCCGTCAAGATGGGTGTAAATTAACTCAAGCTGGTCGTAATCGTGCTGATTTGGATGCTGATTAGTTGACGGGTCGTTGGTGTAATCCATGCAAGTGCCGAGATTTGGATTATCAAAATTTTCGTCCTGATGGTCAAGCCCGAGCGTGTGGCCGACTTCCTGACACATAACCAAATTTTTCCAAGCTTCGGTGTTATAGGTTGGCGTATTGAAATAAGTATCGTTTACTTTAACGGCGCCTTTAGTAATATGATCGCCGCTTACCCAAATTTGAGCTACGCCTAACCAACCGTTTCTGCCGTATTTTTTATTGCACACTTCTACGCGGCCGTTAACGGGTTTGCAGTTTTTTAAATACGCTCCGGAAACAATTGCCGTGTCTAAAACCGAAGACACGCTCCAATCGCCGGAAGTAGTGGAAAGATAAGCGTCCCAATCAGAAGAAAGATTGTCTCCCAATTTCAATGTAAGGGGATTACTAGTTCGCGCCCAGTGATAATTGCCCCAGGAATGGATAGCGTTTACGATTGACGCGGAAAGAATAACGACAGCCGCCAATACTCCAAAAATTACCGAATATTTTTTAATCATATTTAATATTTAATTTATGCGACCTTTTTATTTTTATTTCCTTAAATTTTCAATCTTTCGACAAGCTCAAGATTTCAGGTTTTCAATTATCGCCACTTCCAGAGGGACAATGGGAAAAGGGGAGTAGCGCATTTCCGTGTAAGCCCGGATTAGCGATTTAATCAAGTTGATTGTTTTTTGTTCATCAATTAACCGGCTGTGTTCTTTGATTTTTCCGAGTTCCATTTCAGTCAATTCTTTTTTAAATTCGTTTTCCAAAGCCGGGGCGAATTTCAGGGCCAAAACGCGGCGGAAATAATGTATTAAGTCTTTATTAAATTGCGTCAGATTATAACCGGCTTCGTTTATTTTAGAAAGATAATTTAAAGCGATTTCCGTATTGTTTTTAAGCAGAGCTTCCGCCATTTGGCTTGTTTTGGAAAAACTTACCCGGCCGAGAATCGTTTCCACGCTTTCAAGGGTGATTTCTTCTTCAAGCGACGCTATTTGGTCCAAAAGCGATTCGGCGTCGCGGAAACTGCCTTCGGCCGAGGCGGCGATAAGTTCCAGCGCCTCTTCGTTCGCGGAAATTTTTTCCGCTTTAGCGATGGATTTTAATTTTTCAACCAAAATCATCAGCGGCAGGCGTTTAAAATGAAATCTTTGCGTTCGCGAAAGAATCGTTGCCGGCATTTTTTCGTATTCGGTGGTGGCCAAAATGAAAATGGCGTGAGCCGGCGGCTCTTCCAAAGTTTTAAGCAGGGCGTTAAAAGCGTCTTTGGTAAGCTGGTGGGCTTCGTCAATAATATAAATTTTGTATTTTGAGGAAGCGGGGGAGACGCGAACGCTTTCTTTAAGGTTTCTGATTTCATCAATACCGCGATTGGAAGCGGCGTCTATTTCAATCACGTCCAAATTGCGGCCGTTATCAATATCTTGGCAAGTTCGGCATTCATTACAAGGTTCGCCGACAGTCTTAAATTTTTTGTCGTTTTGCCGTTTTTCGCAGTTGGCGATTTTGGCGAGCAATCGCGCCGTGGTGGTTTTACCGCTGCCGCGCGGGCCGAAAAACAAATAAGCGTGCGCCAGGCGGTCAAGCTTGGCGGCGTTTTTCAAAATCTCAACAATGGTATTTTGGCCGAGCAAATCATTTAAACTTTTAGGCCGATATTTGCGATATAAAGCAAGCATATATTTTCATTTTACCAAATTTTCTTTATTTTGGCTAATTTATTAAACATTTACAACTGTTATTTTATGATTTAACATTAAGCAAAATGCGGTATTATGTCTTCGGTTTTTTATTTTTAACGGTCGCGGCGGGCGCCTCTTTTTTTGTTTTGACGAAAAATAATAATATTGAAATTATTACAGATATTGTTGATTTTACCGGTAAGGTTAATAGTTCTTCAACCGTAAATAATACCAATAACGAATCGGTTGTTAAAAATATTGATATTGAAAATCAAAAGCCGTTAAGCAATCCGCCAGAAACTATTAAGGCGATTTATTTGACCGGCTGGTCGGCTGGCAGTTCCAAAAAAATAGATTATCTCGTGAATCTGGCGAAAGAAACAGAAATAAACGCCGTGGTCATTGACATTAAAGATTACTCCGGCTACATCGCTTATGACATAGATAACGAAGAAATTGAAAAATACAAAGCCAAAAAAATAATGATTCCGAAAATAAACGCTTTGATTAAAAAACTTCACGATGAAGGCATTTATGTTATTGCCAGAATCACGGTTTTTCAGGACCCTGTTTTGGCGAAAGCCCGACCGGATTTGGCAATTCACTCCAAAGCAAAGTGTCAAGTGTCAGGTGTCAAGTGTCAGGTGTCGCCGTCAACTCTTTGGCTTGACAATAAAAAACTCGCCTGGATTGACCCGGCCGCCGAAGAAGCGTGGAATTATAATATTACCATCGCCAAAGACGCGGCAAGCAGGGGATTTGACGAAATAAATTTTGATTATATCCGTTTCGCTTCGGACGGCGATTTGAAAGATATGATTTTTCCATCAACACAGATAGACACAGATAAAACGCAGATAAACACAGATAATAATTATAACTCGGTAGCTTTAAGAAGAAAAGTTATCAAAAGTTTTTTTAAATATTTAAGAGAACAATTGCCGAATATAAAAATTTCAGCGGATTTATTCGGTTTAGTCACCGTAAATAAAGACGATATGGGAATCGGCCAGATTATTGAAGACGCTTATGAATATTTTGATTATGTTTCTCCAATGGTTTACCCGTCGCATTACGCCAAAGGATTTATCGGTTATCAAAATCCGGCGAAATATCCGTATGAAGTGATAAAATATTCAATGGATAGCGCTCTGTCGCGACTAACGACTCACAACTTACGACTTACAACAGCGACTTCCACAACTATATCTACAACTACTTCGTCGTTGGTCAAACTCCGTCCCTGGCTTCAGGATTTCAATTTAGGGGCGAAATATGACGCAAAAATGGTAAAAGAGCAAATTCAGGCGGTTTATGATGCCGCTTCAAGCACTCCGGAACTGGCAAACGGATGGATGTTGTGGAATCCGGCGAATAATTATACGCGCGACGCGCTTTAAGCGACACTAAAAATGCGAATACACACGAATGACACAAATAAAATTATATATCCTGAGTTATCTTATAAGATAACCGGTTTATGTTATAAAGTTCAAAATGAATTAGAAAGATTTTGTAGAGAGAAACAATATTCTGATGCGCTGGAAATAAAATTAAAACAAAATAATATTAAATATGAGCGAGAGAAAATAATTATAAATGATTATTAATTTTCGATCAAGATATTTAAAACCAAAAAGAGTTGTAAATAATTCTATAAAATAATTTGCGTCATTAGCGTGTATTTGTGTTAAATTTGCGTCGCTTATGTATCAATTAAACATTCAACAATTTTTCGGACCGATTGAAAAGCTTTTAGAGTTAATTGAAGAGAAAAAAATGGAAATCACAGATTTAAATTTGGCCGAAGTGACGGCGGATTTTTTGAATTATCTTAAAACATTGGTTAACGTTGACTCGCGCGTTTTGGCCGATTTCGTCGTCGTCGCCAGCCGTTTGCTTTTAATTAAATCAAAGGCGCTTTTGCCGTCCCTGGAACTTACCGAAGAAGAAGAACAAGACATTTCAGATTTAAAAAACAGAATCACGCAATATCAAAAAATAAAGCCGGCGCTCATTTTGTTCAGAGAATTGTATGGGCGGAATAATTTTTCCGTTTCGCGACCGCTTTTTTATAATTCCGAGCCGGTTTTTTATCCGGCGGAAAATTTTAACATTCAATCTCTTAATCAATCGCTTAACGGAATTTTTGAAATTTTTAAACAAATTATCGTTGAGTCTCAAAAAATCGACGAAACGCCGCTTATTAAGCTTGAGGAAAAAATTGAAGAAATCGTTAAGCAAATTAAAAATGGCATAAGCGGATTCGGAGAGCTGGTCAAAGAAAAATCGCGAATGGAAATTATTGTTTTATTTTTGGCCTTGCTTCATTTATTAAGAGATCAGATAATTAAAGCGGAACAGGAAGAAAAATTCGCGGATATAACAATAAGCGAATAATTTTATATGGAAAACGAAAAAAAATTCGTAAATTATACTGATATCGCCGCCGCCATTGAAGCGTTGTTGTTTGTTTACGGCGAACCGTTGGAAGTGAAAAAAATTTCCAAACTGCTTAATATTGAAGAAGAAAAAACCGAAATCGCGCTAAAAGAACTGGAAGAAAGATTAAAAGACGATAAAAGGGGACTGCGGCTTATTTTTCATAGTGAAAAGGCGCAATTGGCGACCAAACCGGAATTTTCCGGTTTTCTGGAAAACTTTATTAAAGAAGAATTTAAAGAGGATTTAACGCCGGCGACATTGGAAACACTGTCTTTAATCGCTTATTTTAGTCCAATTTCACGGGCTAAAATTGATTATTTTAGGGGAGTGAACTCATCTTTTATTTTAAGAAATCTTTTAATAAGAGGATTAATTGAACGAGCTTCCGATATTGAAGGAGAACGGGGGTATTTATATCAATTAAGTTTTGACTGTCTGAAACATTTGGGAATTTCTAAAATAGAAGATTTGCCGGAATATCAGAAATTTAAAAAGATTTTTGAATCTACATAATATATCCGACTTGTTTGAGCCAATATTCGTTTTCCCATTCCCAAAGTTGTTTCGCGCCCAAGAACGCCTTATAATCATCTTGCCAATAGGGGAATTCTTTGAGTTCAATATCGCCAAGAAGTTCGGACCATTGATGATTTTCTCCTTTACACATCGGAAGCGGTTTGTTTTTTTCACTTCTGGCCGGACGGATTTTTTCCCGTCCGCCTTTGCTTCTGTGAGTCGCTTTGCAATTTAGGCATTTTTTAATCTGGTCAATTCTTAAAATCCAGCGAGTTTGAATATTTTTAAATTCCTTTTCCAGGGCGGCTATATAAGCCGAAGTTTGAAGATTATAATCGCGATAAATGGCTTGCGAAGTCTTAATGTCTAAAACTCCAAATTTGCCGTCAATTAAAGCCATAGCGTCAAGCGTGCCGGCATAACGAGCGTCGTAATTAATGATTCTTTTTTCCACAAATTCATGGTCGGTTTGAATGTTTTTTGTTTCAATAAATTTTAGAAAAGCGTCAACCGCCGGCTTAATCGACGGTTCAATAACCGGAGATTTACCCATTAAAATCCCTTCAATCGTTTCATGAATAAGAGTGCCTTCGCCGGCCGATTTTTCTTTAATCGCTTCGCCTTCGGCGAAATTATTCAATTCGGCGTAAAATTTATAAAGCGCCGGCTTGGCTTTAATATCAACGATTTTTGTCACGCGCGGGTACCAAACGCCGTCTATATCATAACCAGCCATGCTTTTAAAATGTTCCAGAGTAGAGTAATACATTAAAAAAAGATAAGTGTCGCACATTAACCATTTTACGACAAATAGCGCGAGAAATGTTTAATTTAAAATGTTTAAATTAAACATAATTCAAAATCAATTTTATCAAATCGGTTAAAAATTGTAAAATCGCGCCGAACAGCCAAATAAAATTATCAGTTAGTCCGGAAATAAATCCTTCGGATAAATGCCAAATTTTTCCGGCCAATAAAATCAGTAAATCAAAAAGTTCTTTTAATTTTTCGATAATTTCCGCGTTTTTCATATTATGACAGTTTTTTAATCGCTACATTAATCCGTCTCAAGGTTTCTTTTTTCCCCAACGCTTCCATAATGTCAAAAGGCCCGGGCGAGGCGGATTTCCCGGAAAGAGCCGTTCTTAACGGCCAAAGTAATTCACCGCGGCCGATAGTCTCGGCAAGCGTTAAAATATCCGCTTCAAAAGTATTTTTATTAAATTCTGTTTCCGAAATTTTATCAATTTCATCAATTAATAATTTTAAGTTTTTAATAATCTGCTCATTGGTCATTTCTTTCCATTTCAGCATATTAGCGTCGTAATCCGGCAGTTCAAAAAAGAAATCGGCTAATTCTTTGAAGTCGTTTAATTTTTTTATTCTTTCTTTTTCAATATGTAAAGCCTTAATAAGTAAATCTTTTTTATCTCTCCATTTTGTCGGAATAAAATCTTTTAATTGCTCGGCTAAACTTACTGAATCAATATTTCTGATATATTGAGCGTTAAGCCATTCTAATTTTTCAACGTTAAAAACCGCGCCGGATTTTTGCACTCGTTTTATATCGAATTCTTGAATTAATTCGTTTAATGAAAAAAATTCTTTGTTATCTTTCGGATGCCAGCCCAAAAATGCCAGAAAATTTACTATCGTTTCGGCTAAATATCCTTGGTTTTTAAAATCGAGCAGAGACGTTTCCATATAACGCTTTGACATTTTTGAGCGGTCCGGAGCCAAAATCAGCGGCAGATGAGCGTATTTTATTTCATTAAAACCAAGCGCTTTTTGAAGCAAAATTTGCTTAGGAGTGTTAGGGAGATGATCTTCGCCGCGGATAATATGAGTAATTTTCATTTCATAATCGTCAATCGTCCCGGCGAAAATAAACAAAGGCGAACGAAGATTTTTAGCAATCACCAAGTCGCCGATAATTTCTGCGTTAACGGTAATTTTTCCTCTGATTAAATCGTTGAATTCAATTTCAATTGACGGCGTTTTAAACCTGATTACCGCCGACTCCCCTTTTTTAAGGCGTTTTTCCGTTTCTTCCTGGCCGATATGGCGGCATCGGCCGCCGTATTTCGGCGCTAATCCTTGAGAAAGCATTGCCTGGCGGTCAGCTTCCAGTTCCTCTTTTGAACAAAAACAGTAATACGCTTTTTCTTCATCAATCAGTTTTTTAAGATATTTTTCATAAATATCCAGCCGTTCGCTTTGTTTGTATGGTCCGAAATTTCCGCCAATATCCGGACCTTCATCCCAAAAAAGTTCGAGCCAACGAAGGCCTTGAATAATGCTTTCTTCATATTTAATATCCGACCTTTCAATATCTGTGTCTTCAATGCGCAGAATAAATTGGCCATTATGTTGTTTTGCAAAAAGCCAATTAAAAAGAGCCGTTCTGGCGCCGCCTAAATGAAGCGAACCGGTAGGACTGGGCGCGAATCGAACTCGGACAGGTTTTTTAAGAGGTTCTATCATTATTTGCTTCCCAATATAATAATTTCTTCGGCGATTGTTTCGGCCGCTTTTGGTTTAAAGAATTTTTTGGCGGCTTCGGACATTGTTTTTAATTTTTCCGGTTCCGAAAATATTTTTTTAAGCTGGCTTAAAAAAATGTGAGGAGCGAGATTATCTTGCTCAATGACTATTGCCGCGCCGGTTTCCGCATATTCATAAGCGTTGACAATTTGATGGCGGCCGACGATATTTTCCGGTATGGGAATTAAAATCGCCGGTTTGCCAAAAGCCGCAATTTCAAATATGGAACCGCTACCGGCCCGAGAAATCACGATATCGGCGGCCGCATAAGCGTCTTTTAAATTTTCTTCAAAATAAGGCACGATTTTATATCGCGTTTTTTGTTCTTCTGGATAATATTCTAAAAGAATATCTAATTCGCTTTTAACGCTGTTGAAATTTTTAATGCCGGTTTGATGAATAATTTGAAAATCTTTCATTAATTCTTCGGCTACCGTCAATATAAAATCATTGATTTTCTCCGCTCCCTGGGAACCGCCGATGACTAAAATTAAAGGATTTTTATTAACTGTCCCCCGCTCTTTATTATTGGAAATCAAAGAATTTCTGACGGGATTTCCGACTAAGGCGATTTTTTTGGCAAATTCCGATTTAAAACGTTGAGCGGATGACGCGAAAGAAATTCCTATTTTATCGCTGAAACCGGCCGATAACAGATTAGTCAGTCCCGGTATTGAGTCGGATTCATGAATGATAACGGGAATTTTATAAAATCTGGCGACTAAAACAATCGCTAAGGCGCCCGGACCGCCCTTGGAAAATAAAACATCCGGCATAAACCAAAAAACTTTCCATAAGGCCTGAAAAAGACTGGTAAAAAAAATAAAAATGTCCAGAAAATTTCTGACGTCAAAATAGCGTCGAAGTTTTGCCGAAAAAATATGAGAAACGAAAATTCCGTTTGCCGAAAGAGCTTCTTTGAAGGCGCCGGCAGTTCCGAAATAACGCAGGTCTAAATCAATCCCTTTATTCAAAGACAGCGCCCGTAATTGTTCGGTTACGGCAATAATCGGATAAATATGGCCGCCGGTGCCTCCGCCGGCAAAAAGAATTTTTAACATTTTTAAGTTAAGTACGCCTTGATATATTAGCAATAATCCCCGTCATCGTCAAAAAAATCGCCAAAGACGTACCGCCAAAACTTATAAACGGTAAAGGAACGCCGGTTAAAGGTATCAATCCAGAAATTGCGGTAATATGAATAAAAGTCTGAATGGCAATAATGGAAATAAGTCCGATAACGGTTAATTTACTGAATTGGTCGGGAGCGTTTTTGGCTATTAAAAATCCTCTGATAAACATAATAATAAAAATAATTATTAAAAACGCCGCGCCAATGAATCCTAATTCTTCGGCAATCACGGCGAATATGGAATCCCCTATCGGTTCGGGTAAAGATTTATATTTTCCGGTAGATTTGCCGAATCCCACTCCGGTTAATCCGCCGGAACCGATAGCGCTTAAAGATTGATTAAGCTGATAACCGGAATTTTGTTTTTCGCCGCCGCCATTTAGGAAAGCGGAAATTCTATTATAACGATAAGAAGAAAAATAAATTATTGAAGCTAAAATTAAAATTCCAAAAAATGCTATTCCTAAAATATGCAGCAGCCTTGCTCCGCTTATAAAATAAACAATAAAAGCCGCGCCCATAACGATTAAAATAATAGTTGTCGCCGGCTGGAGAAAAATAAGGCCAGTGATAATTCCAGAAGCGGCTAAAAACGGCAAAAGCCCTTTGGAAAAACTTGTTTGGCGCTTCATTTTTTTATTACTCAGCCAAGCTGAAAGATAAATAATAAAAGAGATTTTCAAAAATTCTGACGGCTGGAATGAAAAACCGCCGAAATTAAGCCAACGGCTTGATTTTGTATTATATGTCTCGCCAAAAGGAGTAAAAATTAAAATTAAAAGAATAATATTGAAAATTAAAAGAGGAACGGCGGCGCTTTTTAATCTTTTATAAGTTACGCGGCTGGCGATTAAAAAACCGGCGATTCCAAAAATTAAACCGTAGATAATTTGATGTTTGAGATAAAAATAAGTGTCGTTAAATTTTATTTTTCCCAAATCCGAAGAAGCGCTGGAAAGCATCACTAAGCCGAAAACAGTCAATAAAATTACGCAAGAAATAAAAAGATAATCGTATTTAGGCATTTTGAGATTTTAAAATTTTCCCCGCTGAAATATTTTGGAACACTCCGTCTTTCAGCGCTCTTTTTCCGTTTAATATCACTTCCCGTATTTCGTCTTCTTTAAATATCACTAAATCGGCGAAATTGCCGCTTTTTATCTCCCCTCTTTTATTTAAACCGAATGTCCGCGCAGGAATAAACGATATTTTTTTTACGGCATTTTCAATAGGCATAATTTTTTCCGAGATAATAGCAGTTTTTTCATTAAAATAAATATCGCTTGTCGCGGCGTTTTCTTCAATCAGTTTAATCGCGTCTTGATGATATTCTTCAGAATCTTTAATCGGCGGAAAATCACTGATAAAAATTTTAACTCCTGTTTCTTTGGCCAGAAAAATAATTTTTTTAACGGAATCAATAAGATTTTCTTTTTTAATATTGAGATTAACGCTGTAAATTTTTTTGAATCGCGCTGTCGTTTCGGCGATTTTTTTGAATTCAAAATAAGAAATTTGAGAAATAAAATAATCGTTTAAGCCGATAGAAACTCCGAAAGCGCCTTCATTAAAACTTCTTTTTAAAATTAAATTAAAAATTTTTAATTCATTCGGCGTAAGGTTTCTGAAATCCGGTTCGCGGACGATATCGCGGCGGACAGTCGTATGGCCGATAAAGGTTCCAAAATTAACGCCGAGCGGCCGCTTTTTAATCGCGTCAAAAAATTCCGAAAGAGTGTGCCAATCAATATTAGTTTTGACGGATTCAATGGAACCATAAAGAAGCGGCGCCAGGGAAAAGCCGCTTTGGCCGCCAATGACGGTCGTTATTCCTTTTGAAATAAAATCTTTTTGTCCGGAATTAAAAAGAATATCAATTTCGCGGTATTGATGATTATTAATATTAATAAAACCGGGCGCCAAATACGCTCCTCGGCCGTCAATTATTTCATCTGCTTTATAATTGATTGTTTGTTGGATTGAAGAAATTTTTTCATTTTTTATCAAAACATCGGCTTTAATCGGCGGTTTGCCGGTGCCGTCAAGAAGCTGAATATTTTTTATTAAAATAGTCATTTAAATTCGTAAATTATTATAAATTTTGAATTATAAAATAAATCTGCTTAAAAAGAACAATATTATTCCCAGACCGCTCATTACCGCCGAGATAATCCAAAAACGCATAGTGATTCTGGTTTCGGGCCAGCCCAAAAGTTCAAAATGATGATGAATGGGCGACATTAAAAAGACACGGCGGCCGGTTAATTTAAAACTTATTACCTGAATAATCACGGATAAAGATTCGATTATTAAAATGAAAGCGAAAAACGGAAGAAATAAAGCGGTATTGGTAAGCATTGCCATTACGCCCAAAGTAATGCCTAATGCCATAGAACCGGTATCGCCCATAAAAAATCGCGCCGGATAAATATTGTGCCATAAAAATGCCAAAAGAGCGCCGATAATAACGGAGCTGAAAGCCGCTAAATCGTAACGGCCCAAAGTAAAGGCCACGGCCGTTAATGCTCCAAAAGAGAAAAGAGAAACGCCGCCTAGCAATCCGTCCAAGCCGTCGGTTTCATTAGCCGAAAAAGCGGTGGCGATAATTACGAACATAAAAAGAGGAAAATACCAAAAACCGATTTCATAATATCCAAAAAACGGCAGATATATCGTGGTCCAGCCAAGTTTAAAATAAAACCACCAGGCGCCTAAAGCGGCGATAAAAGTGTAAATAATTAGTTTGTGCCGGACTTTCAAGCCGCCGCCGTTGGGTCCGATTTTTAAGGCGCCGAAAATATCGTCGGCTAATCCGATTAAAGCCGCGATTATTAAAGCCGCTAACGGCAAATAAGTCTGAGCTCTGTCAATAAAATCAAAATAATTCCAGAAACCGTCAAACAAAAAATTTAAAATGAAAAACATAAATGCCAGTCCGATCGCCGTCAGCCATATAATAATTCCGCCCATTGTGGGAGTGCCGGCTTTATTTTGATGAATTCCTAAAAGATGCGTTCTGATTTGTTTGCCGAATTGATATTTTTTAACGAGTCCGATAATTAACGGCGTGAGCGCCAGAGCCGTCAAAAACGATAAACCGCTTAAAATCATTAATCTAACAACTTGAAAGGTAACCATAATAATCTTTTATATGTTTCCAGCGCATTTTAACAAATTTTCAGTTTCTTTAAAAGCGTTATCGGCGCCCAGAATAATAATCAAAATACTTTTTCCATTTTTATTAAAAAGCGATATTAAATTTCGGCCGCTGGCTTCAAGAAAACCGGTTTTTCCGCCCAAAAAATCAGGTTTGCCGGCGAAAAAATTAATACTGATTAATTTTTTTGTTTTTCCTGATTTTAATTCCGTAATGACTGTTTCTTTTTGGCGGCTGATTTCAAAAATTTCACGATGATTGGCGCGTATGTAATTTACCAATTTAGCCAAGTCCGAAACGGTTGATTGATTTAAAAAAGAAAGTCCGGAAGGATTTAAAAAAATCGTGTCTGTCATAAAAAGCTCTTTCGCTTTTTGATTCATTAATTTCACGAATTTTTCTCTGCCTATTTCATCCGATATGGCTTCGGCGGCGTTATTGTCGGAAATAATCATCATCGCTTTAATTAAATCGGAAACTTTATAAATTTCTTCTTTTATTCCCTGCCTGCCGGCAGGCAAGTTTATTTCTTTTTCCGCGCCAATTTTTTCAATCGCCAAAACGGCCGTCATTAATTTCGTCAAAGAAGCGATTGACCAGCGATTATTGGAATTTAATTCAAAAAGAGCCGCGTCTTGATTTAAATATTTCACCAAAACCGCTTTTACTTCGTCTGAAACGCCGCAATTCAAAAAAAACGGCTTTTTAAGGATTTTTGCCGGAAGCGCGTATTGAATTTTTTCGGTAGCGTCCGTTTCTATTTTAATAATGTTATTAAAATTTCGGGGCTTATTTTCTTCTGTTTGAATCATTAACAGCGCGAGAATAGATATTGAAGCGATTGATAAAAATTTAATTTTCATACGGCGCATTTTTCAATAATTATCGGCGCGTGATTGAATTCGCGATTTGTTAAATAGCCAAGGCCGAAACTTAAAGAAACGATTAAAATCGCCAAAAAAACATAAAGGAGCTCTTTTTGATGTTTAATTAACCAATCTGTTGACATATGCTTAAATTATACACTATAATTTATAAATTCGATTTAATTTATTATGGCACACGCTAAATCAGGCGGTTCAACTCAATTAGGGCGAGATTCTGCGTCAAAAAGACTTGGCATTAAACGTTCTGACGGACAGGCGGTGAAAACCGGCGAAATTTTAATTCGTCAAAGAGGTTCAAAATATATTGCCGGCAGAAATGTCGGCCGCGGCGGCGATGATACTCTTTACGCGTTGAAAAACGGCGCGGTTAAATTTCTTTCCCGGAAAAAAATCCGTTTTGACGGCAGCCGCCGCTACGTTAAAGTAATAACAATCGTATAATTTTACAGCGAGTTATTATTTAAAACGACGCTTATTTCAATTTTCTTTCCGCTTTCAATTTCAATCTCCACTTGATGATTGCCGAGCGTTTTTATGGACCTCGGCAGATTTATTTTAATTTTATCGAAAATTTCTTTTTTAAAATCAGCCGGAATAAAAGTTAAAAAGTCTTCAATGGATTTTTTGACGTCTTTTTTCCCGATAGCGGAAAAAACTTCATGTTTTTCGCCGACTTCAGGATAAAAATGAAATTCTTTGCCGGAAAGTTTTTCCGCGGTTTTTTCAACGGTCGATTTTAATTTATCTTGACGATTGGATAATTCTTCTTTTTGTTTTTTTATTTCTTTAACGGCCGTTTCGGTGGAAATTTTTGCCAATCCTCTTGGAATTAAAAAATTCCTGGCATAACCGTCGGAAACATTTTTGATGTCGTATTTTTTACCAAAAGATTTTATATCTTGGAGAAGGATAATTTTCATTATTTATTTTAATTGAGATTTTAATATTTTTATCGCTTTTTCCAATTGCGGGTCATTACCGGCTTTTATGTCTTCTTCGGTCAAATCAACTTCATAGTCCGGCGCCAATCCGTTTTTTTCAATCATTTGGCCTTTTGGCAAAAGCCAATGAGCAGTCGTAATTTTTATCATTGAATTATCTTTTAATGTCTGAAGCTCCTGAACAGAACCTTTGCCGAAACTTTTTTTGCCGATTAATTTCACGCCGCGGTTATCGCGCAAAGCGCCGGCTAAAATTTCCGAAGCGGAAGCAGAACCTTCGTTGATTAAAACAACTATCGGCAAATTTTTGAAAAAACCGCTGCCGTTAGCCGTAAATTCTTGTTTTTTGCCGGAACCGAATTCCTCGCTTACAACCAATTCTCCGCGGTCCAAAAACCAGCCGGCCAAATTAACGGCCACCTCCAGATAGCCGCCGGGATTATTCCTTAAATCAAGAATTATTCCTCTGGAACCGGAAAGAGCGGCTTTCAGAGCGGCATTATAAAAAAGCATCGGAGCCTTTTCGTAAAAATTATTAAGTTTAAAATAAGCGATATTGCCGTTTTTAATTTCCAAATCAAGCGTCGGGATTTGGATAGTGTCTCTGATAATTGAAATTTCTTTTGGTTTTTCCCAGTCGTTTCTTATAATTGTCAAAATTACTGTTGTCCCCTTTTTCCCCCTGATAAGTTTAACGGCTTCGTCAACGCTTAATCCAATTGTTGAGGTTTCATTTATTTTCAAAATTTTATCCATTGCCCTTAATCCGGCTTTTTCCGCCGGCGTTTCTTTAAGAGGCGCTATTACCATTAACTGTTCGTTGCGAATTCCTATTTCCATCCCGACTCCTGAAAATTCGCCGGAAATATCTTCATTGAATTTTTCGGCGTCGGTCGGCGGCATAAAAACAGAATAATCATCGCCTAAGGCGCCTAAAAGACCGGAAACGGCGCCGTAAACCAAATCTTGGTCTTTTAATTTTTCCGTTCCGACATATTTATTTTTAATAATCTGCCAGGCGTTCCAAAATATGCTGAAATCAACATCTTTCGACTGGCCTTCTTCCAAATTGGAAACTCCGCGAATAATTACCGTCTTTGGATTTTCAAAACCTTTTTCAAAACCGCGTTGAAAACCAAAATAAAAAGAACCGCCGATTAAAACGACCGTTGCCGCAAGCGAGATTCCTAATGTAAAATATCGTTTTTTGAAAAATAAAAACATATTTAATATATTATCATAAGCGATAATCTAAAAACAATATGATATACTTTTTGAATGGGAATTTTATATGTTGCGGCGACGCCGCTCGGCAATCTTAAAGATATTACTTTAAGAGCGCTGGAAACATTGAAGGAAGCCGATTTTATTATTTGCGAAGATACGCGCCAAACAATTAAACTGCTTAATCATTACGGGATTTCCAAACCGTTAATCGGTTATTTTCAACATAGCAAATTTTCTAAAATTGAACAAATTCTTGATTTATTAAAACAAGGAAAAACGCTTGTTTTGGTTACTGATGCCGGCACGCCGGGAATATCCGACCCTGGCGGAAAATTAATAGAAACAATTATTTCTCAATTACCGGAAGTTTCAATAATTCCCATTCCCGGACCGTCAGCGGTAATTGCCGCTTTAAGCGTTTCCGGTTTTCCGGCGGATAAATTTATTTTTTTTGGTTTTCCGCCGCATAAAAAAGGACGAAATAAATTTTTCCAAAAAATCGTCGACGCGGAATATACCGCCGTTTTTTATGAATCGCCTCATCGAATTTTAAAAACTCTGCGCGAACTCCAACCAACGGATAAAATCGTCGTCTGTCGCGAATTGACCAAGAAATTTGAAACAATTTATCGCGGAGACATTGAAATAATCTTAAAACTTCTTACTCAAGACAAAAATCAGCAAAAAGGAGAGTTTGTGATAATTATTGATAAACGCGATAAATAAAACAAATCTTTTTCCCATTTTATTTTCGGTTTTATCCCCTGTCTTCAAAATATCCACATATGTGGATATTTTGAAGACAATAAAATAAAAAAAGGATAATTTTTTATCTATAAAGATTATCCTTTTCTTTCTTTTTTTGAAGTGAAAAATGTGAATCCAATAAGCGCCGAATAATAAAAAATCGTTCCGTATATTCCTATTGCTGGAAAAGGCAAGGAAATTTTCGAAAAAATATCAATAATTGCCAGTTCATAAATTAAAAACAGATTAATAAACCAGCTGAAAATAATTGATAACGGCATAAAAATAAATCCCAAAAAGCCGATTAAAAATCCTAAAAACATTGTTGGCGGAATCGCTCCTAAAATTAAAACATTTGACAATAACGAGGAAAATGAAAAATTATTGAAGTTTATAATAAGTAAAGGGATGACGGTCAATTGCGCCGAAGCGGTAGTTAAAAAATTTTCCCGCCAAGCCATAAATCCCGGTTCGTCTTTGAATTTTAAAAATTTTTGAATCGCCGGTGAAAGATAAATTATTCCTAAAAGCGCCGCAAAAGAAAGTTGAAAACCAATATCAAAACGCAAAATTTTAGGATTAAATAAAATCATCAAAAATGCCGCGATTATTATGGCATTTCTCATACTGTTAACGCGTCCGATTTGTTTTGCCGAAAGAGCGATTATACCCATAATCGCCGCCCTTACTACCGATGCTTCTCCGCCGGTCATTAATACAAAACCGATAATTACTAAAATACTCAGCCAAAAAGCCAAACTTCGGCGCAAAAACCAGCTGAAAAAAGAGGTAATGACGATGCCGATAATTGTAATATTATAGCCGGAAAGCGCCACCAAATGCGTAGTTCCGCTTTTACTCATTTTTTCTTTAAATTCTTTTGAAAATTCCGCCCGTTCGCCTAAAGTAATGCCGGATAAAAACGCGGCTTTTTCCGGCGCCAAGGATTTTTGAAAAACAATAATAATTTTTTCCTTAAAATTAAAAAGAGAGTATTTAATTTTTGAAGCCTTATTATTAGCGATAATTTTCGCTTTAGGGAAATCGCTTGCGCCAAAAATTCCGTTTTTGGCCAAATAATCGGCGTAATTGGCGGGAAACGGTTTTTTAATTATTCCTTCAAAACGAATTAAAGTTCCATAATTAAAATTGGGATAAAGAGGCAATTTAATTGAAATTTTTCCGCTATAAGGCGGCTGAAGTTCCGCAATCAGTTTTTGATAATCACCTCTTTGCGGATAATTGGCGACAATGCCGCTGAAAACTATTTTTTTATTAAAAACCATCAGCGCGTTTTTATCTTGAATGTATCCGTAAAAATTATAATAAAAAGCGCCCAATATAATAGTTAAAGATAAAATCGCGAAAATTTTTAAACGCGTATTTTTTAATTTTAAGCCGGCGGTTAAAAATAAAACCGCTATCAACGCAGCAATTGAAATAATCGTTAAAAAACCGATTTTAAAACTTGCCGTTAAAACGCCGAAAAGAAAAAAGGCGATAAAATAAAAAACAGCGTCATAAATTATCATAAGAAGGAGATTTTTCTTTAACGCCGGATTTTAAATTACAAATTCTGGCAAAAGCGTAAAGAGCGGAAGAAAGCCTGTTTAAATAAGCCAATATTTTTGGATTTATTTTATTTTTTTTGGATTCTGAAAAAGCGACTGTTTTTCTTTCCGCCCTTCTGGAAATCGTTCGGCCGTAATCAAACAAGGAAGACAATTCATCGCCGCCGGCGATAACAAAACTTTTCATCGGCGGCAATTTTTTCTCAATCGCGCCGATAATTTTTTCCAAATAATCAACTTCTTTTTCGGTTATTTTTTTGCCGGCGCCGGCAAATTCAGTCTGAATAATAAATAAATTTTCCTGAATTTTTTCAATAATTTCAGCCAGTCTGATTTTTCTGTTTTGAATTTCTATTTTCAATCCCGCCGATTTAACCTTGCATAATCCCAAAAAAGAATTAATTTCGTCAACATTGCCCAAGGCTTCGGCTAGAACCGAATTTTTGGAAAATTTTTGCTTGCAGCCGAAAAAACTCGTATTGCCTTTATCGCCTTTGCGAGTGTAAAGCATAATAAATTATTATATCTTAAAAAATGCGGATAAAAAAATGACCTGCCGTTTGTAAGGCAGGTCAAGTATACATAGACATTACCTTAACCTAAACTTTCGTTATTTGCGGAGTTTTTTCTCGGCTTGTTTAAAAATAAAAAAACCTTGAATTATCATTTTGATAATTCTCATTCTGCTCGTTAGCATCCCCCCGTAATAAAAAAACCTGTTTCTTGTTTTCATTTTCCTCCTCCTTCCTTTCTTTTAGTTAAGGTTATTATTATTTATATTTTACGAATTTATATTTCGTAAAATTTATCCATATTTCTTATTCAATTTGTATGTCCTAAAAATAAGAATAAACTAGTTAAGGAGTTTTGTCAACCCCCATTAGAAATCAAAATTAACGATTATTCCGCCGCCGAGCATTTCGCTTTTTGCGGAATAAAACACCGCGGATTGGCCGGCTGCGACGAATTTGACCGGCCGGTCAAAAATTAACTTACAACTGACAACTGACAACTTACGACAATTAATTAAAGCTGCCGGCGCCAACGGCTGGCGATAACGCACTCGCGCCATAACTGGTATTGAGTATTTAGTATTAAATATTAAGGGATTTAAAAAATTAACATCAGTCAGCTTAATTTCTTTTTTGTATAATACCGGATTGTTTTCTCCTTCGGCGGCGGTTAAAATATTTTTTTTAATATTTTTTTCGGCAATATAATAAGGTTTCTTTCCGGAAATTCCGATATGCCTTTGGCCAATCGTATAAAACCAAACTCCGTCGTGTTCGCCGATTTTTTTGCCTTCAATATTTAAAACATCGCCTCTTTTTACCGGCAGATATTGCCTTAAAAAATCTTTAAATTTTACCATTCCTAAAAAACAAATCCCTTGGGAATCTTTTTTCTCGGCCGTCGGCAATCCGGCTTTGCGCGCGATTTCCCGCACTTCGGATTTTAAATAATCGCCGATTGGAAAAAGACAATGCCTTAATTGTTTTTGAGTTAAAGTCCAGAGAAAATATGATTGGTCTTTATTGCCGTCTTTCGCGGCAAACATTTGACATCTGACATCTGACATTTGACCAATTGTTATTCGTCGCAGACGAACATAATGTCCGGTCGCCACATAAATCCCTGCTTGCCCATGCCTACCGGCAGGCAGGCGGTAGGTAGGAGCCCCCATTTCAAGCGCTTTTTTCAAAAACAAACCAAATTTAATCTCGCGATTGCACATCACGTCCGGATTCGGCGTAATCCCTTTGCGATAGCCGTCAATCATATAATCAACGACCAGTTTTTTATATTCATTTTCCAAATCAATGACGTAAAACGGAATTTTTAAAAATTCAGCCGTTCGTCTGGCGTCTTCGGAGTCGGCTTCCTGGCAGCCGTCAATGTTATAGCCTTTTATAAAACAGCCGACAACTTCATATTTTTTGTTTTTTGCCAATAATAAAGCGGCGACGCTGGAATCAACGCCGCCGGACATCATAACAAAGACAGTTTTTTTATTTTTAGTTTTAACCATAATTATCCTTTTCCAGCGCGTTCGGCATATTCTCCAGTTTGAGTGTTAACGCGAATAATATCGCCTTCATTGATAAAAAGCGGAACGCTGATTTTCGCTCCCGATTCAATAATAACGGTTTTATTCCCTCCTTGAGCGGTATTGCCGCGCACCGCCGGCGCCGATTCAATGACTTTATAATCAACTTTAATCGGGAGTTCCACGCTGATTATTTTATCGTTAAATTTCATAGCCGTAATTTCAAGATTATTTTTAAGAAAATCAACGGAGTCGCCGATTTCTTCCGCGGTGAAAGAAAAACGGTTTTTCGGATTTCCGACTTCATTAAACCAATATGTATCTTTGTTTTTATAAATAAAACAAGATTTCATTTTTTCTATTTCCGCTTCTTCAAATTCGTCCGCCGGTTTGAAATTTCTTTCAAGCGTCTGTCCTGTTTTAATGTTTTTAATTTTTGTCTGGATACTTGAACCGCCTCTTCCTATATGAAGGCGCTTTACCGAAAGAACGGCGTACGGGTCGCCGTTAATGACAATTATGGAACCGTTTTTTAAATCATTTATTGAAAGCATAATTATTATTCAATCACCATTATTGATTCTTCATATTCGGCGGATTGAACGCCGCCGATTATTTTTAATTTTATAATATAATTTTCTTCATTTGTCCATATATGAGAAACTATTTTTGTTTTTCCGTTTTTAACCTCGCCTTTTTCGCTTTTGCCATCTCCCCAATCAATTTCATATTTCAAATCTTCTTCGTTTTCCGCCGACGGCTTGATTAAAAAATAAGCCGGCTGGCCGGCCTTAATGGAGTATTTAAGCGTTAAAATCTGATGGCTTTTACCGACATTAACGCCGAATTTATTTCCGACGGAATCAACGCTGTCATTAATAGATTCTTTAAAAAAATTAAAAACGCCGGTTTTCGCGCTTTCGGAAGATTCTTCAACCAGCGATTCCGAACGGCCGGCGGCTTCTTTGATTTTATTTATAAAATTCGTTTTTGAAGCGTCGAAAAAATTTTTTGAAGCGGTCGCGGCATCATTTAATGAAAATGATTTTTCCGCTTGATTCGCCTGATTAACGCCGGGAAATAAAAAATCGTAAGTTTTTTCTTTATTAAATAAAAAATAAAATCCGCCAACCGCAATCGCGAGAACAATTAATAAAATTGAAATTTTTTTTAAAGAATTCATCGCTGGTGGCGGCGGCAGGGATCGAACCTGCGGCCTAACGCTTATGAAACGTCCGCTCTTCCACTGAGCTACGCCGCCCTTAATTAAAGTGTTGCGGGGGCGGGAATTTTTCTCCCCCAATTCGCCTTACGGCGAATTTCCTCTGAAACCAGGGACTTTTGCGTTTTTCTTTTTAAATTATTATAAAACGCAAAAGTTCCCTTCAATTCCTCTCCTCACAAAATTGAATGAAGTGAAATTTTGTTGCGGGGGCGGGAATTGAACCCGCTTCTGGGGATTATGAGCCCCCCGACGTGCCGTTCGTCCACCCCGCTGAAATTCACCGACTTATCAGAAAATTTCGGCGAAGCATAATAAAAAGGATATGAGTCTAATTTCCATAAAAAAAGGATTTTTTTAGTTGTCCCAAGTCGTGACTTAAGGCTCCACGACCAACACCTTTTCCGGTATCCGCCAATCGGCGGATCGGATGTCGACAATAATTTTGTAGTTTAATTATTCCACGCACAGCTTCCGCTACGCGTGCCTTGTTACGACTTCGCCCATGTTACCGAATTTAGACTAATCCCGCTTACGCGAGGCTTTACCTATTCCCGGCTCCCTTGGCGTGACGGGCGGTGAGTACAGGACCCGATAACGTATTCACCGCAGCGTTATGATCTGCGATTACTAGCGATTCCAGCTTCATGAGGGCGAGTTTCAGCCCTCAATCCGAACTGAGGCCGGCTTTGGTGGGATTAGCTCCAGCTTGCGCTTTGGCAACCCATTGTACCGGCCATTGTAGCATGAGTGTGGCCCAGGGCATCAGAGGGCCATGCGGATTTGACGTCATCCCCGCCTTCCTCCGGCAAAGCCGGCAGTCCCCTTTGACACTTATAACAAAGGGCAGGGGTTGCGCTCGTTTCCCCACTTAAGGGAACAATTCAAATCACGAGCTGACGACAACCATGCAGCACCTG
>JBBTPY010000004.1:0-2943 GCA_038065955.1 Patescibacteria group bacterium
GCATGCCTTATCCACGCCGCCAGCGTTCATCCTGAGCTAGGATCAAACTCTCTATGAAATAAGTAATCGCTAATAATGCGAATAATTATTAATAATTCGCGTTATTTGCGAATACTCTAAAAATTGGGACAACTAAAAAAATCCTCTTTATTCATATTTTTAAAGTGCCGGCCAAACTGTTAATAACTTCGATAACTGTATTGGTTTAAGTATATATTCCCAACCCCTCTTGTCAAGGGACTAAAAATACTTTAATATATGCGAATATGAAAAAAGACATCCATCCAATATATTATCCAAGCGCCAATGTTAAATGTGTTTGCGGCGCCGCTTTTACAGTCGGCTCAACCAAGTCGGAAATTGCCGTTGAAATCTGCGGCGCTTGTCATCATTTTTATACCGGCAAAGAAAAACTTTTGGATACCGTCGGCCGCGTTGAACGCTTTAAGACTAGGCGCGAGAAAGCCACCGTAACGCCAAAAAAAATAAAAAAACTTAAGAAAGTCGCAGAGATAAAATCTCGCGCTATCTAATGAAGACCGTTTTAATCGTTGACGATAATCAAGAACTTGCGGAAATATATTCCACCCGGCTAAAAGCCGATGGTTTTAATATCGTTATCGCTTCCACAGCAGAAGAAGGATTTGAACAAATTAAAAAATCAAAACCCGATTTAATCCTTCTAGACATAATAATGCCCGGGATTAAAGGAACTGAATTCTTTTTAAAACTCAAAGAAAATTCCGAAACTAAAGACATTAAAGTGATTTTTATGACCGCTTATGCCAGTACCGCCACTCCATGGGGCGAAATAGCCACCGAAAGTTACGTCAAAAAAATTGGCGCCCAAGGATTTTTAAGAAAAGAAATGCCTCTGGAATCATTTGTTGAAGCTATTAAAAAATTCATTCTTCTTTAAACTCCGGGAGTAAAACAATAAATTTCGAACCTTTGTCTCTCCCTTCGGATTCCGCCCAAATCTTGCCTTTATGATCTTCTATAATTCTTTTACTTATATAAAGACCTAAGCCGGAGCCCAAAATCCGCTCATCTTCTATTCCTCGGGAAAATTTTTGAAAAAGCTTGTTTATGATTTCTTTTGGCATTCCTTTTCCAGAATCGCTGACGGTAATCAAAACATTTTGTTGTTGGTTGTCGGTTGTAAGTTGTAAGTTAACTTTCACCCATCCTTTATCCGTGTATTTAATCGCATTATCAATTAGATTCCTAAAAACCTGGCTTAATTTTAAATCGTCGCCTTTTATCCAAAATTTCTCAGAAACTAACTCAGTTTGAGATTGTTGAACGGGTTCAAAAATTAAATCCAAACATTTCCGTCGAGCAATAAACTGAAAATCATCTACTATTTCTTTCAAAACCTTATTTATCTCAAACATACTGAATTCATAATGCATCCTGTCTTCCTCTATCCGACTCAAATCAAGAAGATTATTCAATAAATCAAGCAATTTCCCGCTAATAACTTTCACCTTTTGAAAAAAATCCTTTAGGTCTATTTCTCCCCCGCCGACTTTATTGTCCACCAAAGAAATATAGCCCTTAATCACTATTAAAGGATTTTTAATTTGATGCGCGACAATGGATAAAAGCTCGGATTTGTACATGCTTAATTTTTCAATCTGCTCTCTTTGCGCTATTTCCTTTATAACGCTTCTTATCAGTAAAATGCCGCCAATAATCATAAAAATCAGTGATCCTCCAGTAAGTAAATACCCGCGAAATGATTCTTCCGTAATAAAATTAATCAAAGTCACCGTCCAAAGAATAAAAATCAGTAATTGTGTAGTTATAATTTTTATGTTTAAAAAATGATATTTTAAAATAGCCATCGTTGTTAAACCAAACCAAAAAAATGAAGCATATGCGGTAATGTCATAATAAGGAGACTCCCCGATAATAGCGGGGATAATTGCAGTAGCAATAATTCCCGTTATTAAAAAAATTGCTACCCCCGCAATGAAATATTGCAATTGCAGCTTTTTAAGACCGCTACTTTTAAAATATTCTTTTAAAAGATTGATTAAAATTAATACGATACAGAACGAGATGTATAATCTTCCTAAAAAATCCAATTTACCCGCTAAACTTGAAATATTCGGGTATTTAAAATACACGAATTTAACAATAAGGTCTGTGGTTAAGGCGAAATAACTTATTATTGCGGCCCATAAATACAATAAAAATGCTTTTATTTTGAGATATTTAAGATTTTGAACGAAATAATAAGTAAAAATTATAAAAGGAGGCAATACAAAAACACCCAGCCAAGTTGTTCTATACCAATAAATCGACGCAATTGAATTAGTATTCCAAAAAAAATAAGTTCCTCCACAAAAAAAGGCGTAAAGGGCCGAAAAAAAGGCGGAAGAACCAAGCCAAATTTTGGCCTTATCTTTTTCAGCCCTTTGCCAAAGAATTAAAGCTAAAATCAAAAGACAAAAAGCGATGACAAATAAAGAAATTCCCCTTAATTTTAAGATATCCATTATATTAAATTTTACACTCTTTGTTTAAAAATAAAAGAGGCTTGTTCTTAAAAATAAGAACAAGCCCTGAATTCAAGTTAATTTTTTAATAATCACTTTCTTCTCGTCAGAGTTCCAGGCCGCGCAGCACGGAATACCTCCCTGATAGGCTTGGGTAAACCGAGGAAAGGCGGTCGCCTCAACTCCGACAATATGAAAGCAATCGCAATTAAATGATTTTATCGCGCTTATAATCTCGAAAGACGGAGCGGGATATGCCTCGTTGAGAATAACATCTCCCCTTCTTAACGCATCGTAATACAGCTGAATCGTATTATGTCTCGCCAGATTAATTACAATTTTCCGTGTTTTTCCCTCCGGCCATTTATTATTGCGTCCGATTATATCAACGACATAAATATCGGATTTCTGAACGGATTTTAATTTATCAACCACC
>JBBTPY010000005.1:0-13002 GCA_038065955.1 Patescibacteria group bacterium
ATTGTAGCCAAAGACAAGAAAAGGATGCGTATTTACATCAATATAGAGTATTTTACTGAACAAGCGGATTCCATTCAAAGCCCTGCTCATGGCGCATATACCAGCGTATCCACAACTCTGATTGAGGAGAGTTAAAGGCAATTTTAAGACTGCCACTTACATTATTTGTTCCATTACCTTTCCAGTGTCTCTGGCCTTTTCCGCTTCCTCCTGGGTAGTTTGCAGATGCGGTTATCTGCTCCTCACTTACTGTGCCATCACCGTTATCACAAGTCCAATCTCCGTGTGTGCCTAATCCATCACAGGTTATATTGCCATTAGACTGCGTCCAGTCATTGCAGTTGAAGGTAGTAGACCATGGGAGATTAACTGCGGCGTTTGCGGTATTGGCGACATTAAATGAAAAGATTGATATAAAAGCGAATAAGACAAAGGTTAAAGATTTATGGAAGTTGTTCATATATTTATTATAAATTAAAATTGGCGGAGATCAAGAGGATAATTTTATTCCGGTGTCTTCAAAATTTTTGACGAAATTTTAATTTTACTGCTAATCTTTTGAATTATATGCCTAACTTAAACTTAATTTAATCAATTCTTTTTTAATAGTTTCATCGGAAATTTTGAAACCGGGCATAAAAATAACTTTTTCGTCATAATTAATATCTTTGAAATAAGCCAACGCTTCACGGAAAATTTTTTCATTAAATTCATTGCCAAAAATCTTTTTACCTTGTTTTGATATTTCCTTAAGCGAAAAATAATCTCGCATTATAAAATACAAATCAACATAATCTTTCCATTTTGCGCGCCTGCTTAAAGTAAACGCTTTCATCGTCGCTAAAGTCAAAAAATTCGGCAATTTAACAATATTATTAAATTTTTCTGAAAAATTGATTTTATAAGGATAATGAAAGAAAGTGAATCGCGCGCCTTTAATTAAAAAGGTGTATTGTCCTTCCTCATCTTTAAAAATATTTTCTATTTTATAATTTTTTGAAGAAATTTTTCTTTTAATTTGATAATTATCAAATTTTTTTAGGGAAAATAAATCAAAATCTATTGACCGCCGGTGGCCGATGTTTAAAGCGATAGCGGTGCCGCCGACCAACCCAAAATCTCTGGCAAATTCACCAACCAAAGGTAAAAGATTTTTCTGTTCTTCCGTTAAAATTTCTTTATGCATACTTATTAAAGTATAACTGGAAATAATTTTTCGCCTTCTTATTATAATTACATCTTTTTTGATTTAATCTCTTTCTAAATATTGCGGCTGTTTCCTTAATGCCTAATATCTTAATTAATTTTTGAAAGTCATCCCAATCACCGTAATTCAAAACCGCCTCCACAATTGAATCAGGAGACAAACCTTCATAATTTTGAGTATGCCAAATTAAATAAGGCCTTTTTTTAATAAACGCGCTAAGTTGCATTATTAAAATAATATCAAAATCTGCGCTATTTTTCAATATTAAGAAAAAAAAGATTCTTAACTCACCGTCAATCCCATGGGAAATCCGTTACGTGTAATCAATTTCGGTTATTTCAACGATCGTTGAAATAACCGAAATTGACTGAAACATTAAATATTCTCCTGTAAAATTAATATCTTTAACAAATATCTGTTTTATTGAACCGTCAACCCAGTCGGGCTTGCGGGAGGAGTGGTGTCCGCGATTGCCTGAGTCGTGGCGGTGGCGGAACTTGATTGGCCGGAAACATTTCCCGCGGCGTCATAGGCCGCCACTCGGTAGGTGTAGACCGTGGAGGCGGTCAAACCGATATTGGAATATGAATTGGTGGCAGAAGTGGCGATTTGGATTGAAGGAACGCAACCCGTTCCCTGGCAGCGGTATATCCTGTATCCTGTTACACCAGTATTGTCAGTGGAAACTGTCCAAGAAAGGTTGATTTGGCTGCTGCTGATGACTTGCGCAGAAAGCCCAATTGGAACGGAAGGCGCTTGAGCATCGCCGCCGCCAGTAATAGGCCCGATAGGCCCTGTATTGCTGATGGCTATATCATCATAATCAACAGCCATGCAGCGGCCATTTAAAGGGTCTCTGGAGTTAGAGCCTATAAGGATGCCGTCAAAACCTGCAGAACCAAAATAAGCATTTGAATAGGATAATCTTTTAACACCATCAATCCACATCTCTGCAATGCCATTGCTGCCATTAGTATCCGTCTTTAAATGGACTTCATACATATGCCACTGCCCGTCAGATGTTTTGTTGCCATTACTGTCTGTCCCACCATTTGCCATAACAGCGTTCCAGCCATAGCCCATGCCGGAGCTATAATATCCAGCATACTGCGATACCTCAATCCTTGTTTCGTCTGACCATGTATACCCTATTATAGTACGATTTTGCGACAAGTTGTTCACGATGAGCATCTTCTGGTTGTTCAGAGGGTTCCATTGGAAACCATTTTCATAACGCATATACCATCGTATCCATAGTTCTGACTGTGTGGAGTTAAAGGATATATTCATACCTCCGCTTACATTATTTGCTCCATCACCCAGCCAATGCCTCTGTCCTTTCCCGCCGCTTCCTCCGGGGTAGTTTGCAGCGCTTGTTATCTGGTCTTCTCTAACTGTGCCATCGCCATTGTTGCATGTCCAGTCGCCACCCTTAGCCAAACCATCACACTTTAAACTGGGTGACCCGTTTGATTGTGTCCAGTCAGCGCAGTTATAGGTAGTTGACCAAGGAAGATTAACGGCAGCTGAGCTGATGTTTGCGTAAAAAGATAAAAATATTCCTATTAGAAAGATGATATTAAACTTTCTCATAAACAGTCTCCTATATAGTGATTTTGATCGCATATTCATAATTTCAGTATAAACGTATTTGGGAATCAGTAAAGGGGTTATGTGAGGATAAGTTATTTGAAAATCTATGAAAGTTTAATTTCCATAGGCTTCTATATACTTATTTCTAATTATTTCATCTGTAATGATTATTAACTTCAATAATTTCCACAACATCTTTTTCGCGAAAAATAAAAATCGCCCGATATTTCCGGTCAATTCTAAAACTCCAAATTCGCATTTTCTTCGGTTCAAGAAGTTCGGTCTCTAAACCGGGATAAAAAGGATTTTCTTCAAAGAAAGTTTTTTGCTTTTCAAATTTTTTCTCCAACTTTCTCTTCTTAAGATAATCCTTTATTTCCGAATGAAGATGAAGGATTTTCATTTCCTAAAATAAGAGGAGCGCTTTAATCCTTTTTCTAATTTTTCAATGAACTGCCGATTATATCTTTTAGTTATTTTAAAAGCATTAATAATTTCGGCAATATATCGTGTCGGCGGAGGAGAGAAAATATCGTTTTCCATTAGTTGACGAAAATATTCATAGCGAAGAGACTTGTCCAATAATTTTTGATATTCTTTTTTAGAAATAGTAATAATACTCATAATATAAATTATATCTATTAAAAATCTAAGGTCAAATAAATCTTATTTATTATTACATCACCGTCAAACCCGTCGGGCTGGCGGGAGGAGTGGTGTCGGCGACTTGCGTTGTCGCGCCGGCGGAAGACGATTGGCCGCTTGTGTTGCCGGCGGCGTCGTAGGCGGATACTCCGTAAGTATATGCCGTGGAAGCGGTTAGGCCAATGTTAGAATATGAATTTGCCGTTGATGTGGCGATTTGGACGGTTGGAACGCAACCGGTTCCCTGACATCTGTATATTCTGTATCCAGTTATTCCAATATTGTCAGTTGAGGCTGTCCATGAAAGATTTATTTGATTGTTGCTGACAGCTTGGGCTGTAAGACCGGCTGGAACAGACGGCGCTTGAGCATCGACTCCTCCGCCAATAGGTCCTGATGTACTTATGACCATATCATCGTAATCTATATAAACAGAACGGCCGTTTGAAGGGCTATTTTGATTTGATGCTATAAGAATGCCACCCCACCCACTAAATGTTCCATAAGGCACATCATTACGAGACAACCTTTTTACTCCATCTATCCACCATTCAGCCACACCATTGCTTCCATTTGTATCCTTTATTAAATGAAGCTCGTAAAGATGCCATTGACCATCAGAGGTCTTATTTCCATTGCTGTCTGTACCGCCATTCGCCATGACAGTATTCCAACCGTTACCAACACCTGACCCATATCGGTTGCCGTTAACCTCGACCGCAACCTCATCAGCCCAGCTAAACATTACCACAACATAACCAGGCTGATTTACATTTACAATAAGTATTTTGTCATGGTTTAAAGGATTCCATGTGTAACCAGTTTCATAACGCATGTACCATCGTATCCATAATTCTGAATAAGAAGAATTAAAGGAAATATGCGTGCCTCCACTATTATTATTAATGCCGTCGCCATTCCAGCTTCGCTGTCCTTTTCCACCTCCACCAGCAGGGTAGTTTGCAGCCGCGGTTATTTGCTCTTCTTTACCATCTGCAGTTGTCCAGCTACCGCCACCTGTCAAACCATCGCAGTTTACATTATATAATCCATTAGACTGAGTCCAGTTAGCACAGTTGTATGTGGTTGACCATGGGAGATTGACCGCGGCGTTGGTTGTGCGGGAAACGAAAAGAACGGCAATAACGATGAATGATATGAAAACTATGCGGGAAAAGTTATTTTTATTCATATAACTATTATAACTGAATTAATGAGGGGAGTTGGGGGGGGGGTGGGGATAAGTTAATTCATCATTTTATTAACTAATTTCTTGACCAAATTGTTTAATTTCAAAAATAATAGGAGAAGCTGTTTTTTTATATTCTTCCCATGAAACCGAAAATGGTTCTATGCGACTATCTATCTCCCGCCTAATCTTAAATAAAAATTGAAGCTCTTTAATGCTATCTTTGCCGAATTTTGGCGAAACAACGCAAATATCAATATCGCTTTCTGGCCGAGCATTGCCTTTGGCATAAGAACCAAAAATAATCAATTTTTTGATTGGAATTCCTTGTTTTTCTACCGCCTTGCTGAAATTAAAAGCTACTTCTTTTATTTCTTTATTTATAACTGTTTTTTTAGCCATAAATAAATTTCTTCCGCTTCTTTAAAATATTTTTGAGTATATTCCTTTGTCGCTTTTTTATAAAATTGAAATTTATAATCATTATATCTTGCTTCAATATTAAAAGTGTTTATTTCATCTAAAAAATCTAGTTGTTTTATTGAAAATTTGATACCGCTCATCTCCGCAAATCTTAATAAATTATGACCATAAGGAGCCGGTTTGCCAATTTTTTTAGTTGCTGAAGCCTTTAATATCTTTTCAATAAATAAATGGCAAAAGAAAAGACAATGAGGATATCTTTTTGTTTTAAAAAGACTTTTTACGGTTTTTAAATCTTCTTCGGCGCTTTTAACCCAATATTTTATCATTTCGTTGATATTCATATAAATAAACAATTAAAATTCAATCTCACATCACCGTCAAACCAGTGGGGCTGGCCGGAGGAGTGGTGTCGGCCGCTGCTTGAGTCGTGGCGCTGGCGGAAGTTGATTGCAATGATACGTTTCCGGCGGCGTCGTAGGCCGCCACTCGGTAGGTGTAGACCGTGGAGGCGGTCAAACCGATATTGGAATATGAATTGGTGGCAGAAGTGGCGATTTGAGTTGTGGGAGTACAGCCGGTTCCCTGACAGCGGTATATTCTGTATCCTGCTACTCCTATATTATCCGTGGAAGCCGTCCATGAAAGATTGATTTGAGAAGAAGAGATTGCGGCGGCGGAAAGATTGGAAGGAATGGATGGAGATTGGGTATCGCCGCCGCCGATCGGGCCAGTGGTGGCGATAGCGATGTCGTCGATATCGAAATACATGATCCTGCCGTTGAGGGGGGACCGGTGGTTTTCACCGATAGCCACCGATGCCCACCCGGAATGTGTCCCAAAGTCGATATCGGTGCGCCGGAATTCCAGGACGCCATCCACCCAGCCTTCGGCAATTCCGTCGGAGCCATTGGTATCCACTTTCATGTGCCACTCTAAGACATGCCAGCTTTCGTCGGACTGTTGACCGAAGATCGATGTCCACGGTCGAGTCGATTTCGGATTTGGCCCGTAGGACTGCATGCCAAAGACGTTATCCACGAAGCCAAACGCGAACCACATATTGCCTCTTCCCGGGACATTGACGATTTCCGGGTAGAACATCTTGTGATTGATGGAATCATTGGGATTCCACGAAAAGCCCCGTTCGTAGCGTACATAGGCACGCAACCAAAACTCGGGGGTGCGGGGAAAGCTGATACTGGTTCCACCCGAGGTACTATTGACTCCGTCCCCGATCCAGTGGCGCTGACCCCTGCCGCCGCCCGGATAGTCGGCCAACGAGATGATCTGTTCGCCTTTGCTGGTATCGCCGTTCGGATACCAGTTGCCCGCCCGGGTCAGGCCGTCGCAGTTCAGTGGCGTACCGGCAAACCATTGCGACTGATTCGACTCGAGACAGTTGTAGGTCGTGGACCAAGGAAGATTGACCGCGGCGTTGGTTGTATGGAAAACGAAAAGAACGGCAATAACGATGAATGATATAAAAACTATGCGGGAAAAGTTATTTTTATTCATATAACTATTATAACTGAATTAATGAGGGGAGTTAAGGGGGGGGGATAAGTTATTGGAAGGTGTCCGAAATTTTTGACGATTGATAATGGAAATAATCTGTCAATATTTTTTAAACTTTCTCCAAAAATTTCAAAATATAACCGCAATATTGATTATAATCTCTGAGACAATCGCCTACCGATTCATAAATTAATATACTGTCAACTTTGTCGTATTCATGAACTAATTTATTTCTTGTCCCGATGCTTTTAGATATTTCTTCGGCAAATTTTTCCGGATAAACATTTAATTTATATAAAACCAAAAATGTTTCCGTATAATCTTTCGGCGCCGGCGTTTCTTTTGTCGCCAACTCGGCTATTAAATGCTGATTAATATCAATGGTGCGATTAATAATTCTTTCAAGCATCCTTTCAAGCGCCGCTTGTTTAATAAAATCGGCCGCTATTTCATTAAATGTATATTTTGAAAAAACCGTTAAATTGGCCAAATCGTCTTGAATTAAAGAAATTTTTCTTTTTATAAGGTCTTTGCGAATCATTTTATTTTAATAAAGCTTCATTAATTAAACGCTGACGCTTATTAATTAAATAATCTTCAAGCCTGAAAAGCGGCTTGGCGTCAATATATTCTCTGAAAGCAAATGCTCGATATTGCGCGTAATTATTTTCATCGCCATATAGAAGTTTGCCCCCGGAAGTAACATCGTATCTTAAAAGAATATTAACCTTATCTAAATCTGTTAAATCAATTTTATCTTCTTTGGCATTAAAAACATGGCTGAAATTTTCCAATAATTCTGAATATAATTTAGAATCGTCAAAAATAGAACGCCCGTTATTTAAAGAAATCGCGACATCAAAATCACTCTCTTTTTTTAAGGTTTCTTTAACTTGCGAACCGAATAAAATAATAAATTTTATTCCGTATTTTTGGGCAAATTTATAAATTTCTGATTTTATTTTTAAAATATTAATCATAATTATTAAAATAATAATATCATAATTCCGGCAAAATTAAAAGGCTTAATAATAAGCCTTTTAATTTAATATCTTTAACAAATATCTGTTTTATTGAACCGTCAAACCGGTCGGGCTGGCGGGAGGAGTAATATCAGCAATCACCTGGGTAGTGGCCGTAACAGAACTTGATTGGCCGGAAACATTTCCCGCGGCATCGTAAGCGGCGACTCTGTAAACATAAACTGTGGAGGCGATCAAACCGATATTGGAATATGAATTTGTCGTTGAAGTGGCGATTTGGGTTGAAGGAATACAGCCTGAACCGGTACAACGGTATATTCTGTATCCTGCTACTCCGACATTGTCCGTGGAAGCTGTCCAAGAAAGATTTATCTGGCTACTGCTAATGGCCTGCGCTGAAAATCCAGCGGGAACGGAAGGCGCTTGAGCATCGCCGCCGCCAGTAACAGGCCCAATAGGTCCTGTGGTGCTGATAACTATATCATCATAATCTACATACATATCGCGGCCATTGCCGGGAGTAAACCCATTTTCGCCTATCGCTAAATACTGCAAAACCGTTGCGCCTAAATTTGCATTGGTTGCATCAATAACCTTTTTTTGATCAATCCATAATTCAAGAATGCCATTGCTACCATTAGTGTCCATTTTGACATGAAACTCCCAGAGGTGCCACTGCCCATCAGAAGTCTTGTTACCCCTGGCATCCGTAACACCATTAGCCATGATGGTATTCCATCCATTGCCAACAGAAGGATAACCTTGACCTGAGGCATAAGAGTAAATCCAAACTCTATCTTGTCCATAATATCCCACAATTAGCCGAGGAAATGATATTGGGTCAAAATAGAGTATCTTTTGATTCATCAAGTAAGGGTTCCATTCAAATCCCTGTTCATAGCGCATATACCAGCGCACCCATATCTCTGGCTGAGAAGACAAAAAACTGGCAGACATGCCTCCGCTTATGTTGTTGACACCATCTCCAAGCCAGTGCCTCTGTCCCCTTCCGCCGCTGCCACCTTGATAATTGGCAGCAGCGGTTATTTGTTCTCTGCTGCCGTTTGAGGTAGTCCAACCTCCGTGTGTACCTAATCCATCACAATTTAAAGTTTGACCCTGCGTCCAGTCAGCACAATTATATGTAGTAGACCATGGCAAATTTACCGCGGCGTTGGTTGTATGGAAAACGAAAAGAACGGCAATAACGATGAATGATATGAATAATGACGCGAATAAAAGAGATTTGGAAAATGATTTTGTTTGCATGATTTTATGATACTATATTTTGAAAAATTAATTAATAACTTATGTGAAGTTGATTCTATTTTAATTTTATAAATATCGCTTCTCGCTGTCAATGCTGTTTGTGGAGATAAGTTTTTTATCTCAATTTCCTTAAAAATTGGAAGGTGTCTTCAAAGTTTTTGACGATGACGTCAATTATTGATTCCGACTGGCGCGGAGTGATGATTGTTCTTATCGGCGAAACGGTTTTATTGCCGGCTTCGTCAATTGAAGTTATTTTTACGCGGTAAAGCGTGCCCGGTTTAAGCTTGGCGACGATAATCGTATGAACATCCGTGAAAGTGCCGATATCTGAAACTTTATTCGCCAATTCATCCCCTGACTTTCCAGAGCCTTCTTCATATTCAACGATTGAATTCGCCGGTTCATTGGTGCGCCAGGAAATAACGGTCTGCACTTTGTCGTTTCTGCCGGGCACCAGAGCGCCGTCTATCCTGATATTGGAAATTTCCGGCGGCGCAATGTCGCGGCTGGTTTTAACGGTAATCAAATCCCCGGCTTCAATCAAATTGTCTTTTTCATTATATCCGGTCACGTTGATTTCGTACGAAGTTCCCGGGTCAAGGTTTTCAAGCCGGACATCGTGTTCGATTATTTTTTGCTCGTCAATTTTTCTCAAAACCTCGCCGGTCCTCAAGTTTTTATATTCAACGATTGAGCTGGATTTTTCCGTCGTGGTCCAGACGATTCTTATAGCGTCTTTGTCTATGTCAACGACTCGCGGAGCGATTTTCGGCGCTTTAGTCGTAAAAGTCAGGTCGGCGCTTTTTCCGGTCGCCTGCGGCAAAGAAAAAGATTTCGCCATAAAATGATATTTAGTGTTCGGATTCAAACCGATTAAAGCGATTTCGTGCTCTTTTGTTTTTTTATCCGTTTTGGAAACTTCGGAAATATACGGATTTTCGCTGCTTGTCGCGTTTTCGCTACTTGACGCGTTTTTGATGTTTGAAGCGTAAATATCTTCCGGCGCGTAAGCCACAACCGAATAAGCCTGAATATTTGTTTTCCATTTTATAATCGCCGAATCTTCCGTGATGTCGGAAACGCGCGGCTTTTCAATGAACGGCGGCAAAATTGAAGGCAGAATTGACTCAATCGATTTTTCTATGGCTTCCTGAAATTGTTCGGCGTTTTCCAAAGTCGCCAAATCCTCAAGCGCCTCGGCAAAATATTTAGTTTTGAAAGTTTTATTTTCGGAGTAAGAATAATTGCCGGATTTGTCTATGGCTTTGATTTTGAAATTATAATCCGTTCCCATTTTAAGACCTGTCAGATAAACTTTGTGGGAAGAATTGAATTCCGGAGAACCGACATTATAGCCGTAATTTTGATTTTCGCCGTAATTAACGAAAGCCGTTGCCTGTTCATTGGTGTTAAAATTAACGACCGCTCCGAAAGCGCCGATATCGGTTATTTCAATGCCGGAAATCGCCGGCGCGACGGTATCTTTATCGCTTACCGTCCCGCCTCCGCCGCCGGAAGCGACATAAACGATAATCGTCTGTTTTTCCGCCGCGCTGGTGAAATTCTGTTCATCCGAAACCGCCGTCGGGCTATCGGGGTTCATGTCATAAGATTTGACGCGATAATAATATCTTGTTTCTTTTATCAGGCCGGTCAAAGTAACAACATGATTTATGGTAAGTGTATTGTCTCTGGTCGTTGTCGTGGCATAACTTCCGCTAACGGCCGAAGTCTGGCCGTATTCCACCTGCGAAGTCGCTCGTTCATCGGTCGCCCAGATAATGACAACCGCCGTATCCGTAATCACCGGCGTGGAAATGCCGGAAATCACCGGCGCTTTAGTGTCGCGGGTGGTCCGGCACTGGTAAAAACTGCCGTTATTATTGTCAACTGAAGTATTACTGCTCCCATCCGTTGATTGGACCCGGAAATAATAAGTCGCGCCCTGAGTCAAACCGCTTAAAGTAATTTTATGCTGATAATATCCGGCCGTGCTGGTGCCGACCATTCCGGACGAAACGCTGGTGGCATTCGTTAAACTCGCGCTTACTGAATAATCAACTTGGGAATTGGAATCTGCGGTCGTGTTCCAGATTACGTCGGCCGAATTATCCGTAACATTTGAACAGGAAACGTTGGAAATTACTGGCCCGCCGATAGTCGTAAAACTATAGCCGTTGCCGCTGGTCGGATCCGTGGCTTCGTTATTAAGAACGTCTTTTGATTTAACGCGATAATAATAAGTCGTATTCGGCGTAAGGCTTGCCAAATAAACCGTGTGCGGCGTGGTGGATGCCACGATAGTGTCAACTAAAACCGAAGAAGTGAAAACTCCGGCGCTGGTTGAATACTCCACTTTGGAATCGGAATACTCGTCCGTTGTCCAGGTGATTTTCGTCCAGGTTGACTGCGGGGTGGAACTGACATTGGAAATAACCGGCGCCGTAATATCCGTGCCTCCCTGGCCGTCAACGTAATCGTTGACCGAAGCGGAAAACTCGGAAATGTCGCCGTCAGTGTCAACGAATCTTACTTTATAATAATACGTCGTTGACGACGAAACACTCGCGTCGGTGTAATAATTGGTTGAAGAAGCCGTAATTGTCGCCAATGAATTATAAGTCGTTCCGTTCGTTGAACGATATAATTGATAAGACGAAAACGCCGCTCCGCTGGTCGCGGTAAACGGCGACCAGGAAATAAATTCCCGCCATTCGTTAGTACTGACATTGGAAATATCTTTAATATTAATACTTGAAGCGTTTTGCGAGCCGATTGCCGGAGCCGTAACGGTCGTCGTCGCCGTCATATTACCATAAACGTCTTTCACCCGATAATAAATTTTTTCTTCATTCGGCGAACCGGAAAGCGTCCATGTGGTTGAAGCGTTTGTTGATGTGGCGTTCGCCGCTATCCACGCGCCGCTTGAGGCGTTTGAACCGTCCGCCGACAAACTGCTATTGTTGGAAAAAATAAACGACAAATTTGAATCGTCCGACAGATTATAACTTACGATATTACTGCTTGTTGCCCCTGCCGAAGAATCAATCGTAAAAGCCGCGGCCGCCGGCGCCTTAGTGTCCAAAGTGAAAACCGCGGAAGTTGACGAAGCGATATTATTAGCCGCTTCGTTATCATTGATTGTAATTTTGATTTGAGTGGTGGTTGAAAAAGTATTAGTTCCCAACTGCGAAACCGCGTTCCATAAAGCCGAAGTGGTTGAAGCGTTGACCGTTGTTGAAGTGGAAGTGTAAGAATCCTGCGAAACATTTTTCAAACTCAAAGCGCCGGTATTAAGATAACCGCTCGTTATTGAAGTCCATGAAGCTCCGGAATTCAGCCGATATTCAAAGCTCGGAGTTATTTGCCCGGGATTAACCGTGCCGGAATTGGTATCCGTGTCTCTGACGGAATAAATCAATAAAACCTCTCCAATATCCGAAGCGCCGTCGCTGTCGTAATCGGTGTCGCCCGAAGATTGGGAAACTGTAACGCCGTTTGTCCCGTAAGTTGCGTCAAAATTCGGCGGCGCGTTAACGACATAAGTCAAAGTTGTTGAAGAAATCGTCGGCGTAAAACCGCCGTCGGAAGTCAGAAAAGCTTTATATTGAATCCATCTGTCGTTTGAACCGTCCCTGAAAATATCATCAACGGTTTCGCCGCCCGAAGGATTAGTAAAATAAGTTGAAGAATTGCAGGAGCCGGAAGTTCCGTCGTCCGGCCCGCACCAACCGCTCCAGGCGGAGCCGTTGGCGGAAGTTCTTAATTGAAATTTGATGTCCGTGCTTGTCGCCAAAGATTCTGCCCACTGGATTTTAGACAAGACATTGGCAGCGTCGGCGGCGTCATAAGCCGAAGAAGTAAGTTCGCCGGAAACTGAATAATGTCTATAATTGACAGTTAAATTATCTAATGAAGAAGTAAAACTACCGTCGGAAGTGGAAAGATAAGCTTTATATCTTATATATCTATTATTATCTAAATCTGGCGGAATAACTAATCTGTTTGAAGCAACGCCAATTTGTTTAGGAAGAGGTTTGTAATTCCAAGTGGAATTGTCAGTATTAGCGGCAACTTGAAAAAAAAGACCGCCAGTAATAGCTAAAGAATGCCACATTCCTCCGGCAATTGCTACCGCATTGGTAATTCCGGAAACTGAAACGGGAGTGGTG
>JBBTPY010000006.1:0-85876 GCA_038065955.1 Patescibacteria group bacterium
CTCAAAGAATCGTTAACGGCGCTTCTTAATCCAATTTTAAAACAAAGGAAGTTGCCTTTAGATGTCGGTTATTCAGCACATCAAGAATTAAGGGCTAAATTAGAAAAATTGCGGCGGAAAGAAAATAATTTTAATAAATTTATAGAAAAAGCGATAAAAATCGTAAAATAATCGAAGTAGAATTTTTATGGTATAATATAATTAATGAAGAATTTTTCTAATAACATAAAAATAATCGTTGATAATGATTCAAAAGATTATGAAGTGAATTCTTTTTTAAGAAGAGCGATGAATTTTTTCTTAATACCTGTTTTGAACCGTTTGCCTAAAGGAATTTTTGTGAAATCTGGCAAAAGAGCGGAAGCCGTCAATCAACACGCGACCACTCATAAGGCCCTAGAAGTCATTTATTCTTTTGACCATAAAATAAAATTTGAGAAAGGAATTTTAGACGGTTTTATGGCTTATTTTTGGCTAAAGACAAATAACGCTAAAGCCTTAAGAAATAGATTAAAATTAGTTAAAAAAGAATTAATAAAAGCCATTCATTCTTTTAATAAAAAAGAAATAAGGATATTGAATTTAGCTTGTGGTTCAAATAGGGCTATTATAGAAGTAGTTGGATTGCACAAAGAAAAATTTGATTTTGAAATATTTGGAGTTGATAGGAGTGATTCTGCCATAGAATATGGTAAAAATTTGACTTCTATATTTGACATTGCTCATCTATTTAAATGGCATCAAGATACGATCTCTAATTTTTTAAAAAATAATACTAATATTAAATTTGATATAATAGAAATGGTTGGTTTCTTAGATTATGTGAAAGATGAAAAAGCCATTTTGTTATTTAATCAAATTTATTCTGCTTTAACTGATGATGGTGTTTTTATAACGGGTAATATAAAAGATAATCCAGAGAAAAGATTTGTTACGGATGTTGTTGGTTGGCCTAATTTAATATTTCGTAATGAATCTGATTTAATTAAATTAATAACAAATTCTAAGTTTAAGTCTAGTAATATTAAAATTATCTATGAGCCTCATAATATTCATGGGGTAATTAAGTGTAAAAAATAATTTAATAATCAATGAATTTTTTCATATTTTCAGCTTTGGTAAATGCATTTATTTCTGGATTATTGGGTTTTTTTGTTGTTTTTAAAAATAGAAAGGATCTTATAAGCAGATTATTTTTTTATCTAAATTTATCAATTGTTTTATGGTCTTTAAGTTATTGGCAATGGATGTCTTCAGATAATTTTGTTTCTGCTCTATTTTGGTCAAGGATATTATCTATTGGTTCACTTTTTATTCCAATTTTTTATTTTCATTGGATATTAACCTTTCTCGATTTAAATAAGAAGAATAAAAATTTAATTAGATTTATATATTTAGTTGTTTTTGTAATCTTCATTTTTTCTTTTTCTAGTTTATTTATTAAAGAAGTAGAGCCTAAATCTATTTTTAATTTTTGGCCAGTTCCAGGAATCCTTTACACTTTTTATTTGATTTCTATATATTTTGGTTTGACTTTATATACTTTATTTATTCTTTGGCGACATTATAAAATTAGTGAAAGCACAAAAAAATTAAGTATTAAATACATAATTATAAGTTCTTTAATTGGTTTTGGTGGTGGAGCTACAAATTTTTTCCTTTGGTATGATATTCCTATTTTGCCTTACGGGAATATTTTGGTTTTTATTTATCCACTTATATTGGGGTTTGCTATTTTTAAATATCAACTATTTAATATTAAGGCTATTTTAACTGAATTTCTTGTTTTTGCGATTTGGGTAGCGATTTTGTTTAAATTGTTATTAGAAGAAACATTAAAAGGAAGGCTATTGGTAGGGGGATTGTTTGTTTTTACGATTGTTGCGGGAATTTTACTTATCAGAAGCGTTCTTAGGGAAGTTGAGCAAAAGGAGCAAATGGAAAAATTGGCCAATGAACTTGAATCCATGAATCAGAAATTAAAAGAAACGGACAGGCTTAGGACGGAAATGTATTCTTTCGTATCGCATCAGATAAAAGCGCCGATTGGCATTGTTAAGGGTTTTGCTCAACTTTTATACGACGGCAGTTACGGAAAAATTCCCAAGAAAGCCAAAGAGATAACCGTTTATATTAAAACGGCTTGCGATCGGCTGATAAATTTAACGGAGACATTTTTGAATTTGCGCCGGATTGAAGAAGGCAAAATGGATTATCAGTTTAAGGATTTGAATATTGTTGATTTAGCGAAAAGCATCGTTGATGAATTGAAGATATTGGCCGAGCAAAAAAAATTAGAATTAAGTTTCAATTTAGAAGCGTTGGACATCCAGAAAATTGTGATAAAAGCCGATGAAGTTAGATTAAGGCAGGTAATTCAAAATCTTATTGAAAACGCGATTAAATACACGCAGAAGGGATTTGTGAAGGTTAATTTACGACTAACGACTGACGACCAACAACAAGGCGTTTTGTTTTCGGTCAGCGATTCCGGCATGGGTATTAAACCCGAAGTCTTGCCGGAACTTTTTGACCAATTCAAGCGCGCCAAAGAAGCGCGGCTGATTCAAGGGACGGGTTTGGGGCTTTATATCGCCCGCGAAATCGTCAAAGCGCACAAAGGAGAGATATGGGCGGAGTCGGAAGGAGAAGGAAGAGGCAGTACTTTTTATGTGAGGCTGGGAATTAGCGGAAGAAATTGATTTTATTAAATAATAATTGTAAAATATATTAAATGAAATATAAAAAAATAATCATTAAAACAATTATAATTTTAGTCGCTTTAATAACAATCGCTTCTTTGAGTTTTTTCTAAGGCGGCGTTAATAATTATGAAAACAACCGAACAGGCGGCGAAATTCGGCATAGTGGGGGCGCTGAACACGCTTATTGATTTTTTAGCGCTCAATATTTTAGTTTATTTCGGTTTTGTTTATGTTTGGACGATTTTCGGCCAAAAATTCTTGATTGCCAACGTGATTTCCGTTTTTATCGCGATGATAAACAGCTTTATTTTTAATAAATTTTGGGTGTTTCGCGGCGGAGAAGGCGGCCTTTATTTTCAGATTGTTAAATTTCTTGCCATTACGGTTTTCGGAATGTTCGTCATTCACCAGCTGATTTTCAGTTTTCTTTATTATAATTTTAATTTTTTATTTGACGGATTTTTTGAAATGGCGCGTTATTTCGGCTTGGCGTTTTTGAGCAAAAATTTTATCGCGCTTAATTTGTCGAAAATAACGGCGATTGCCGGTTCGCTTGTTTGGAATTTCGCCGGATATAAATTCGTGGTTTTTAAGAAGGAAATCAACTCTTGATTTTTTAAATTGGGCGTGCTAATATTCAAACGGTGAGCGCTGAGCAGTCCTTTACGACGATATCGGCAAAGGATTGCCCTTCTAGTTTTCCTCCCTCACCGCTTTTACCGAAAGCGTTTGCTTGTTGTAAAAGTGGTGGGGGAGGTTTTTTTATGTCTTCAATTTATCCACATATGTGGGTATTTTGAGGACATTTGAAAATATCGGGCATTGTCCGTCATTATTGTTTTTATTCGGCTTTTTTTATAAAATAAAAACGGGCCGTCAGATAGAGCACTCACTAAGTAATAAAAACTGGAGGTCACCACTGGCGGCCCATCAATAAACTTTTTTTAAAGCCATTATAAAATTGGAGGAGAGGCGCGTTATTTTTTTAAAGCGAAAAAAGCCGATGAATTTAATTAAGGCCGTGGAAGAACGGCAGAAGATGAAAGTGAAAGACGTCTTTGTTTTAGCCGGCGGCGCCAATACTTTAATCAGCGACGATATTGATTTAAAAGAAGAAATAGAGTATTTGTTTTAATATGTCTTCGGAAAATATATACGATGTGATTACGGTCGGCACTGCCACCCGCGATGTTTTTTTGACCAGCCCGTTTTTTCGGGTAATTTCCGATAAGAAACATTTTATTAAAAACGGATTTCCGACCGGTGAAGCCCAATGTTTCGCTTTGGGCGGAAAAATTGAAATTGCCGAGCCGATTTTGACCACCGGCGGCGGCGCCGCCAATGCCGCGGTCGCTTTTTCCAGGCAAGGATTAAAAACGGCGGCGTTAATTAAAATCGGCCGAGACGAATCGGCGAAAAATATTCTGGACGAACTTAATAAAGAAAACGTTTCCGTTTTAACGGTTGAAGACCCAAAAAAGGGAACGGCTTTTTCAACCGTGCTTCTGGCGCCGGGCGGGGAAAGAACGATTTTGGTTTATCGCGGAGCTTCGGAAAATTTAAAAATTAAAGAAATTCCTTTTCAAAAATTAAAAGCTCGCTGGGCGTATATCGTTCCCGGGAAAATTTCTTTGCCGGTAATGGGGAAAATTTTCAATCATTTTCATAAAAACGGAACTTTAATAGCTTTTAACCCTTCAAAACATTTTATTGAGATTGGGATGAAACGGTTGAAGCCGTTTTTGGCGAAAAGCAAGGCGTTGATTTTAAACCGCGAAGAAGCGTCAATTTTAACCGGCGTTAATTATCAAAAAGAAAACGAGATTTTTAAAAAACTTGACGAGATTGCGCCGGGCATCGTGGCGATGACCGACGGGCCGAACGGGGTTTTGGTTTCCGACGGCCGGCGCGTTTGCCGAGCCGGCGTTTTTAAGGAGAAAAAAGTTGTTGACCGCACCGGCGCCGGCGACGCTTTCGGCAGCGGTTTTGTCGCCGGTTTGGTTCAAAAGGGAGAAGTTTGCGGGAAAGGATTATGCCGGCTCGGCAATGTTGAATACGCGATTCGTCTGGGTTCGGCTAACGCCACTTCGGTGATTGAGCATATCGGCGCCAAAGCGGGGATTTTAACAAAGCGGGAATTTGAAAAATCGCCGCGGTGGAAGCGTTTAACATAAAACACCGTAAAATTTTTATGCATTCTTACGAAAAACTCGCTAAAATTTTGAGAACGGATAAGGATAATCTTCGCCTTATTGATGAACAGTTTGGAGCGTTGACCGGTAAACGCGAAGTGATGGATAAAATTATTGAAGACAATGAATTTATCATTAAAAACAGGCTGGCCGCCCTTGGATTAACGAAAAACAGCGGCGCAAAGGAAGTTTACGACGCTTTGATTAAAAAAATTAAAATTGACGACGACAAACTTTTTGAATTATTGGGCAAGCCGTCGGCGGTAAAAACAAAAGATTGGGAAAAAGTGTTGACAGTGGCTAAAGAAATCGCCAAAAAACCGAAAGGTTTTTTTCTGAAAACCGAAAAGGCCGCGGAATTTTTAAAAAATTGCCCGCCGTTAAAAGTTTTAAGAACATTAGAATATAATTCCATCGAGGAAATGCTCGGGAAAGAAGATATTTTTGAAATTTACAGCAGTTTGCGTTTTGTGGAAGGCAGTGATTGGTTGAACAGCGTTTTTTTCAAGCAATATGAAAATCTGAAACCTTCGGATTTTGAAGAGCGGGAAATCGTTACTAGGGCCTTGCCGGAAAAATGGGCGATTTTGGCTCAGGATTTTATCCGCAAAAAACATCATAATATCAGCCACCTGAAAGAACTCGGCGTGATTTACGTCATTCCTTTGGCTTTGGATATTTCCGGAGAAACAATGAGAAATTTTAGTTTAATACTCCATTATTTTAACGAGATTCCTTTTTATTCTTCGCTTTTTAAGCAATTTTCAAATGAGGGAAAAAATTTCGTCGAAAATTTGATTTCTTTGCTGAGAGGAGATGTTATTGACCGGCAATTGCCGGTTTCCAAAAAAATCCGGTGGCTGGTCATTCAGCGTTATCTGGCCAAAGACGATGAAAACGATTGGCGTTTGTCCGCGCCTCATATTAATCCGGAAGCGCTTCATTGGGAAAGGGCGGAAAGGTTGCTTGTCAGGGCAGGCGAGACGCTCGACGGTTTCCCGGAAGATTTTTTCTTTTGGCAAAATCTTAACTGGGCGGGCGATTATTTTAAAAGCGACGCCGGCGTTGACGTTTTGGTGAGTTTTAATCTGGTGGATACGGCGATGTCGCTGGTAAAATCCAAAGAAATGATAAAATATCTTTATCATCATCAGGAATCTTTGTGGAATAAAATTTTTACGGAATATTTCGGCGAAGAGGAGATGGAAAAAATGATGAAGGAGAATATTATTAGGGGATGGTTTGAGGTATGAATAAAATATTGGTAATCGGTTTGAAAAAAAAATTCGGGAAATTTGAAAAAAAAATTAAAATCTCTGCTTCAAAGATATTAAAGAATTTAAAGCAAGACGGCGTTCAGGCGGAAATTTATTTACTCGGCGATCGGGATATGAAATTTTTAAACAAAAAGTTTCGCGGCAAAGATAAAGCGGCAGATGTTTTAAGTTTCAACGAGCCGAAAAATTTTGTTTCGCCGCCGTCAAAATTCAGGCGTATCGGTGAGGTTTATTTAAATATGTCAGATGTCAGATGTCAGATGTTAAATGTCAGATGTCAGATGTCAGATGTCAGAAATCGGTTGTTGATTCATGGCCTGCTTCATCTTCTGGGCTATGTTCATAAGAAAAAAAATGATAGAATAAAAATGGAAAAAATTGAGCAAAAATTGCTTGGTCAAATTTAGTTTTTTTATGTATATTACCGCCTTAGATCTCGGTTCGTCTCAAATTAGAGCTATTGTCGCTGAGGTTAAAAAAGGGGGCCAATTGGCCATATTTGGAGTTTTTAAAATTTTTTCGGCCGGCATCCGCAAGGGAGAAATAGTTGATATGGAAGAAACAACGGAAGCTTTAAGGGAAACATTTTTGAAAATTAAAGAAATTGATAAGGCGGCAATTAAAAATATTTTCGTCAATGTCGGCGGAGTGGGCGTAAAATGCCAGACTTCGCGAGGAATAGTGGCTGTTTCCCGCGCCGATAATGAAATTTCTCAAGATGACATTGACAGAGTGATTAAGGCTTCGCAGGCGATAAAACTTTTGCCCAATCGGATGATTATTCATACCCTTGCCAAAGAATTTGTCATTGACGGTATTTCGGATATTCGCGAACCTTTGGCGATGACGGGCACTCGTTTGGAAGTTAACAGTTTGATTATTGATGCTTCTTCGCCGAACGTTAAAAATATAATAAATTGCGTTGAATCTTTGGGCGGGAAAATCGGCGGGTTGATTTATAATCCACTTTCAGGCGGCCGTTCGGTTTTGACAAAAGCTCAAAAAGATTTAGGGGCGGTTTTGATTGATATCGGCTCGGGAACGACTTCAATGAGCGTTTATGAAGAAGGCAAACTTCTTCACGCCGCCGCTTTTCCTGTTGGTTCCGGCAATATTACGAATGATTTGGCTATTGGATTAAAATGTTCGGTAAAGGCGGCAGAATTGATAAAAATTCTTTTTGGAACGGCGTTGAGTCGAGATGTTTCCTCTAAAGAAAAAATCAGTCAGTCTATTATAAAAGAGAAAAGCGGCGTTGACGTGAGAGAATTGGATAAAAATTTTAAAACAGTAGTTTCCCGGAGATTTGTGGCGGAAATTATTGAAAGCCGATTGAGCGAGATTTTTGAATTTATCAATAATGAGTTAAAATTAGTTGACCGTTCCAGGCGGTTGCCGGCGGGCGCCGTAATTGTCGGCGGCGGAGCTAAAATTCCGGCTCTTGTGGAATTGGCAAAACAAGAGTTAAAATTATCAGCGGAAATAGGAATGCCGGAAATTCAAAATTTGGAGTTTTATAACGCCGAATTCGGCGGGCAGGTTGAAAGTTCCGATTTCAGCGCAGTCGCAGGATTGCTTTTATGGGGGAGCGACGAGCATTCGGGCGAAAAAAATTGGACGATTTCAAAACAAGGATTAAAAGGATTAGTTTTTAAAATGCTTAAATATTTTAAGCCGTAAATGGTTTGGGTTAACAACTATGGCGCAAAAAAAACGATTTAATAAATTAAAAAAACGTTCTTCGCCAAAGCGTTCTTTGCCGTATTCTTTGGCTAAAATTAAAGTGGTTGGCATTGGCGGCGCCGGCGGCAACGCCGTTTCTCGGATGTTTGGAGTTTTTTCCCGGGGCGTCGATTTAATCGCGATAAATACCGATATTCAAGATTTGGAATATTGCCAGGCGAAAAAGAAAATTTATATCGGCAAGAATGTTACCCGGGGTCTTGGAGCTGGAATGAATCCTGATTTGGGGCGTCAGGCGGCCGAGGAAAGCCAAGCCGATATCGCGGAAGCGCTGGAGGGGGCGGATATGGTATTTCTTACCGCCGGATTCGGCGGCGGCACCGGTACCGGTGTTTTGCCGGTGGTGGCGGAAATTGCCAAAGATTTAGGGATTTTAACCGTGGCGATAGCGACCAAGCCGTTCGCTTTTGAAGGTTATGAAAGGCAGAGGATTGCCGAAGAAGGCATAATAAAAACTAAAGATAAAGTTGACACTTTAATTATTGTGCCCAATGACCGGATTTTTTCCGTTATTAATAAAAATACCACTTTAACAAAGGCTTTCGAAGCCGTTGATGAAGTGCTGAAAAATTCAGTGGCCGGCATTGCCGAACTGATAGCGGCGCCCGGAATTATTAATATTGATTTTGCCGACGTTAAAACGATTATTCAGGATGCCGGTTCGGCGATTATCGGCATCGGTTCTTCTTTCGGCGCCGAGCGAGCGATTAACGCCGTCAATATGGCTATTCATTCTCCGCTTCTGGAAATTTCCATAGAAGGGGCGAGAAAAGTGCTTTTTTCAGTTTCCGGCCATCGCGATTTAAAAATGAGCGAAATTAACGATATTGCCCGAATGATTTCCGAAGCCGCGGACCATTCGGCAAAAATTATTTTTGGAGCTTATTATGATAAAAAACTTAGAAAAGGCGAATTAAAAGTGACCTTAATGGCGACCGGTTTTAACGGTTTATTAAATAAGGAAACGGCGCTTTTGCCGAATTTATTTTCCGCGGTGGCGGAAAAAACGGTTTCTAAAACTGTTAATGATAAAAATAAAAAAGAAAAAGAAGAAAAAAACGACGATAATGCATGGGATATTCCGACATTTTTAAGAAAGAAAAGAAAATAAATGGCCGAAATTAAAACATTTCAAAATAATAAATCGGTTTTGAACGATTATTTCAAAACAGTCAAAAAACGCGACGGACGGTTGGCGTTTTTTGACAAATCTTTTATTACTCGCGCCATTATGAAAGCGCTCGCGGCGACCGGCGAAGGCGGCGAAGAAGACGCTATTCGTATTTCCGACCAAACACTCATCGTTTTAAAGAAAAAATATCCTCAAGATTATATTTTAGAGATTGAAGAAATTCAGGATATTGTAGAAGAATCTTTAATTTTATTGGATTACGCCAAAACCGTTAAAGCCTATATTCTTTATCGGCAGAAAAGAGCCGAAGTTCGGACCGAGCGCAAAGAAGTTCCGGAAAAAATTAAAAAATTAGCCGAGGAAAGCAAGAAATATTTTCGGAATTCTCTGGGCGAATTCATTTATTATCGCACTTATTCCCGCTGGATTGAAGATGAAAATCGGCGTGAAACTTGGATTGAAACGGTTGCTCGATATATTGATTTTATGAAAGAGAATCTTGATGATAAATTGACGGATGCCGAATATCAAGAAATAAAAGAAGCGATTTTGAATCAAAAAGTGATGCCCTCAATGCGTTTGTTATGGGGCGCCGGCAAGGCGGCGAGAAAAAACAATGTTTGCGCCTATAATTGTTCATATATCGCTCCGGCAAAAATCAAAGATTTCGCCGAAATTATGTTTCTTTTAATGAACGGCGCCGGCGTCGGATTTTCCGTCGAGCACCAGACGACTCAATTATTTCCCCAGATTAAAAAACAAACAGGAAAGTTATTGCCGGTTTATGTGATTGAAGACAGTAAGGAGGGATGGGGAGACGCTTTGACCGCGGGATTAACCGTTTGGTTTGAAGGGGAAGACATCAATTTTGATTTTTCAAAAATTAGGCCGGTGGGAAGTCATTTGAAAACAATGGGCGGTAAAGCTTCCGGTCCCGAGCCGTTGAAAAATCTTTTGGAATTTTCTCGCCGGAAAATTTTGGCGCGCCAGGGAAGGCGTCTTCGGCCGATTGACGTTCACGATATTATTTGTAAAATCGGCGAAGTGGTGGTGATGGGCGGCGTCAGGAGAAGCGCTTTGATTTCTTTGTCCGATTTGGACGACGAAGCGATGAGAGCGGCAAAAATGGGGCAGTTTTATTTGACGGAACCTCAGCGAAGTTTGGCTAATAATTCCGTCGCTTATGATGAAAAACCGACGGCCGACCAGTTTTTGGAAGAATGGCTGGCTCTCATTAAAAGCAACGCCGGCGAGCGGGGAATTTTTAATAGGGGAGGATTAAAAATTCAAGTGCCGGAACGGCGCTGGAAAATTTTAGAAAAAGACGCGGCCACGGTTGGCGCCAATCCTTGCGGCGAAATTTATTTAAAATCAAAAGAATTTTGCAATTTAACGGAAGTCGTTGCCAGGGCGGAAGATACCGAAGAAATCCTTTTGGAAAAAATTCGTCTTGCCGTTATTTTGGGCACTTATCAGTCGACATTTACCGATTTCCGCTATCTTTCCGAAGAATGGAAGAAAAATTGCGAAGAAGAACGGCTTTTAGGAGTTTCAATCACCGGACAATGGGATTGTCAGACATTGAGAAATGCGGAAGCTTTTTATAAATTAAAAGAAAAAGCCGTTGAGATTAACAGAATTTACGCTAAAAGATTTAATATTAATCCTTCGGCCGCCATTACTTGCGTGAAGCCGTCGGGAACGGTATCTCAGTTAGTGGACGCTTCTTCTGGTATGCATCCGCGGCACAGCCGTTATTATATCAGACGCGTAAGAATCGCGGCGACAGACAATTTATTTCAAATGCTTAAAGAACAGCGGGTTTCTTATTATCCCGAAGTCGGCCAAAGCATGGATTCGGCTTCAACTTATGTTCTGGAATTTCCGGTCAAGGCTCCGGCCGGTTCAATTTTTAGAAACGATATGAGCGCTATTGAACAGCTGGAATATTGGAAGTTGGTGAAAAATAATTATACGGAGCATAATCCTTCAGTAACGATTTCGGTCGGCAAGGACGAATGGGTTAAAGTCGGAAATTGGGTTTACGAGAATTGGGATATTGTCGGAGGGTTGTCTTTTTTGCCGCGCGAAGACGAAGACCATGTTTATAAGCTCGCTCCTTATGAGGAAATAAGTGAAGAAAAATACAATGAAATGGTAACGGCTTTTCCGGAAATCGATTTTTCCCAAATCATCGCTTATGAATGGGAAGATGAAACTCAGGGCGCCAAAGAACTGGCTTGCGTTTCGGGAGTTTGTGAAATTTAAAAGTTTATATGCTTCAAATTCCTTCTCAAAAATTAAAAGATCTTTTAATAAGCGAGGGGTTGGTTGTTTCTTCTGATTTTGAAGCTTTATCGGAAGAAGCTCGGCGGTTGGGGCAAAATCTTGGCGAACTTTTAATTTCGCGCGGCATTGTTACATTGGATTATTTATATGGAGTCATCGCTAAATATTTTGGAGTTGAAAGAGTCGATTTTATCAATCGGAAAATAAATGAAGAAGTTTTCGGCCGTCTTTCGGAGAATTTAGCCAGGCAAAAAAGAGTAATTATTTTTGACAAAGATTCAACGGGCGTTGTTTGCGCGGCCATGGAAGACCCGAGCGACCTTAACACGATTGAATTTCTGCAGAAACATTTAGGGGTAAGGATTAAACCGTTTTTGGCCGCTCCCGAAGACCTAAATAAAGGTTTTTCGTTTTATGGCCGTCATTTCGCCGAAGATTTTAAAAAAATTATTGAAGAAAACATCGCGGCTTCATTGCGCCAAAAAATATCGCAAACCGTTGAAGAAGCGGCGGCCGCGGTTCCCATCATCGCCATTATTGACGGATTTTTTTCTTATGCCGCTTCACTGAGGGCTTCGGATATTCATATAGAAATTTTTGAAGACGGAATTCTCGTCAGATTCAGGATAGACGGCATTTTGCATGAAATTATGAGAATTCCCAAAGAAGTGCATCCGGCTATCATCGCTCGGTTGAAAATATTGGCCGGTTTGAAAATTGACGAACATCAAAAGCCGCAGGACGGCCGTTTTCGTTATAAAATCGGTTCCGATTTGATTGATGTTCGGGTTTCAATAATTCCGACTTTTTACGGTGAAAAAATCGAAACGCGGCTTTTGCCGTCAACGCAAAAACCATTGTCTTTAAAAGATTTAGGGATAATGGAAAATAGCGAGCTTATTATCAGGGAAAACATTAAAAAATCTTATGGAATGATTTTAATTACCGGTCCGACCGGTTCGGGTAAAACCACTACGCTTTATTCATTGCTTAATATTTTAAACAAACCGGAAGTAAATATTGTCACCGTTGAAGATCCGATTGAATATGATATGAAATATATCAATCAGGTTCAGATTAATCCTTTAGCCGGGATTACTTTTTCCGCCGGTCTCCGTTCTATTTTGCGCCAGGACCCTAATATTATTATGGTAGGCGAAATTCGCGATAATGAGACGGCGGAAATTTCGGTGCACGCGGCTTTAACCGGCCATCTCGTGATTTCAACTCTTCATACTAATGACGCGCCCACGGCAGTGCCTCGATTAATCGATATGAAAATCGCTCCTTTTTTGGCGGCCGCGGTTTTAAATATGATAATGGCTCAGCGGTTAGTAAGAAAAATTTGTCTCAATTGTATTGAGTCTTTTTCGCCGTCTTCCGATTTAATAGAATCAATAAAAAGACAATTAAAAGATTTGCATTTAATCGCCGATTTTAAGGCGCCTAAGATTTTATATAAGGGCAGGGGTTGTTCGAGTTGTAATCATACCGGTTATAGCGGACGAATCGGCATTTATGAAATATTAAATATTGACGATGATATAAGAAAAGAAATTATTAATTCCGAGTTTTCTCTTAATAATTTGATTAAATTAGCCAAACAAAGAGGGATGATTACGATGTTTGAGGACGGCTTAAAAAAATCCGAATTAGGGATGACGACTATAGAGGAAGTATTAAGAGTTATTAGAGAATAAATTTATGCGTTTTCACTATTTAGCTTCAAAACTTGATAACGCGGCGGTTGAAGGGGAGATAGAGGGAGAGAGTTTAACTGATGTTTTAAAATATCTGGCAAGAGAAGGATTAAGACCCGTTTCGATTAAGTCGCTTAAAGAGATTAAAAAAATTGGCCGATTTAATATTTTCGGTAAAGGAATTACCGTAACCGATAAGGTTTTTTTGACGAAATATTTGTCGTTAATGATCAGGACGGGAACCGATTTATTCAAGGCCATTGATATTTTAATCGGTGATTTTGATAAAGCGGACGTCAAGGCCCTGCTTATGGAAATTCGTTATGGATTAGAAAAGGGCCAGCCGTTTTATTCTGTTTTCGCCAAATACCCGAAATTTTTTTCTCCGGTTTTCATTAATTTGATTAAGGCCGGCGAGGCCTCGGGAAACTTGGAACAAGTTCTTACGCGATTAAGCATTTCCCTGCAGAAAGAGGCCGACCTTCGTCATAAAATCAAAGCCGCCCTCACTTATCCGATTATTTTATTAATTGCTTCTTCGGCTATTCTTTTTATATTGGTCGGTTTTGCTTTGCCGAAAATCGCCGATGTTTTTAGTTCTACCGGTTTTGAGCCGCCTCTTTTTTCAAAAATCGTTTTTTTAGTCGGTATTTTTATCGGTAATCATTTTTTAATTATTTTTGGCGGATTGCTGATTTTAATTTTTTCTTTATGGTATTTTCTTGCCAGGACTATAATCGGCCGGCAATTTTTTTACCAATTAATCATTAAAGTTCCGGCAGTCGGAGATGTTTTAAAAAAAATCGCTCTTCAGCGTTTTGCCGGAACTTTTTCGGCTTTGCTGTCGGCCGGAATGCCTATTTTGGATTCTTTGGAAATTACGGCCGATACGGTCGGCTTCGGAGAATTAAGAAGAAGTTTATTAAGGATTTCCAAGGAAGGAATTGCCAAAGGGTTGACAATCGGCGACGCTTTTCGCCGCGAGCCGGTTTTTCCGCGGACGGTAACCAATTTGGTGGCGGTTTCCGAGAAAGCCGGTCATTTGGAAAAAATTTTGGAAACATTGTCGGAATTTTACGAATCGGAAATTGAATCTTCGATTAAATCGCTGTTTTCTTTTTTGGAACCGGTTATGCTTTTGATAATCGGCGCAATTATCGCGGTAATCGCTTTATCAACGATTATACCGATTTATCAGCTGATGGGGGAGTTTTAATAATGAAAGCATTTACCTTAATTGAACTTTTAATAGTAGTTGCCATTATGGCGATTTTAGCCGCCGTCGGTTCAGTTAATCTTTTTAATTTTCGCGCTCAAAATAATTTGAATTTAACGGTCAATGAAATTATTTCTCTTTTAAGAAATGCCCAAAATCGTTCAATTACTCAGGAAAACGGCAGTAATTGGGGCGTTCATCTTGAAAATCCGTCAAATCAAGACGATTTTTACGCTTTATTTCAAGGCGCCGTTTATTCTTCGGGCAATACGGTTTTAAGAGCAAATTTGCGGCCGACGGTCCAATTTAACGACCCGTCAAGCGGCGCGAGCAAGGACATTATTTTTAATTCAATCAGCGGTTTGCCGTTCGCTTCTACGACTGTTATAATATCTTTAAAAAGCGATTCTTCTAAAATAAAAACTATCACCGTCAATGCTAATGGCAGAATACAACAATATTAAAGGCCAATCGCTTGTGGAAATAATAATTGCTATGGCCATCGGGACGATTTTAATCGGCGCTTCGGTTGGTTCCATTGTTTTGCTTTTAAAATATAATTTAAACACGAAAACGGTTCAAATTGCGTCTTCTTTGAATAGGCAAATGATGGACGATATCCGCTCAATATCAGAATCCGATTGGCTTAATATTTACAATAAAAATAAAGGAGTAAGTAATCAATATTACATTTCCAGTTCCACGCGGCAGATTGTTTCCGGCGCGGAATCTTTAATTATTGAAGGAAGGCAGTTCAGCCGTTATTTTTATATTGAAAACGTTTCCCGCGACGCCGGCAATAATATTGAAGTTATTTATAATTCGGTTAATGATGACCCTTCTACCCAAAAAATTGCGGTAATTGTTCAATGGGGCGGCGGAGGGAATATTAAAGAAGTTCAGTATTTAACCCGTTTTCGCAATGCGGTTTTTGTCCAGACCGATTGGTCGGGCGGATTTAACCAAGAGATATTTGCCACTACAAGCGCCGGAACGATTATTAATGGCAAATTCGCCACTTCATCGTCCAATATTGATTTTTCTTCAACACCCGGGTCAATTAGATTAATTTTGCCGTAAGAAAATATATGATTAAGCTTAAAAAATTAAAAATTTTAATCGTCACTTTTTGTTTTTTATTTTTAATTTCAAATTTTATTTATGCGGCCGTTATTGATCCGATCGATCGCTGGGCTTGGAATGACATAATCGGCTGGATTGATTTTGGTTATCCGGCCGGTAATGTTAATGTTTATAGCAATCGTTTAGAAGGATATGCAAGTTCGTCGGTTGGTTTTATCGCTTTGAATTGTAATTCCACGCCTAATGGCAATATTTGCGGCGCGAGCGATTTTAAAGTTTCAAATGACGGCGCCGGCAATCTTTCGGGCTGGGCTTATAATGACAATATCGGCTGGATAAGTTTTGCTTCCACTACGCCGGTTGTTTATTCAGTTTCCATTGATTCGGGCGGCGATTTTCACGGCTGGGCTTGGAACGATATTATCGGCTGGATCAGTTTTAATTCTGCGGAAGGAGGAGGGAGCGTTAATTATAAAGTGAAAACTCTTTGGTCGGCGCAGGCGGCGACCGGCACTTTAACTTCCAGCGTTTTTGACGCTCAAGTTGCCGGCGGCGTGGCTATTAACACGATTATGTGGCAGGGGAGCAGAAACGGCGGAGCGGTGAAATTTCAGATCGCTTCTTCAAATAATTCCGCCGGTCCCTGGACTTACTACGGTCCCAATAACACGTCGCTTGACAACGACGTTTATTCTCCAACAGATTCAAATGCGCCTATTGAAATAAATCCGATTCAGCATAATAATAAAAGATATGTTCGTTATAAAGCGATTTTAGAATCCAATTTGGCGCAGACTCAAAGTCCGACAGTTAATGATATAATAATAAATTGGAGCCCGTAATTATTTAATATGTCAAAATTAAACAAAATTTTATTATTTTTTGTCTTTATATTATTAATGGCCCTGGGAGTCGTTTTATATTGGCAGAAAATCGGTTTTGAAAAACCTTATTACGCGGTTTATTTAAATACCGGCGACCTTTATTTCGGCAGATTAAATTATTTTTCAAATTCGTCCTTAAGCGATGTTTATTATATCCAAAGAAATCCGGAAGACCGGCAGAATCCTTTAAGTATTTCAAAATTTGAGAATTCTTTTTGGAAACCGGAAGGGAAGATTTATATCAACGATGATATGATTGTCTGGAAAGTCAGGTTAAAAAAAGACAGCGAGCTGTTGAATTATATTAAAAATCCGCAGGCATTTCAGCAATTTCAACCCCAGCAACAGTCTCAATCAACTTCATCTCGGCAATGAAATTATTAGATATTTTACGCAATTTATTTGATTTAAGAGGCATCGTGGCTTTGCCGACAATTCTTATAATAGGCGGGATAATAGTTGAAATCGGGTTAGCCGGCATTTTAGTCGCCTATTTGGTTTCTCAGAGCGGATTCGGCGTTAAAATGTCTGCCGAGGCCATGGCGGCGGCGCAAGCCGGAGTAAACGATGCTATAATGAAAGTGGTTAGAGATAAAAATTTTTTCACCGGCGCTTCAACGACATTGGCTGTCGGCGACCGTTCGGCTGAAGTGTCGGTCATAAGAGACAATCCTTCAATCGGCAAAAGCGCGGTTTTTTCCATAGGTACAGCTTTTAATAAAAAGAGAAAATTAAAGGCGCTCTTGAATGTTAATAGTATTACCGGAGAAGTTAAAATAGAATCCATAGAAGAAATGCCGTTATAAATAAATAGATAATATGAATTTTAAACGAATATTAAATATTTTAAATCCGCCGCTTCAAATCGGCGGTTTAGAAATTACGGATTTTGAATTAAGGTTCGTCGGTTTTAAAGGCGGCGCGCCTTTTTCAATTTCTTTAAAACTTGAGCCCGGGATTATTAAAGAAGGAGAAATTAAAAATACTGAAGCCTTTTTGAATATTCTTTCTAAATTGCGTTTGGAAATAACTGGCGGCCGAAAGAAAAAAGTTTTCGCGGTCGTAATTATCCCGGACAATAATGTCTATGTTCAATCGTTTTATTTGCCCGATGTTTCGGGCGAACGCCTTGAAGAAGCGGCCGAATTAAATTTACAGATGATTTCGCCGATAGAATATGGCGGCGCTTATTCCGATTGGCAGTTGGCGAACGGCGGCGAAAACGGCCGGTTGGAAGCGTTGGGAGTTTTTGCGCATAAAAAATTTATTGATGAAATAAATAAATTTTTAAAGCAAGCAGATTTTATGCCGGCGGCGATTGAATTTTCCGGCCTTTCTTTGGTTCGGTTGGCCGAGAATTCCGGCGCGGGCATTGACGTTTCAAAGCCTTATCTTTTGCTTCATGTCGGCGGCAATGGTTTGAGTTTTAATCTTGTTAAAAATGGCAATCTTTATTTTAACCATTTTGTTTCCTGGCAGTCGGTTTATGAAGACAAGCGGGAAGTGCCCTTTGAGTCTTTTAAAAAATTAATTATTGAGGAAGTGAGGCGGATTTTGAATTTTTACGCCGCTCATTGGGACGGCCAGCTTGAAAACGCCGTTTTGGCGGCTCCCGGTTTGGTTGACGACATCGTTAAAGTCATTTCTGAAAATTTTGCTTTTAAAATTCAACCGCTTTCGCTTAAAAATTTTACGGATGTTTCGGCGGCTTGGTTTCCGGCTTTGGGAGCGGCATTTCGCGGTTTAATTCCGCGATCGCAGGATAATTTTATCGGCCTAAGGAAAGACGAGATTGAAAAAGAATTTTACTTTGAAAAAGTAATCAGATTTATAAAAATATGGCGCAATGTCGTTTTAATGGCGTTTGCGGCGATGATTTTAATTTTCGGCGCCGCCGATTTGTTTTTAAAAAACACACTTAATTCTTTAAGCGCCCAAGCGGACGGTTTCAAAAATCGCGATGAAGTCAAATTGGTTGAATTGGAAAAATTTCAGAACCAAACCGGAGAAATCAATAAAAAAATAGATTTGGCGGTAAAATCTTATGGTGAGCGGCTGAGATGGTCTTTATTTTTGGAAAAAATTCGAGATTTGGCCGGCGCGGATATTGTTATAGAAAAGATATTTATTCAATCGCCGGAGATGCCGGTTATTGTGAATGGGCTGGCGCCAGCCGAAAACGCCGCTTTGGATTTTAAAAAAAGGCTTATTGAAAGCGGATATTTCAATAATGTTGACCTTCCTGTTGATAAAATTATTCAAGCCGCCGGCGGCGTTAATTTTACGATCAATTTTATTCTTAAAAGTTTATAAATGAATCCGCGAAAGTTGGAAAAAAAATGGCGAGTGATTTGGAAAAGAGAAGGAATTTATAAGGTTAAAGATAAAATAAAAGATAAAAAAAATTTTTATCATCTCGTGATGTTTCCTTATCCTTCGGGAGATTTGCATATCGGCCATTGGTATAATTTCGGCCCGGCCGATGTTTTCAGTCGCTTTAAAAAAATGTCGGGGTTCAATGTTCTTTCTCCCATCGGTTTTGACGCCTTTGGTTTACCGGCGGAAAACGCGGCGATTAAAAGAGGAATCCACCCGAAAAATTGGACTTATAAAAATATCAAGACAATGACAGTTCAGCTTGAAAGTATGGGAAATATGTATGATTGGTCGCGAAAAATTATCACCGCCGCTCCGGAATATTATAAATGGACTCAATGGATGTTTTTGCAGTTTTATAAAAATGGGTTGGCTTACAGGAAAAAAGCTTCGGCAAATTGGTGTTCAAAGTGCCATACGGTTTTGGCGAACGAACAGGTTGTTGACGGCAAATGCGAAAGATGCGACACGCAAGTTATTCAGCGTGAAATTGAACAATGGCTTTTTAAAATAACAGATTACGCGGACAGATTATTGGATGATTTGAACGATTTAGATTGGCCGGGGAAAACGAAAACGATGCAAATAAATTGGATAGGGAAATCAGAAGGCGCAATTTTAAATTTTAAAATTACACCTTCTGCGCGGAACAGCGCGGAACAAACGCGGAACAACGCGGAAAATAAACTTCCGCGTGATTCAGCGTCAAGTCAGCGCGAATCAGCGACAGCGATAGCTGTATTTACTACTCGTTTGGATACTATTTTCGGGTGTACTTATTTAGTGGTTGCTCCGGAACACTCTTTCGTCGCTTCGCTCCTCAGCGCAGAACAACGCGGACTTAACGCAGACTTACGCGGAATTTTAAGAAACAAAGAAGAAGTTGAAAAATATATCGAAAATGCGAAAAAGAAAACTGATTTAATGAGGACGGATTTAGCGAAAGAAAAAACCGGCGTTGAATTGAAAGGCGTAAAAGCGATCAATCCTTTTAACAATGAAGAAGTCTCGATTTTTGTTTCCGATTATGTTTTGGGTTCTTACGGGACCGGAGCGGTGATGGCGGCGCCGGCGCATGACGAAAGAGACTGGGAATTCGCGAAAAAACATGATTTGTTGATTAAAATCGTAATTTGTCCAAATTGGCCGGCGCCGATTTGTCCCGTTTTAGAAAAAGCGTTTGTTGACGATGGCCATCTTATTAATTCGGGCGAATTTACGGGATTAAAATCCGCCGAGGCGCGGGAAAAAATGGCCGATTGGTTGGGAAAAAATAAATTGGGCGAGCGCAAAATAAATTACAAACTTCGCGATTGGCTGATTTCCCGTCAGCGGTATTGGGGGACTCCGATTCCGATTGTTTATTGCGAAAAATGTGGAATCGTTCCGGTTTCCGAAAAAGATTTACCGATAAAACTTCCTGACGTTAAAAATTATCTGCCGACTGAAGAGGGAAAATCGCCTTTGGCGAAATCGGAAAAATTTGTAAATACAAAATGCCCGAAATGCGGCGCCAAAGCCAAAAGAGAAACGGACACGATGGACACTTTTGTTTGTTCCAGTTGGTATTACTTGCGTTATACCGACCCAAAAAATAACAAAAAATTCGCCGACGCGAAAAAAATGAAAAATTGGCTGCCGGTTGATATGTATATCGGCGGAGCCGAACATTCCGTACTTCATCTTTTATACGCGAGATTTTTTACAAAAGTTTTAAATGATTTGGGATATTTAAATTTCAAAGAGCCGTTTTCGGCTTTAAGGCATCAGGGAATAATTCTCGGCCCGGATGGTCAGAAAATGAGCAAATCTCGTGGGAACGTCATAGACCCGGACGAGTTGGTGAAAAAATTCGGAGTCGACGCGGTGCGGATGTATTTGTGTTTTATGGGGCAATATGACCAGGGCGGACAGTGGAATCCGACGGGGATATTGGGAACTAAAAGATTTTTGGAAAGAATTTGGCGATTTTATGCCGATGCCAAATTACAAATGCGTCAGAATTTACAAAAAAATAAATTTGTAGATTCGCGTCAATTCGTAAATTTGAATCGGTTGTTACATCAAACAGTCAAAAAAGTTGGAGAAGACATTGAAAATTTTCGATTCAATACAGCAATATCATCCTTGATGATTTTATTAAATGAGATGGAAAAACAAAATCAATTGTCAATTATCAATTGTCAATTGTTTTTGAAATTATTGGCTCCTTTCGCGCCGCATCTGGCGGAAGAATTATGGCATCAATTTGGCGAAAAAAAATCAATATTTTTACAGCAATGGCCGAAATATAATCCAAAACTAATAAAAAAAGAACAATTTGATTTAATTATTCAGATTAACGGCAAGATGCGCGACAAAATAACTGTTTCTTCCGGTATTTCTCAAAAAGAAACGGAAGAACTGGTTAAGGGCCGGGAAAAAATTAAAAATTATCTTGTCGGCAAAAAAATCGTTAAAATTATTTTTGTACAGGATAAATTGATTAATATAGTCGTTAATTAGATTTTTTATGAAGAATGCGAAAATTATTATGTTGTTTATTGTTTTCGTCGGGGTGGTTATTTATCTTGCGTTTAATTGGCAGATTTTGATTAAAAAAATTCAAACCCAGCTTGAATTTCGGCCGCTTTTCAGATTGCCGGTTAAAACAGAATTTGTAAAGACAAAAGGCGAAGCCGCGCCAATGGCAACATCGGTCGCGGCAATCGCGACTTCCGCGTCGGAAATTCCGGATTATTTAATTCCTCTCGGATTTAAACGCGAAGAACTCAGTTCTTATTTTCAAAAAATAAGAATTTCTTCGGTTTCGCCGAGTTCATGGAGCAGTTATCCGGCCAGTCTCAGGCTTTATTCATATATTCAAAAAGGGGAATCAATTAACATTACGGGCTGGAAAATTAAAAGCAATCAACGCTCATTTGAAATTTTTAAAAGCATTGATATTTATCGGTTGGAAGGTCCGTTTGACGAAACCGATATTATTTTACCGCAAAACGGCTCTTTGACGATTTACGGCGCCAAAAATCCGTTCAATAAAAATCTCCGGCTTAACAAATGTTCCGGTTATTTGAATAATCTTTACGATTTTAATCCGGATTTGCCGCGTAATTGTCCTTTAATTTCGCGGGAAAGTTATAAAAATCTTTCAGGAGAGTGCCAATCATATATTATGTCTTTAGGCAGTTGCGAAATTCCGTCGGCCGATAATTATAATTCTTTCCCGGGCACCGACCAAGGCAACACTTGCCGGGCTTATTTAAACACTATCAGTTATGGCAATTGCTTTAATAAATACCGCAACGACGGAGATTTTCTTTTAAATGAATGGTGGTTGTGGATTGATAAAAACACTTTTGATATTTTTGATTTGCGGCATGATGCTGTCAGGCTTTTTGACAAAGAAGGGAAATTAGTTGACCAGTACGTTTACTAAGCCTCTTTTTACGATATTTATCGGGATTGCCAAACCGATGTTTTCGGCTTCCAAAAGCGCCACGGTGTTGATGCCGATAATTTCGCCTTTTAAATTAATTAACGGCCCGCCGGAGTTTCCCGGGTTGATGGCGGCGTCGGTTTGAATTAAATGGCGAATTTTATGGGCGGAAGAATTGATTTCGGTTTCAGCGGAAATGGTTCGGCCGAGTCCCGAGATAATGCCTTCGGAAACGGTGTTTTTAAAGCCATAGGCGTTGCCGAGAGCCAAAACGGTTTCGCCGAGCCGGATTTTATCGGAATCGCCGAGTTTGAGCGTCGGAAAATTTTTGTGTTTATTGGCGATTTGAAGAACGGCGATATCGTTATTTTTTTCCCAGCCGATAATTTTAGTTTTGTATTTTTTATTGTCGTTCGTGATAATTGCGTAATCGGCGCCGGGGTCGGCGATAATGTGTTTGCTGGTTAAAATAACGCCCGATTTGTCGATAAAAAATCCCGAGCCGCCGCCGATTTCAATATCGCCGTTGCGGTCGGCGATTTTTTTAAGTTTTTTCTTGTCTTTCGGACTGGTCATTTTTTTTGGAATTTTGGAAATATTTTCTGAAACCGTGATTGAAACTACGGCCGGCATTACCTTTTTAATTATTTTCGGTATTAAATTATTGTCGTTCATTTATTAGTTATTAATGCGGTGCCTTTCGCCCAAAATCCTAATTTTGAAAATTGGCGGAGGGTAGAGGATTTGAACCTCTGAGGGGATTTCTCCCCAAGCGCATTTCGAGTGCGCCGCACTAGACCACTATGCGAACCCTCCATGCCCTATGCCCTCGCGAGGAATCGAACCTCGATTTTAGGTTTAGGAAACCCACGTCCTATCCGTTGAACGACAAGGGCGGTTTGATTTAGTTTATCTTTTTTATTTGAAAGTTGCAATTAAATTAAATTTTAAGTAATATTTTCAATATATTTTAAGCGGGCCTATAGTAAAATGGTATTACATCTCCATGGCATGGAGAAGGTAGGAGTTCGATTCTCCTTAGGTCCACTGTATGATACTTCGAGCCGGAGAATTGCTGATTAAGCTCGAAGATTACTGACAATTTTGCGGTTCCAAATCCTTTATTTCGCGTGTACGGAATTCCCTCAGATTTATATTGATTTTCCATTTTCATATTTATTCTCATTTTTCGGCTACTTTTGCATACAATCGGATATAGCCGTTATATACGATTTTGGGCTGTTGACTTGTTCCACAATCTACTATAATCTAATATAGTTAAAGTATAAGATAATTTACTTGTAGTGAGTTTATCGAACTATGGCAAAAATCCATATCAAAAAGTTTTTACCCGACGGCGCTATTAACCCGGAGTATTTAGAGGAGTTGAAGCGTCGGACACTTATTCAAAGCACGGCTTCATCTTTGCGGCTTTCTGGCATTAAGATTACCGAGAAAGAAGTTGAACTAATTGTTAATCGCCCGGCGTCCAATTCTGTTTTCCATAAAAACATAGAAAAGATTTTATCGCCAAAACAGCTGGCGGTTTTGAAGTATCTGCAAAGCGTGGAAGAAGCCGCTCCCGGCGAAATTGCTAAAAAAGCAAAAGTTGCCAGACCCACAGTCAATCAAGCGTTAGACAAGCTTTTGCGCCTCAAAAAAGTCGAACGGATCGGCCTTGGAAGAAGTACGAGATATAGGAAATTATGAAAATAAAGGATTTACCAAAATCGGATAGGCCGCGGGAGAAGCTCGAGAAATATGGACCCGAGCGGCTTTCGAATTCATGGCTTTTGATGATAAATTAAAACTATGAATAATAACGGCGTACATCGCAAAAAGGATTCGGCGCGGATTGTGTGGGATTCAAAGCCACATCGCGCGCCGAATCCGAAAGATATTGAATTTCAAACAGCCGAGGTGGTGATTCCGAACCCAGAAACCGCCGGGCAGTTGCCGATGTCTTTTCAGGATAGACTGCTGGGAGAGGAAGAACTAGACAAGCAAAAAATGAACCGCCTCATTTGGGGCGACAATCTGCTCGCGATGCAGGCGCTTTTGAATCAGGGGTACGAGGGCAAAATCAATCTCATCTACATTGATCCGCCGTTTGATTCTAAAGCGGACTATTCGCATAAAATAAAGCTCGGCGAAACCGAATTTACCAAAGAGCCGAGCGTGATTGAGCGGCTTGCCTACAAAGACACTTGGGCCGGCGGCACGGATTCTTATCTTGATATGCTTTACCCACGCCTGCAACTAATGAAGCGGCTCCTGTCAGACAACGGATCGATTTATGTGCATATTGGTGGTCATGTTAATGCTTACGTTAGACTATTGTTAGACGAAGTATTTGGCACAGACAACCTGATTAACGAGATCACGTGGTTTTATAAAAATAAACTACAATCAAAACTATCTCAATTTTTCCCGAAAGATACCGAAAGTGTATTCGTTTTTGCAAAAAAATATGGCGATCATCAATTTCATCATCAATATATTAAATTAGATGAGCCACGCAAACAAAATAAGATAAAATGGGATCCAGTCCACAAGAAGACTGTTACCGTAAAGGACGAAGCGGGCAATGTAGTTTATTATCAATCTGATCAAAAATTGATTGGCCAAATGTGGGAAATACCACGCGTCAATTCTATGGCAAAAGAAGACACGGGATATGATACACAAAAACCACATGAGCTCATGGAAAGAATAATTAAAGCCGGTTCATCCGAGGGAGATTTAGTGGCAGATTTCTTTTGTGGGTCTGGTACCACACTTGCTCTTGCAGAAAAACTCAACCGCCGATGGATCGGGTGCGAATTGGGAAAAGTCGGCATACAAGTCACGCGGGGGCGGATGGTGGAGATGAAAAGCAAACCATTTCTGATTGAAAATATCGGCAATTATCAGCGCGAGATGATTTATCTGGGTGGCGCACGGATTTACGAGATGCAGAGAATTATTTTGAAACTCTACGGCGCGGAGCCGATGGACGGGCGTAAAGATTTAGGCGTGAGAAAAACGGAGGATGGAACGCTGGAACTGGTCTATTGCGGCTATCCCGATAGGGCAGTTGCGGCGCATAAGGTGGAAGATTTGGCGAAGGAAGCGCAAATGCTTGATGGCACGGGCTACAAGAGACTCGTGATTCTGGCGTGGGATTATGAATACAATTATGACGAGCTTTTACAAACGCGGATAAAAGCCGCGGGCAAGGATATAAAAACGGAAATTGTCAGCCGTCAGATTCCGCCGGACATTTACGAATACTTAAAACAAACAAAATCAGAAGAAGATATTGAGCGGTTTTCGGACAAAGTGAAGTTTTTAGAAAAACCGTATTTGAAGCTAAAAAAACCGAAAGTGAAAGACAATTCGGTTACTATCGGCATTGAAAAGTATGTGCTATATGATTTCCCGCTTGGAAGTGGCAAAAAAGCGGGCGAAGACCACCAACAACTGATGCGACTTGTCAAAGACAATTTCGCCATTTTGATTGACTACTGGGCAGTGGATTGGGACTACGACGAATTGACCTTCAAAAGCCATTGGCAGGATTTGCGCGGGAATGGCCGAAAAGCAAAAGTAGTAGCAACAGAGAAAGAACATTCGTATGAAAAATCCGGGAAGCACACAATTGCCGTGCGCGTGGTGGACATTTTTGGCAACGATGCCACGGCTACGATTGATATAAAGACATAATCCTATGACAAAGAAAATCCACAATAATTTACTCAATGAATTACCGCTTGCCGCGATACTTGCACCGGAAGTAAAGGCGTGGGCGGATCAGGGCTGGCAAGGCGTAACGCAGACGACCTACGAACTTTTGGCGTATTGGTTTAATCGTGGGGAAGAAGACGGCGATGGATTTCATAAATGTCAGCGCCGTGCGGTGGAGACGATTATTTACTGCCATGAAGTTTTGGGTATTGAAACACTCAAACAGGCATTTGAAAGATTTGCTCCCGAAGCGTTGGCGGCAAGCGCGGCTCTTTCGGAAGAAGTGCAGAATTTACCTTTTGCGAAATATTGTCTCAAAATGGCAACCGGTACCGGCAAGACATGGGTTTTGGCCGCACTTTTAGTATGGCAATATTTCAACGCCCTGAACGGCGAGCGGCCGGGAAAATATTCCTCACATTTTTTGCTCGTTGCGCCTGGACATGAGGTATTGAATCGTTTGCTGGATATGTTTTTAGGAAAGCATAACCCGAAAACCGGCAATCGCGACAAATCAAAATCGGATTTTGAGCGACCGCTTTTTATACCAGAGGGCGAGCGGTTTCGCAATCGTTTTAATCTGCAAGTTTTGGAACCGGCGGACATCCGACCAAATCTTACGCCGCCGGACGAGCCGTTTGTGTATATCACTAACTGGCAGCAGTTTCGTTTGAACGAATCCAGCAACTTATGGGATCAACTAACTGGCGCTGATGTGGAGGAACAGCCGCGCGGCGAAATCATTGCCGATTTTCTTTCCGAGTATTCAGATTTAATTATTTTCAATGACGAGGCGCACCATGTCCATGGCGCTAAAACCGCTAAAGGCGAGGAGTTGGTGTGGCGGAAATTCTTAACCGCTCTGTATAACCGAATGGCGGAAAAGCGCGGCGATGAGAAAGGCGTATTTTTACAAATTGATTTTTCCGCTACGCCATTTTATGGCAGCGCGGAGAAAAAAGAGTACTTCCCCCATATCGTCTATGATTTTGATTTAGTGGAAGCGATGCGGGCGATGCTCGTGAAGCAGATATTTTTGGAAGAACGGCAGGGAATGATGGGCGAGAAAATGGATGACCTTGATGTGCGCGCCGAACGAGCCGAAGCCGACGACGAACACCGGCGCGGGCAAGTTATCGGTGTTTCCGTGAGCCAGAAACTGCTTTTAGACATCGGCAGAAAAAAGATGGAGCAGATCGCCGTGGAATTTCGCGAAAAAGGACTGGATAAAAAACCGGTGCTTTTCGTGCTTGCGGAAAATACCGAGGTGGCTGATTTGGTTGCCGAGCATTTGGCAAATTTGACCGACGAGCGTGGCAGAAACTATCGCAATCAAGTTCTTGTAATTCACTCTGATAAAAAAGGCGAAATGAGCGACAAGGATTGGGAAAAGTATCGCCAGCAGTTGGAAACGCTAGATGAGCCAGAGGAAATAAACCAGATTCGCGTCGTGGTAAGCGTCTTGATGTTGCGCGAGGGTTTTGACACTCAAAATGTGGCGGTGGTAGTGGTTTTGCGGAGCGCGAAAGCTGATCTCCTTTTGGAACAGATTGTCGGGCGCGGCGTACGACTGATGTTCCCGGAATACAAATACCCAGAACTTGCGGACTTGAAGCGAGAGGCGCGGGAAGATGTGATGCGAAAGCGCGCGCCGAAAAACTCTTTGGACTTTTTGTTTGTTGTTGAACACCCAAAATTTCGAGGTTTCTATGAAGAATTACAGAAACAGGGATATGCGATTGGTATTGGCGATTCGTCGAGCACGGAAACAACCGGCGATTTGATTTTGTCGGAAGCCACACCCGAAAGAATTAAAAAATACGATCTCTCTTGGCCGATACAGGTATATGAACAGTCGCCGAAGTTTGATTTTTCCGCCATAGGCATTTCGGGGTTACCGAAGTATTCCATTCCGTTTGAGATGCTCAAAAAACAACTTTCCCAAATCTCCATCACAGAAACACACGCCGAGACGGGTGGAAAAATAAAAACATGGAAACTGGACAATCAGTATTTTGATTACGCCCATTTCTTGCGCCAAGCAACAATCGCGGTGGCTTCCGAGCGCGGCACGAACACACTCACTAGCAAGATGGCAGATATTACCGGAATTATTGACGAGTATGTAAGTAATTATTTATTCGGCGGCGAGATTGACTTTCAGAAGGCCGAAAATTATACGGTCCTCAATTACGCACCGCTTTTTGATTTTGTTGTCGGGAGCGTCAAGCGAGTATTGTTGGATGGCTTGGGTAAAATTCAATACGAAGTGAAAGCGGGAAAAGTTGGCAGGTTGAGCGATATAAAAAAGATTTATGTGCGGCAATCGCTATCTGTGCCGGTGGAGCGGTGTATTTATCCGCTCGCCGGATATTCGCGGCGAGGTGAAGGATTTGAGAAAAAGTTTATGGAGGAAACTTTGGATAAATCCACCGAGGTGGAAGCGTTTGGAAAAATTCAACAGAGAAAACACCTGCTCAACATTTCCTATCGGGACAAAGACGGAATCAAGCGCGACTATTTCCCCGACTTCGTTATCAAGATAAAAGACAAAATGTATATCGTGGAAACGAAAGCCGAGGACGAAATACAGAAGGCGGAAGGCAACGAAAAGAATTTGATCGTTTTGAAGGCGCGCGCGGCCGTGAGTTGGTGCAAAACAGCAAGTCAAATATCGCTCCCGAACCAGCCGCAGGAATGGGAGTATTTTATGTTATCTGAAAAGACATTCAATGAAAACCGGCAATTGGGCTTTGATGCGCTGGCCGACTTGGGTAGATTGGATTTGGAGCGGCTTTTGACGAGTGAAGCGGGGAAGCTGTTTTGAATTTATGATAGAAAAACAAACAAAAGTCCGCGACTACGAAAAACAAATTGACCAGCTCGTCTATAAACTCTACGGCCTCACCCCGGAGGAGATTAAAATTGTTGAGAATAATAATAAAAAATGACCACCGAGGATTACAATTTATATAAATTACTTATCGAAGCGATAATAGCAATCGTCTCTCTTTTAGTTGGTGGAGTAATGGGTATTTATGTAGAAAATAGGTGGAAAATAGTGAAAAAAGTTAAAAGCCGCATAAATCAGAAAGGTTATGTAAATCAAGCAGTCGAAGTTATTGATAGTCCGCATTCTTCTCCTCAAAATGCTGGTGGCGATGCACTTAGACAAGAAGGCGCGGGGGTTCTTGCATCCATTAAAGATAGCCCAGGTGCCTCAATAAACTTTGCGAATAATGAACCCAGGGTCGGGAGCCCCGATGAAGCTCTTGGGACAAGTTCTTTGCCCACGGAAAGTGAGCGTATTTCTTTGAGTTCGAATCAGGCGCATATTTATCAGAAAGTTCAAGAAATTCTCCAAAAACTGAATAAAAACACTACTTTTGCAGCCAGATACCAAAATGCAATCCGTCATTTGAACAGTAATAATGCACAGGTCTGTGCTTCTGAATATCACAGCGCCTTTCTCGATGTCGTTCCAATTATTTTAGAGCGTTCCACATATGGCAGTTCTGCTCCTACAAAAGATAATTTGGACGCTCTGAACAAATCTTTTGAACAAATCCGAGTATTTATGAACACCTCTTCTCACGACGATGCAACGCTGGGAAATACTCTAAAAAGCTTTGAGGATGCCATTCTAATTTTACTTGGTTATCTATGAATCAAATCGGATTACACAAAAAAATAGACGAGTTGCTGACAAGGGGGCCTGCTGAAGCAAAGCGTGAGGATATCTCTGCTTTGGCTTCAGCTAATCAGGACGCACATCAATACTTTTTCACCAAGGCGGATGAGCGTTGGCTTGATTGGCTTTGGGAAAACGGATTTTTGAATGTCGTCAAGCAAAAAGCAGAAGATCCGACACGCTATGGCTATAGGACGCCGGAGATTAATTATCTTGTGAAAGTTTCCGAGAGAGAGCCAACCAAGGTGGTTGATATTATGCTTGAGGTGCCAATTTCTGCCGAGAATTTTAACCCCGAAGTAGTGGATAGATTCTTACGCATCTGCAGCGGCCTGCCGGCACCAGAGCTCAAGCGGGTAGTAAAGAAGATCCGTGATGAAAGATGGGTTTCGCTTATGGGAGCTTTCAATGATTGGGGTTTTGAGTATGAAAAAATGCTTAAAACATTAACAGAGGCCAGCGACTTTAATAGCGTTCTTGCTATTGCCGAGGCAATACTTTCCGTGAGAACAAAGGAAGAGGCGGAAAAAACTTCACGCGGATTTTTATCTGATAACCCCTTCTACTTTAAAGAGCTAAGTTATACAAAAGTATTTGAGTACCTGCTTAAGATAGATGAGAAAAATATAGAGAAAGCGCTTACTCTAATGACCAACGCAATGAAGCAGGTAGTGCTCTTCGGGGAAAAAGATCATAAAGACGAGGTGTTTAAAGTTTATGATAGTTACTTTTTATTGGATGTAGATTTTTTTGAGCTTGAACTTACCGAGAAAGACAGGCTTTCACACGGGGACGATGTTAAAAATCTCGCAGCCGTTATTAAGCATTATGCAGAACAAACCATAGGACAACAGTGCAACAACGAAGAGTTGATCACAAAATTATATGATAAGTATTTTGAGCCATTGCCAGATAGCCGTTCTATGTGGCGTCTGCGATTGTTTGTGTTGAGCTTGTGTCCCGAAGCGTTTAAGAAAAAGCTCAAAAAAGCGTTCTTCCGATTGTTTGAGGTCGAGCGTTATTATAACGAGTTGATTTCTGGCACAGAATATCTAAAAGCATTACGCGTCGGATTTCCTGTTTTATCTGATACTGATAAGCGTGATTATGTAAAACGGGTCATAGAGTATTTTACAAAAAAAGACCGAGAAAAGGAGAACGAAAAAGAAAATTGGCACATAGGGTACGGCTCGAGGATTCTTTCAGTAATAGCCGATCAGCTTACTGAAGAAGAAAAACAAGTAGCTGAAAAAGCTAAATTTACCATCCGTTCTAATTACGAACCAGAGCCGTCTATAAAAATGGGTGGATTTGCCGGCAGTATAAGGCCGAGAGGTCCGACTACCCAAGAAGCATTTGGGAAACTTCCGATAGATGATATTGCACAAAAATTAAGAACTGAATGGAAACCAGAGAAGTTAAGAGAAGAAAACACAAATGAAGATTTTCACAACCCATTAAATGCCGAGGGTGCCGGCGAATTGTTGCGTATAGATATTTCTAAACGACTGCAAGATTATGTAAACAATGCCAACCTCTTCTTTGAACGGGGTGTATTGGATCAGCATTATACTTATTCTTTTCTGCGAGGCATACAGGAGATTCTTCGCGGCAATAAAGCTGATTCTGGCAATATAAATTGGGATAACTTATTAGCTCTCTGTATCACAATAAAGGAATCTGGTGAGTCCAATCCTTTCGATAATGAAAGGCGCGAACGAGATAGTTTTGATGCGTGGCTTTCTGGCTGGACAGGCGTTCATTCTGCCATGACGGATGTTGTCCAAGAACTATTAAGTGAAGAAAGAAGTGTTAAAATCGATTTTCCTAAACATCGCGACAAATTTTTAGTGATTATGAGTTATCTACTCGCTTATCCCGATCCGATTCCAGCTGATGAAGAGCCGAAAACGGCGACAATGACCACGACTTCTCCCGGCGCGCAAGAACAGATGGTGAGCGATCCGTATTCAATGGCAATCAATACAGTGCGTGGCCGAGCATTTCAGGCTTTTGCGCTATTTATGTATCAAGACGGAAAGAAGTTTCCTAAGGAAGAAAAAGTAAAAATTTCTCCCGATGTAAAAGAGTTGTATGAGGCAGTTCTAAAAAAAGAGCAGACCCGTGCCCTTATGTTTATGTTCGGGCACTATCTGCCATCGTTCTATTTCCGAGACAATGAATGGATACAAGGGCTATTCTCGCAGATTTTCCCCGTAGAGTCAGAAAAGAAAAACCTTTATACGGCATCTTGGGAGGGTTATGTCTCAGCCAATCTTTATGAGGAGATATTCTTTAATCCAGAAATTCAAAAACTCTATGAACGAGGCCTCGCATTAACAGATGCGGATTATCCAAAGCAAAAGCATTTCAAAGAGCCGGATGAAGGTGTTGCTGTTCACATTGCGCTCGCTTTTATGCATTTCTCAAAATTTGGCTTTGAGCACGATCTATTCAAAACATTCTGGAGTACGCCAAATACAGAAAATCATAAAGAGTTCATTTCGTTTATTGGTCGTCATTCTATCTCACGAGAATCGGCTGCGGAATGGATAAAATATAACAAGGTTGATATAGAGAAGCTTAAGAAATTCTGGGATTGGGCACTTGAAAACTGCAGCGCCGATGCGCTAATAGGTTTTGGTTTTTGGATCAATACAGAACGCAGTGCGCTGGATACAAAATGGCTCGCCCGGCATGCGCGCCAAACGCTCGAAAAGACAAAAGGATATGTCGAGTGGGAATATGGATTGATGCGCTCGCTCATGGCATTTGCTAAAGAAGCGCCGGAAGATACGCTTGCGATTTTGCGTGCTCATATTTTTGAAGAGGTGGCAAAACATGAGCCGGTTAGAACTTGGCTTCACATGGATACCGAGGTTTATGACGCTTTCCGAGAACTCTATAAAAATGAGACGACCAAAGAAGGTGTTCGCACACTTATCAACGATCTCTTGCCATACCGCAACGGTATGTTTTGGGGGTTGAAGACGATATTAGACGAAACCAAATAATTTTATGGACGAAGAAAAAGAGCGGCAAAAAGAAATAAGAGAAAAATTAGAAAGCGAGGGGCTTGACCCGGACGAATTTGACGAGGAAGAGCGCGAAGAACTCGCCACAGACGAATCACTGCAGAATGTTGTAGCGAACAATGTCCGACAAAGCTCCGAGCTTGAATTTAAAGGGGTTTTCAACGGCAAGGTTGACGATCAATTTGAAATTGACCGCAAATTGTGGGAACAGCTTACGAATAATCCCGAATTAAATAAGTATATTGAGAAAAAAATGTTTAAGTATGTAGCCGATAAGATTTTAGCATTGCGAGAGGAGTAAATTTTAAGACCCGCCTTTTAGTGACGGGCCTAAGGGTGGAATCGGGAGATGTATCACGAGCAATCTTTGACTTTACCTCTCCAGAGCCGATTAATCTGTTTTTTTGTGTGTAAGAATGCCTGATATACTGCGTATGGGGGGAGGACGCCATTCTTGAGGTGAGTTGCCCGATTGGTACCGAACCATTCTTCCGACCTTATTTGTGCTTGGTGTGGCCGTGGCCGGGCTTAGGAACGCGTTCGACAACATGGGTACGGGGATTGTTTCGCGCTTTCTGGACGGTAGTTAACCTGCCGGTATTTGCGCTGCGGCCACGAAGAGTAGTTTTATGAGCCATTTTAATTTTCCATCTTAATTTTTAATAAATCGACCTTTTATACTTCCATTTTTAAACCTATTTTACTTGTTGTCAAGGAGTTTTACTTATCCACTTGACAAGGTTTCTTTACAGGAGTAATATGGTAGTATAAATACATGGCTACAAACCTATACAAAAAAATAAAGGAGTTGCGTGAGCAAAACAAATTTTCTCAAGAGTATCTGGCGGAACAACTCAAGGTCTCCCGTCCTACTTATATGCAGGTTGAAAAGGGCGAGCGAGACATTACCGTACCGGAGGCAAGAAAGCTTGCTCTGGTTTTTGGCGTGAGTTTAGAAGATTTTCTCGGCGAAGAAGTTTCAGCGCTTCCCGATGTGGTTTTAAAGAAAGAAAAAGCCAAAGAGAAAGAAAGCGATATCCGCATTATTATGCCTCGAGCGGATGTAAAAAAGTTCAAAGAAGTGCTTCTCTATGTTTTAAGCAAGATTGGAGCAAAACCGAACATTGGAGAGACCGCCCTCTACAAACTTTTGTATTTTATTGACTTTGATTTCTATGAGAAGTTTGAAGAACAGCTTACCGGGGCGCGATACATAAAAAATCATTACGGCCCCACGCCGGTTGAATTCAAGAAGATCGTTGAAGGGATGGAGAAAAAAGGAGAGGTTGAGCGCGTTAAATCGAGTTACTTTCAGTACGACCAAAAAAAATATCTGCCGCGCAGAGAACCCGATCTAAAGAATCTCTCGGCGCAGGAAATTAAACACATTGACGAAGTTCTCGCCCGATTATCAGATAAGAACGCCAACGAGCTGTCCGCCTATTCGCATAGCGATGTGCCATGGAGAGTACACAAAGCTGGAGAGACGATCAGCTACGAAAGCGTATTTTACCGAGACGAGGATCACTCTGTAAGAAATTACGACGATGAACTTTAGTGAAACCAATGAATTTTCAAAAGATTTCAAGCGACTCTCAAAAAAATATAGATCCCTGCCGGATGATTTGCTTGAATTCAAAAAGATCATATCAGAAATTCCTCTCGGTAGTGGGAAGCACTTTGTAGTGCTTCACGAAAACGAGGAGGTGAAAATTCTAAAGGCGCGCCTATTCTGTAAATATCTCAGGGGCGCGTCTTTGCGTATTATCTACGCATATCGTGAGACTACGGCAACGATTGATTTCATCGAGATTTATTATAAGGGTGAGCAGGCAAACGAAACTAAGGGCCTGATTAATGACTTTCTGCGCGAGTTAAATAAAAATGGATAAACTTACAAAAATCAAATGTTTCGGATGCGGAATATTTATTGCCACCGCTATAGGCGTCGAATCACTGCCTATTATCTGCCCAAAATGTCATCATGTTTCTGCGCCGCATCTCCCGGAGCAAAATTACACCGTGCAATATCGCCAGATATCCACCTTCGCAATTTCTGGAATTTCCGATACGGCGACAGCGAGCATTTTGCCGCAGTTTGACGCAGACACCTCATAACCGGTTTATAAATTTAGCTTAATGGATAAACGCATATACCCGGGCCTTTTAGAAGCATTTATAAGCAATGGCAAAATAGCTTTAGAATATGCGGCTGGAAAGGCAAAATCTGGCTAAGGTTTGTTATAGGCAATTCATGGCAATGGTGGTCGCGATGCAGTGGTAATCTTATACAATCTCATATAGTTGATATATGAGATTGGCCACAAGCGGAAACAAGCGTTATACCAACAATATGGCAAAAAGGACTACAAAAAAACTCCATTCCGATGATAGGTTCAATACTGATTTTTGGAGAGAGCAGAGGAGGAAGACATTGATTGAGAGCACAGGAGCGTCCGTGCGGCTTTCTGGTTTAAAAATTACCAACGAGGAGGTGGAAAAAATTATTGATTCTGACAAGAGTAAAAAACTGTACCAATGCTCGGAGTGCGGCTTCCACTATGCCGAGATGGAATGGGCAGAGAAATGCGAGGCGTGGTGCCGGAAACATAAGAGTTGCAATATCGAGATCACCGCTCATGCCGAGGAAAACAAGAAGCCGGGTAAGTAATCCCAGCTTCTCAATCAAGTTGATAGCATTCGGCTAAATTGATATTATATAAGTACCATGAAAACTATAAAATCTATTTTTATTTCGATCCTATTTATTCCTGTTTTGGCTTTTGCCCATGAGCCGGCGGCATTGCCAAATGCAGGGCTTACTCCCGAAAGCGCTTTTTACTTTGTTGATAAACTCGGCGAAGCATTGCGCGAATTCTTCACTTTTAACCCGGAGGCAAAAGCCCATCTTCAGATTGATTTTGCCGCCGAGCGAATCGCTGAGATAAAAATTATCTTAGAGACCAAGGGCGTGAATGCCAAGGGGTTAGAGGTGGCTCAATCCCGGCTTCAGGCAAACATTGCCAAGGCCGCTGGTATTATTGAAGGCGAAAAATCCAAAGGGAAAGACGTAAGCGAGCTCGCAAAAAGCATTAGCGATGATTTTGATGCAAACAAAGAAGCCCTCAAGCAAGCTTTCAAAGATCAAGAACGCGCTCTTGAGGCAAAAGAAGACGAGCTTAAAGCAAAAATCCGCGAGGCAAGACGGGCCGGCGATACCGCTCAAGTTGAGGCGTTGGTAAAAGAACTCGGTGAAATTAAGGCTCAAAAAGAACTCTTGGAGCTCAAAGAAGAAGAGCAGGAAGATGCCTTAGAACAAGAAGAAGAAAAGATTGAAAGGGAGATGGATAAAAAGGAAGACGCGGAAAAGGCCATAAAAGAAGTTGAAGAGGAAAAGCAGGAATTGTTAGGTATAGTGGTTATGGATGGGAGTGGAGGTGACGACATGACAGGGATAGTGGTCATGGACGGGAGCGGAAGCGATGACCTGTCGCAAATTTTTACTAAATTTGACCGACTACTTGCCCAAGCGAAAGAACTCTTTGCCAAAGAGAATTATGTCGGGGCAAAGCAATTAGCCAAGCAGGCAGAAAAAATCCTTGACGAGGTAGAAGACGCCATTGAAGATTTAGAAGAAGCGAAAGAAGAGGAAGATGAGTTGAAAGAAGAACAAGAAGAACAAACGAAGGAGGGGGCTGAAAAAGAAGCCGAGCGTTTAGAAAATGGGCAAAGACAAAAAGAAGCCGAAAAACAGCAAGAAGAAGCCGAGGAGCAAAGTAACGAAGCAGGTGGGGCACGGATTGTAAATCCTACGGAAAATCCATCAACCAGTAGTAATCCGCCAACGGCAAAAGACACCGGTGACTATACATTTACGATCACGGGCCGTGTGACGGATAATACATACGACCCTTCGGGAATGACGGACGGTGTTCTAGCGCCCGCTGGCGTTGTCATTCGCGCCATTGGTCCTAAAACAGTTACGACACAAACACGAACTGACGGTTCCTATACTCTCTCTTTCACGAACACGCCGCTCGGCACTTATGATGTGTGCATAACTCCTCCTTCTGGATATACGACGAATCCACTCTCCATTTCGAATTCAGAGTCAGGATGCGATAATGTGGTTGTACGATTACGCAATGATACAACCCTTGATTTCTTTTATGGTGGTGGGCGCGCATCCCACGCGACCATTTATTTCGACTTACGGCGTACGGGGTCAGCCGAAAAGCCCATCAACTGGTAGTAACTCACTATTGATGGTCATATTACTTATGATCACGGACCACGCTTATGATGTCACGGCAATGACACTGAGCGGTAGTTTTTCTTATTGTCATTGCGAGAAAATTTGGTAAATAATATAAATTCAAAAAGAATTTGCCGCCTCAGCCGGAGGCTGATCTGCCTCGGGCGGAAAAGAAAAACTTGTCATGCCTGAGGCAGATCCGCCTCTGGCGGAAAATCGTTCTTTCCGCTCCGGTTCAAGGGAGCAATCCCCGCCGTTTTATAACGTGGCCCATGCCCCTGACTCGTTGAAGTCGGCACTACACGAGATACAGCTCGCAGAACACATCTTCGAAAGGAGGAAACAGGTGAACGAAAGCCGCTTCAGCAGTAAGATGGTCTTCGCTCTGACTGGCATGAGTGAGTGCGGAAAAAGTACTGTTGGTAAGTATCTCGACTCCAAGGGCATCGCGCGTCTCAAGATTGTGAAGCTTTTCGAAAGAGTCCGCGACAAGTGGTCTTCCGATGAAGAACTCTACGCGTTCGTGAGACGGCAGGAGGAACGCGACCCCCATGCTTTATGGGACGCGTTCGTCGACGAGCTGGCTACGGAGATGGATCGCCTCAGCACTAATGCCGCCTCAATCGAAAGTTTGTACGGCGGCGGACTGGGTCCATACCTCAAACAAAAGCTCGATCGACACTTCTGTGTCGTATTCCTGGACATGCCCTTAGAGATTCGTCTTGTTCGCCAGATGCAACGTGAAGGCCTTTCTGATATGGATAGTGCCCGAAAGCATCTTCTGCCACGAGATAAAATCAAGGAAAAGTCGGGAATCCCGGCGCTCAAGGAAATCGCGGGCGAAGTGGTTGACAATTCTGGGACGCTCAAGGAGCTCTACCAGAAAATAGATCAACTGGTTCAGAGATATTTCCCGTAACCCAAGCGGCTCTTTCGAAAGATAGAGCCGCTTTTTCCAATCCACGCTAAAAACCGCTATAATACAACTATGAAATTTGACGAAAACGATCAAATTGAATATTTGCCAAACGGCATAAAACATGAATCTGCTGGAGGTTTTGTGTTTTTTGAAGATGACAAAACTCACGAGTTGTTTGTAGCTTTATTACGTAAACCAGACGGACACTATCTCATCCCAAAAGGCCACGTCAGAAAAGGTGAAGAAACAAAGGATGCGGCTGTAAGAGAAGTTATGGAGGAACTTATTCTAAAAGAAAACCCTGAGATTATTTCTTTTCTCAAAATTGATAGTTACACATTTACTCTTGACGATAGCAATGTCACTCATCATAAAAATGTCCATGTCTACGTTTTTCGGCTTAATAAAAAAGCTGACATTAAGCCTCAAATTGACGAAGGATTTGAGGCTGCGGAATGGATTCCATTTGAAAAAGCCGTTGAAAAAATTTCATTTGATAGAGAAAACCTCCTTAAAGCACGACAGTGTTTCTACTACAACAAACCAGTAAAAGCTTTTAAAGACCTAACAGATATAAAATCCCTGACTATCGCAATTTCCACCCACAACGGTGAATTTACGATATCAAAAACCCTTAAATCGTTAACTGAAAATCTACAAGAGATTGGAGATTTTTTAAAAAAGGAAGTATTAGTATGCGCAGATCATTGTACCGACAACACCATTTCGGTTGTAGATAATTTTATAAAAAGTAACAAGTTGGACGATATACAATTTCATCTGATAAGCAACGACAATGCGAAAGGAAAATCAAACGCTCTGAATAAAATTTTTTCTGCTTCGTCCGGAGAGCTTTTTTGTGCGGTTGATGATGACGTTATTCTTAAAGAAAAAAGCTTAATTAATCTCATGAGAGCTTTGGTTGAAGAAGAAAGTTTGAGGTGTGTCTTTTCGGCGTGGAAAAGATTACCATTTCAAAGCAAAAATCCTTGGAAACTATTTTGGCACTGGATTTTAGGAATTAAATTCGAGGTTAACGAAACAAGCGAAATAATGAGAGGAGCTACTATGATGCTGAGAAGAGATAATTTTGTTTATTTGCCAGCAGTGCTTAACGAAGACCAATTCTTGCAATATATGTACTGGCCGCAAACAAAGGAGGTTAAAGACTCCGTGATTTACTTTAACTCTGTCAGCAGTATTTCTGATTATTATAGAAGATTTATCCGTATAATGGTCGGCTCTAAGCAACTGTCAAAATATCTTGCTAAGAATAGAATTGATGAATGTTCTAGAGCTCTTTTTCAAAAACTGGAATACCACAGAATCTTGCGCCTGCCTTGGAAGTTAAAGGGTCCTTTTCTGTTTTACAGATTTATTCGGTTTTGTATAAGTTTGTATGTTAACCTTAAGATTAAATTCATAGACGATTATGAATGGTTTCGATTCAAACAAAATTAAATTGAGCATTAGTGACGCATTGCTTGATGCTCTTCAAGAAAATCTTGCGGCTATAATTCTAGCCGGTAGTTTTCCAGATTCATTCAAAGAAGGGTGGAGCGATGTTGATCTGTTGATTGTAGTCCATAAAATGGATCTTGATACAAAATTAAAATTAACCCATGTGATTGTAAAGCTGGAACATAACACAAAGACACACCACGGCATAAATGTAATAACTGAAGAAGAATTTTTAACTCCAAAATCCCCAGAAACTTTACTTGAGGGTAAAACACTTCAGGCTCTTATTGACTTAAAAAAATATCCTGAAAGAGTTATTTACATTCACAAAACGATTAATCCCGAAAAGGTCTATTCTCCATGTTGACCACATAAAAGCATGGGCAAATGGTGGGGAGACTATTTTAGAAAATTTACAAACGCTTTGTTCAAAGTGTAATATTGGTAAAAGCGATTTAGAATAATTATGGAAACTAAAAATGTAAAATTCGTTGTTTTTGTTCCTCTCTCTCACGCTGATGCTGTGCGCCATGCTCTCGGCGAGGCCGGAGCGGGTAAAATCGGAAATTATGATTTCTGCTCGTTTTCTTCTCGTGGCACAGGTCGTTTTCGTGGAAATGAAAAAGCGAATCCTGTAATTGGTAAAGCGGGGAAATATGAAGCAGTCGAGGAAGAAAAAATTGAGGCGATTGTGCCGCGAGAAATTTTGAAAGAGGTTATTGAAAAAGTAAAAAGCGTTCATCCATACGAGGAAGTCGCTTTTGATATTTATCCGTTGGAAACAATATGAAAATTACAAAAAATAAAATTCAAGTACTATTAGTCCATGGTGGAATGACCTTCAAAAATGAGAAGGATTATTTACACTACTTAAAAACTAAAAAAGTAACGACAACGAAAAAAGTTTCTTGGACAGGAGGTTATTTAGAGAAAAGTTTAGGCAAAAGGTTTGAAATAATCTCGCCAAGAATGCCTTTGCAGGATTTTGCGAAGTACAGAGATTGGAAGATATTTTTTGAGAGATACTTATCACTTATCAAAAATAAATACATTTTGATTGGTTCGTCTTTAGGCGGAGTTTTCCTTGCAAAATATCTTTCCGAAAATAAACTTCGCAAAAAGGCATTGTCGGTATATTTGGTTTGTCCACCTTTTGACAATACATTGCCAGGTGAAGATTTGGTCGGTGGCTTCACGCTCGGCAATAATCTGTCGTTGATTGAGAAGAACTGCAAAAATCTCCATTTGTTATTTTCAAACGATGACGATGTTGTGCCCGCCGCTCATGCCGATAAATACAAGCGAAAATTGAAAAATGCCCATGTTGTGATTTACAAGAGCAAAGGCGGGCATTTCAACATCGCCAAATTTCCTGAAATAGTTAAGATGATTTTTGCAGATATTAAAAGAAACTAGCCGCCAATTTTTTCAAAAAAGAAAGCCGAAGCCCGTGCGGATTCCTCCCCAAACCCCTCCTCCGCGCGGGCGAGTCCGAATTCCGCACCCCGCCACCATTCCCCCAGAAAAATGAGGCGGGGTGCGGTCAGAGTTTCTTCTCGAAAAAAGTTCGAGCAAATGCTAAAATAACACCACATTAGACGATTTCTTTCGCCCTCGCCCCTCGCTTCGCTCGGGGCTCGGGCTTCGGCGGGCAGAAAATAAAGGTAATTCCACGGCTTTTTGAAGTCAACAAAAAGCCGTTGGTCAAAAATTCGGCGGTTCGAGCCGATTTTTTTGAGAAAATTTTTCATCTCTGAAAAATTATCCTCCAAAGCGAAATTTTTGGCTTGGTTGGCTTCAATTATCCAGTTCCGGACGAGTTCGAGCCAATGATTGCCTTTTCGCTCAAAATCGCTTTTTTTCCTCAATATCTTTTTTCCCCGACATCAGATCGTTTTTCTTTGGCTGAAACTCCGGCAGTTCTAAATCGCCTTCAAGGTAAGCGTCCATCAGGCGATTTATTTTTGTCTTAATTTTTTCTAATTCTGTTTTAAGATTTTGAGCGAAAAGGTCAGATGAGTGGCGGGATTCTTTATTCTCATTTTCCAGTTTTGTCAAAAACTTTTCCCGCCACTCATCGGGCAAAGAAACTTTTTGACAAAGATTTTTCACTTGTTCAGTTAAAACTTCTTCCCGCAAAAAGCGATTTTCAGTACACGAAATAGTTTTGCTCTTGTGGGTGCAACGATAATAAATAAATTTCAAACCACTTTTCTTGATGTGTCGCTCGGCGGTTATGGCATATCCACATACCCCACAAGTAGCAAAACCTAAAAACTGAAAATTCTTTGGTCCTCGCTTTTTGCGGGGCTTCCCATTCTGAACAAGTGCATTTTGAATTTGGTCAAAAAGTTTCTTTGCAATCATTGGCTTATGCGAACCTTGATGCACCTCGCCACGATATTGAAAGTGTCCGTAGTAAAAAGGATTTTTCAAAATATGTTCAATACTGGCGAGGTGCAAAGGTTTACCTGTTTTGCCAACCAAGCCAAGAGAAAACATTTTGCGTTGAATAGCCGTGAGTGTGTATTGCCCCGAAGCAAAAGCCCCTAACGCTTCTTTTACTTTGCCAAAAGTTTTTCTATCCGGCTCAATCGTCCGCAAACGAGGTTCGTTGAAATATCCTAAAGGGGCTTTTGCGGAAAGTTCACCACGGCGTATTTTTTGGCGAATACCACGCAAAATGTTTTCTCTTAAATTGTCGGTGTAATACTTTGCTTGTCCGAAGGCGACACTCAACATAAATTTTCCTTGCGGTGTCGCCTCGAACCAGAAAGTAGGGAATTTTAGCGCAACAATCTTTTGCGTATCCACCAAATAAATTACTCTGCCACCGTCTATGCTATTTCTCGCTAAACGGTCTGGATTCCACGCTAAAATTCCCTGTGCAGTGCCTTTTTCAATTTCGCCAAGCATTTCGTTGAAAACTACTCTACCCGGCTCTTTGGCGGTCTTGCTCTCGTAAAATTCTTTTTCAACGAAAAGATTATTTTGCTTGGCGAATTCCCGAAGCTCCGTCAATTGTGCCTCAATACTTAAAACTTGGCGTTCTTCGTCTTCACTTGATTTTCTACAATAGATAAAATATTTGATCATAGCTTCGGGAATTAAATTGATAAAGGCATTGCACTTACACCGACAATTTCTAAAAATCTCTCCTCATCGGCTCTTGCGCCTTTGGCGCAATCCAAACTTTGTTTGGGAACCGCCGACTTTCGGCGGGAATTCTTTTGGCGGAATTCAAAACCCCCTGGAATTTCTTGGCGGAAACCAATGCCGAGGGGCGAAGCCCCGAGGCAACTTCTTCGGCAAATCAAATTTGGTGGTGTTTGTTTAAAAAAGTCAGAACCCATTTTGCAGAAAATCCCAACGAATGAAACGGAAACAATGCGGACTCGGCAGGGCAAACTATTTTTCTGGGGTTTTGGATTTGCCCTGCCTCGGCTGATTTCCCGCCCGCAGGAGGGGTCTGGGGAGGAATGCGGGCGGGTTTCGGACTGGGGGTTTTCGGAAATTCGGCGGCTATAAAATAATTGAATAATTCTCTCATATTTGTTATTATAATACTGTCAGTTAAAACAAGCAACAGTATTATGTTATCAATATATGGAAACTAATTTATTAGGACAGAAAATAAAGAAGCTACGGACAAAACTTGGTCTTTCTCAAGACGATTTTGCTCGCAAGGCGGATGTTCCCTACACAACGCTTACAAAGGTCGAAACAGGCGTTATAAAAAAACCTTCGGTTTTTATGGTGAGCAAAATCGCTAAAGCGCTTGATGTTAATATTGAAGAATTAATAAAATAAATATTATGAAAACAGTAGTACTTTGCGGCAGTCGCCGTTTCAAACCGGAAATGAGAGAATTTGGCAAAAAGCTAAAAGAGCTTGGTGTCGTTGTGTTTGAACCTTATTTACATTCCGGTCAAGACGAATGGGCGAAACTGTCGGACGACTATAAAAAATTTGTTGCTCTCGGACTAACCCATGATCATTTTTACAAAATACAAATAGCTGATGTGGTTTTTATTTTTAATAAAGACGGTTACACTGGGAATAGTACGACTTTGGAAATCGGTTATGCGGTAGCGACAGGAAAACCAATTTATGCGTTAACAAGTGACGAAGAATTATGCCGCCATGTTTTATTTAGAGAGATAATTTCTTCACCCAAAGAACTTGTTAAAAAATTGAAATAAATTATGAAATACACAGATAGAGTATATGGAAATTTTGAAATTACAGAACCAGTAATTTTGGAATTGATAAATTCCTCAACTTTTCAAAGATTAAAGGAAATAGATCAAGCTGGATATTTCGAACCACATTTCCCAGGCACTGCACATTCGCGTTTTGAACATTCAATCGGTGACTATTTACTTTTGAAAATGTATGAGGCACCAATTGAAGAACAAATTGCTGGTCTTATTCATGATGTTTCTCACTCGGCATTTTCTCATTGTATAGATTATGTCTTAGATGCTGGCTCTGAAAAAGAACATAATCATCAAGATAATGTTTTTGATGATTATGTTAGAAAATCAGAAATACCAGAAATTCTTAAAAAATATAATCTCGATTTGGATTATATCCTTGACGATAAAAATTTTCCTCTTAAAGAAAACGATTTGCCAGATTTATGTTCAGATAGAATAGATTATTCATTAAGAACAGCTACTGTTTTTAAGGAAATAGAAAACGGAAAATTTTTTATTTATAATCTCACAGCAAAAGACGGAAGGTGGATTTTTAAAGATTTTGAAAGTGCAAAAAAATATGCAGACTTATTTTTGAAACTCAACACTAACTATTATGCGGGATTACCTTCCGCTGTTATGTTCCGAACGGTTGGAGATTATTTGCGATATGCACTTTCAAAAGAATATATTTCTGAAACCGATTTATACACAACTGATAAAATTGTTCTTTCAAAAATAGAATTTCATATCACCGACGACTCAAAATTGAAATTGCTTTTTGAAAGAATGAATAATAAAATCGGTTTCAGAAATGACCCAGTTAATTATGACGGAAAAGTATTTTGTAAATCACGAGTGGTTGATCCTCTTTGTTGGCATAATGGGGAAATAAAAAGAGTTTCAGAAATAGAGCCGAGTTGGTCTGATATAATTACGCGGGAATCAAAACCAAAAGAATATTTTTTAAAATTTGATAGATAGCCGCCGAATTTCCGAAAACCCCCAGTCCGAAACCCGCCCGCATTCCTCCCCAGACCCCTCCTGCGGGCGGGAAATCAGCCGAGGCAGGGCGAATCCATATCCCCAGTCAAATGTTTCGCCCTGCCGAGTCCGCATTAGTTTTCAGGGTTCTCCGCAAAATGGGTTCTAACTTTTTCCAACAAACACCAAAATCAAGCCCCTTGATTTTGGGATATTCTAAACTTTGCGCGAAATCATTTTGAGGGAAACTAGCCCGCCTCCGCTTCGCTCCGGCGGAACGCTCGGGCATTTCGGCGAAAAATTTTTGCGACTGACAAAATAGGTATTACTTCTATCTTATCATAATATCTAAACTTTGGATATTGATTTCTTGGATATATCTTGTTAATATATGGTTAAGTCAATCCAAACAAAGGAATATGCCTATTTTATTGAGCGGTTACGGAAGGCTCGACTAAGGGCTGGTCTGACACAGGCGCAGGTCGCGAAAAAGATAGGTCGCCCCCAATCGCATATATCAAATGTTGAATCTGGACAGCAAATGGTTGATGTAGTCGAGCTTCAACGATTTGCAAAGATATACGGAAAAGATATTAACTTTTTCCTAAAATGAAATCTGCCAAACTTATTTCAGTTTTACTTTCCTTTGTGATTATTGTTAGTGTATTCGGTGTTTTTGCTGCTCCCAACACAACAGAGGCGTTTGTCCAAAAATATGAATATTCAGAATATGATCCGCCTGGTGTTTTCTCTGGAGTTTGGCATGGACTTCTTGCGCCATACTCGCTTGTTGCCCGTTGGTTTATGGACGACGGAGCGATGTACGCAGTACCGAATACTGGTTGGTTTTATGACGCAGGATTTTTGATTGGTATAGTCGGCTCGATTCCTATTGGTTGGGCTGCTGCTATAATTTCCACAATTGGACATATCTTGTCTTAATTTCTAAAACTTATGAAAATTAAACTTATAATTGGAATTCTCGTCGTGCTGGTTTTAATCTTTGGTTGGATAGCTTTTTCTCCAGCTACTCAAGAATCGTCAGTCAAGAAAGCACATTTTGCTACAAAATTATCAGCATCAGGAAGTATCACCTGTACTTATCCTCAAATACTGCATGCCAGCTATCAATCCGGAGAAATAACGCATGAATTACCGAAGCCGGAGACAAACCCTATCATAATGACTTTTAGCGATATTGATTCTGAAGTTGCAAAAGTTAAGTTCATTGATGCAACGCAATCCATTTCAGAAGTTCCACTCGTGAAAGTTATTGATACAGTAGAAAAGTTGATGTTCCTCGAAGGAAACGGTGAGCCCTATATAACTGTTCATACAATTTATAAGGAAGATGGCGTTGCAACCTATGAAAAATCAATGTCGCTATTAGGTATCCCAGTAGGTACGGTGGGAATGGGTAGTTGTGTCGATTATTGAAGGATAAACCCACTACGTAGCTTTAACTTGTTCTTCATCGTCATATTTAGTATTATATAAGTGATATGTCCTTACACCGAAAAAAGTACCAAAATGCTGTTTTGTACTTATGCCGGAAGCTAAAAGGCGAGGTACGCGGCAAGAAAAAATTAGCGAAATTGCTTTATTTCGCGGATTTTGATTTGTACGAAAAAAGTCAGAAATCAATAACTGGCGATGTTTACTGTGCGCTCCCAATGGGGCCGGTTCCGGCAGCTTTGGAAGAAATCACAGCTGAAATGACAAAAAAGAAAATGCTTGGCGTTGAGCACATCGAAGAACGAGAGGGATACAATCCTACTGAAGTATATAAGTGTCTCATCGAACCCGATCTTTCTGTTTTTGATGACGAAGAAAAGAAAATGCTCGATCGGATTGTTGTCAAATATGGTCATCTCAATGGCAAACAATTAGAAGAATTATCTCACGCCGAAGCACCATACATCGGTACGGAGTTACGAAAAGAAATTCCATACGAACTGGCTTTTTATCGTGGTACAGATTTTAGTGAAATATGATTCAGTTTCTGTACCACGACGGCATTCAGAAAGAAATCGCCGCCCTTGATGAGCGGCGATTTCGTACTATACGCAGTGGTCTGTCTGCATTTGAGAGACTGTGTGAGGTGCAATTTAATCCGACAAATCCGCGACAAATCATTGCGCCGGCTAAAATACACCGCATTACGCAGAATGATATTTGGACACTCTGGAAAACTGAACTCGTTGTACCTAATTCGGGTTTACGCCCAAATCAATGGCCGCGAATGTGGTTTGTGGTGAAGGGCGCAATTATTGCTTTTTTGTGCATATCCTCTCATGTTGATAATTACAACGATGAGGATATGAATCGTTTAGCTTTGTCGCGGGTGTCGGATTTCTTCTGAAATGTCGCAAAAATTTTTCACCGAAATGCCCGAGCGTTCTGCTAGAGCGAAGTGGAGGCGGTTTAGTTCCTTTTTTGAATTTTTTAGGAGGCGCGCAAAAGAAAATTGTAAGGGAAAATTTCTGCGAGGTTGTCGCCTGAGCGAAGCGGGAGCGTACGATTTAGTCTCGCTTCACCACGCGCTCCGCGCGCGGCACATCAGTCGGGGTTCTACTGGAAGTAAGTCCGAATTTTTTGGTATAATGATTACCATATGAATTTGCCAAATCATGTCGTTGTAATTCCCGATGGTAATAGGCGGTGGGCGAGAAAAAAGGGGTCGCTTTATTTTTTTGGCCATCGCGAAGGCGCGAAAACGACGGAAAAAATTTTAAAAGCCGCTTTAGAGATGAAAATTTATCATCTCACTTTTTGGGGCAGCAGTTTGGATAATATTATCAAGAGACCCAAAAAAGAGGTTGAATTTTTATTTGATATTTTTGAAAAGAATTTTAAAAAATTGGTTAAAAATAAAGATATTCATAAAAATGGCGTTAAAGTGAACGCGCTTGGCAGATGGAGAGAGTTATTTCCGGAACGCGTTAAAAAAGCCATTGAAGAGGCGATTGAAAAAACAAAAAATTATAAAAATTACCATCTGACGTTTTTAATGGCTTATAGCGGTATTGATGAGATGACAAACGCAATCCAAGAGATTGCTAAAATCAGAAATCAGAAATCAGAAATCAAAATCGACGGAGATTTAATTAAAGAAAATCTTTGGACAAAAGATTTGCCGCCTGTTGATTTGGTTATTCGCACCGGCGGCGAACCGCATTGGTCGGCGGGAATGATGATGTGGGACGTGGCCGACGCCCAATTATATTTTACCGAAACGCTTTATCCCGATTTTTCCGTGGAGGAATTCAAAAAAGCCGTTGAAAAATATCAAGAAACGGAAAGAAGATTAGGCAAATAAATTTTTAATTTTAGCGTATCGCCATCGTCCGTATTGGTCGCGTTCAAATTCGCATAATTGATATTTTTCTTTTTGAACTAATTTTTTAACGGCGTTTTTTTGAAGAGAATCAAATTCCAGCCAAATTTCGCCGTTTGATTTCAGACGATTTTTCGTTTGCTTAAGAAATTTTTTTATGTAAAATAATCCGTCTTTTTTGCCGAAAATCGCCGATAAAGGTTCATATTTTAAAACAGAAACGGAGATTATCTTTTTATTTTTAAGCGGCACATAAGGCGGATTGGCTAAAATAAAATTATATTTTTTATTAATTCCAATATTCTCAAAAATATTGGAATGAATTATTTGATAACGAGACGAGGCAATTTTGTTTAATTTCAGGTTTATTTTTATTTGTTTGATAAATTCCGGATTTTTTTCAATAAAATTAACATTGGTATTTTTGAGATTTTTCAAAATCGCAATACCGATGCATCCGGAACCGGCGAAAGCGTCAAGGATTTTCAGCCGACTGCCACGAGTTTTCGCAAAAGCGATAAATTTTTCCGTCCAATATTCGGTTTCCGGTCTGGGAATAAAAGGTTTTTGCGAAAGGTCAATTTGGCAATTCAAAAACGGTTTCCAGCCGATGATATAATCAAGCGGTTCGCCGGCTTTGAGCCGTTTCAAGTCATTTAAAAATTCAGGATGCCATTTGCCGGCGTATTTATCTTTGATTAAAAATTTGATTTTTTCGCTAATTTTTTTAATGTTATTTTTCATAGATAATTGTTATTATATTTGAAATGCGAATTTTAGCCATTGAAACATCTTGCGATGAAACGGCCTTGGCGATAGTTGAGGCGAAAGGAGGGTTAAAAAACCCGCGTTTTAAAATTTTGAAAAATTTAGTTGCCTCGCAAATTAAAATTCATCGTCCTTTCGGCGGCGTGGTGCCGAATTTGGCTAAACGCGAGCATCTTAAAAATTTGCCGATTTTGTATAAAAAACTAGTGGCTAGTGGCAATACCCTAAACCCTGATTTAATCGCCGTCACGGTCGGTCCCGGATTAGAGCCGGCTTTGTGGACGGGCATAAATTTCGCGCGCGAAATTTATTCCGACTTACGACAAACGACTAACAACAAACAACTTAAACTAATCGGCGTAAGTCATTTGGAAGGCCATCTTTATTCCAATATTCTTGAGAATATAAGAATGAAAAATATTTTTCCGTCGATTCCGCTTATTGTTAGCGGCGGTCATACTATTTTGCTTTTAATGAAAGATTTAACTCATTATAAAAAACTCGGCGAAACAAGAGACGACGCGGTTGGCGAAGCTTTTGATAAAGTGGCGCGGCTTTTAAATCTTTCTTATCCCGGCGGTCCGGAGATAGAAAAACTCGCGAAAAAAGGGAATCATGAAGAGATTAATTTTCCCCGACCAATGATCAATCAAAAAAATTATGATTTCAGTTTTTCCGGGTTAAAAACAGCGGTTTTATATTATTTAAAGAATAGCGAAAATTTATCGGTAAAAAAAGAGGATGTGGCTGCCAGTTTCCAGCGAGCCGCTTTTGATGTTTTAATTTCAAAAACTTTGCGCGCCGTAAAAGAATTTTCCGCCAAATCAATAATGATTTCCGGCGGAGTGGCAACAAACAATTCTTTAAGGAATTGTTTAAAATCAAAAATTAAATCTCAAAAATCAAAAATTAAATTATTTTTTCCAGAAAAAAAATTTTGCGCAGATAACGCGGTAATGATTGCCGTAGCCGGTTATATTAATTATTTACAAAAAAAGAACAGGCGATTATCGGCGCGGGGAAATCTTCGGTTGTGAAAAAGTTTGTCAAATTCTTATTATTTTTGGTATGATTATTTTTAATGAGTGTAATAAATCTTCGACGGTTTGATTGGCCGTTGAATTTCTCCGTCTTATTTTTATTGTCGGTCGGGCTTTTGAGCTTGTTGAGCGCCAATCAATCTTTATTTTATAAACAATTTCTTTTTTTGGTTATCGGATTGATTTTTATTTTTACAATAATCAGATTTGATTGGCGGCCGTTTATTAATCACAAAGGAATTATTCTGGCAATTTATTTTTCAGTCGTTTTACTTCTTGTCGCCACTTATTTTTTCGCGCCGGTCATCAGGGGAGTAAGGGGCTGGCTGCCGCTTGGTCCGTTTCAGGTTCAAACGTCGGAATTTGCGAAAATCGCTTTGATTATTATTTTGGCCGGATTTTTCAGTCGAAAACATATCGGCATTGCCAGAATTTCCAACTTACTGGCCTCTTTTATTTATTTCGCGATTCCGGGATTTTTAATCATTCTTCAGCCGGACCTCGGTTCAGCTTTAATTCTTTTTTTCATTTGGTTCGGTTTTCTTTTAGTTTCCGGAATTTATTGGCGGCATTTGGCGGTTTTTTCGCTGATTTTTTTAATCGCGGGAGCGGTAATGTGGACAAGTTTTTTAAAAGATTATCAAAAAGAAAGAATTCTCGGTCTTTTTTCTCCAGAGCGCGATCCGTTGGGGGTTAATTACAGCGTTATTCAGGCGAAAATTGCCATCGGTTCCGCCGGTTTTTTCGGCAAGGGATTCGGACAGGGAACGCAAACGCAGCTGGGTTTTTTGCCGGAAGCCCAGACGGATTTTATTTTTTCCGCCATTATTGAAGAGTTCGGTTTGATAGCCGGATTTTTGGCGATAGCGGCTTTTACTGTTTTGATTTTCAGAATTATTAAAATTGGTTTTGGTTCGGATAATAATTTCAGTCGGTTTTTTTGCCTCGGAACGTCTATTCTTTTTTGCGCGCAATTTGTTTTAAATGTCGGTTCAAATCTCGGTTTGACGCCGGTAATAGGCGTAACTTTTCCATTTTTAAGTTACGGCGGGTCGTCTTTATTGACCAATTTAATTCTCGTTGGTATTATTCAATCTATCGCGCTCAAACGCTGAATATGAAAATTATTTTATCAAAGCCGATAATTATTGGTTTATCGGCAACGGTTTTTTTAACGATTTTTTTTCTTGGGAATTTTCGATTAAGCGCGGAAATTAACGGAACGCCGGCGTTCATCGATATTCCTTCGGGAACCGGTCTTAATGAAATAACCGAGAGGATTTATTCGACAAAACTTATTCGTTCCAAGGCGATTTTTAAAATTTACGCCATTTTAAGCGGCAAGGCGCATCTTTTAAAAAGCGGCAGTTATGAAATTCAGCCGCCGGTTTCCATAACAGAACTTTTAAAAATTTTAACCGAAGGGCCGAAGGAAATCGCGGTTGTTATTTCTCCGGGGATGACCGTAAAAGAAATTGACACTCGGCTGACCGAGGCGAAAATCATAAAAAGCGGCGAGTTGATAAATTTTAAAAATGGTTTTTTGGAAGGATATTTAATGCCCGACACTTATTATTTTTATCGTAATTCCGATATTGATTTCGTCGTTAAAAAAATTTTGGACAATTTCAAAAATAAAATAGTCGAAATCGCCGGCGACCAAATCGGCGATTTGCGTTTTTTGGAGAAAAACGATAAACTAAAAAAAATATTGATAATCGCCTCTATGTTGGAAAAAGAAATTCCCGATGACGGAGAACGCGAAATAGCGGCCGGCATATTAGAGAAACGGCTTAAAAATAAAATGCCCCTTCAGATTGACGCGACGATTATTTATTTGAAGTGCGGCGGCAGATTTTTAAATTGCGCTCCGCTTCAAAAAAGCGATTATAAAATTGATTCCCCGTACAATACTTATATTTATCAAGGATTGCCGCCCGCGCCAATAAGTAATCCTTCCTTAAGAGCGATTTTGGCGGCGATAAGGGGAAAAGATTCATCTTATTGGTATTATCTTTCCGACCCTAAAACAAAAAAGACGATTTTCAGTAAAACATTCGAAGAGCATAATAAAAACAGAAAAAAATATTTAAACAGTTGACAAATATAAATTAAACGGATAAAATGAAAAATTGTTAAGTAAGTATTTATTTCTGAAATAATATCTCAGGGAAAGAAAGAGGTTATTTTTTAGTGTTTTTTATTTTTTTTAAATTCTTTTTTTAAATAAAATTGTCTAAATTGCCTGTTAAAATTTTTTCTTCTCATCCGGGCGCTTTTATTGAGCAGCCGTTTTTGGCGGAAATTCAAAATTTGTCTTGGGAGTGGTTTGTCAAAAAAGGATTGAAGGAAATTTTTGACGAAATTTCTCCAATAAAAGATTCAGCCGGCGAATTTGAGCTTTATTTTTCGGATCATTATTTTGACGAGCCGAAATACGATGAAGAAACCGCTTGGTCAAAGAGTTTAACCTATGACGCGCCACTTAGAGTAAAGGCAAAATTAATCAATCTCCGCAGTAAAGAAACAAAAGAGCAGGAAATTTATCTTGGCGATTTTCCGATTATTACTTCCCGAGGCACTTTCATTATTAACGGCGTTGAGCGCGTGGTTATTTCGCAGCTTATTCGTTCGGCCGGCATTTATTTTACCTCTGAAGCGTATCGGGGGCGCAATCTTTTCGGCGCCAAAGTTATTCCCGACCGCGGTAGTTGGCTGGAATTTTCAACAGACCCCGACGGTTTTATCGGCGTTAAAATAGACCGGCACCGTAAAGCCGCGGCCACGGACCTTTTAAAAATTTTCGCGAATATTTTTAAACGCCGCGATTTAGAAACAAACGAAGCGATTTTAGATTTATTTAAAAATATTGATATCAATGCTGTTCATTTTATTGAAGCGACTTTGAAAAAAAGTGAAACCAAAAGTTCAATGGAGTCGTATATTGAAATTTATAAACGTTTGAGACCGGGCGATTTAGCCACTCCGGAAAACGCCAAAAATTTAATTGACGCGATGTTTGTAAGAAACGATCGTTACGGCCTTTCCGCCGCGGGCAGACATAAGATTAACGGCCGGTTAGAAATTTCTCGGGAGAAAAACAGTCCGCTTCTCGATTTAGACGACATTATTTTAATTATTAAAGAAATTATCAGACTTAATAACGATCCGGCAGCTATTTCGGACGATGTTGACCATTTGGGTAATCGTCGCGTAAAGGCCGTCGGCGATTTGCTTCAGAGCCGGTTGCGAATCGGAATGGCGAGAGTTCGCCGGACCGTTATTGACAGAATGTCCACTTTGGAAACTGCCGTTCTTACGCCCGTTCAGTTAATCAGCGCTCGGCCGTTGCAGGCGGTTGTTCGGGATTTTTTTACCGCGTCGCAGTTGTCTCAATTTATGGACCAGGATAATCCTTTGGCAGAACTGGAACATAAACGGTGTCTTTCTTCTATGGGACCGGGCGGATTAACGCGGGAGCATGCCGGTTTTGAGGTGCGCGATGTTCATATTTCGCATTATGGCCGAGTTTGTCCGATTGAAACTCCGGAAGGGGCCAATATCGGCTTGATTAATCGTTTAGCCAATTACGCTCGGGTTAATGAATTAGGATTTTTGGAAACGCCTTACGTTAAAATTAAAAACGGGAAGGCGACTGATGAGATTATTTGGTTTGAAGCCAAAGATGAAGAAAAATATAAAATCGCCCATGGCGGAGTCAATCTTGATAAAAGCGGAAAAATTATTGATGAGAAAGTGGAAATTCGTTTTCTCGGCAAGCCGGGAACGTGTTCAAGTAAAGAAGTGGATTTAATGGATGTTTCGCCTCAGCAAATTTTAGGCGTGGCGGCTTCCATGATTCCATTTATAGAACATGATGACGCCAATAGGGCTTTAATGGGTTCCAATATGCAGCGTCAAGCCGTGCCTTCAATTGTCGCTCAGGCGCCTTTGGTTTCCACGGGTATAGAAGAAAGAGCGGCCAAAGATTCCGGACGGTTGATAATCGCTGATTTTGACGGAACAGTGGCGGAGGCGGATGCTAAAAAAATCGTAATAGAAGATAAAAATAAAAAGAAAAAAATTTATTCTCTTAATAAATTCAAAAGATCAAACGATTATACCTGCGTTTCCCAGCGGCCATTGGTAAATAAAGGAGAAAATGTTAAAAAAGGCGATGTTTTAGCCGATACGTCTTCAACCGAAAACGGCATTTTGGCGCTGGGGCAGAATTTATTGGTGGCTTTTATTTCTTGGGAAGGCGCGAATTTTGAAGACGCGATTATTCTTTCGGAAAGGGCGGTAAGGGACGATTTTTTCACTTCCATCCGCATTGAAGATTTTTATTGCGATGTTCGCGAAACGAAATTGGGGCCGGAAATGACGACGCAGGATATTCCCAATATAAGCGAAGAAAAATTGAAAAATCTTGACGAAGAAGGGATTATCAGAATCGGAGCCGAAATTGCGGCAGGCGATATTTTGGTCGGCAAAATTTCTCCAAAAGGAGAAACGGATTTTACTTCCGAAGAAAAATTGCTTCGGGCGATTTTCGGGGAAAAAGCAAAAGATATTAAAGACACTTCATTGGTTATGCCGCACGGAAAATCGGGCCGGGTGGTTGGCGTAAAAATTTTTTCGCGCGACCATGGCGACAAGTTAGAGCCCGGCATAATTAAAAGAATTCAAATTGAAATCGCCCAGTTGAGAAAAGTGATGGCCGGCGACAAATTAGCCGGCCGTCACGGCAATAAAGGCGTTATTTCTCAAATCAGGGCAGCGGAAGACATGCCTTATCTGGAAGACGGCACGCCGGTTGATATTATTTTAAATCCTTTGGGCGTTGCTTCAAGAATGAATCTTGGTCAAATTTTGGAAACTCATTTGGGTTTGGCCGCAAAGCGTCTCGGTTATCGGGCTGTTTCTCCTATTTTTTCCGGCGCCTCGGAAGAGGATATTAAAAATGAACTTAAAAAAGCGGGTTTTAACGAAAGCGGTAAACTCAAACTTTATGACGGCAGAACCGGCGAACCGTTCCCGGGGTATACTACGGTGGGTTATATTTATATGTTGAAACTCAACCATTTGGTTGAAGATAAAATCCATATGAGGTCAATCGGTCCTTATTCGCTGATTACCCAACAGCCATTGGGTGGAAAAGCGCAATTCGGCGGACAGCGTTTTGGAGAAATGGAAGTCTGGGCTTTGGAAGGATATGGCGCGGCTTATACGCTTCAGGAAATGTTGACTATTAAATCGGATGATGTTTTAGGGAGAGCGGCCGCTTTTGAATCTATTATCAAACAGGAAAAAATTAAAAGTCCCAATATTCCTTCGGCGTTTAATGTTTTAGTAAGCGAAATTAAAGCGCTGGGAATGGACATTGAAACAATACAACATGATAATTTAAAAAATTAAATTTATGGACTTCAACGCTATAAAAATTCAAATCGCCTCGCCGGAAAAAATTCTTTCTTGGTCGCGCGGCGAAGTTTTAAAACCGGAAACGATTAATTATCGGACGCAAAGGCCGGAAAAGGACGGTCTTTTTTCCGAGCGGATTTTCGGGCCGACCAAGGATTTTGAATGCTACTGCGGAAAATATAAAAAAATCCGTTATAAGGGCGTTGTTTGCGACCGTTGCGGTGTGGAAGTGACTCGTTCTTCGGTTCGCCGCGAGCGAATGGGGCATATTAAATTGGCTTCGCCGGTAACTCATATTTGGTTTTTAAGAAGCGTTCCTTCAAGAATCGGCGTTTTTATTGACGCGCCAATTCAAAAATTAACAAGAGTCGTTTATTATGCCGCTTACATCATTACCGCGGTCAACGAAGAAAATAGAAATAAATATCTTCAAGAAATTAAAAAGGAATTAAAATCAAAAAAACAATCAATAGAAAAAGAGCGGTTAAAAGAACTTGACGAAGCCGCAAGCGCGGCCGAAAGCGCTCTTGAATCTTTGGCCGTCGGTCGCGTAATCAATGAAACGGAATATCATAATTTAACTAAGCGTTTTAGCGGAGCTTTTGAGGCTCAAAACGGCGCCGAGGCGATTTATAATATTTTAAAGAGCGTTGATTTGAAAAAAGAAACGGCAAAAATAGAAAAAGAACTGGAAGGCGTTAAAGATGCCGGCCGGCATAAAAAATTGCTTTTTAAGCTGAAAATTTGCCGTTCTTTTATTAAAAATGATTTAAGGCCAGAATGGATGGTTTTGGCGGTTTTGCCGATTTTGCCGCCGGAACTCCGGCCGATGGTAGCCTTAGAGGGCGGCCGTTACGCCACTTCCGACCTTAACGATTTATACCGGCGCGTAATCAACCGCAATAATAGGCTGAAAAAATTGATGGAAATCAAAGCTCCTGAAGTAATAATTATTAATGAAAAAAGAATGTTGCAGGAGGCGGTGGACGCTTTAATTGATAATTCCGCCCGTTTAGGTTCTCAACAACAGCTTTCAAGCCGCCGCCGACCGTTGAAATCACTGGCAGATATTTTAAAAGGAAAACAAGGAAGATTCCGCCAAAATTTACTCGGCAAGCGGGTTGATTATTCCGGCCGTTCGGTGATTGTGGTCGGGCCTGAATTAAATCTCGACGAATGCGGTTTGCCGAAAAAGATGGCTCTGGAACTTTTTAAGCCGTTTATTATTTCAAAAATTATTGAAAGAAACATGGCTTACAATATCAGAAACGCTAATCGGCTGATTGAGGCGGCCGGAAGCGAGATTTGGGCGATTTTAGAAGAAGTCATTAAAGATAAGAAAGTTTTGCTTAACCGCGCGCCGACGCTTCATCGCTTAGGCATTCAGGCTTTTAAACCGGTGTTGGTTGAAGGTTTGGCAATCAGAATCCCGCCAATGGTTTGTTCGGCTTTTAATGCCGATTTTGACGGCGACCAGATGGCGGTTTATTTGCCGCTTTCTTCCGAAGCTCAAAAAGAAGCGGAGGAATTAATGTTGGCTTCAAATAATATCGTAAAACCGGCGACCGGCGATCCTATCGCCCAGCCGACCCAAGACATTATTTTAGGATGTTATTCTCTTACGCGGTTGATTCGCGAAGACGATCAGGAAAAAGTTAAAGCGTTTTCAACCTATGAAGAGGCGATTATGGCCAACAACTTAGGTTATTTGAAATTTAATGAACCGATTAAAATGTTTTTAGACAAAGCATCGATTGAAACAAGCGTTGGCCGATTGATTTTTAACAAGGTTTTCCCTGCGGATTTCGGTTTTGTCAATAAAACTATGAATAAAAAAGAATTAGGCAAATTGCTTTCCGAAATGATAGACAAATACGGTATCAAGAATATTTCTAAGACATTGGATAAAATAAAATCTCTCGGGTTTAAATATTCAACTATTTCCGGCGTAAGCTGGGGGATGGATGATTTGACGATACCCAAAGATAAAAAGAAAATTATCGCCGCGGCCGAACAGGAAGAAAATCTGATAAAACAGCAATATGAAGAAGGCCTTTTAACCGATTTTGAACGCCATGCCAGGGTGATCGGCATTTGGGATAAAACGAAAGAAGCCATTGCTAAATTAGTGCCTCAAGCCATTAACCCCATCGGCTCGGTTTATTCAATAATTGATTCCGGAAGCAGGGGTTCATGGAAACAGCCGGTGCAGATGATGGGGATGAAAGGTTTGGTCGCCAATCCTCAAGGCGAAACAATTGAATTGCCGATTAAATCGTCTTATAAAGAGGGATTAAGCGTTTTGGAATTTTTCATTAACACTCATGGCGCCAGAAAAGGATTGACGGACACCGCTTTGAAAACCGCTCAAGCCGGATATTTAACCCGCCGTTTAGTTGACGTCGCTCAAGATTTGATTATCAGAGAAGAAGATTGCGGCGCGACAGAGGGAATTGAAATTAATCGTTTGGAAGGAGAGGAATACGGTTATTCTTTCGCTCAGCGGATATTTTCAAAAACGGCTCTTGATGACATTAAAGACGGTAATAAAATTTTGGTTTCCGCCGGAAAAATTATCGATCGCAAGGCGGTTGAAGCGATTGAACGAGCGAAAATTGAAAAAATTTCAGCGCGTTCGCCTTTAACTTGTAAGACTCTTTACGGTATTTGTTCAAAATGTTACGGCCTTGATTTAGGGAGATTGGAGCCGGTTAAATTGGGCGAGGCGGTCGGTGTTATCGCCGCTCAATCAATCGGCGAGCCGGGAACGCAATTGACGCTAAGAACTTTTCATACCGGCGGCGTGGCGGGTCTTGATATCACTCACGGCCTTCAAAGGGTGCAGGAATTGCTCGAAGTCCGCATTCCTAAAGGTAAAGCTTTTATGGCGGAAGCCGACGGCGTTATTGAAGACATTGAAGAACGAAAAGGAATGAAAATCATTAAATTAAAAATTGCCAAAACGGCTAAAAGCGGCAAGGGTGAAAAGTTAAAAATCGTTGAGTATGCTATTCCCCGAACCGCCGCGATTTTCGTCAAACTAAAAGACCGCGTTTCAAAAGGCGACCAGCTCTGCGAAGGCAGTCTCGACCTTCACGAACTTTTTGAATTCAAAAACAAAGAAGCGGTTGAGCATTATGTTATTAATGAAATTCAGAAAATTTATATTTCAGAGGGCAGCGGAATAAGCGATAAGCATTTGGAAATTATTTTAAGGCAGATGTTTTCCCGGGTGATGATTAAGGATTCGGGCGATACGCATTTTGTCGCCGGCGAAACGATTGAAAAATCTAAATTTTTGGAAACTAATCGGCAGATGAAGGCGAAGAAAAAAAATCCGGCCAAAGCAAAACAATTGTTAATGGGTATTACTAAGGCGTCTCTTTCCACGGAAAGCTTCCTTTCTTCGGCCAGTTTTCAGGAAACGGCCAGAGTTTTAGTGATGGCTGCCAGCGAAAGTAAAGTGGATAAACTTCGCGGTTTGAAAGAAAATGTGATTATTGGCCGATTAATTCCGGCCGGCACCGGATATAAAAAAGTTGACTAAATTTTATAAAAACACTAAACTCTAAAATACTAATGGATAAAGAACAAAAAAATTACGAAATCAGTTTTTTAGCGAAAGGGGATAAGGATAATGGAGAGATAATTGAAGCGTTAAAAAAACATCAAGCTTTAATTACCGGCGAAGACAATGTTTTAAGGGTTAAACTGGCTTATCCGATTAAGAAAGAAGAATCCGCTTTTTTCGGTTGTTTTCGTTTTTCCGCAGCGCCGAATATAATTAAAAAAGTCAGCGATGAATTGAATTTTAATCAAAAGATTTTAAGATTTTTAATTATTACTCCGCCGATTGCCAAATTAGCGGCCGTTTCGGCGCCGAGAATGAGAAGACCGGCTTTATTTAAAGAAGCGGAGAAAAAAATCGAAATTAAAAAGGCGGAACCTCAGCAGATTTTAACAAATGAAGAATTGGAGAAAAAATTGGAGGAAATATTGAAATAATATGAATTTAAATAAAGTTTTTATAATCGGTAATTTAACGAGAGATCCGGAATTGCGGATGTTGCCTTCCGGGGCGCCGGTTGTTTCTTTTGGAGTGGCGACTAATCGGATTTGGAAAAATCAGCAAGGTCAGAAACAAGAAGAGGTTCAATTTCATAATGTGGTGGTGTTTGGCAGGCAGGCGGAAATTGCCAATCAATATCTTTCCAAGGGCAGAATGGTTTTTATTGAGGGCCGGATTCAGACAAGAGATTGGGAAGGAAAAGACGGCGTAAAAAGGAGTCGGACGGAAATAATCGCCGAAAGAGTCCAATTTGGTCCGCGTCCCGGAGGTTTTAACCAAAAAGAGGAAGGGGCGCCGAAAGAACAGCCGTCTTTTAAAAATGAACTTCCGGAAATCAATATTGAAGAAGAAGAAATAAAAACGGAAGATTTACCGTTCTAAAAAATTATGCAGTGTTTCTTTTGCTCGCAAAATTTAAAAATGATTGATTATAAAGAGCCGATTTTTTTAAAGCGGTTTATTTCAGCGCAGGCAAAAATTATTGACCCGAAACACACGGGAGTCTGCGCCAAGCATCAACGAATGCTGGCTCAGGCCGTTAAAAGAGCGAGATTTATTGGACTTTTGCCATTCGTCGGTAAATAATGGACCTTTATTTTTTTAAACTTATTAATAGTTTAGCCGGCCGCTTATGGCCGATTGATTGGTTCGCGGTTTTTTTTGCCGATTATTTCGGATACTTTTTGATTTTAATCGTTTTAATTTTATTTTTAAGGGAAAAAAATTGGAGAAAACGGATTTATTTTTTTTCTTTAGCCTTTATTTCATTGATTTTATCGCGGGGGATTATTACGGAAATAATCAGATTTTTTTATGAACGGCAGAGACCGTTTTTGTTTTTAGGATTTCAACCGCTATTAGACTATGTTCAAAACGGCTCTTTCCCTTCGGGACACGCGGCGTTTTTTTTCGCTTTGGCTTTAACGGTTTTTTATTTTAATAAATTATGGGGATGGCGTTTTTTGGCGATGGCAACAGTTATTTCTCTGGCTAGGATTTTTGTCGGCGTTCACTGGCCGTCCGATGTTTTAGCCGGCGCTTTCATCGGATTGGGGAGCGTTTTTCTGATAAGGCAAATTTTGCCGGCGTTGGAAAAATTGCCGTCGGAAAAATAATAGCCCCAACAACTTGGTTGGGGCATGAGTTTAAGAGGCATGGGCAAGTTCTTTTAATTTGTGTTTTTCAAGGTGGTCGCAAAATGTTTGGATATCATTTTCCGTTTCAGTGGCGCTGATATTGTGCGTTTTTAATTCGTTCAACAAGTTGTGTAGTCTGGATTTATATATTTTACATAAATCGCAATTGCTGTAAAAATCTCCACAATTTGATATTATTCGATAGAGAAGGAATGCGCAAGCTTGTTTTGGGGTCAGATTTTTTTGCTGCACCTTTACTAAAATACTTCCGATACTTAAGGAAATTTTCATATTACACCTCCTTTGTGAATATTCTATTTGAATTATAGAGTATGCGAATAAATTTGTAAAATTCAATTTATTATATTATATTTAATTTAAAGGTCGGAATATTTTTAGAAGCAATATATAAGATGAGTTTTAATCAAAGTCAAGGTCCTCGCCAAATGTTTGAAGGCGATTGGAAATGCTCTAAATGCGGAGCTCAAATTAAACAGCTTCCTTTTGAGCCGGATCCGGCCCGTATCGATAAGATTTTATGCCGAGATTGCCATAGAGAACGAGCCCAGTCTTTCCGTCGCTCTTCGTTTGACAGATAAGAAAAGACAAACAAAAACAACCCCTCAATATTGAGGGGTTGTTTTTGTTTGTGTGCCCGGGGTGGGAGTCGAACCCACATGCCTTGCGGCACACGATTTTAAGTCGTGCGTGTAAACCATTCCACCACCCGGGCATATTTATAACTAATAATTAACTACTAACAGAGGCCTGGGGGAGAATTGAACTCCCGTATAAGAGTTTTGCAGACTCTTGCCTTACCACTTGGCTACCAGGCCCGTTCCCGTATTATATTTCGTGAATAGTTAAAAATCAAACAAGTATTATTTCCAAATCAAGCGGTCTCCTTCGGAGATAATCGTATCGGATTCAATAAAAAGGCCACATTCTTCATTTGCCGAAATCTGGCTGATTTCGCGCTTATGCTGTCTTAAACTGACGACTTTTCCAAATCCCGCTTTTTCATTATTTTTTATAATTTCAAATCGGGAATTATTTTTGATGACGCCGGAGAGCGCGCGGCCGCCGACAAGCTGTTCTTTATTTTTCCGGCTGAAAATTTTTAAGACTTCAAATTCGCCAAGCGGCTTCGGTTTTTCCAATAACTTAACTTCATTTTCCACGGCTTCTATCAATTCGTATATGATATTTGAGATAATGATTTTAATTTCCTGAATTTTAGCCAAATTTTCGGCGATTTTATTGACTTTAGTTCCAAATCCGATAATGAGCGCTTTGCCGGCAATAGCCGTTTTAATGTCACCGTCGGTTATTTCTCCGATTGATTCGTTTAAGATGTTTATTTTTACGCCTTCATGTTTAATGTTTTTAATAATTTCCGATAAAGTTTCAAGCGAGCCGGAAGTATCGGCTTTGATAACGAGATTTAATATTATTTTCGAATTTTCACGAACTAGTTTAACGGCAGAATTGGAAATTTGCGTGATTGGCGACAGATTCGCGTCAATTTGCGAACCAGTGAAAAATTCTTCTCCGATTTGAGGTAAAGTTTCAAATCCTAAAATTATTGCCGGGCTTGATGGCGAAAGTTCATCAATAGTTTTGCCTAAAAAATTCGTTAAATTTTTAATTTTTCCGACGGCGCTTGCCGTGAAGATTTTTTCGCCGGTTTTCAAAATGCCGTTTTCAATAATAACGCTGGCGACAATTCCGCGATTAGGGTTGATTTTGGTTTCAATAATAATGCCGCTGGCCGGGACATTGGAATCGTAAGTTAAATTTTCTAATTCCGCGGCAAGCAAAATTAAGTCCAAAAGTTCGTTAATGCCTTGGCCGGTTTTAGCGGAAATCGCCTGCCAGGAAATATTGCCGCCAAATCCTTCAAGTAAGATGCCGTTTGCCGTTAAATCCTGTTTTGTTTTTTCAATATCGGCGCTCGGTTTGTCTATTTTATTAATGGCGACAATAAACGGCGTTTTGGCCGCATTGAGAATTTCAATTGATTCTTTAGTTTGCGGTTTGACGCCATCGTCAGCCGCTACGACTAAAATTGCCAAATCGGACACTTTGGCGCCTCGGGCGCGCATTTTTGAAAAGGCCTCGTGGCCGGGCGTGTCTATGAAAGTGATTTTCCTGCCTCCGGCAGGCGCGGAACTACGCGGACTTAACGCAGACCCACGCGGAAATTCTGCGTTGTTCTGCGTCTGTTCTGCGTCTATCCGCGATTCATGCGAAGCATGAATAATCTCGTAGGCGCCAATGGATTGGGTAATGCCGCCGGCTTCTTTGGCCACAACGCCGGTTTTGCGGATATAATCCAAAAGACTGGTTTTTCCGTGGTCAACATGTCCCATTATAACAACAATCGGAGGGCGCGGTAATAAAGTTTGAGTTTTTTTCATAGCCTTGTAAAATTAACATAGAAAATCAGGTAAAACAAGATTTTATCTTGATTATTAATTCATAATTCATTATTCTTATATTTTATGGAGGCGTGGCTGAGCGGTTTAAAGCAGCATCCTGCTAAGATGTTGAGGGAGCAATCCTTCCGAAGGTTCGAATCCTTCCGCCTCCGCCAAATTGGAAATGTACGAACTTTATTTTAATATTCTTTTAATTGCAGTCGGGATTTTTGCGCTTATTAAATCCGGCGCTTATGTCGTTAAGGCGTTAATTAATATCGCTCATTTTTTAAAAATATCCGAATTCACGCTTTCTTTTATTTTGATGGCGGCCGCCACTTCGCTCCCGGAATTAGGCATCGGATTGAACGCCGCTTTCAATAATACGCCACTTATTTCTTTGGGGAATATTTTAGGAGCCAACATTTTGGTTTTAAGTTTGATTTTAGGAGCGATGATTTTAATTGAAGGCAATTTGACGCTGAAAAAACATTCGCCGGCCCATTCCAGTTGGTTTAATTTTTTTCTGGCAATTTCGCCGGTTATATTATTGATTGACGGCGATCTTTCGCGGTTTGACGGCTTGATTTTAATCGCGCTTTTTGTTTTAAATTTAGGCAGACTTTTGAAATTTCGGGAGATTTTTAATCATCATCGTGTCAAGCATTTCTTGAATGGAGATGAACATCGGCTGGCTGATTTAAATACAAGTTTTTTTTTAAAAAATTTATTTATTTTTATTCTGGCAATCGGCGTTTTGCTGTTATCGTCTTATTTAATAGTTAAAGGAGTGGAAATATTTTCTTTGAAATTGGGAATACCGGAAATACTGATAGGAATTTTTATTGTCGCTTTGAGCACGACTTTGCCGGAATTGTCGTTCGGTATCAAGGCGATTTTAAGCCGGCGCAATGAGATGTCTTTGGGCAATCTTTTAGGGACGGTCGTTTTTAATTCAACGCTGATTCTGGGAATTGTTTCCTTAATCAGTCCGATAAGAATAGAGAATGGCGTTTCTTTTTGGGTTAGCGCCGGAGTTATGATTTTGATAATTTTTTTGGCAAATTTATTTTTGAAAACTCGCGATTCGCTCAATCGTCTGGAAGGATTATTATTGATTTTGATTTATTTTGTTTTCGCGATTATATCTTATGTTTTGGCGTTACCCAAAATCCCAGTCTGAATTTTCCCGAAAGCGCAAGCCGCGTTTGCGCTTCAAGAGCCGGCAGGGCGCCGAAGATAATCATCGTCAACATAAGCAGAGGCCATTGGAAAATCATTAAAAGATATTTGTGTTTGCCGTAATTTTTAGGAAGCGGCGGCAAAATTACCATCGTTAAATAAGCGGAAGTAACGATGCCGACCATTGAAAAAGTCATCAGCCATCTTGTGATTTGAGGGAGATTATACGCCAAAAGAGTTTGCTTGAATGCTTCTCCTCCCAGAACCAGCGGCATCCAGCCGAGAAAAAAAATAATTAAAGCGTTTGTTGACCAGGACCAGACGCCTTCAATATAGACGAAGCTGTAGCGGATTTTTTTATAAAGCGGAATCTTTTTGTTTTTTAAAAAGCCGAATAGAAAATAAGGGATATTTTCAGCGCCCCAAGCCCAGCGTCTTTGCTGTTTATATAAATTTTTCATCGTTTGCCAAAAAGTTGGCGCCGCGTTGGCGTCCATTTTTATGGGATAATAAATGGGGATAACGCCGTAATTTCCGTTGTGCCGAAGCAGACATTGCCAGAAAATTCGCGAGTCTTCGCTGACCATATTTTTCTGCCATAAATCAACGTTGACCAGCGCCTGAAACGGCATTGAATGGGAAGAAAAAGTGGTAAGCCGTTCGGCTCTTTCTTGTTGAATTGTATGCCAAAAAGTGGCGGAAAACGCGACTACGCGAGCGAGCGCCGGCGCCTGCCAAATGTTATTAACGTAAAATGGCACCGGCTGATAACTGAAATTCTGGGGATTGGGCGTGTTTAAATAAATATAAGTCAATCGGCTGAAATAATCGGGGAAAATAACGGTGTCAATGTCAAAAGCCGAGACGATGATTTTATCATAAGGAATTTTCAATGCGTCAATGATTTTTTCTCTGGTTTCTTTTCCGGCGAACGCGATATTTGATCCTTTGCCGGGAATTTCATCGAGTAAGTCTTTTGGATGGATGGTGATTAAGAATTTGAAAAATTGAGAACCGAATTCTTTTTTAATTTTTTGAGTAATTTCTAAAATTGATTCGCCGGCGCGCTCTTCGGCCGCCAAAACGACAATTATTTTATCTTTCGGATAATTAACCGGAATTAAACTTTTTACCGATGCGCGGATAGTTTCTTCGGATTCGTTGTAAAAAGGCAAAATAATTAAATGATAAATATCTCGCCAATTTTTGTTTATAGTTTGCAGTTTGTAATTAGCAGTTAATTTTTCCAGCCAATTTATTTTTAAATTTTCTTTAATTTTTTTAAATGCCGAGCGCAGGTGCAGAGAAAGATAAATTGTTTTTAATAGCCAATAAACATCAAAGGCGATAATAAAAAAAGCCGTAAAAACCGGAGCGAAATAAGATAAAGCGAAAATCCCTAAAAGTGTTGACCAAGCCAATGTTCCTGGCAAAATTTCCAAAAATCTGTATATTATCCGTTCTTTGGGGATAATTAAGTCTTGCGACGAGCCGATTTTGGTGTAATAATATTCTTTAGGAAGCATTTTTACAGTTTATCATATTATTATAATTTTTAATTTTTAGCATGAATCAAGTTTTAGAAGCTTCGAATAACGAAAGTAGCGGTTCAAAATGGCGCTGGCTGTTTATTATTTTTGCCGTCTCGCTGTTTTTGATTTTTATCAGCGGCATTTTTTGGATTTTTACTAAAAGCACGGCTTCGCCGATTGGACTCGGCTGGTTTTTATTCAGTTTTGCCGCCGGATTATCAATGATTGTGCTTCCATGCACTTTGCCCTTGGCTTTTGTAATTGTGCCTTTATCAATGGGTAAGGGTTATGTAAAAGGATTAGCGGTGGCGTTGGCGTTCGGCTTGGGCGTTGCCATCACTCTTTCCACTTACGGCATTTTTGCCGCTTTGCTCGGCAAAGTTTTTATTGCTTATGCCGGCGGCGGAGGCGAGATTATTAAAAATATTTTTTATGCCATTGCCGGAGTTTTTGCGATGCTGTTCGCTTTGTCCGAATTAAAATTGATTAATTTTCGCATCCCCAGTTATATGGGCGCGGCCCCGGGTTTTATTCAAAGGCGCAGCGATATTGCCAAGGCCTTAATGCTCGGACTTTTTTTGGGAAATATCGGTATTGGCTGTCCGCACCCGGCAACGCCGATAATTTTAGGGCAGATTGGAATTATCGGAGATGTTTTTTACGGCTGGCTTTTATTTTTAACGCACGCGATCGGAAGAATCATCCCGCTGTTGTTATTGGCAATTTTGGGAATTTTGGGAATTAACGCCACTAAAGCGCTGATGGCGCGCAAAGAATCAATCGCCAGAGCCACTGCTTGGGGAATGGTTTTTGTCGGAGCTTTTTTGTTTACGCTCGGATTTTTCGGCCATGATTGGTGGGTATTTTCCGGAATGCACACGTTGCTGGAAGAAATCACGCAAGAGGAGCGCTTGCTCGGTATTTTGAAAGGCAGATTGGAAAGCGCGGTTACTCATGTTCACGGCATTCCAACTGGTACCGGATTTTTCGGCTTGCCTTTATGGCTGGGTAATTGGGTTTTTGTGCTGTTGATGGCAATACCATTGTGGGGTTCTTGGTTTCTTCAGCGCAGAAAATTAAGCGTTTTAACAGAGCCGGAACAAAGCATTTTAAAAAAAGAATTAAGATTGAAAAAATTTAAATTCGCGGTTTTAACGATTATTTTCGCCTTAACTTTTATTTATATTTTGCCGCAAAGATTTTTATCTCAGCAATTGGCGCATCAGGCGGAAGAAGTTGGATATGACTATACGGCAGGCGCGCATCTTCCGGCGAAAACAGTTGATATTTCTGAAATTGGCAAGAGAGCTGATGACTTGCCGGCGCCGATTGTCCGCCGGGAAAATGAAAAAGTGATAGTGGAATTGGAAACGCGGGAAATTGTCGCTGAAATCGCGCCCGGAATCACTTATGAATATTGGACTTATAATGGCACTGTACCCGGACCCTTTATCAGAGTTAAAGAAGGGGACACGGTGGAGGTCCGGCTTACTCACGCATTGCACAGTCATGCGGCAAATGCCGAACATTCTTTTAATATCAGCGCTTTTCCGGTTAAAAGCGTAAACGCTGGCGTTGGACATAACGATGAGCATGATTCAATGGCGAATTCAGATCACGAAAAAGCCGGTCATGCCAAGCATTCCATTGACCTTCACGCCGTGGAAGGCCCGGGAGGCGGAGCGGTTTTAACGCAGGTTGAAAGCGGGCAAACAGCTACTTTTCAATTTAAAGCCACGCGGCCGGGAATCTATGTGTATCATTGCGCCAGCCCTCATATTCCCACTCATGTTGCCAATGGAATGTACGGGTTAATTTTGGTTGAGCCGAAAAACGGCTTGGCAAAAGTTGCTCAAGAATTTTATGTGATGCAGGGAGAGTTTTACACGAAAGGCGAGGTTGGCGAAAAAGGCCATCAGGAATTCAGTTTGGAAAAATTGAAAAAAGAAGCGCCGGAATATTTTGCGTTTAACGGCCGCGTCGGTTCTTTAACAGGTAGCCGCGCCTTAAAAGCCAAAGTCGGCGAAACAATCCGCCTTTATTTCGGAGTCGGGTCGCATATCGCTTCAAATTTTCATATTATCGGAGGAATTTTAGATAAACTTTATCCGGAGGGAGACATTATATCTTTGCCGCATCGCAATGTTCAGACAACAATTGTGCCGCCGGGAGGCGCGGCAATGGCGGAATTCAAATTGGAAGTTCCCGGCAAATATTTATTGGTTGATCACAGCTTGTCGCGCGCCATTGACAAAGGAGCGATTGGAGAGATTATCGTAAGCGGAGAAGAAAATCCGGAAATTTTTAAAAAAGTAAAATAAAATGAAAAAGATTATTTTGGAAATTTTGTCGTCGCCGGGGTGCGTTCATTGCGCTGAATTTAAAAAATATTGGGAAAGCGTTAAGGCTCAATTTCCCGACGTGGAAATGGCTGAAATTGATTTAACCAGCGATAAAGGTCAGGAAATGGTTCAGAAATATATGATTATGGCTTCTCCGGGTGTTATAATAAATGGAGAGCTTTTTTCAACCGGCGGAGTCAATAAAGAAAAATTTGAAATGAAATTAAAGGAATTATCCGTGTCTTAAAAGGTCGCGATAAGTATCAAAATTATATGAAAATATTTTCAATATCGTTTTTAGCAGTTTTATTTTTATTAAGCGGTTTTGCGTCCGTGGTTTTTGCTCATGGCGGCGAAGTGGACGGCCATAGCCCTACAACGATGAAAATGGACGAGATGATGTCCGCGATGATGGGAGAGAATAAAGCGGTTAATTGCGCGGGAATGGATTCAGCTGAATTGATTGAAAAAGGCGAGGATTTAATGTCAAAAATGATGGGCAATGATGAAGAAAAACACGAACTTATGGAAGAAGAAATGGAAAAAATCGGCGGTATGGAATTTCACGATATGATGCATACAATGATAGGGCGAATGGCCAGCGGATGCCTTACCGATGAACAACAAAAAGCAGTAATATCTAAATTAACTGCAGTCGCGCCCCAAAAAACCAACCAAGCATTGCCGCTTGTAACAGGCATTGTTATGGGATTGATTGTCGGATTGGTCGGGATGTCGTTTTTTAGAAAATAAAATGAATAAATTCGTCATTATCGCTATTTTCGCCGCTATCTTAATCGGAGCCGGCATAACATACAGCGTTTATTTTCGCGCTCCGGAAATCGCTCCCATTAAACCAACCGGCAATATTGTAGAAATCAATATAACGGCGAATAAAAATAAATGGAATCCAACACTGATTACCGTCAAAGCCGGCGATACCATTAAAATAAATTTGATTAACGAAGACCTCTATGACCACGGATTTGCCATAGAGGCCTTTGGCATTAATAAGCGAATGTTCGCCAAGCAAAACACTTCGGTGGAATTTGTCGCTTCAAAAAAAGGCAATTTTGTTTTTTATTGCTCTGTGCCGTGCGGCGAAGGACATTTTGAACAAACCGGCCACCTTATAGTAGTAAGTAGTGAGTAGAAAGTAGTAAGTAGTAAAACATGCAAGAACGTAAAATTTTCAAAATTAGAGGAATGCATTGCGCCGCGTGCGCCAATTTAATCAACAAATTTTTGTTGAAGCAAAAAGGCGTGCTGGAAGCGAATGCCAATTTCGGCTCTGAATCTTTGAACGCGTTTTATGACAGTTCGGTTATCACGCCGGAGCAGATGAACGCCGTTTTGAAGAAGCTCGGTTATAGCCTTATCATAGCGGAGAAAGAAAGCGAAAGCGAAGAATTGGCGGAAATGGAAAGGCAAAAAGAAATTCAAAATCTCAAAAAAAGGACAATCATCAGTTTTATTTTTGCTTCGCCGATAATTCTTTACTATATGACAGTGCATATGTTTAATTTAAAACATATTCACGCTTTTTGCGTTTCTGGCGGCGGATTGATGACAGGATTGGTAAGCGGATGCCAAGGCGGATGGCTTTTGGATTTTAATTGGATATTTTTCGCGATGACTACGCCGATACAATTGGGAGTCGGCTGGGTGTTTTACAGAAACGCCTGGACCGCCATGCGCGTCGGTTCGGCTTCAATGGATGTTTTGGTGGTTTTGGGAACAAGCGCGGCTTATTTGATTTCGGTTATCGGTTTTCTTTTTTCCGATTTGGCTTTTTTGCGCGAATGGAGCGGCTGGAGCGGTTTGGACCATCCTTTTTGGGAATCCTCGGCGGCCTTGGTTTCTTTTATTATTCTCGGTCGTTATTTTGAAGCGCGTTCCAGGGGTCGAGTAACATCGGCAATCCGCAAGCTAATGAATTTGGCGCCAAAAACCGCGATTGTTATTCGCGATGGCAAGGAGCTGGAAATTCCATCCAGCGAGCTGAAAATTGACGATATCTTTTTGGTAAAGCCCGGAGCCAATGTGCCGACGGACGGCATTATTGTTGAAGGCAAATCGTCAATTGACGAAAAAGTCGTTACCGGCGAATCAATGCCCGTTGGCAAAGACGCGGGCGATGAAGTAATAGGCGCGACCAATAACACTTACGGCCTTTTGAAATGCCGCGCCAAGAAAGTGGGCAAAGACACTTTGCTTTTTCAGATTATTAAAATGGTTCGCGAAGCTCAATCGTCAAAGGCCTCTATTCAGGACGTGGCCGACAGAGTGTCGGAAAAATTCGTGCCCATTGTTATCGTGTTTGCTTTGCTGGTTTTTTCAATGTGGTATTTCATTCTCGGCTATCCGGCAATTCCTTCAATGATTTTTATGGTGGCGGTTCTGGTTATTTCTTGCCCTTGCGCTTTGGGATTGGCAACGCCTACGGCTTTGATGGTTGGCACTGCTCGCGGCGCGCAATCCGGCATTTTAATAAAAGGCGGTAAAGCGCTCGAAGGCGCTTATAAGATTAATGCTGTGGCGTTTGACAAGACCGGCACGCTTACCAAGGGCGAGCCGGCGGTAACCGATGTGGTTGCTTTGGCCGCTCTGCCCAAAGAAGAAGTTTTGAAAATTGCCGCTATTGCCGAGCGCGGTTCCGAACATCCGCTTGCTCAAGCGATTATTAAAGCTTCAGCCGATGTTCCCGAGCCGAAAGAATTTTCCGCGCTTTCAGGCCGCGGCATTAAAGCGCAATATGAAGGCAAAACAATTTTAGTGGGCAATGAGCTTTTGATGGCGGAAAATAATTTGGATATTACTCCTTACGAAAAAGATTATGAAGATTTGCAGAATCAGGCGAAAACCGTCGTTTTCACCGCTTATAACGGAAAAATTATCGGCATTATCGCCTTGGCCGACACTTTGAAAGATTATGTCAAAGAAGCGATTACGGAACTTAAAAAAATGAAGAAAGAAATTATTATGATTACCGGCGACAATGAAAAAACCGCCAAAGCCATTGCTTCAAGTATTGGCATTGACAGTTATTTTGCCAAAGTTTTGCCGGAGAAAAAAGAGGAGTTAATAGCCAATCTGCAAAAGCAAGGTAAGGTGGTGGCAATGGTTGGCGATGGCATTAATGACGCGCCGGCTTTGGCAAAAGCCGATTTGGGAATCGCGGTCGGTTCCGGCACCGATGTGGCGATTGAAACCGGCGACATTATTTTAATTAAAGACGATATTCGCGACGTGGTTACTGCCATTGATTTGTCCAAAAAAACCATCCATAAAATTTGGCAGAATTTCTTCTGGGCTTTCATTTATAATATAATCGCCATTCCCGTTGCCGCCGGCGTTCATTTGTTTATAACGCAAACCGCCGGCGTTCCGGCGCCTTGGGTGGTAGAAGCGGCGGCTTTTCTTGGAGAAGCTAGCGGTAAGATATTCCTGAATCTTTCGCAGTCGTCGCTTAGGCCGGAAATCGCCGGTTTTGCCATGGCGTTTTCTTCGGTGTCGGTGGTAATGAATTCTCTTTTACTCAACCGCTACAAAGAGCCAAAGTTTGCCAGAGAGAATAAAAAACAATAAAATATACATATGACAAAAAAATTTTATAACATAGAAGGCATGCATTGCGGAGCTTGTAGCACCGGCATTGAAATGTTTTTGTCCAATACCGAAGGCGTGAAATCCGCGAAGGTTTCGTTTGAAGAAAAAAAAGCCGAAGTGGAGTATGACGAAAATAAAGTAAACGACGAAAAAGTGGTTAAAGCAGTTGAAGAAGCGGGGTTTAAAGCGCAGGCAATTTCTTGAAATTTATGGACTGGTATACTTTTCTCATTATTATTCACCTTATTGGAACAGTTTTAGGAGTGGGCGGCGCGACTTTCGCCGAGATTTTTTATTTTAAAGCGAAAAAAGACGGCGTCATTGAGCCCTTGGAAGTTGACTATCTGCGAACCGCTTATTTTGTTTTAAGAATTGGTCTTTTTATTTTAATAATATCGGGCTTTGGTTTTCTTTTATTCTATCGTTTAATCGGCGCGGGTGAAGTTCTTTTAAATCAAAAACTTTGGGCAAAGCTCGGGATTGTGGTTATTTTGGTTTTCAACGCGTTTTTAATTCAAGCCAAAAAAATTCCAATGTGGCTTGGCGCTTCGGTTTCCCTTACTTCCTGGTACGGCGCTTTGGTATTGGGCGCATGGCGAACGCTTGATGCTTCTTTTACAAGTATTATAATTGTTTATATTATCGCGGTTTTTATCATGGCTGGAATTTTGGAAATTGTCAGAAGATTATTAAAAATTCCTAAATACTAAATTATGAGTACTTTTCTAGCAACTTTTTTAGTGGTGCATGTCATTTCCGGCGTTATCGGCATTTTTCTTTTTGGCGGAGTTGCTTTGAACGCGCTGAAACAAAAACCGTCTTTAAAAACACTTAAGTGGTTTTCGTTTTTGGGATTTTTGAGTTTAATGATTTCTTGGACAATTTCCGGCGGTTATTATTATGTGACCTATTACGGCAAAGCTGTTAAGCCGATTATTCAAGCCGGAGCAACGCCCTGGATTCATTCCGTAATTATGGAATCCAAAGAGCACATTTTTCTTTTTTTGCCGTTTGCGGCGTTTTTGGCAATGTTCATTTTTTGGTTTTATGGCGAGAGTTTGGCCGAGAAGCCAAAATTAAAAAGCGCGGTTGCTGTTACGTCGCTTTTAATTACAATTATCGGGATTGCGGTTATTTTAGCCGGCATTTCAATTTCCGGAGCCGCCAGCATAAAATAAATTTAAAATGTAAATATCAAAATGGAAAATGACAATTCAAAATTAAAAATTATTTATGCCGCGGCAATTGGAGTAATAATGGCCGTCATTTTTATCACGGCCATTACAATCACCGCTGATTTGTATTTGCCTCTTAAGGGCTGGCTGAAAAATGTTTTTTCCCACCATTGGGTCGGTAAAAGTATTTTGGCCGGCGTTGTTTTTCTGCTGTTCGCCGTTTTAAGTTGGCCATTTTCAAAAAGAGCCGACGATGAAAAAATAACGAAAGCTTTAATTTTATTAAATTGGCTTTTAATTATCGGCTCTTTGGCAATTTTCGGATTTTTTATTTACGAAGCGCTGTTAAAATAATACGGACATAGATTAAATGGAAATAATTTTTCTTGCCGCCATTTTAATAATTTTATTGGCCGGAATCGCCGGAATTTTTTGGTTTTTGAAAAATTATATCAGTAAAAAACCGGAAGCCGATAATCAGTCTCTGCTTTTATTACAAAATCAGATTCAGGAAGTTGTTCGCACTTTGGACAGCAAGTTGGGCGAATCAACAAAAATTCTCCAGCGTCAATTCGGCGAAAGCGCGAAAATTATAAAAGAAATTACGCAGGAGCTGACCAAAGTCGGCGAAGGACAGAAGCAAGTGGTGGATATCGCCAAACAACTGGAAAGTTTGCAGGATATTTTAAAAAATCCCAAACAACGGGGAGTTTTGGGAGAGTATTATTTGGAAGCGGTGTTGAAAAATGTGATGGGTCCGGGTCAATATCAAATGCAATATGAGTTTAAGGACGGCACCATTGTGGACGCCGTTATTTTTGTAAAAGACCAGATTATCCCGATTGATTCAAAATTCAGCTTGGAAAATTATAACCGGATTTTAGAAACAAAAGACGAAATTGAGCGGAGCCGTTTTGAAACAGCTTTTCGCGATGATTTAAAAAATCGCATTGATGAAACCGCCAAATATATCAAGCCGAAAGAAGGGACGATGGAATTCGCTTTTATGTTTATTCCTTCGGAGGCGATTTATTATGATTTGTTGGTCAATAAAATCGGCGCGGTAAAATCTAATACCCGCGATTTAATAGAATACGCCGCCGGCGAGAAAAAAGTGATGATTGTTTCGCCGACGACCTTTCTGGCTTATCTGCAAACCGTTCTTCAAGGATTAAAAGCGCTTCAAATTGAAGAATCAGCCAAAGAAATTCGTAAAAGAGTGATTGAATTGGGCAGACATTTGTTAAGTTATGATTCTTATTTTAAAAAAATAGGGGTTCATCTCGGCACTACGGTTAATATGTATAATTCCGCTTCCAAAGAATTGGGGAAAATTGACAAAGATGTTTTGCGCATTACTGGCGAAGCCGCCGGTATTGAACCACTGGTGATAGAAAAACCGCAGGAGGAAGAATAAAATAATCGGCTTTAATTTTCAGTTATTGTAAAATAATTAAATATTGTATAATAATTTAAAGATGTCCCGCTTCAATAAAATTTTATATTTTGTAAACATTGCCGTTGTCGCGGGGGTTGCGGTTTTTATCGTCGCCAATATTATTTTTGCCTGGAATTCGCCGACGGCTTCTCCTCCGAATCCGGCCGGTCAGGCGATGTATGTTGGTCTAACCGGCAACGTTGGCATCGGAATGACGAATCCACAAGCGAAATTAGCCGTAGAATTACAGAATGATGGCTGGAATGGTTATGACCCAATCATGAAGCTATCCGCATGGCAGGACGGAATTAATAATAGCGGTAATGGCGGCGCAATTGATTTCTATGTCAACAATCAAACGGCTAATTATCCTTCTTCAAGGATTATCCATACTATGTCCAGCGGAACTGGCGGTGAATTAAGCTTTGCCACCACAGATAACTATACAACTACTTTGCCTGACAGAAAATTAGTAATTAAAGGAAACGGCAACGTCGGCATTGGGACGGCGAGTCCGACGCAGAAATTAGATGTGGCGGGTTATATAAATGGTCAATCGGGATTATGTATTGGCGGCAGTTGCCGCAGTTCATGGCAATCGCAGTCACTAAACAGGACAATTGTTTCAAATTCGGGCACTTTTAACAATGGATTTAATCAAGTATCTACTTCTTGTCCCAGTAATTATATTGTTGCCGGTTGCGAAGGTTATTATAATTTCACTTGTGCCGGAAGTTGGAATTGCGATTATTTGGGAGGATGGTTTTCTGGAAACGGTTGTACTGCTTATGCATACAGCGATGGGCAAAATGGACTTTCAACGCTTTATTCTTATGCCAACTGTATTGCTCTTCAATAAAAATCACAATTAATTTATGAATAAAAAAATAATAATTATAATTTTTGCTTTTATCGTTGTTTTTTTATTGATATTTTTTGGAATCAGCGCGTACAAATATAAACAAAACGATGTTTTTTTAAAAAGCAATCAAACTGACCAAAATCAAACAAGCCAAACAAATATTGTTTTACAAAACGGCGGCGAGATAAAAAATAAAGGTGTTCAAAGTATTGAATTATTAGGCAGTGTGGCATCTTTTAATAAAGACCGCAAAGTCATAGAGATTTTTTCTCAAGAATTAAAGAAAAATATTATCGCGTCTTATTCCGATAAAACCACATTTTATATGGATAAAAGCATGAGCGATGAGCAATATAAGCAGGCGATTATTGATTATCAAGAAAAACAGAAAGAGGCGGCGGAAAAAATGGAGAAACTTATAAAAGAAAATTCTAGCGGCGGCGGAGCGGCTTTTCCTGTTATGCCGCAGCAAAATTTTTATCAACAAGTTAACGATATTGAAGATTTAAATATAAAAAATGGCGATGTTTTAACGGTTATCGGCGATTACGGCGGGAATCTTAATAAAATAACCGCCTTAAGCATTATTAAGCGGTGAGTTGCATTTTTTTTATCTTGACATTGTTCATATTTTCCATAAAATTTGAGTATGGAAGATAAAAAAGAAGAAGAAAAAAATCAAGAAATTTCTTCGGACGACGCGGCAAAATGCCAAAAAGAGCGCGACGAATATCTTGAGGGCTGGAAAAGAGCAAAGGCGGATTTAATAAATTACAAGAAAGACGAAATCAAACGGTTTGAAACGGTGATGAAAATGGCGAACGAATCGCTTATTAAAGAGTTAATCGGCGTTTTGGACAGCTTTGACTTGGCGCTGAATAATCTGGAAAAAGAAGGAAAAGCGGAAAAGGGAGTTTATTTAATCAGAACTCAACTGGAAGATGTTTTGAAAAAAAGCGGTTTGGAAAAAATGGTTGTTTCCGTCGGAGAAATTTTTAATCCGGCGTTTTGCGAAGTAATAGCGGCGGTTGAATCGGATAAGCCGTCCGGAACGATTATTGAGGAAATTGAGAAAGGGTATTCGCTCAACGGCAAAATAATCAGGCCGGCGAGAGTGAAAGTTGCTAAATAACTAACGACCAACAACCAATAACAATGGCAAAAATATTAGGCATTGACTTAGGCACAACTAATTCGGCGATGGCGGTTATTGAGGCCGGAGAGCCGAAAATTTTGGAAAATCACGAAGGCGCCCGCACGACGCCTTCGGTGGCGGCCGTTTCCAAAACCGGCGAACGGCTGGTCGGGATGCTTGCCAAGCGCCAGATTGTGGTAAATCCAAAAAATACGATTTTTTCGGTTAAGCGGTTGATTGGCCGAAAATTCAGCGATTCGGAAGTCCAGCGCGACAAAGCGTGGCTGTCTTTTGAAATGCGCGAATCTTCAGCCGGCGGCGTTGAAATAAAAATGGCAGACCGCTGGTATAAGCCGGAAGAAATATCGGCGATGGTTCTGGCAAAATTGAAAGCTGACGCTGAAGCCAAATTGGGGGAAAAAATAGAAGAGGCGGTGATTACCGTGCCGGCTTATTTTGATGATTCTCAAAGGCAGGCGACAAAAAACGCGGGCGAGATAGCTGGGCTTAAAGTCCGCCGAATTATTAATGAACCCACGGCCGCGGCTTTGGCTTACGGTTTAAATCGCAAGAAAAACGAAAAAATAGTCGTTTATGATTTCGGTGGCGGCACTTTTGACATTTCAATTCTTGAAGTCGGCGACGATGTCGTTGAAGTAAAAGGCACCGGCGGCGACACTCATTTGGGCGGAGATGATTTTGACAAGAAAATCATTGAATATCTGATAAGCGAATACAAAAAATCGGAAGGAATTGATTTGTCAAAAGACCCTCTGGCGCTTCAGCGCCTTAAAGAAGCGGCCGAGCGCGCCAAGCATGAACTGTCAACGGCTTTTGAGACAGAAATTAATTTGCCGTATATCACTTCCGACGCCGCCGGACCCAAGCATTTCGCGATAAAAATGACGAGAGCGAAGCTTGAAGAATTGGTCGGCGATTATGTTAAACATTCAATTGAATTAACCAAAAAAGCCGTTCAGGAAGTCGGCTTGAAAACTTCCGATATTGACGAGGTTGTTTTAGTGGGAGGCCAGACGAGAATGCCGGCAATTCAGGAAGCCGTTAAAAATCTTTTTAACAAAGAATCGCACAAGGGCATTAATCCCGACGAGGTGGTTGCCGCCGGCGCCGCGGTGCAGGCCGGTATTTTTCAAGGAGATGTTAAAGATATTCTGCTTTTGGATGTAACGCCATTGTCTTTGGGAATTGAAACTTTTGGAGGAGTTTTTACTCCTTTAATTGAAAAAAATACCACAATCCCGACTTCCAAGTCGCAGATTTTTTCTACCGCGGCCGATAATCAGACTTCGGTGGAAATTCATATTTTACAGGGCGAGCGGCCGATGGCTAACGATAATAAAACTTTGGCAAGATTTATTTTAGACGGAATTCCGCCGTCGCCGCGGGGTATGCCGCAAATTGAAGTGGCTTTTGATATTGACGCTAACGGTATTTTAAGCGTTTCGGCGAAAGACAAGGCGACCAATAAAGTTCAATCGGTCCGCATTGAGGCTTCCACTCAGCTTTCCAAAGAAGAAGTGGAAAAATTAAAAACAGAGGCCGTTGCTCATGCCGAAGAAGATAAAAAGAAAAAAGAGTTGGTTGAAACGCGCAATTTGGCGGAACAGATGATTTATTTGGCGGAAAAATCGTTAAGAGAAGGCGGTGATAAAATTAGTCAGGAAATAAAAAGCGGCGTTGAACAAAAAATCACGGATTTGAAATCAATTAAAGACGGCGGCGATTTAGAAGCGATTAAATCAAAAACTGCCGAACTTTCAGTGGAGCTTCAAAAAATCGGGCAATCAATGTACGGCAAAAGCGGCGAAGAAAATAAAGCTGGCGAAGAAAATCCTTCCGCTGAAGGCGGAAAACCTTAAAAGTGCCTTATTTAACAAATAATCATTCGGCCAATGTAGTTGAAATTGACAGGTCAAATTCCAAAATTGCCGTTCTGGCGGTTTTAGGCGTCATCTCTTTTTTTCTTTTCGGTTATTTTTTGAAATTATATTTTCTTGGCGGAGATTTGAATTTTTTCTGGCTTTCTCTCGGTTCGCTTTCTGTTTATTTAATTGTTTTTCTTTTTCAGTTGCTGTTCATTAAAAGTCTTAAGAGAATAAATCTGATTATTTTTTTTGAAAGCGCTGCTCTTTTGGCCGGTTTTTATGACCAATTTAACCGGACGATTTTGATGGGGGCGTTTATTATTTTTTTGTTTTTATTGTGGAGCAATTATAATGGCATTCGCCAGTTGCGCGACACTATTAAAGTGAATTTTTGGCGGCTTAGCAAGGCGATTTTGCCAAAAGCCATTGCCGCGGCGGCATTGTTTGGAAGTATCGTTTATATGAGCGTTAACGGCGGAGATTTTTTTCTGTCGCAAACGGCTTTTGACGAAATTTTAAAACCGAGCGTTTTAATCGTTCAAAAATTCGTTCCGGATTTCAGTTTTTCGCTTTCGCTCAATGAATTAGCCGTAAATTTAGCGGAAAAACAAATCAGTGAGGCGCCGCAGGCGCAATTTTTGCCGAAATCCGTTAAAACGCAATTGGTCGCTCAATCGGCGAAAGAATTGGAGAATAAATTTTCAAATATTTTAGGCGCGCCGATTGACCCGAAGTTGAAAATCAGCGAAACGATTTATGAAACATTAAAAAATAAATTTTTAAGTTTGCCGGAAAATATAAAATATTTGGTTTTATTGGCGGCGGGAATGATTATTTTTTTGACAGTTGAAAGTTTTGCTTTGCCCTTCCGTTTGATAATTTCGTTCATTGGTTTTATAATATATGAAATTCTTTTGGCGGTCGGTTTCGCGACGATAGTTTTAGAAGGGAAAAACAAAGAAATAATTATATTGAAATAATATGAACGATTATTATAACATTCTTGGCATAAATAAGGGCGCTTCGGAAGAAGAAGTCAAAAAAGCTTTTAGAAAACTGGCTCATAAATATCATCCCGATAAAAAGGGCGGAGACGATAAAAAGTTTAAGGAAATAAACGAGGCTTATCAGATATTGTCCGATAAAAATAAGCGGGCGCAATACGACCAGTTTGGCCGGGTTTTTGATGGAGGCGGAGGCGCTCAAGGCAAACAATGGGGGCAGAATGCCGGACCTTTTGGCGGATTCGGTTTTGGTTTTGACCCGTCGGCTTTCGGCGATGTTTCAGATTTAGGTGAAATATTCGACGCTTTTTTTGAAGGTATGGGAGTAAGAGCCAAGCGCCGCACTTATCGCCGAGGAATGGATGTTGAGATTGTTCAAGAAATAACTTTAGAAGAAGCTTTCAGGGGAACGAAAAGAGAATTAAAATACAAAATTGCCGTTTCCTGCGCTCAATGCGCCGGTAAGGGTTATGATGAAAAAGCCGGTTTTGATAAGTGCGGAGTTTGCGGCGGCCGGGGTGAAATTAAAGAAGCGAGAAAAACTTTTTTTGGCAACTTTACGCAGGTGAAATCTTGCGCAAAATGTTTCGGCGGCGGACAAGTTCCAAAGAATTCTTGTCATCATTGCGGCGGTTCGGGAAAAGTTGCCGGCGAGCGGAGCGTGAAACTGGAAATTCATCCGGGCGTTGATAACGGCCAGATTATTCAAATTAAAGGCGCCGGCGAGGCCGGCGAATCCGGAGCGGAAGCGGGCGATCTTTACGCGCGGATTAAGATTGGACATCATTCGATTTTTGAGCGCCGCGGCAACGACCTTTTAATCAAGAAAGAAGTAAAATTAATAAATGTTCTTTTGGGTAAGAAAATTGAAATTCCGACAATTGCCGGGGAAAAATTAACCGTTGAAATTCCCGAAGATTTTGATTTACGCCAACCATTAGTTATTTCTGGAAAAGGAATGCCGGTTTTCGGCGGTTTCGGCAAAGGGAATCTGATAATTGAGTTTAATATCAGGACTTCAAAAAAGTTAAGCGCCAAAGCGAAAAAAATGTTGGAAGATTTGGAAAAAGAAATATAAGATATTTTACGCGATAATCTTGAAATAATACTTCAAACGAGGTATTATTTTTTTGGTCGAAGACCACAATAATATATTTTACGCGCCTATAGCTCAGCCCGGTAGAGCAGCTCCCTTTTAAGGAGATGGTCCCAGGTTCAAATCCTGGTGGGCGCACCATTTATGCGACAATCAGAACTTTTTACTAAAACCAAACGCGAAGCGCCGAAGGATGAGGAAGCGATAAACGCCCGTTTTTTAATTCGCGCTGGTTTTGTGGATAAACTAATGGCCGGAGTTTATACTTTTTTGCCTTTAGGATTAAAAACGCTTAAAAAAATTGAAAATATTATTCGTAAGGAAATAGAAGCAATCGGCGGAGTGGAAATTTTAATGCCCGGCCTTCAGCCGAAAGAAAATTGGGGAAAAACCAATCGCTGGGAGACTTACGATTCTTTATTCAAATTTACAAGTTTTTACGCTAAAACAGATTATGTTTTAGGTCCGACTCATGAAGAAGTTATCTCTCCGCTTTTGGCAAAATTTATTTCTTCTTATAAAGACCTTCCCAGACATGTTTTTCAGATTCAAAATAAATTTCGCGATGAAAAACGGACAAAATCCGGTTTGCTTCGCGGTCGTGAATTTTTCATGAAAGATTTGTATTCTTTTCATAAAAACGAAGCGGATTTGGATAAATATTATGAAAAAGTCAAAAAATCTTATGAAAAAATTTTTAAAACGCTTGGCTTGGGAAAATTGACTTATTTAACTTTTGCTTCCGGCGGAACTTTTTCCAAATATTCCCATGAATTTCAGACACTTACTTCGGCGGGCGAAGACACGATTTATATTTGCGATAAATGTAAAATAGCCGTTAATGAAGAAATAATCGGTGAACAAAGCGTTTGTCCTCTTTGCGGCAATAAAAATTTAAGAAAGGAAAAAGCCATTGAAATAGGCAATATTTTCAAGTTAAAAATAAAATATTCCCAGCCGTTTGATTTAAATTATAAAGATGAAAAAGGAGATAAACATAGCGTAATTATGGGTTGTTATGGTATGGGATTAAATCGTTTAATGGGAACAGTTGTTGAAGCGAATCATGACGAAAAAGGAATAATTTGGCCGGAAAATATCGCGCCGTTTAAAGCGCACCTGATTGGATTGACGGCTAATAACCGACGACTGACGGCATTTGCAAATAAAATTTATAATAATTTGCAAAAAGCGGGAGTTGAGGTATTGTATGATGACAGGAAGGAGGCGACGGCCGGCGAGAAATTCACGGACGCTGATTTAATAGGTATTCCTTATAGGTTGATTATTAGCGAAAAAACCGGCAATAAAATTGAAGTAAAAAAAAGAAGCGAAGTAAAAACAAAATTGGTAAGCGAAAAAGAATTAATTAAACGATTATTATGATTAGAGATTATTTTTCAAAAGATATTGGCATTGATTTGGGCACCGCTAATTCTCTGGTTTATATTAAGGGCAGGGGAATTGTCATTAACGAGCCATCAATAGCGGCCGTTAATAATAAGACTAATCAAGTTCTGGCAATCGGAGAAGAGGCGAAAAAAATGCTTGGTCGTACGCCAAGCCATATTTCAATTGTCAGGCCGTTGGTTGGCGGAGTGATTTCCGATTTTGAGATGACTCAAGAAATACTTCGTCATTTTTTCAAAAGAATCGGCGGCCGGCGGATTTTTAATTATCATCGGGTGGTAATTGGCATTCCCGTTAATTTAACAGAAGTGGAAAGAAAATCGGTTGAAGATGCGGTGATATCAAGCGGTGGCGGAAAAGTTTTTCTTATTGAAGAGCCCGTGGCGGCCGCTTTGGGAGCGCGTTTGCCCATTCATGAGCCGGGCGCTAATATGATTGTTGATATCGGTGGCGGTACGACGGATATCGCCATTATTTCAATCGGCGGAACGGTAACGGCTAGAAGTTTAAAGATTGCCGGCGATAAATTAAACGATGAAATTATCAAGTTTGTGCGCGATGAATTTAAATTATTAATCGGCGAACCGACTGCCGATGAATTGAAAATTAATATCGGTTCGGCTGTTCCGCTTGATGAAAAAATGGAGATGACGGCGCGCGGACGCGATATTTCCAGCGGCCTTCCAAAAGAAGTGGTGATTAAAAGCCATCAGATAAGGGCAGCCGTTAATCGTTCGTTGCGGCTGATAATAGATTCGGTTAAAGAAATTATTGAAACGGCGCCGCCGGAATTGGCCGGCGATATTTTAAAAAGGGGAATTTATATTTGCGGCGGCGGAAGCCTTTTGAAAGGAATAGACAAGTTGATTAAAGAAGAAGTCGGCGTTGAAGCGACGGTCGTTGACGACCCTTTAACTTGCGTGGTAAGAGGCACCGGAATTGCCGTTGAAAACATTTCCGCTTATTCCAATATTTTTGTCACGCCCATTGAACAGCTTGATATTAAAGGTCTTTTTTAAAAATTTTGTTCCAGTTTGACAAATATGAAAAATTTTAATAAAAATGAATTGGTATTTGTGATTTTAGGATTTTTGTTTTTTTTCGCTTCAGCTATTTTTATCGTTTATTCAATGATTTTTTTATCGGTTAAAATTAACGCCGTTTTGGACATTAAATCTGAAAAAGGACAAATTACAAAAATTAATTTTGAAGGTTTGAAAAAAATAGGAATTATAAAATAATTTTCGGGTGTGTAGTTCAGTGGTAGAACGCTGTCCTGATAAGACAGAGGTCGAAGGTTCGATTCCTTCCACACCCACATTGATTGCCGGACTAGCTCATTGGTAGAGCGCATCCCTGAAGAGGATGGCGTACCCAGTTCGATTCTGGGGTCCGGCACAAATTTAAATTGATGGCGTCGGATGTTCCCTGCCTGCCGGCAGGCAGGGATTCACCCCCGCGGCGCATAAATTTTACGGCGCCGTATTTGATTTATGAGGCGGTTATTGACAATTAATAATATATTTTTTATTATAATAATTACTGAAAAATGGAAGAAACAACAATAATTAAAACTGAATCCGAACAAGAAACGGCGGAAGAGTTTTTTGACGCCGATGAGGCGATAGAAGCTAAGATTGATTCTGAACTTCTTAGGGAAATGATGAATGTCGGTTTAATGTTCGGCCATAAAAAGTCAAAAACGAATCCTAAATTCAAGAAATATATTTTTATTACCAGAAACGGCGTTGAAATTATTGATTTGATTAAAACCATAGAGTTTATTGAAAAAGCCGCGGAGTTTTTGAAATCTCAAATTAAAGAAGGCAAAATGATTCTTTTAGTGGCGACTCAGCCGGCGGCGAATCTTGTAATGGAATCGTTGGCGGGGAAATTTAATTTGCCTTATGTTAAAAATCGTTGGGTTGGAGGTTTAATCACTAATTTTAAGGTAATTTCTCAGCGGATTGAATTTTTTAAAAAAACCAAGGCTGATATGGAAAGCGGCGAGTTTAATAAATATACTAAAAAAGAAAGAGTGGTGATAAATAAAAATATTGACCGGATGAAAAAGATATTTGAGGGCTTGGAAAAATTAACCAAGATGCCGGATGCGTTATTTGTAATTGACGCTTCAATTAAAGGGCACGCAACGGCCATAAGAGAAGCGCGACTTAAGAATATTCCGATAGTCGCTATTATCGACAGCGATGACAATCCGGAGTTTATTAATTATTTCATTCCGGCCAATGATCATGCCAAGGATAGTATTGAGTGGGTGATAAATAGAATTGACAAACAATTAACAGCGGTTTAACTTATGAAGGAGCAAATTAAAAAATTGCGCGAGATTACCGGAGCTGGCGTAATGGAATGCAGAAAAGCTTTAATGGAAGTTAACGGCGATTTTGATAAAGCTAAGGCGATTATTTATGAGCGCGGCTTGGTTAAAGCCGAGAAAAAGAGCGAACGTACCACCGGCGCCGGTATTTTATGGTCTTATATTCACAATGAGCGGGTAGGAGTTTTATTGGAACTTCGCTGTGAAACCGATTTTGTGGCGAGAAATCTTTTATTCAGAGAACTGGCGCGGGATTTGAGCATGCAAATTGCCGCAATGAATCCTAAAAATTCCGATGAATTAATGGAGCAGAATTACGTTAAAGACGATTCTTTAATAGTTGAAAATTTTATTAAATCGGTTATTGCCAAATTGGGAGAAAATATTAGGGTGGAAAAATTTTGCCGATACGAATTGTGATGTATAATTTTATTCTTCAAATTATTATAATGATAAGCCTTGGCGCGATGATTTATTTAATTGCCAGAGCCGCGCCGAGAGTGGGGGATAGCGAAGAAAGTTTTGAAAAGTTTTCGTATACCAACCGTTTGGACCAATTAATCGCCAAAATTCCTTTTGATGAAGTTGACGCCGCTTTAAGCGTTTCCGTTGAAAAACTTTTAAGAAAACTTAAATTGTTTTTGTTGAAATGGGACAATTTATTGAGCGAACATATTAAAAAAATAAAGAAAATCAACGACAATAACGGTTTTAAAAAAGAAGAAAAACAGAATCTTTTTAATAGTGATAATCAATTGGAAGACAATATTGATAATAATTGACAAATTAACCAGGGGTGGTAGAGCGGTCAATTACTCGGGTCTGTAAAACCCGCGCCTTAACGGCTACGCAGGTTCGAATCCTGCCCCCTGGACACTTTGTATTTGGTATTTTTCAAGTAATAATGAGTATTCAAGATAAAATAAATTTAATCTCCCGCCAAACAGAGGAAATTTTGACGGCGGAGGACTTAAAAAATTTGCTTTCAAAGAATACTTCTCTTAAACATTATATCGGTTTTGAAATTTCCGGAAAAATTCATTTGGGCACCGGTTTGGTTTGCATGCGGAAAGTCAAAGATTTTGTCGATGCCGGCGTAAAAACTCATATTTTATTGGCTGATTATCATACATGGATAAACGATAAGCTCGGCGGAAATCTGGAAAATATCAAAAAAGTCGCGATTGGTTATTTTAAAGAAGGGTTATGCGCGGCTTATGAATGCCTTGGCGGAAACAAAAAAGATTTGAATTTTATTCTTGCTTCGGATTTTTACCATAATAACGATTTATATTGGCAAACGGTCTTGGAAGTTTCCAAGAATACGAGTTTAAGCCGAATGCAAAGAAGTATTTCAATTTTAGGGAGAAAAGAGGGCGGGGAAGTTGACTTCGCGAAATTATTTTATCCGGCGATGCAAGTGGCCGATATTTTTGCCAATGGATTTCATTTTTCCCATGCCGGCATTGACCAGCGAAAAGCCAATGTCATTGCCCGCGATGTGGCGAAACAATTGAAATTCGCGCCGCTTAAAATCGGAAAAGAAATTGTTAAGCCGGTGGCGGTTCACACTCATTTGCTTTTGGGGCTTGAAAAGCCGGAAAGCGGAAAATCAAAAGAAGATTTGCAAACTTCAATGAAAATGAGCAAGTCTAAGCCGGATGGCGCGGTTTTTATCCACGACAGCGTTGATGAAATCAGGCGAAAAATCAAAAAAGCGTTTTGTCCGGAAGGCGAAATTGAATTTAATCCGATTATTGACTGGGTTGAATATTTGGTTTTTCCGCGGGAAGAGAAAATTATTGTCTCCCGCAAGCCGGAACACGGCGGCAATCTGGAAATCCGCGGCATTGATGAGTTGAAAAAAATTTACAAGAATAAAGAACTTCATCCGGAAGATTTGAAAAAATTTACGGCGGAATATCTGATTGAATTACTTAAACCGGCGAGAGAGCATTTTTTAAAAGGCGAACCGAAGAAAATGCTAGAAGACCTTGAAGAATTAATGGAAAAGAGTTAAATTTATATGTGCTCCGCCGGAGTAGCTCAATGGCAGAGTCCCTCATTCTTTGCCGAGATAGCTCAGTGGTAGAGCAACTGTTTTGTAAACAGTAGGTCGCGAGTTCAAATCTCGCTCTCGGCTCATCGGTAAATAGTGAGGGATTGGGGGTTTGACTCCTCTCTCCGGCTCCGGTTCATTTTGCCGATGTAGCTCAGCGGTAGAGGGCGAAGCCCGATGCTTTGCAGAGCGTATCCGGAATAAAATTTGATAATTTAAAATTATTGCCGATGTAGCTCAGCGGTAGAGGGCAAAGCCCGATGCTTTGCAGAGCGTATCCGGAATAAAATTTGATAATTTAAAATTAT
>JBBTPY010000006.1:85976-94851 GCA_038065955.1 Patescibacteria group bacterium
AAGCCCGATGCTTTGCAGAGCGTATCCGGAATAAAATTTGATAATTTAAAATTATTGCCGATGTAGCTCAGCGGTAGAGCAACTCCATGGTAAGGAGTAGGCCGTGGGTTCAATTCCCACCATCGGCTCATAAATTTTGTTTTTAATAAAATTTAGTATATAGTATTTAGTAATTAGTAATTAGAATAAATTATAAATATATGGCAAAAAGTAAATTTTCCGAAAATTTAATAAAGTTAAAATGTCAGGGTTGTAAACGGTTTAATTATTATACCCGCAAGAAAAAAACGTTAGAACGGAAATTGGAATTAAAAAAGCATTGTAAATGGTGCAAAAAGCACACAATACATAAAGAGACGAGGAAATAAATTTTCGGGAGTTTAGGTAAGTGGTATACCTGCGGTCTCCAAAACCGCTATCGGGGGTTCGATTCCCTCAACTCCCGCAATGATAAATTCTCTTATTAAAGACGGCTATTTAAAAACTCTTGAAATTATTGAAGCCTTTAAATTAATTGACCGTACAGATTTTGTTTTGGAAGAATATAAAAATGAAGCTTATGTTAACGCGCCTTTGCCGATTGGTTTCGGCCAGACTATTTCTCAGCCGCTGACCGTGGCTTTTATGTTGGAATTGTTAGAGCCGAAAGCCGGTGAAAAAATTCTTGATGTCGGCGCCGGTAGCGGCTGGGTGTCGGCGCTTTTGGCGAAAATAGTCGGCGATAAAGGGAAAATTATCGGCATTGAAAGAATTTCAGAACTTAAAGAAATGGCTGAAAAAAATATTGCCAAATATAATTTTATTGAAAAAGGGATTGTTAAAATAATTTTAGGCGATGGCGCCAAAGGATATAAAAAAGAAGCGTTTTATGATAAGATTATTGCTGGAGCCGCGGCTTACGATGATATTCCTCTCGAATGGAAAAAACAGCTTAAAATTGGCGGCCGAATAACGGCGCCGGTGAAAAATAGCATTGTGGTGATTGATAAAATCGGTAAAAATGAATATAGTAAAAAAGAGTATTTTGGATTCAGTTTTGTGCCGTTAATCACTAATAAATAAATTATGACTTCTTCTCAAAAAATCGCCAAAGTTTTAAGAACGGATAAAGATGTTCTTGAAAATCTCGCTAAAAAAGCCGAAAATTTAACCGGCAAGATGAATGTTTTGGATAAAATCGTTGAAGAAAATGAATCATTAATTCGTGAGCGTTTGCGGTTAAAGGAATTTGGAAAAGATATTTTAGCCGAAGAGATTTTCACGGCTTTGATGGAAAAAATTAAAGAAGATGACCTTCAATTTTTTAGAGCGCTTAATAAGCCGTCTTTTATGCTAAAAGAAGACGTAGACAGGGTTTTGGAAAAAGTTAAAGAATTAATTTCGTCTCTTGAAGGGTTTTTTCTAAAAAAAGAAAAGGCCATAGAGTTTTTAAAAAAAGAGCCTCCTCAAAAGGTAATCAGTTATCTCGGTTATAAAAATATTGACGAATTAATAGATAGAGAAGATATTTTTGAAATTTTTGCCGCAATGCGTCTTTTTGAAGACCCGAAATGGTTTAATGAAACATTTATTAAGCAATATCTGGTTTTGACGCCGGACGACTTTGAAAAAAGAAAAATTGAAATCAATGCTTTGAGCCAAAAATGGGTTGGCATCGCTCAGACATTTTTAAAAAAGAGATATCAAAATATTTCTCATTTGAAAGAGCTTGGCCATATTTTCGTCGTGCCGGTGGAGCTGGGAATTTTAGGGGAAGTTACCAGAACTTTTTCCCTGGCGCTTCATTATTTTTATGAAGTGAAATTTCATTCTGAATTATTTGAAGAATTCGCCAAAGAACCAAAAACTTTTGGACAGAATTTGGCTTCGGTTATTAAAGTTGACGTAATAGACAAGCGCTTGCCGGAAACCGATAAGTTGCGTTTTTATATTATTCCGCGCTATTTGGCGAAATATGATGAAAATGATTGGCGGCTTTTTGAGCCGCATGTTTCTCCGGAAGCTTTATATTGGGTGAAAGCTGAGCGGGCGATGGCGGATATTGACAAGGTTTTTAAGGACGTTTACGCCGATTTTAATTTTTGGCAAAATTTGGATTGGGTCGGCGATTTTTTTAAGACCGCGCTCGGCCTTGAAGTTTTAGTAAGTTTTAATTTAGTTGACGCGGTAATGTCGCTGATTCGTGAAAAAGAATTGGAAAAATATCTTTATCATCATCAGGAATCTTTATGGAATAAAATTTTCATTGAATATTTCGGCGAGGAAAAATTGGAAAAAGTTTTAAAAGAAAATTTTATAAAAGGAGCGGTGGAATTATAATGCGCTTTTTGCGCTTGACAAAAAATCGCCATTCCATTAACATAGATAATATCCGCAGATAGCAGGTCCCGCCAGTTGGCGGATAAGTCCTGCCGAGGAAATGGTATTTTCCTGCGGCTTGAAGGCCGCATTTTATTTTTTGTAAATAATGCTTACGAAAGACCAAAAGAAAAAACAAATAGAAGAAGGGAAAGAGGCGTTGCGAAACAGCCGATTTTTGGTATTTGCGGATTTTACCAAAACCGGCGTTGAAGACTTAAAAAAACTTCGCCGCAATTTAAAAAATGTCGGAGCGGCGATTAAAGTTTTTAAAAAAAAGCTGTTAAGAATCGCTTTTTCGGAGAGCGGTTTTGATTTTAATCCGGAACGATTCGAATCGCAGGCGGCTATGATTTTTTCCGCTCAAGATATTTCCGAAATAGCGGGTTCGGTTTATAAATTTTCAAAATCGCTTAAAAAAGATAACGGTTTCGGCATTCTTGGGGCTTATGATTTATCATCTAAATTGTTTATTGACGCCGAAACGGTTAAAAAAATAGGACAGTTGCCGCCGCGAGAAATTTTACTGGCTCAATTAGTTGGGATGTTTTCGGCGCCGCTTAAAATGTTTATGTCTGTATTACAAGAACGCGGTAAAAAGGTCGGATAATATTAAATTATAACAATGTCAAAATTTGACGATATCATTTCTAAAATTGAATTATTAACGGTTGTTGAGCTCGCGGAGTTAGTAAAAACGCTTGAAGAAAAATTCGGCGTTTCCGCGGCGATGCCAATGGCCGCCGGCGCGGTTGCCGGAGCCGTTGCGGCGGAAGAAAAAACTTCTTTTAATATTATTCTTAAATCAGTTGGCGACCAAAAAATCAATGTCATTAAAGCCGTTAAAGAAATTACCGGTTTAGGATTAAAAGAAGCGAAAGATTTGGTTGATGGCGCGCCTAAGCCGATTAAGGAAAATATTAAGAAAGAAGAAGCCGAGGAGATTAAGAAAAAATTGGAAGCGGCCGGCGCGGTTGCGGAATTACAGTAAAATTGGACGGTTAGTTCAGTGGTAGAACGCTCCGTTCACATCGGAGAGGTCGCAAGTTCGATTCTTGCACCGTTCACCAAAAAATCCCGCCAATTGGCGGGATTTTTTGGTGATTACTTTCTGACAAACGCTTCTTTAGGAGAAAGATAGGTGGCTCTTCTTGCCGGCCAGAGGCCGGAGAGTATTCCGATTAAACTTGATGAGACGATAATTAAAATTATAAACCAAAGCGGTGTAATGAAAATATCAAAAGATTTTCCGCCAAATCTTTTAGCTAAAAGATTGAGAGCGAAATTCGCCGTTTCGCCGGCGCCCATACCCATTATAATTCCTCCCACTCCGCCTAAAAATCCCATTACCAATGATTCCATTAGAAATAAATCGCGAACATCGCGGTCGGTGGCTCCGAGAGATTTAATAATGCCGACTTCGTAAATTCTTTCCAAAAAACTGACAATCATAGTGTTAAACATTCCGACTGCCGCCACCACCAGCGCTGTCACTCCGAAAATACCCAGAACAATTGTAATAATATTCATCACCTTGGTCGCTTGTTTGACTAAATCAATTCTGGCGGAAATCAAAAATCCTTTTTCAATAAGTTTGTCTTTAAGCGGTTCAACTTGGTTAATATCTTTGGCTTTAATCAGGATTTTTTTGTAAAACGGCGGTTTTTTAACGATAAATTCTTCAGGGATAAGAACAAACGGCGGTTGGAGTTCGTCAATGGAGATTCCTTTTATCGCCAATTGTTCTTTTGTTTCCGTTTCTTCGGTTTTAATTTCTCCTTCGCTTTGGTAGGAGATATTAAACGACATTTTTTGGGCGGGATTGATAATCGCTTTTCCGTCGTTATCCTTCGGAAGATTTTGATATATTCCAACGAGTTCGGCCGCCGATTTTGATATTACCACGGCCGGTTCGGTTTCAAAAAACGCTTCGCCGATGTCCGGAATTTGTCCCGATAGCCGAAAATAATTCGGACGGATTATTTTAATTATCGCCAAACCCGTCTGGTCGTTGTATTTTATTTCGCCGGTAAAATCGGCGACCGGAGAAATTTCCGAAACCTCGTTGAGCGCGGATATTGTTTTAATGTCGTCGTAAGATACGCTTAATTCCGATTCCGCCGGGTAAGAAGCTTCCAGCGTAATCAGCGAATCTTCGGTGGCGACCAGTTTTCCGATTAAAATGTACTGCAGTCCGTAGCCCAGAGAAACCAAAATTAAAACCGTGCCGATGCCGAAAGACATTCCCAGAATAGTCAGGAAAGTCCTTAGCGGTTTAGTGCGGAAAACTCTTAAAGAGAGTTTAAATAAGTCAATCAGCGACAGTTGGTGAGAAAAATTATTTGTCATATTTTTAAAATCCCTTCCAGCCGTTCGGAAATTTTTTGACTGGTTCTGAAAGTCAGGCCAACGCCGAATTTTATTTCGGATAAGTTTGCTATTTTTAAAAATTGTTCCGCGTCGATGATTGAGCGGATTCTTTCGCCGATGATTTCGTTTAGCCGGATTTTTTGGATTTCCGAGAGTTTGCCTTTGTATTCTTCTAAAAGCCAGTTTCTGATTTTTTCAATTTCAGCGGCAATAGGAGATTCCGGATTTTTTTCCAGTTCTTTGTAAATTTCATCAATTCCCCGTTTTTCTTCAATGATTTCATCAACATACCCGGCGATTTTTTTGGCTTTTTGTTTCCATAAGCCGATGCCGCCGTCTTTATAAGGCCTGTCTAAAACCTCCTTAAATATTTCAGAATCTATTTTATCGGTAAATCGCTGGAGCAGAAAGAATTCAAATCTTTTTATTTCGTCGTAAGAATAACCGCGCAGAAGAAGATTGGAGAGCGAGCGGGCTATTACTTCGCCGGCGTTGAGTTCAGGAGAAAGTTCTTTGTAAAAATGTTCGGAAACCGCTTTGGCTACGGTTTCCGGAGTGGATTCTTCGGTTTTAATAATTTCGCCGTCTTTCATGTAAAATATTTTTTTGACGTCGCGCAAACTCCATGCTTCGTGGGTGACCATAATGACCGTGCGGCCGTCTTTTTCATTTAACTCTTTCAAAAATTCCAAAACTTTTTCGGCGTTAACCGAATCAAGATTTCCTAACGGTTCGTCGGCGACGATAATCGGCGGGTTGTTGGCCAAAGCTCGGGCAATGCCGACTCTTTGCTGTTGGCCGCCGGAAAGTTCGTAAGGATAGCGTTCAGCCAAGTCTTTTATTCCGAGCCGGTCTAAAAGTTTTAAGGCTTCAATTTCTCTTTTATTCTCGGCGATTCCCAAAAACGCCATCGGCAGGGCGATGTTGTTCATAACGGTTAAAGAGGGGATTAAATTGAATTGCTGAAAGACGATGCCTACGCCTATTTGTCTATAAATCGCCAGTTCTCTTTTGGAAAAAGTTGAAATATCGCGGTTGTTGATAAATATCTTTCCATTATTGATTTGTTCAATACCGGAAATGGCGTAAAGCATAGTGGTTTTGCCGCAGCCCGACGGCCCGAAAAAAGCCACGTACTCGCCTTTTTTTATTTCTAAATTGGCGTTCTTAAGAGCCCAAACTTCAGATGGTTTGCCCTTGTCGTACCAGATATCAACATTTTCCAATTTAATAAGCGACTGTTCCATTGGTTTTTATTATATTATTCAGCGGGTCTTTGTTGTTTTTTCCACAAATTCTATCAGTTCCATCGGCAAGTTATTGCCTTTAATTAAATAATTTTCCGCGCCCAATTCTTTGGCTTGTTTTTGGAGAGCTGGCTCTGAATGTCCAGAAAAAACGACGACTTTGATTTTTTTTAATTCAGAATCGCTTTTAATTTTTTTTAAAAATTCCAAGCCCGCTTCCGGAGAAACGCTTACGCGGTCGTCTTTTTCAACCGGCATTGTCAGGTCAAGGAGCATAAGGTTCGGTCGATTTTTCGGGTCGCTGATTATTTTTTCGGCTTTTTCAATGTTTTCGGCAACGCTGAATTCGTATTTATTGTCCAATCCGTGAATCCAAAAAATATCGCGGAAATAAATCCGTATCATTTCGTCGTCGTCAACTAAAAGTATTTTTATTTTATTATCCATTGTTTAAGTATAAGACCTATAAGCCTCATAGGTCTTATAAGCCATATAAATAATATTAACATAAAAATAAAAAATTAAAATAAGCGTGTTATCCACTCATCAATTGCGGTTATTTCAACGATCGTTGAAATAACCGCAATTGAGTGAAACATTATATTTAATTTACGATTTGCGATGTCGTAAATATTGCGACGCCGCGTTGGGAATAATGTTCCAAAAGTTCGCTTTTTACTTTCTCTCTTTTGCCGCCATCTTCAATAAGATAGTAAGCGATATAAATATTGTCGGAATTTTCTTTTATTTTGTTTAGTATCGCGGAATTGCCGGCAATGATTTCAATAAGGTCTTTTTTTATATTTTCCGCGGCGCCGACGTAAAGTGGAGTTTTATTTTTCAAAAACACGTAAACTCCAGGCTTGTTTTCAAAATCAAGCAAAATTTTAAGATTAAAAGGGATAATGTCGTTTATAGCGTTGCCGATGCCGAAATACCCCTTTTTCTTTAATTGTTTAATATGATGGCTGACGGTATTGGTTGAAGAAACGCCGATAAGTTTGGCGATTTCTCTGTAAGACGGCAGGTTGTTCTTATTTTCTTTGAACAGTTGATAGATTTTTTCTTGTAATGGGTGAATATTCATAGAACATTTATAGAACGCATTGAATAAAGTATCGGGTATCAAGTGTCATGTGTCAAGTAAGTAGTAAAGATAGAGTATTGAATAAATGACTACCAATTTCGGTTATTTCAACGATCGTTGAAATAACCGAAATTGGTAAGACGGATTATCACGGATTATCTCGGAATTACAAATTCCTCATTAAGAAACGCAATTTTTAAAAGTTTTGCCGCCGAGAGTGTAGGGTGGCGCTTGCCGCTGGAGCGATCGAACGCCCGGTGCTCATAGAAACTATAGGCGGGGCACCTTGCCTGCTCGGTCTCCGAGATATTTTTCTTAAATAAAACCGCTGGCACAGAAACAAAAAGTGTAAACAACGCTATGAAATCTTACAGTCATGTGTCATATGTCAGATATTGAGTTATCCACAGACCAAGACATTGTTTTTAAATTTTAGCGTTGTAAAATTATAAAGTAAACTCCGTATGATTGTTAATAAAGAAAAAATTCAAGAAATAACAAATAAAATTGTCAAAGAATATAACCCCAGAAAAATTATTCTTTTCGGTTCTTACGCGTGGGGCAAGCCAACAGAAGATAGCGATGTGGACTTGTTTATTATTAAAGATTCTTTTGACCGTCGCATAGAGAGAGAACGGTGAGGGGAATAATATGGGGGTCGGGAATGGCGATTGATATTTTAGTTTATACTCCAGAAGAAATAAAACGCCGCCTTGATTTAGAAGATTTTTTTATTGAAGATATCGTAAAAAAAGGAAAAATACTTTATTCAGAGAAATAATTTATGAAAAATAAAAATAAAAAAACGCGAAAAATTTCTCAAAAAATTATTTCAGTTTTTATTATTTTTTTGATTGTCGGAGGAATATTTTTAAATCCGCCCGAGGCGCGAGCCGCCACTTATACTTTTAGCCAAAACAGCTGGACAGGCGGAGCGACCGCCAATACCGCGGTTCATTCGACCAACCAAACCAACTGGACGCAATTTTCAACTTCAACCAGCGGCATCGTGGCTTCCACCACGATTCAACTTGCTTCAAGCACTTATAATTTTATTGACGATGGAGCGACTTCAACAACCGGCTCGGCTACCGGTGGCGGGTTCGCGAACGGGACCAATTCAACAACAACGGTAAACGGTTCTGGTGCGGGCGCGAGTATTATATTAGCTTCCAGCACCATCTATGCCACTTCGGGCATATTTACTTCTGCCACTATTGATTTGGGCGCTATTGCGGATTTTTCATCAACTAGTTTTACTCAAACAATTACCAGCACCACACTTGGTAAAGCTTTTGGCCGTAATACTTACGGCCAACTCGGCAACGGCACTACCACTAACAGCACCACTCCCGTTTCAGTTTCCGGAATTACCAATGCGGTAGCAATTGCCGGAGGAGCTAGTCATTCCTTAGCCCTTCTTTCCGATGGCACAATTAAGGCTTGGGGCCGTAATAATTACGGCCAACTCGGCAACGGCACTACCACTGACAGCACCACTCCCGTTTCAGTTTCCGGAATTACCAATGCGGTAGCAATTGCCGGAGGAGCTAGTCATTCCTTAGCCCTTCTTTCCGATGGCACAATTAAGGCTTGGGGCCGTAATAATTACGGCCAACTCGGCAACGGCACTACCACTGACAGCACCACTCCCGTTTCAGTTTCCGGAATTACCAATGCGGTAGCAATTGCCGGAGGGGAACAACATTCCTTAGCCCTTCTTTCCGATGGCACAATTAAGACTTGGGGCCGTAATATTTACGGCCAACTCGGCGACGGCACTACCACTAACAGCACCACTCCCGTTTCAGTT
>JBBTPY010000007.1:0-1075 GCA_038065955.1 Patescibacteria group bacterium
CAGGCGTCACCCCCTATACATCCTCTTGCGAGTTCGCAGGGAGCTGTGTTTTTGCTAAACAGTCGCCAGGGGTACTTTTGTTGCACCCTTCATGCCTTGCGGCACTTAGGGAGGCCTTATCGCTAACTTACGGCCGCTTTTTTGCCTAGTTCCTTAGGGAGAAATCACTCGTTCCCCTGAGGCTTCTCGCCTCACCCACCTGTGTCGGTTTACGGTACGATTTCCATTTAACTAACCTTAGAGGTTTTTCTTGGAAGGCTCTTCAATTGAATTTCCACCCGAAGGCGAATTTTTTCAATTTTTGAATTTCGCCATTAAAAGCAGTTATCCGGATTTTCCAAAACAACAATTCTTAAAACCAGCAACGTCAAACCAATAAGACGCTCAATTTTATTTCCTTCGTCGCCCCGTCGAATTAAATGGAAGGGCCGGAATATTAACCGGCTTCCCATCGGCTGCGGCTTTCGCCATTGCCTTAGGATCGCCTAACCCTCTGTTGACTTCCATTGCAGAGGAAACCTTGGGCTTTCGGGGTCCGCCATTCTCAGGCGGATTCGTGGTTACTCATACCAACATTTTCTCTTCCAAATACTCCAGCCGCCCTCGCGGGTCGGCCTTCACAGCGTTTGGAATGCTCTCCTACCACCATACGCACCTCGCTTTCGTGAGATGCGCATGATCCGTGTCTTCGGCAGTTTGCTTAGCCCCGGTAAATTTTCGGCGCAATCCATCGTCGAATAGTGAGTTGTTACACACTCTTTAAAGGATGGCTACCTCTAAGCCAACCTCCTATCTGTCTATGATGAATCACTGCCTTTCACACTTAGCAAACATTTAGGGGCCTTAGACGACGATTTGGGCTGTTTCCCTTTTGACTAATGAAGCTTAGCCCCCATAGTCTGACTGCCCGATTTTTAACCTTTTCGTATTCGGAGTTTGACTGAGAAGCTGAGGTTTCCCCCTTTACTTCTCAACCAGTCGCTCTACCCCGAAAAGGGAACATCGGACGCTAGCCCTAAAGCTATTTCGGAGAGAACCAGCTATTACCAAGCTCGATTAGCTTTTCACTTCTTAC
>JBBTPY010000007.1:1085-115933 GCA_038065955.1 Patescibacteria group bacterium
GGTTCTATTTCATCGGCCTCACCGGCCTGCTTTTCACCTTTCCCTCACGGTACTAGTTCACTATCGATCATCAGAAGTATTTAGCCTTACCGGATAGTACCGGCAGATTCCCTCGAAGCATTCTGTCCTCGAGGTACTCAAGAACAAGAAAAATTGGTTGATTCGTTTTCGCTTACGGGGCTATCACCCTCTTTGGCAGACCTTTCCAGGTCCTTCAACTAACGAAACAATTTGTAACCAATTTTACTATAAATAGTAGTTTTCTCGTCTTACAACCCCCGCTAAAATTTTCTTGCGAAAATTTTAACAGGTTTGGGCTCTTCCCTTTTCACTCGCCGCTACTTGGGGAATGTTCCGTCTTACGACGGATTGTTTTCTATTCCTCCGCTTACTGAGATGTTTCACTTCAGCGGGTATGCTCTTCGACTTAATATCGAAGTCATCGCGGTTTACGCGATGGGGTTTTCCCATTCGGAAATCTCCGGATCAAAGGTTGCTAAGCGCCTCCCCGAAGCTTATCGCAGCTACGCCACGTCCTTCATCGCCTTCTGATGTCAAGGCATCCACCATACGCCCTTAATTTAATTAACTTCTCAAATCCCTTATTCAGGGTTTAAGAAGTAAGACAATTTTTTTCTTCAACCATATTCTATTATCAATGTTCGAGACATTCAGCCGATTCTCCCGCCGCGCGGCAAACGCCATTCGTTAAATTTAATTAACGGCTGGCGTCTGACGCCTGACTTAGAAAAAGAAAAATCCGCCGGCGGCGGATACATTTCGCGCAAACGAAAATTTGCCGAAAATTCATCCGCTTGATATTTTGAACACTTTACTCATTTATTTTAAAAGTATAAGCCCGCGCCGATGTTTGTCAAGCGCCGAAACTCTTTGACTTTTAAGCTGAAAATTTCTATATTCTAAATTAGACAATAGGTCTATTGCGGGATCATCTAGCGGTAGGATGCGACTCTCTGAAAGTCGTCACCTTGGTTCGAATCCAAGTCCCGCAGCCAAACAAAAAAGCGAGCAGTTTCTGCTCGCTTTTTTGTTTGGCTGTGTCTCCTGAATGAAATCCGAACTTTTTTCCAAAGCAATCCGAGCGAGGACTAATCTGCGCGCCTCGTCCGCTCCCTTCGGTCGCGTAGAAAAACCAAAAATTTTCTTTACCTTTCTTCTTTTCCTCGGCGGGGGGTGTGGGGGGAGCCGACAAAAAATGGAAAGGAAATTTTTGGTTTTGCTTCGTCGCTATCATGTATATATCATATAACAACTTGGAATATAACACAACGGAATACTATTATATAGATATATGACAAGGGCAATATTTTCAAAAGACCATAAATATACTGTCGAACAGCTCAAGAAAGCTCGTCTTGAGGCTGGTTTGGATCAAGCTGATGTAGCGAAGCTACTCGGTAAAACTCAACCTCACATTTCAAAAATTGAAGCAGGACAAAGACGACTTGATATTACGCAACTTAAGGAATTTTCAAAAGTATATAAAAAGGACTTGTTTTTTTTCATAAAATAATATGACACTTCCCGAACTCAAAAGAAAACTCAAAGCAATCAAGGCTCTTGGTTTCGTTAAAACCCACAGAAAAGGCGATACTGGAATAGGTAAAACTCTTGAGGACTTGCTAGGTATAAAAGAGAACAACATCCCACTTCCTGACATTGGTGAGATAGCGGAACTCAAAGCATACCGCCGAAGTGCTAGCTCAATGCTTACACTCTTTACATTAGAGCCACAACCAAAAGGTGGAGATAGAGACAGAATACTTCTTGATAATTTCGGATATTCAAAAAGAGATAATGGTCGTTCTAAAGAATTGCACAGCACTCTTTCTTGTAAACGATACAACAATCAAGGATTAAAACTTAAAGTAGAAAAAGACAAGGTTCGTATTGTTGGTAAAGGAAAGCGACTAAATATCTATTGGGACATGGAAGATTTGAGAAAAAAGTTTGAGGCAAAACTACCAGCTCTCGTTTATGCATTAGCAGATTGTAAGGAGATAAAAGGCACAGAACACTTTCATTTTAACCAAGCATATTTTTTGGAAGGTTTTGATTTTGAGCACTTTAAAAACATGGTCAAAAAAGATGCTATTGTTGTTGATTTTAGGATGTTCTACCGACCTAGTGGATCAGTTCGTAATCATGGTACTGGCTTTCGAGTAAAAATAAACCAGCTATATAACTGTTTTGATACGAAAGTTGATTTAAACTAGTTTTTCCTCAAAACAACAATACTTTCTTTGTTCATTGTTTCCTCTAAAGCACCGACAATGTTTGTTGGAGAGTTTTTGATTGGCATTCTTTTACCTGGAATATTTCGAACGATAATATCTTCACAAGTAAACCCTATTTTTTCTGCCAATTCGGCAATAATAAAATCAGTTGGAATTCTAACTTGCTTAACCAATCTATTGCCAACTACAAGGCAAAAATACTTTCCTGGTTTAAGGATTCTATGAGCCTGCTTCAAACATTCATTCAATCCAAGATTAAAGCTCAATACATCTTTTGCCCTTGCTTCGTCTTGTTTTCCAATTTTTTCCAATGACTCTTTGAGATAACCAGATGAAAGTGTATGAATTAAAGTTTTAGTAGCTCTACCACCAAGAAGATCGTTATCTACACCAGAAGCATCATTTGGATCATCAAATACATCAATCCATTGCGCCGACAGGCGAGAAAACTGTCCATAAGCAACTGTAGTACGGCTATCGCCGTATGGCGGAGAGGTAATAATGCAGTCAATAGAATTTGACTTTATACCATTATCTTTTGACGAATCGCCATAGATTATTTTTGTCCACACATCCTTCTTTGCATCTTTGTAGAAATTGGTCATTCCCGCGATATTTTTCTCTGCGTGCTTGCGAAATATTCCAATAACATCTGGGTCGTGTTTTTCCAGTTTTTCTCCTTTTACTCGAACCAACTTAAATTCTCCAGTCTTTGTATTTGAGGAATAGCGAACTGTCTCACTAAAGGCGACCATTAAAAAATTCTGGATTGATTCGTCTTTTATCTCACGTATAGCTTTCTTTAGTTTTGCAAGTTTAACAATTACTTTATCCTTGAACCAAAAATCTATATTCTTAAAATTTGGCCGCTTTATTTCACTATCTTTAATTTTTTCTACTCTATCAAGCAAAGTAAGATACTCCTTAGTTAATTTTTGAGGATTGATTGGGGTAGTTTTTGCTTTCGCAAGAAAAATAGCTAAAGGATTGAGGTCTATGCCGTAGGCATTTCTTCCTATCAATCTACTTTCGACTAAAGCCGAACCAGAGCCACAAAAAATATCGCAAATAGTGTCGCCCTCTTTGCTGTAAGTTTCTAATAATCTTCGTCCAACTTGTGGAATAAACATTGCCGGATAGGTATGTATTCCGTGAGTATGCGATTTTGTTTTTTCTCCTCTGTAATCCCATGAATAATCTATTTTACGCACATACTTTTCATCTCTCGATTGCCCTTGATCTAGTTGTGATTCAAGATTGCGAATAATCTTAACAACAACACCCCTCACTTCTACCTCATCACGATAAATTGGAAATAGTGTCGGGTTTGCCGGTTGTAGTCTAAACTTTCCATTCTCACGATATAATTTTTTGAGTGTCGCTTGATTGTCATCTATGACAGCGACGACAGTCTGACCATTTTCTGCTACCTCTTGTTTCCGTATAACCACAATGTCTCCATCAAAAATACCTTCATCAATCATACTGCTACCTTGCACACGCAAAGCGTAGTGCTTGCCTTGCTTTCCAATTTCGTCTCTTGTGATTGTAATAGTTTCATCTGGAATTTCTATTGCTTCAATCGGCTGACCTGCCGCAATAGCCCCCAAAATAGGAATTTCGACTGTTTGTTTTGCTTCAACTGTGGAAACGGCACGGGGTTGATTATGTTCTTTATTCAAAAAACCTGCGTCTTGTAGCTTGCTGATGTAGTAGTGAGCCGTTGATACAGAAGCGAGCTCGAACTTCTTCTTGATCTCCTCAAGAGAGGGGGCATAGCTATGCTTTGCCATATATAGTTTTATAAAGTCGAGGACTTGCGTTTGCTTTTTTGTGAGCATATATGCTATTATAGAAAATAAATAGAATGTATACAAGTCTAAGTTATCCCCACTTTTTATAAAATTATGGACGATCAAAATATTTCCACCAATAAAAGACCTCAACCAAGAACATCACCAATAGTCGATAGTTTTACTGGAGACGTGGGTTTTTCTATTGAGGGTATTTCAGACCATCATATGCCTTTTAGGTATGAGGATTTCGAATGCACGATTGATCTATTGAAGATCGATATGGTCAACTTTCAAAATTTAAAGCTTAATATCATTTTTACTATTAACGGAGATCTTGAAAATCTTCGCAAACTATATGATGAGGAAGGTTGGAAATATCGTCGAACGGATTCTGTGCTTAAAAAATATCCAGAATTTACTGGCCTGTGGAAATCTCCTGCACCTATTTTTGGTCTTATGCTCAATAAGTATCTACAGGTTGTAGGCGCGACTTGCAAAGTGAAGTATCGAAATCCACCTGTAATTTTAGATCAGAGTGCCGATTTAGTAGCGCTTCCAGACAGCTTCCCTCCACTTGTAGATATACCCGAGGAAGAAACCTATCATTACTACGATAAGAAAACGACTCTATTTTATACAGATTTATACCTTGGAGAGAAATACGAGTTCGACATCGAGCTTGAAGCAAACGCGGCCACTTTTGAATTTGCCCCTCTTTTCCCATTCAAAAAAGTACAGATTAAAAAAATTGAAACCACTCACGGAGAATATTCTTTCGAACCATTAGGAAATATTGTCAAACCAACAAGAAGCAAACAATATTCTGATTGGTATGAGTATGAGTTGCAAAGACACGAAACAATCGGAATACCCTGGCGAGGAGCGCCAAACTTTAAAGCAGCTTCCACTTTTCGAGGAGAAGTACCATTGTTTGATATTGCCAAAGAGGTACTTAAACGCAAACCTAAATCTCAAGCAGAAATAGAAGCTACTGTTAATGCTATGTTTGTTGACATCGACAATCCTATTACTCTTAACAACTATGAGACTGTACGTTTTGGGTTTATGGTAATGATTCCGGCAGATAAAGATACGGAGGTGATCGTTCGAACGATTCAACGTCCTGTTCCAATTAGAATCTATGAGCAAATGCAGAAGATGCAGAACTATCAAGATGTACTAATCAAGTATGATATTTTCAATTTTTCTCACAAAAAAATGAGAATCCGTGTTGAAACAGAAATTCTTAATTTCACAGAAAAGGCGGTCAAGGTTATTTTTCTGCACGGAATAAATAATAAACAAGATCAAAAAGCCCGAATGATGCTCACCCAATGTCCCAGACTAAAACGTGGACTATTGGAACAACTTACAAAACCGGAAAAAGCGATGATGCATTGCAAAGTAACCGATGAAGATACGAAAGATGTTCTGTACGAAGAAACTGTGAATGTTGACCTCCTTCCAAATGATGAGATCACTTGGGAATTAAAAGATATTAGGAGTAATGCAAAATATGGAATGCACGAGTTTATCTGTTCATGGATCACACCACGAGACAGCGAAGGACTAATCGAAAGAATTCGCACCCAAGCTGCTCTCAAACGGCCAACTCGTAGTTTTGGTGGTGAAGATTTTAATGATTTGTCTGTTATCGAATCTCATGTTCGGGCAGTTTATGAATATTTGTCGGAATACGGACTAGTGTATGTGAGTCAGCCGTTTTCAGCTATGCCATCATCACAAGGACAGAGAATTGTTTTGCCGGAAGTGGTACTAAAAAACAAAGCTGGGAATTGCATCGATCTAACTGTTCTGTTTGCAAGTATTCTCGAGGGGGCAGGATTATATTCTCTTATTTTTCTAACAGAGGACCACGCTTTTATCGGCTGGGGAAACAAAAATAAACCTCAAGAAATGATATTTCTTGAAACAACAGTTATTGGTCAACTTAATTTTGATGAGGCAAAAGAGGCAGGTAAAAAAGTTTTTCAAGATAAATTTACCATGATCGGAGCACCAAATAATTGGATGCCACCTCTTGGTCTGATGGGTATGATTAGGGGTTGTCATTTAATAGATACAGCAGAAATAAGATACTCTGGCAAAGTGTCAGTGCGTATATAAATTAGCCAAGGGAGACAATTCCCGTCGTTTTATAATATCCCCTAAAAACGGCGGGGATTTGTGTGCGCACAGGGCGGGCGGGGCAAGCACATAGAGATTTGTTTGTACCTAGCACAATCTACATTTTTGAGTTACCACGACCGGTGAACGAAGCCATAGGGTTTCAAGCTACCACCAAACGCGGAGAGGAAGCGCCTCGTATCGCCGCAAGGACGGAGAAATGAACAACGCTAAATAAACACAAGTGATATAATGAAAATGTTCATTTCGTAGTCTGAAGCGGCGAAGCAAAACCAAAAATTTCCTTTCCATTTTTTGTCGGCTCCCCCCACACCCCCCGCCGAGGAAAAGAAGAAAGGTAAAGAAAATTTTTGGTTTTTCTACGCGACCGAAGGGAGCGGACGAGGCGCGCAGATTAGTCCTCGCTCGGATTACTTTGGAAAAAAGTTCGGATTTTATTCAGGAGACACAGCACACACAAAAACACTTTGCCATAATGGCAAAGTGTTTTTGTGTTATTATATAAATCATGCTAATCGACGATGTTACAATTAAAGTGAGCGCCGGCAACGGCGGAAAGGGCGCCGTGGCTTTCAATAAAAATCTGATGAGTTTGGGACCGGCGGGCGGAAGCGGCGGCAAAGGCGGCAGCGTTTATTTTGAAGGCGTTTCTGATTTAGGAGCTCTAAGCCAATTCAGATATAAAAAAGACATTAAATCCGATAACGGCGCAGACGGAAAAGGACAATTCTGCGACGGTCACGACGGGAAAGACCTTGTCTTAAAAGTTCCAATTGGAACGGTAATTTATAAAAACGAAGAGCGGGAACAACAAGACGAGGTGTTAAAAATCGGCGAGAGGATTCTTATCGCCAAAGGCGGCAAAGGCGGAAAAGGAAATTTTCATTTCAGGTCATCAAGAAATACCACTCCCAAACAATTTCAAACGGGTTTGCCCGGTGAAAATTTTACCGTAAAATTAGAGCTTAAACTCATTGCCGATGTGGGATTTATCGGCTTGCCAAACGCCGGAAAATCCAGTTTACTGAACGAACTTACCAAAGCGAAAAGCAAAGTGGCGAATTATCCTTTCACGACTTTGGAGCCGAACTTGGGAGCGTATTACGAGCTTATTATCGCAGACATTCCCGGACTTATTGAAGGCGCGTCCGCCGGAAAAGGTTTGGGCATAAAATTCCTCCGCCACATTGAACGCACTAAAATTCTTTTTCATCTGATTTCCGCGGAATCGGAAAATCCAACGAAAGATTACAAAATAATCAAAAAAGAATTGGAAGCGCACAATAAAGAACTCGCGAAGAAAACCGAATACGTATTTCTCAGCAAAAGCGACGCGGCGCCGGCGGAAGAAATAAAAAAGAAAATCGCCGCCCTGAAAAAAATCAACAAAAACGTTTTACCGATTTCCGTTCTTGATAACGAAAGTTTGGAAAAAGTGAAAAAGATTTTGAATAAGATACAGGTGGAAAAATAAAAAATAGACAATTTAGCATCAAAAGCACAAAATTGTTTATTAATTACAATTTAATTTATGGAGAATATCGAAGATAAATATAAAATCGGAAGAATAAGACTGAAATTCAAAAAATATGAATACAGCCATAATTATATTGTTAGCGTATTTTATACATCGGTATTTATAATAAAGGCCTTTTTAAATTTGATACTTTTTAAAATAAATATCTTACTTTCATCTAATAATCAAAAACAAAAAAGAGTGCTATTTATTGAACCGCCTCGACAAGGATACGGCGATTTGCTATTTCAAATCCCTTTATTTTTTATCCTTAATAATAATGGTTTTACAGTGGACGTGCTCGTTCAACAAAAACACGCAGCGATAATAGATAATAATCCAAACATAAAAAACATTTTTTATTGGAATAAAAATCTAATTTTAGAGGTATTAAAAAAAAGAACATGACATCGTTATTGGTCTTGGACGAGATAGTATCAAAACCAATATCTTAATGATTCTTAAATTATCAAGTAAAAAAATAATACCTGATGCAGATATAAAATCGTGGCACGAAGCATTCAAAAAAAATAATCCTTCTATTGCGTGGCAAACAATTACTTTTAAAAATTTTCTTGATAACTTATTCATAGAAAAACCTAAAATTTACTTTTCCAAAGAAGAATTAAAAGAAATCCGTCAAGAAAGCGAGAGTTCTAACCACTCCATATTATTCATTGCCGGAGTAGACCGTAAATTGAAAAGATATCTTTTTTGGGGAAATGTAATAAAAAAACTTGATGGCGATTATAAAATTCAGCTATTGAATCCCGATAACGATTTAATAAACGATGTCAAGGGTTTTAAAATTACTATTGTCAAAACATCAACATACCGCGAAGCGATATTAGCGATAGCAAAAACCAAGATTATTATAGGAACAGAGGGAAGTTTGATTCATATAGCGGCGGCGCTGGAGAAAAAAATAGTTGTGCTTGACGCCGATTTTCCTTTTCGAAAACAAACCTTTATAAACGTTCTTAAAAACATAATCATTCTTAATAATCATATCTGCCATCCTTGGTACGAAAAAAATAAAAAAGAGATGATTAGATTATGCTTTCTTGATAAGAATGGACGAGTAATAAAAAATGAAAATCCTTGTCTTAAAAATATCAACCCAAATTCTGTTATTGAGGCGATAAAAAATCTTAAGGATTAAGTTTGGTAAGAACCGCGGCGATAAGATCTTTTTCTTCTTTGAAATTGAGTTTTTTAATTGCCTCTTCCCCTGTCATCCATACCGCATTTTTAATTGTAAAACCGCCTTCTTCTGCCGAGTCAATTTTTATATTATCTCCTTGATTAGTATATACGATAAAAACATCAACTTTGTGCTGAATATCACCTCCGACATATTTATAGCGAGATAAGAATTCAATTTTTTTAACATCGTTTATGCCGACTTCTTCTGAAATTTCCCTAATAATAGCCTGTTTTGTATTTTCGTCTTTTTTTATTCCACCCTTAACCAAACGATAATGATCTTCGTTTTTTTCCTTATCAAAACGATAAATGACGAGAAAAATAAAAGATGATCCCTTTTTTTTAACTATAACCGCTTGCACATCATTGCTTATTCTCATATTTTTTTATTATATTTAAAAATAGATTTTGATACAATCTTATCATTTCTTTTTCGGAAAAGTGCGCGTGTACCGTCTTTTTTGCATTATTTTTTATTTTTTTTATTTCTTTCAATGAAAGCCGATCAAACTTTTTAAGCGCATCTAATATGTCTTTAACGCTTCTTGGTCTAATAAGATATCCATTTTTATTATTTTTAATAATTTCCGAGCTGCCACCAACATTTGTCGCTATAATAAAACAATTTCTTTCCATTGCTTCAAGAATAGATATTGATATTCCCTCTATCAATGAAGGAAGAAGGCAGACATCAGAAACATTAAATATTTTCTGCATATCTGAATGAGAAAATTTTCCAAATCTGATCGGCATATTTGAAAAATCAAGAGACTTAAACAGTTTTTTCTTAAATACATCTTCTTGTTTATCGTATCGTCCCAAAGGTGAACAGACTAAAAAGAAAAAAATGTTTTTCTTCATTTTCTTCACCGCGTCGATAAGATATTCGAGCCCCTTAATCTTATTAATTCGAGCTGGAACAGAAACAAGTTTTTTCCCTTGCGGGATATCAAGTTTTAATTTAAATAAGCCTAATTTATTTTTATCTAATAAGCTACGCGGTATTCCATTTCTTATTACGTAAATATTTTTGCCATTAATATTATTAAAATGAGAAATTAATTCTTTTTTATAACTGCGAGACACGACTGTCACGGCGTCGCTTTCATGACAAATTCTTCCAATAATTGACGTATAATCCTTTCCGTAAAATCTTAAAAACATACCATGGAAAGTTGAAACAAGAGGAACATTCAAAATTTTTGAAAAGTTATTTGCAAAATCAAAGAAATAGAATGTATGACAATTTATCAAATCGGGCTGAAATTTCCTAAGTATTTTTTCCAGTCTTTCGCTATTCTGGTTTATATTAACAGTTTTAATGCCCTTTCTTTTTATATTGATATCCGGCGTAAGTAATAGAACAGAATTATTTTTTTTAAAATTTTCAATTAAATATTCTATGATTACCTCTCTCCCTCCAACATGAGGGATTGCTCTAGAAATAATGACTATCTTCATATTTTTTTCTTTAAATCGCGAACACAATCGTTTACAAATCCAATAGATTCAATAAAAAATAATTCCAATTCTTTAATTGGCACTTGCTTATCATTCCAGCCCTTCCTATATTCGTATGATTTTTCAACAACCGTTTTAAATTGACTATTTGATTTTTCAGAAATCTTCTGTGCTATCTCTTTTTTAGACGAGCACCATATTTCATCCGCGATAAGCCTCCAGTCGGAAATTTCGAAAAGATTATCAATAAATAGCTTAAGAAGTTGCTGTGAATAAACGTTGGTATTGAATTTATTAAAAGACACATATTTTCTTACAAGATTAAACCGAGCATGAGCAATGGCATTGCACATTTGCCTACGAAGCTCTTTCCGATTCGGTTTCTTTTTGGAAAGAATATTTGCAAAAAATTTCAAAAAAGAATTTTTGTCTCCGTATAATACCCTACCCAAAGAGTAATGGCGCAAATATTCATATTCTACATATCCGAGAAAATCTTTTATGGTATGGGTTAAAAAAGATATTTTTATAAGATATTTTTTTGAGAGTATGGCGCAAATATTTTTTATTGCGAGGAGAATATTTTTTTCTATAGCACCAGCATCGTCGGATTTTATTATAAGCAATAAATCCAAATCACTGTAGTTTGGAATATATTCTTTTTCTCTTGCGCTGCCCAATAATGCTATAAATTCAATATTATCCAGGATAATTTTATTCTTTTTTAAAAGTTTTATCGCATTGGCAAGTGCGAAAGAATATGTTGTTTTATTTATTTTTTTCATTGGTGAGTTCCTCTAAAAGGTCGTTTATATCTATGCCATACAATAATGATAATGCGAAAATATCATCAAGAACATCAACGAGAGCATTTTTAATATCAATAATATTCTTTTTCGGTTTTTTACTCCCATTGTATTGGAGGATAATTTCTGCAAGTTCGCCGACTTCTTCAATGAGATGAATCATCCTCTCTTCTTTGTTCCAGACCTTTGGGTAACTGTTTAATTTATCGCAAAGATATTTCTTGAATTGTTTAATATTCATATTCCCAATTATAACAAAAAAGGCCCTAAATTTATAATTCAAGGCCTTTGTCGTTTATTTCTTTTTTTGAAAAAAATCGCGATACCTCACGCCAAGCTGAAATCGCGTCTGATGATGAATGAACCAAATTTCTTCTAACACTCTCCCCTAATTTTCTTATAGTTCCTTCTTTCGCAAGAGCGGGATTAGTATGACCCATAAGACTGTTAAGTTTTTTAACAACGTCTATTGCGCCAGGATTAGAAACTACTAAAACAATAACGTCACTCGATGTCAAAAACGCCGAAAGGCCATCAAAAAAATCTTTATCAACACATCTTTCATAAATAAACATTACATCGTCTCGAGATAATCTTATTTTCTTTTCAAGAACAATGGTAAAGCCATTTTGCTCAAGTATTGAACGCACAATGCCATCCATTCCCCTTTCAATACAGTCCGGTTTGAGAATGCTAACTGAATATTTCACGTTTTATCTCCTTTCTTAAATATAGATTGAACTTCATTGATAACAGATTCGGACGTTTTTCCGGAACTGTTTATCATTACAGCTTTTCCGTGACGGAAATTTTTATACAACTTAGGTAAAAATTTATTCCGATCTTTTTTTAATTTTTTTCTTTGTCCGATGCGATAATTGAGATCGGAAAGATTTCCAGTCAGATAAATCGGGACAAATTCCACGCTATTGCTCTTGCACCACTTTTCAAGTTCTTTAAACATAAATCTGTAAATTAAAACGCCGTCAAGAAAAAATTTTTTGCAACTGGTATTTTTTAATGCGGCATCAAGAACGCCTATTATAAGAATTATTTTATCTTTGTTGCTTTGACGCGAGTGCCAACACCTACCCCTAAACATACTTGAAAAAATATCGATTTGGATATGAAAACCGCGATATTTCGTGGCAAGCGCCCTAGCCACAGTAGTTTTGCCAGCGCCATTAGGACCATAGATAAGCAGTAATAATGGTTTCATTTTCCCCTCCTTATTTTCTTTTTAATGTTCAGTTAATTTATTTGTAATATAGTATCTAATAAATTAATTATTTTGTCAAATTTTGCAAACTCCCTATAAAAAAGATAAACCGATAAAAAATCGCCGCCCTGAAAAAAATCAACAAAAACGTTTTACCGATTTCCGTTCTTGATAACGAAAGTTTGGAAAAAGTGAAAAAGATTTTGAATAAGATACAAGTGGAAAAATAAAAAATTACAACGCTCCAAGATCAAGCGTTTGAAAATTGGAATCATTATTGCTTTTTACCTCATCAACAAATTCGCTCATATGAGAGATTAAAATCATCGCGCCTTCATATTTGTTAAGCGCCCTGGCAATAACCGGAAGGTGGCGGAAATTGATATGATTGGTCGGCTCGTCAAGAATCAAAAGCGCCGGACGCTGAAGCACAAATTGCGCGAAACAAAGCAACCCTTTTTGTCCTTCTGAAAGCGATTCAACTTTATTGTTTAAAATATCGCCGGTCAACAAAAACTGCGCCGCGACGGAGCGAAGCTGTTCCTCGGAGCCGCTTTTCATCGCGTCGGACAGTATTTTATATACTGAAATATTTATATTAAGACCGGAAAAATCTTGGCGATAATAACCGACGGTCGCTTCTTTGAGCAAAGAAACTCCTTTGGCCGCGCCGTTTGCCATACTTTGTAAAAAAGAAGTTTTGCCGATACCGTTCGGACCGCTCACCAGTAATCGCTCCCCTTTTTTTAAAACAAAATTAACTTTTTTGGCGAGCAGTTTGTGATTATGCATCATCGAAACCGATTTTATCGTCGCCACCGGCTCGGGAAAGAATGTCGCAGGAATAATAAAATCGCGAATCGTTTTGTCTTCTTTGCGAGTTTCAACCATCTGCTCTTCCAACTCTTTTATTTTTTCATTCATTTTTCTGGCAACATCGCGCATATGGCCTCCTTTTTGGGCGAAAAAATTAGCCTGCTCCTTGCGATTGGAAATATCTCTCTCTAAACGGACGTTCTTCATCCGTTCGCGCTCTATCCGAGCCGTTATCTCGGCAACCACATCAAAATAATTGCCGACATAATATTCTATTTTGCGCGTGTAAGAATCAAGATATAAAACGCCGTGCGTAAAAGCGTTCAAAAATTTCGCGTCGTGAGAAATAACCAAACAAGTTTTTTCATATTCAACCAAAAATTTCGTCAAATGCTCTATCCCTTGTTTGTCTAAATTATTGGTCGGTTCGTCAAGCAATAAAATATCGGGCCTTTGAATAAGCGCGTACGCCAAAAGCAATCTGGCCTGCTGTCCGCCGGAAAATTCGCTGATTTTTTTCTCAAGAGGCGCGATTAAATGAACGACCTCTAAAATTTCTTTTATCCGCGGGTCAATGTCATAAATTTTTTCGGTAAAAGCGCTCTGAAAAAAATCTCTAATGGAAAGATTAAGTTTTTCGCGGGGCATCACCTGCATCCCTTGGCTAATGGTTAATCCTTTTTGGATATGGATATTGCCCTCTTCGGGATTATGAACGGACATTATAAGGTCAAATAAAGTGCTTTTGCCGGCGCCGTTTTGCCCCATCACGGTAATTTTTGCTCCTTCGCGAATACCAAAACTCACCTCGTTTAAAATAGGTTTAACGCCGTAATTAAAAGAAACATTGTCAAATCGCAAAATAACGTTTCCATGATTCGCGGTTAATACGGTTTTACTTAATTGTTTTTCTTTCATAAGTAAAAAAGTATAGAGATATTGAGGCATTTTGTCAAAAAACGCGTCTCCATTGACGAAAAATTTTAAATATAGTATTATATTTTTATATTTCGGCCGAAGAGGCCAATTTTTTATATGGAAATCAGAAATATCGCCATTATCGCTCACGTTGACCATGGAAAAACCACTTTAACCGACGCCATACTTCGCCAAACGGGAGCGGCGAAAGAAGGGGTTTCAATGGATTCAAACACTCTGGAACTTGAGCGCGGCATTACAATTTATTCAAAAAACGCCGCCGTTTTTTACAAAGGAACCAAAATCAACATCGTGGACACGCCCGGCCACGCCGATTTCGGCTCTGAAGTTGAGCGTGTTTTGCGCTCCATTGATTCCGTGCTTCTGGTGGTTGACGCCCAAGAAGGACCAATGCCGCAAACCCGTTTTGTTTTAAAAAAATCGCTTGAACTCGGATTAAAACCGATTGTGATAATCAATAAAATCGACAAGCCGGCCGCCGACCCGGCGCGCTGTGAAGAACAAGTGCTGGAACTTTTTCTGGAACTCGGCGCGAACGACGAACAGGCGAATTTTCCGATTGTTTACGCCATCGGCCGCGCCGGCATCGCGAAACTTAAACTTACCGATGAATCAAGCGACCTTACTCCTCTTCTTGAAACAATTCTTAAACAAATTCCTTCCGCTTCTTCTGAAACGCTTGCCCAAAAACCTTTAAAATTACAACCGTTCAATCTCGGCTATGACAATTTTATGGGACGATTGGCTATCGGACGGATATATGAAGGCATCGCGGTTTGCGGAGCGAATGTTTTTATAAAAAAACCGAACGGCGAATCCCGCGCCGGAAAAATAACGAAAATTTTCACTTTTAACGGATTAGAGAAAATAGAAATAAACGAAGCGAACGCCGGCGACATCGTTCTTATTGTCGGACTGCCGGATATTGATATCGGCGAAACCATAACAACCGACGCAAACACGGAACCGCTTCCGGCAATCGCGATTGACGAAGCGACTATTTCTCTTACTTTTCTCGTAAATAATTCCACATTTGCCGGCCGAGAAGGAAAATACGTAACCTCCCGTCAATTACGCGAATATCTTGAACGAGAACTGGAAGTAAATGTCGGGTTAAAAGTTGATTTTTCTTCAACTGGAGATTTTCGCGTCTATGGCCGCGGCGAACTTCATATCGCCATTCTGCTTGAAAATATGCGCCGGGCCGGATACGAAGTTCAGGTTTCCCAACCGCAAGCCATTATCCGTGAAATTGACGGCGTAAAATCGGAACCGTTTGAAGAAGCGATTGTTGACGCGCCGCAAGAATACCAAGGAATCGTGATAGAACGCCTCGGCAGCCGAGCTTTCGTTTTAAAAAACATTACCCAACGAGATAATATCGTCCGTCTCACCCTTGAAGGTCCGACCAGAGGACTTTTGGGATACCGGAGCCAATTTATGATAGACACGCGAGGTGAAGGTATTCTTTCATCGCGATTTATCGGATTCAAGCCGTACGCCGGAGAAATAAAAAAACGGATTGTCGGTTCAATGATTTCAATGGCAACGGGCAAGGCCTTGGGCTACGCTCTTTGGAATCTGCAAGAACGGGGTGTACTTTATATCGGTCCGAACACGGAAGTATATGAAGGAATGGTAATCGGCAATACTTCAAAAGGAGAAGAAATGAGAGTAAATCCGACAAAGGGTAAACAGCTTACGAATATTCGTTCCGCCGGCGCGGATGAAGCGATTAATCTCGTGCCTCCTTTTATTTTAACTATTGAACGCGGCCTTGAAATTATGGCGGAAGACGAATATTTGGAAATCACTCCCAAAAGCGTTCGTTTAAGAAAGCAATATCTTACGGAAAACGACCGCGTCAAATCGCGGCGGAAGTAAAAAATTATCTATATCTTCGCGGGCGAAAAGATTTTGGCCCCCTGAAACCTTGAGAAGATTTTGATTGAAATCTTTGCTTTGGCTGGAATCTCCTTTGTCGAGGAAATTCCATTTCTTCCATTGGCATGCTTCGCGCCGGCGGAAGTTCCGGCAATTTTGAAAGAGGAAGAGTCGCCCTAATAAGACGCTCGATTCCCCGCACGTCGCTTCTTTGATCTGGCGTGGCGAAAGATATGGCGTGGCCGACGCCACCCGCTCTGCCCGTCCGGCCAATACGATGAATATAATCTTCCGGACTTTGAGGAAGGTCGTAATTTAACACAAGTTCTATCCCTTTTACATCAATGCCGCGAGCGGCAATGTCAGTCGCGACAAGAACGCGATATTTGCCGTTCCGAAATCCTTCGAGCGCTTCTCTCCGCTGAAAAAGCGAACGGTTTGAATGAATTTCAGCGGCCGCGTGGCCCATTGCGCGAACGCTCGCGGCTATTTTACGCGCTCCGAATTTTGTCCGCAAAAATACCAGCACTGAACCGCGATATTCTCCGAGTATTTTTTCCAAAAGCCGCGGCTTGTCGTATTTTTGCACAAAGAAAAGTTCATGAGTGACTTTTTCCGCGGCGGTTCCGGGCGGAGCGATTTCCACGCGCACAGGAAGTTTCATATGCCCTCTTGCAATCGCAACGATATTTTCCGGCATTGTCGCGGAAAAAAGCATTGTCTGCCGTTCGCGGGGCACGGCCTGAAGTATTCGCGCAAGTTGCGGCGCAAAACCCATATCCAACATTCTGTCCGCCTCATCAAGAACAAGTGTGACGATTGATTTAAGTGAAAGCGTTTTTTGTTCCAAATGGTCAATAATTCTTCCCGGCGTGCCAATTATAATCTGAGGATTTCTGCGAAGCGCCTGAATCTGACGGCCAATTGATTCGCCGCCCACTAAAACCGCCGTCCGCGCGCCGAGCGACATCCCGATTTTTTGAAAAACTTCATTCACTTGAAACGCGAGCTCTCTTGTCGGCAATACGACTAACCCTTGCTTTCCGCGAAGCGCGGCTTGAATCATGGGCACGCCAAAAGCCAGCGTTTTTCCGGTGCCGGTTTGAGCGATACCGATTAAATCTTTCCCCTCAATCGCCGAAGGAATTGATTTTTCTTGAATCGGAGTGGGAGACTTAAAATTAAGCCTGTCTAATATCCCTAAAATATTCGGCGCAATGCCAAGATTGTAAAAACCTGATTGTTGATTCATATAAAATATAATTAAATCGGCAAGTCGTAAGCCGGATTCTGTGTTTAGACGATAATTTATCTGGGTCCTCGATTGCTCTCGGACTCTAGCGGCACTTCCCCTCCTTTTTAAAAAAAGAAGAGGATACGGCCTTGCGCCCCGCAGGGATTTAGCCGTTTCACCTCCAATGTTTCCATTAGAACTAACCCCGAAGGGTTTTCAGCTCCTCTCGAAGCCAAACGTCTCTGCTCGCACCCCTAAGCTTTCGCTCGACGGCTGTTAGCCGCTACGTTTGAAATAGGCGTCCGGACTTTCCTCTAATCCGCTTGCGCGAATCAGTAATCGCCTGACTTGCCGACTTTTATAAATTATATCCTACAATTATAAAAATGTCAAAATAATCTGCTTTCCTGTATATCCAGTTCTTTATTTACTAAAATGTCTGCCTCTTTATTTTCCTCGCGCGGCGCGTGAATGAATTTCACTTCTTTGTAATCCTGTTTTAAATTCCAGATTTCAATAAAAAACGGCACTAAAGTCTTTTCTTTTATTTTATATTCGCCGTTTAATTGCTTTATTAAAAACTCGCTGTCTGATATTAATTCAATATTTATTTTTTCCGCTTTTTTATTCCCAATCAATTGTTTGATTTTTTTTAAGGCAAAAATCGCGGCGGAATATTCGGCCTCGTTGTTTGTGGTATTACCGAGAAATTTTGAATATTCTTTTTTTAATTGCGGAATATAAACGCCAATAGCCGCCGGCCCCGGATTACCACGGCTGCCGCCATCGCAATAAACCGTTATTTTATTATTTTCCATGGAAATTTAAAATTGGAATAAAAAACGAATCCGGCGGCCGCCTTATGTCCGCCGCCGCCGTATTTCTTCGCCAATTTTGAGACATCTTCTTTATCAGACCTTAAAGAAACTTTTATGCTGCCGTTCCTGCTGCTGTAAATCACGCCTATCACTTTTTTGTTTTTATAAATAAATTCTCCTATTTCCGACTCTAAAATCTGAGAATTAACAGCGAAAGCCTTTTTGCCTTCGAAAACCGCTTCTTTTCCGCTTTTTATTAAAGTTTTAATAAGATGTCCCTGATATTTTAAAATAATCTTTCCTTCTTTAATATAATTGAGGATATTTCCCCCGCCTTCAAAATCGCGAAAAAATTTGTTCCACAGTTTAAAATCAAAATCACAGATATCCAGATAAGCTAAAATTTCTCTTGAGCGAGGTAATTTAAACCGCCATAAATCAATGTCTTCAATATAAAGCAGAAGTTTGGGAACCGGATTTTTAGGATAAAAATATTTCCACGCCAGTGTGGCGCCGGAATGGTTTACGTCATAAAGAAAATCCGTTGATGTTTTAATGTCGTCTTTTCTGGAAATATGATGGTCAATGGCAATAAGTTTTTTATTATTTTTTAAGAGTTCCGCCATTTCTTTTCTCGGATAACAAAAATCAATGAGATAAATCTCTTTGTTTTTAAAGCCATTAGGAATTATTCCGTTGTAATCCACCGGCAAATAATCCGCCTTGTTTTTGAATTTTCTCCAAGCCACCCATGCGCCGGAAAATCCATCTAAATCTTTATGATATAAAATAACGATGTCTTTCATAAAATCTTTATTTATTCAAAGCTTCAATGCCGGGCATTTTTTTGCCGGCCAAATATTCCAACATCGCTCCGCCGCCGGTGCTTAAAAAAACTTTTGACTTTTGACATTTGACATTTGACATTAACTCCACTGTTTCGCCTCCACCAATAATGGAAAACGCTTTTTTGTTTGCCATAATCGCTTTCGCGATTTCCTCCGAACCTTTGGCAAATTTCGGATTTTCAAAATAACCCATGGGCCCGTTCCAAATAATTGTTTTAGCATTCTTAATGATTTCTGAATATTTTTCAAGAGTCTTCGGCCCGATGTCCAAAATTTTTCTATCTTTAATCACATAATCAGCCGGCAAAATCACTTTTCTATTTTTTAACATTTTCTTGGCAAATCCAATAGTTTTTTCTTCAAAAATTGAATTTCCTATCGGCAATCCTTGCGCCAATAAAAAATTATGAGCCATTCCGCCGCCAATTAAAAAATAATCCGCTTCCGCCATAAAATTTTTGAGCAATCCGATTTTATCGGAAATTTTGGCTCCGCCCAAAATCACGACCAGCGGTTTTTTTATCGCAATTGAAAGATTTTTAATTTCTTTTTCAAGCTGAAATCCGGCATAAGAAGGCAAGAATTCCGTTATCGCCGCCACAGAAGCGTTCGCGCGATGACTTACGCTAAAAGCGTCATTGACAAAAAAATCGCCAAGCGATGCCAATCGTTTGGCAAAATTCTTATCATTTTTTTCTTCGCCTTCAAAATATCTCAAATTTTCCAAAAGAAAAATACTATTGCGCGCGATAATTTTAGAAATTTCAAGCGCATTAAATCCATTTTTAAAATCAATAAAATGAACTGGTTTTTTTAATAAAGATGATAAAATTTTTACAAATGGTCTTAAGCTTAATTCTTTTTGAATTTTAAATTGTAATTTTGATTTTTGATTTTTGATTTTTGATTTTTCTAATGGTCTGCCGCGATGGCTTAAAATTACCACTTTCGCGCCGTTTTTGATTAAAAATTTTATCGTCGGCAAAACCAACGCCAATCGCGGATGATTTTTCGCGCCGGCCAATTCCGCTTTTTCAATATTAAAATCAATCCGCAAAAGACAAATTTTCCCCGCTAAATCTTCATTTTTTAAAGATGAAAGATATTTCATATATATTATTTTGCTTCCGCGGATGCGAAAACCCAACGCACGCAATAAGAGGGAATAAAAATTTTACTAAACCGCACCTTTATAAAATGCTTTTTCAATAATTTATACGCGACGCGCAATGTTTCCGTATCAAATTCCGAAGCGCATTGAAGACTTACTATTCCTTTTTTGCGCAAATTCTTTTTTATTTTTCCAAAAATATCATCAAGAAACGTATCGCGGTCAATATTTATAAATTCTTCAGGATGCATCGTAAGGTCGTATAATATTGCGTCATAAGAGTGTGTTTTTTCTAAAAATTTGTATACGTCGTCTATTACGATTTTTACTTTTTTATTCGTAAATACGTTTTTATGAAAATTTTGGAAATAATCTTTCGCGGCGCGGATAACCGATTCGTCTATCTCCACTATTGTAATATTCTTTGGTTTGAATTTTAACGCTTCCGCCGCCACTCCTCCGTCGCCGCCTCCCAAAATCGCGATATCCCGTATTCCCTTTTTCTTTATAAGAGGTGCCATCATTGCTTCGTTATAAAGATATCCATCGCTTTCCGCGATTTGCGCGTCATTATTCAAAAACATCATTCTCCCAAAATTTTCATTTTCAATAATATCTATTTTTTGATAATCGGATACTCCGGCGTAAAGATGTTTACCGACATGATAACGAACTTCAAATCCTTCTCTGCCGGGATTTACAATCCATTCCAAATACTTTTCTTTAAGCGACGGCTTCATATCCTGTATCGCAACGCTCTCCGTCGTCTCTCTAATTATTCCTTCGCGATTAATCCTGAAAATATTTTTTATTATTCGGTACATTAAAGATAATTATATAATTTTCTGGAGCGGGATACGAGAATCCCCGCCTGCCAAAGCCGAAGCGAGTGACGGGAATCGAACCCGCGCATCAACCTTGGGAAGGTTGCGTACTACCACTATACTACACTCGCATTTGTTCGGCGGGCAGGGAACTCGCGTCTCTTACTTGGGAAGCAAGCGTACTGCCACTGTACTAATCCCGCGATTATTTAATTATAACTTTCTCGCCGTCCCATTTAAAGCCCGGCAGAAAAATTAAAATCCGCGCTTTTGACTTTATTTCTTTTAATCGTTCGTCCAATCCGCCGACTGGCGGATTTTGCAAAAACAATCTTCCCTCCAAAATTTCCCGTTTCGCCTGCGGAACCAAAACTCGTTTCTTGAATTCTTCAAAAGATAAGCCATAAAGCTTTTCAACCGCTTCCCGGATTTTTCGACCGCTTATAATTTCTTCTATTTTTCTATCCGTGATTTTATCAAGCTCGGCGGAGCCAATTTGAGATTTTAATTCTTGGGCGATTAAAATATCTTCAACCAAACCGTCTAGAACCGCCCTTTGAATTTCAAGTTTTACTTCATCGCTTTCAAGCGTGGCGGAATCTTTTTCATTATAAACATCCAGCGCGTTTTTATAATAAGTAATGCTCGCGCGATAATTCGCGTAAAAATCGCCGGCGGCGATTATTTGATAATCAACAATCGCAAGCGGATAAGAACGGCTTAAAATAAAATAAACTCCGCCGATAAATAACGCCGCAATTGTTAAAATAAAAATCCAAAATTTAATCATAATCCAATAATCACTGCAGTATTTTTTTAAAAACCTCATACGGTATCCGAACGCTCGCCGCGCTTAATAATTTTTTTTTGCCTTCTTTTTGTTTTTTCCATAATTTCATTTTTCTGGTTCGGTCGCCGCCGTATAAATAACCCGTTACATCTTTTTTCATTGCCGGAATCGTTTCGCGGGCGATAATACGACCGTCCGCTCTCGCTTGAATCGCCTGAGTAAATTGCTGACGCGGAAGAATATTTTTCAGTTTTTCCGTCATTTTGCGCGCTTCCCGTTCAAGTTTTTGGCGGGGAATTATTCTGGTTAATCCGGCAACCGGCTCATTAACGACCAAAATTTCCATTTTTTTTAAATCCGCTTTCTGATAATCGGCCAACTCATAATTAAATGAAGCGAACCCCTCGGAAACGGACTTTAAACGGTCGTCAAAATCCAAAATCAGCTCAAAAAGCGGCATTTTGGCCGAAATCAAAATTCTTTCTCCTAAATTTTTAGTTGACAAATTTTGCATCCGAAAATTTTCTTTTAATTGCAAAACGTTTCCCAGATATTGAATCGGAGCGATTATCTCAAGATTAATCATCGGCTCCAAAATTTCGTCAAACTCGTTCGACAAATCGGCCGGATTTTGAATTAATGTTTCTTTCCGCGATTTATCAATGATTTTATAAGCTACCGACGGAAAAGTATTGATAATATTTATATTGAATTCTTTCTTTAGGCGCTCGGCGGTTATTTCAAAATGAAGTTTTCCTAAAAACCCGATTTTAAATCCGCGGCCTAAAACTTCATTGGCGTCCGGCTCAAAACTCAAAGCCGAATCGTTTAATTTTAATTTTTCCAAAGCTTTTTTGAAATTTTCGTAATCATCGCCGTCTTCCGGATAAAAAGAAACGAAAACCACCGGCTTGGGTTCCTGATAGCCCGGTAGCGCCAAAAGTCGTTGGTTGTCAGTCGTTAGTCGTTGGTTAATTATTATAGTGTCGCCTATTTTAATTTTTTCCGTCTCTTTAAGCCCTGTGGCGATATAACCGATTTCACCGACGAATAATTCTCCATGCGATTTCATCTGCGGCGAAAAATAACCGAGGTCTTTAATTTTAATTTTTTCGCCGGTAGCAATAAATTTCGCTTCATTGCCTAATTTAAATTCGCCGTCAAAAATCCTTACGCAAGCGACAATGCCTTTATGATCGCTATAAAAAGAATCGAATATTAATGCTCGCGCATTAATCGCAGACTCACGCTGACTTAACGCAGAAGCGTGGTCTGCGCATGCCTGCGGCGCGGGAATTTTTTGAATTATTGACTCTAATAATTCCCGCACACCTTCTCCCGTTTTACCGGAAATTTTATAAATTTCTTCCGGCCGGCAACCGATTAAATCGGCCAGTTCTTTTATTTTTTTATTTATCTCCGCTTCGTCTTTAATTAAATCAATTTTATTGACGGCGCCTATGATTTTTAATCCGATTTTTTGAGCGGCGTAAAATTTCGCCAAAGTTTGAGCTTGAACGCCTTGAGTGATATCCATCAATAAAATCGCTCCTTCAACGGCGGCCAAAGCGCGCGAAACTTCATAGAAAAAATCCGGATGACCGGGGGTATCAATCAAATTTAAAGTATAGGTTATGGCGTTTAGGGTATATATCATCCTGACGGGGGCCATTTTTATGGTAATTCCTCTTTCCCTTTCCGACTCCAGAGAATCCAAAAACTGCGGCTTCATATGGCGCGATTCAATCGTTCCGGTAATTTCCAACATTCTGTCGGCCAGCGTGCTTTTACCGTGGTCAATATGGGCGATGATAACAAAATTTCTGATATTATTGATATTATTCATTGATTGATTGTAAACAACGCTAACATTTTTTATAATTAAAATAAATGAAGCTGATTATTGTCGCGATTTTAATAATTATTTTAACGGCGGTGACAGTCCAGGATTATTTGATGTTTCGGGAGAAAAATATATTAGAAAACAAACTCCAACGCCTACTCGTTAAAGCCGAAGCATTGGAAAAAGACCGCGCCGAAATTAAATCCGGAATTGAATATTTTTCACGGCCGGAAAATCTGGAAAAAGAATTGCGAGCGAAATTTAATTATAAAAAACCGGAAGAAAAAATGATAATCGTGGTGCCGTAATTATTGCCCGTGGCACCTTTTATACTTCTTACCGGAACCGCATGGACAAGGGTCGTTGCGGCCGATTTTATTATGACTCGCAACCAGCGTCTGACGACTGATGACATTTGTCATTAATTGTTGATTATTAATCGTTGTTTGCGATAAACGCTCCGCGTTTTCATTTTGCCATTTTTCAAAATTCGCCATCATTTCCTTAAACATCGCATAGCCTTCTCTTCTATATTCCACCAATGGGTCATGCTGGCCATAAGCGCGCATCCCCACCCCTTCTCTTAAAGCTTCTATGTTTTCCAAATGATTCATCCAAAGCATATCCAGCATCATTAAGCATTCCTGCCTGCCGACGGGCAAAAAAATAATTTCCTGCCGTTTTTTATAAAAAACCGTCCGCTGTTTATTTAGAACATCATCGTATTCCAATAAATGCTTGCGGCCGTCGAAATTAATCCCTTCAATTTTTTTCTGAGCTTCATTAACGACTCTGGAAATCAATCGCGATTCAATCGGCTGGTCTTCGGGCAAATTGAAACTCTCCATTAAATTTTTTATTCTTTCACCGCCGAAAATTCTTAATAAATCGTCTTCTAAAGAAAGAAAAAATTGGCTGGAACCATGATCGCCTTGCCGGCCGGCCCGTCCGCGCAACTGATTGTCAATTCTTCTGGCCTCGTGCCTTTCAGTGCCGATAACATGCAACCCTCCGGCTTCGCGCGCCTTTTGCGCTTCATCGGATAACGGCGGATTGCCGCCTAAAATTATGTCAACGCCCCGGCCGGCCATATTTGTCGCCACAGTAACCGCTCCTAATTTTCCGGCTTGAGCAATAATTGCTCCTTCCCGCTCGTGATTTTTGGCATTTAAAACCTCGTGAGGGATTCCGGCTTGACTTAAATAAGACGAAAGTTCTTCGTTATGATTAATGGAAGCGGTACCGATTAAAATTGGCTGACCCAGTTCATGCCTTTTTTTAATATTTTTGACAACGGCGTTATATTTTGCTTCGCGATTTTTATAAATCAAATCAGAATAATCTTCTCTTATCATTAATCTATTTGTCGGAACGCTTACTACTTCCAAATTATAAACTTTATGAAATTCTTCGGCTGAAGTTTGCGCCGTGCCGGTCATTCCGGAAATTTTTTCATAGAGCCGGAAATAATTTTGAATGGTTATTTGCGCAAAAGTTCGCGATTCCTGTTTAACCGCTACTCCTTCTTTTGCCTCAATCGCCTGATGCAAACCGGCGCTGTATCTTCGGCCATGCATCAATCTGCCGGTAAATTCGTCAACAATAATAATTTCTCCGTCTTTAACGACATATTGTTTGTCAACTTTAAATAATTCTTTAGCTTTTAAAGATTCTTCCAAATAATGAACCAGCCGAAAATTTTCCGAACCATAGAGATTTTTTATATTTAACAACTTTTCAATTTTATCAATGCCTTCATCTGTAATTGTTACCGATTTCGCTTTTTCATCAACTAAATAATCTTTTTCTTTTTCAAGTCGACTAACGATATTGGCGAACACTTTATAATATTCGCTGGACTCGGCATCGGGCGCGGCAATAATTAAAGGCGTTCGCGCTTCGTCAATTAAAATACTGTCAATTTCGTCAATAACGGTGTAATAATGTCCGCGCTGAACCTGATGATTAAAATCATAAACAAGATTATCCCTTAAATAATCAAAGCCGAATTCGTGATTAGTGCCATAAGTAACATCCGCCAAATAGGCATCTTTTCTGGAAACCGGCCGCAAAAATTCATGGACAACTTTGAATCCGCCGGAAATATCGCGTTCTTTGTCTTTTTCATTGCCATATGTCGGGTCATAAATATAAGCGCTCTCGTGCGTTAAACACCCCACACTTAAACCCAACGCGCTGTATATCTGCCCCATCCAGACCGCGTCGCGGCTGGCCAGATAATCATTGACCGTAATAATATGAACGCCTTTGCCGCTTAAAGCGTTAAAATAGGCCGGAGCGACCGCCGCCAAAGTTTTTCCTTCACCAGTTCTCATCTCGGCGATTTTCCCTTGATGTAAAACAATGCCACCTATTAACTGAACGTCAAAAGGCCGCTGATTAAGAGTTCTTCTTGCCGCTTCCCTTATTAAAGCGAAAGCCTCGATTAAAGCGTCATCGAGGCTTTTCCTTTCTAAAATCGCTTTTCTTAAATCAAAACTTTTATTTTTTAATTCTTCGTCCGTCAATTTTTCTAAATTTTGCTCCAAAGAGTTAATGCTTTTAATCAACGGAGTAAAATCATATCGGCCGAAAAATTTTTTAAGAAAATTAAACACTGTTTTATTCTACTTTTTCTCACGTAATTCCACGTTTTTTTTTCGCGTTATCCCGCGTTTTATTCCTTTATACTTTTCAATCTCCTGCTGTAATTTATCTTTTACCTTATCAATAGCCACCCGAATATCCCAATCGGAATGTTCTGCTCTCAAAATTTTTTTAGGCAAATATAGATTGACTTCAGCGTAAAAAACATTGCCATGACGATGATGCCTGGTAGTTCGCGCGATTTCTACTTCGGTTTTAATATCGCTTTTGTCTTCAAACCGCTTTATAAAGCGGTTAAGCGAACCGATTTTTGTTTCTATATATTCGCGAATTGTCGGGTCAAGAACTAATTTTGTGGCTTTAATAATGATTTTCATAATATAAATATAGCAAAAACAAAGCCGCCTTACAAATTTTAAATTAAAGGCGGCTTGTCGCGAATAAGTTATTTTTTTCTTTTAATAACTTTTTTCACCGCTGCTTTGATGGATTTAACATCCATATCGTATTTTTTAATAAGCTCCTCCTGTTGGCCGCTCTCGCCAAAACAATCATTCATCCCGATAAATTCCATCGGTGTCGGACATTTTTTCGCCAAAGTTTCGGCCACCGCGCCGCCGAGTCCGCCAATAATATTATGCTCTTCAACCGTAACAACGGCTTTGCATTTTTTGGCAACTTCAATAATTTTTTTCTCGTCAAGCGGCTTAATAGTATGGTTATTGACGACCAAAGTGTTTATTCCCTCGTCTTCAAGCTCTTTCGCCGCGATTAAAGCATTATAAAGCAACGGACCGCAGGCGATAATGGCGCAGACCGGTTTTTTGCTTTCCCAAAATATCTCGGCTTTGCCCGGAATAAAAGGCGTTTCTTCAGCTGTCATAACCGGCGTTGCTTCGCGGGCGAAACGCAAATAAACAGGACCGTAAATTTTACCGGCCGCAATCGTCGCTTTTTTCGCTTCAATAGCGTCACAGGGGACAAAAACTTTCATATTCGGAATTACCCGCGTGGTGGCAATGTCTTCAATCGCCTGATGAGTGGCGCCGTCCGGCCCAACCGAAACTCCGGCGTGCGCCCCCGCTATTTTGACATTGGCGTTATTATAACAAGCCGTGGTTCTGATTTGCTCCCAATTTCGGCCCGGCGAAAAAACCGCGTAAGAAGAAATAAAAGGAATTTTGCCGGAAACCGCCAAGCCGGCGGCCACCGCCGCCATATTTTGTTCCGCCACGCCCATTTCAATATATCTTTCCGGATATTTTTCTTTAAACCATAAAGAACGCGTGCTTTCCGCCAAATCCGCGCACAAAACAACCACGCCGGGATTTTGCCCGCCGATTTCAACAAGCCCGTTGCCGTATCCGTCCCGCGTCGGCTTTTGTTCTATTTCCTCGGTAAAAATTTTTTCGGAGAGATTGAAATTTTTATTCAACATAATCTTTTAAATAAACAACTTTAATTTCTTTAATTTTTCTCAAACCTTTGTTATTAGTAATGAACGCATCCGCCTTATTTTCTATTGCCGTCGCAATATGAATCGCGTCCGGAGTTTTAATATTATATTTTATCCTTAAATCGATTATCCGGTCAATTAAATTATAATTCAAATCATAAGTTTCTATATTGGGGAATTCTCGCATCATTTGTTTAAATTCTCTCTCCGAAGCGTCGTCATTAGCCTTATGATAACCGGTTAATACTTCAACTAAAACCAAAATTGAAGATATAATCGCCAATTTATTCTTTTCCGCAAGCTCAAAAACAACCTCCGATAACGCGCCGAAGCGATGATTATCTTCCAAAAAATAAATAAATCCCGCCGAATCTAATCCGATTCTTTTATACTTGCTTATTAATTGCCTGAATTTATCTACTACCATGACTTTCTTTCTCTTTTTAAATAAATTTCCCCTCCTCCAAGTTTTTTCCACGATTCCTTGCCAAGCCCCTTATAGTATTGAACCAAACTTTTTGGCTGAGGCTCAAGTATTATTCTGTTATTTTTAACTTTAATGATTAATTTATTCCCAATTTTAAGACCAACCTCTTCTAAAAGGCTTTTTGGCAAAGTTATCTGATGTTTGCTTGAAATAGTTGTTTTTGGCATATTTACTTTACTATTATTATTTACGCTTTACATTGTATATCTAAGTAAAGCGCTTGTTAATTCATTCAAGCCATTCTGCGTGTGAACTTTTGTTCGATGCCAAGTTCAAAAATTTCACTGCTTAATTTTAAAGTCAACCGTACTTTTTCATCCGCGGACATTTTTTTAAAATTTTCGTCTTGAATATCCTGAATTGATTTTTTTGAAAATTGTGAATTTTTGTTAAGCATTTTTCATTTTTTTATATGCCACATAAACCAGCGCAAAAAGCGCGATACCTAAAATTATAAACCTTAAATAATCCTGCATCGCGGACCAATAACCAATCGTACCGATAAGAAGAGACAATAAACCAGAAAACATAAAACTTACCGAAAGCATTGAAACGGCAACTAAAGAAAAACTTCCGACAATGGCCGCCACTCCGGCAATAATCCAAACTACAAAAACATTTCTTTTATAAATATCGTTCTCTGTATTAAATTCTTTCTGGCAAGTAAAATACGCGTTGCACCAGCCGGCTGGTTCGCCAATCGCTGTCTGCTGAGTCGGCGGCGGTAATAATCGTTTTTCCACATCTCCTTCATAACTTCTGCCATAATAAAGATTATCCGACCATAATCCGCCAACAACTTCGCACTCTTCTTTTGCCGCTATATTTTTCCCGACAATTTCCGGCTTACAAAAATCATCATGCTCCGGCGCTTTGTAAAAAGTGCCTATGCCGTAATTCACAAACAAATTAAAAACAATAATTATCGCAATTCCCAATCCTATTTTTTTAAGATTAAATTTTTCAAATATATTATTCATAGAAATTTATTCATGTTCCGATTTTATTTTTCCTCCCAATGTTCTTAATTGATGTAAGGCCTTCTTCGCCTCTTCCGGTTTCGGCGGCTTGCCGTGCCAGTTATAATCCCATTCCATAAAATCAATGCCTTTACCGGGAATGGTGTGAGCGATAATGACCGTCGGTTTTTCGTAAATCGCCCGGGCGATATTGGCCGCGTCAACGATATGCTCTATGTTATGGCCGTCAACTTCCAAAACATGCCAGTTAAAAGCTTCGTATTTTTCTTTTAACGATTCTAACGGCATCACGTCTTCGGTAAAACCGTCTATTTGAATATTGTTTCTGTCTATTATAAGCGTCAGATTGCTTAAACGGTTTTTGGCGGCAAGCATCGCCGCCTCCCAGATTATTCCCGTGTCGTGCTCGCCGTCCGAAGTCAGACAATAAATCCGGTGTTTTTTCCCGTCCATTCGTGCCGCCAAAGCCATACCAACCGCCTGTGGCAAGCCGTCGCCCAATGGCCCGCTCGTCACCTCTATCCCCGGCAAAGAGCCGCGATGCGGATGTCCTTGTAAACGAGTACCTAATTTACGCAAAGTTTTTAATTCTTCAACCGGAAAATAACCGGCATGAGCCATTACCGCATATTGAACCGGACAATAATGACCGCAGGACAAAACAAACCTATCTCTATCCGGCCAATCTGGATTTTTCGGTTCATGATTTAAAATATGAAAATATAAAGCCGTAAAAATATCGGCGGTACCTAGTGGGCTGGCGGAATGGCCGGAACCGGCTTCGGTAAGTATCTTAATAATGTCCTGGCGGACAATATTCGCCATTGACTCAAGAAATTTCAGTTTTTTATCGTGCAAAATTTCCATATAATTAATTTATCAAATTTTCGCCAATTCATCAAACGCCGCTTTGGGATTTTGATTTTCCCAGATATAACTGGCCGCCGCCAAAATGTCCGCGCCGGCTTCTTTACATAGTTTAGCGGTTTCTAAATTTACCCCGCCGTCAACTTCAACCGCAATATCAGCATATTCGCCGTCCAAACTTTTTAAAAATTTTATTTTATCAAAAATTTTCTCCTGGAATTTCTGGCCGGCCAAACCCGGCTCAACGGCTAAAATTTGGATAAAACTTATTTTATTCAAATAAGGAATAAGTTCTTCAACCGGCGTTTTGGGCGCGAGCGCCAAACCGACTTCAACATTTTTCGGCTCGCATTTCTCCAAAATAAAATTCAAAATATCGCTGAAATCGTTCAGTGGATTTTTCTCCGCCGTTTTTACCAGCGCCTCAAAATGAACAATTATTCTTTTCGCGCCGGCATCAAGCCAATCGTCGATCGCTTCCTGCGGATTTTCAACCATTAAGTGAACCTCGATATTTACATTTGACATTTTACTGCTGACATCTGACAACTCTGACGGGTTATTCCAAGTTTTCCAATTAGTGAATTTGCCGTCAGCAATGTCAATCTGCGCCCATCTATTTGCCGGCGAAAAAAATTTCGCGGCTTTTTGGAGTTTTTCTTTAACGCATTCAAAATTTCCGCAATTTATCGCCGGAACGATTTGCATAAACTTAAAATTTCACTTTAACCGGCTCTTTTTCTTCTTCTCTCTCTAATCCGAAAAATTCCTCTTTAACAAAACCAAACAGGCCGGCAATTAAATTGATCGGGAAAACTTCTATTTTCACGTTATATTCCATCACATTGCCGTTATAAAATCTTCTGGCCGCCTGAATTTTATTTTCCGTGTCCGCCAGTTCCCTTTGTAAATCCAAAAAATTGACGTTGGCCTTAAGTTCCGGATAATTTTCCGCCACCGCGAACAAAGTTTTTAAAGTATCTGTTAAAGCGTTTTCGGCGCCTGCTTTTTCCGATTTTCCGGCGGCGCCGAGAGCGTTAGTCCGCGCTTCCGTCACTTTTTCAAAAACCGTCCGCTCGTGCGCCATATAACCCTTAACGGCTTCAACAAAATTAGGAATTAAATCATAGCGGCGTTTTAACTGCGCTTCAATATCCGACCACGCTTCGCGAACCCGATAACGGCGCCTTATAAGACCGTTATAGGTCAAAATAATCCAAAAAGCGGCGACAATAACAATAAAAAGAATAATATTTAAAAAATTAAAATAATACATTTACAAAATAAATTTATAAATTCTCCGCGACCTTTAAAACATGTTTCAAAAGCATTGCCGCGTATCCCCATTCATTGTCATACCACGATAAAACTTTTACTAAATCGCCGTCGACGACTTTGGTAAAATTCAAATCAACGAGCGCGCCGTACGGCTCGCCGACGATATCCGATGAAACAACTTGCTCGTCAACGGTTTTTAAAATTCCGCGCCATTTCGGCGAATCCGCCGCCTTTTTCAAAATTTCATTAATCTCTTCAACTGAAGTTTTTCTTTTGGAAATAAAAGTAATGTCGGCGATTGACCCCGCAATGACGGGCACTCTTAAAGCGATGCCGTCAAATTTTCCTTCTAATTCTTTAATTACCTTGGTAACGGCAATGGCCGCTCCGGTGGTTGAAGGAATAATATTCTGCGCTCCGGCCCGGCCGCGCCGAAAATCGTTTCCTTTTACCGGCGAATCAATTATTGTTTGCGTATTAGTGTAAGCGTGAACCGTGTTTAAAATCGCTTTTTCAATGCCCGGATTTTCTAATAAAACCGCGATTACCGGCGAAGCGGCGTTAGTGGTGCAGGAAGCGTTGGAAGAAATTTGGCAAGTTTTCAAATCTTTTTCGTTTAAGCCGACTAAAACCGTTTTGCCGAGCGTTCCGTCGGCGTCTTTCGCCGGCGCGCTCAAAACCACCCTTTTTGCTCCGGCGTCCAAATGCGCTTTGGCTTTTTCATAAGTTTCAAAAACGCCGGTTGACTCAATAACGATGTCAACGCCCAAATCTTTCCATGGCAGTTTCGCCGGGTCTTTTTCTTGTAAAAATTTTACATTGCCGATAGGCGATTCAAAGCGTCCATAAACCGAATCGTGTTTTAATAAATAAAGCAGATTTTCAACGTCGCTTAAATCGTTAATCGCGACCACTTCAATATCGGGCTCATTTATCGCCTGCCTTAAAAATAATCTGCCTATCCGGCCGAAACCGTTAATCGCTATTTTAGTTTTCTTTTTCATATTCGTTTATTTTAGCAAGCCGCCTTTTATATTTTTCTTCTTTTGAAAACGGCGTTTCCAGCCAAGCCGTTAAAATTTTCTTCGCCTCTTCTTCGTTTATGAATTCCGCGGCCAAAGCCAAAACATTGGCGTCATCGTCCTTGCGGCTTAAAATCGCCTGCCGGACATTATTGGCCAAAGCCGAACGAATGCCGTCAAATTTATTCGCCACGATGTCAACGCCGACTCCGGAACCGCAAATAACTATTCCCCGGCGATTTTCCAGATTTTCGGAAACCGCTTTCGCCGCCGCTTTGGCGAAATCAGGATAATCATCATTTTCATTATACTCCGCGTTGCCGACGTCAACAACTTCGCGCCCGGATTCTTTTAAAAATTTTTTTACGAATTCTTTCAAATGAAATCCCCGATGGTCCGCGCCGATGTAAATTAACATATAGATATTATAACCCGCCAATCTCCGGCTGAAAAGAATCGTTGATTTTTACTTCAATCGGTTCAACTTCAATGATTTTTTTGTTTTGAATTTTGACTTTGAGCAACAACCCCTTCATTGTTTCTTCGGAAAAATTCTGGTCAAAAATAAAATTACCGAGAGAATAAGCTATCCAGCCATTTTTATATCTTTCAATTTCCTGAACCACGTGCGGATGGTGGCCGACGATTAAATCCGCGCCCGATTCCACAAGCGAACGACCGATTTCCTGCTGTTTTTTATTTGAACGCTGCTGATATTCCTCACCCCAATGAAAAGAAACAATGACAATATCGGCGATTTCCAACTGCTTCACCGCATAAATTTCTTCTTTTATTCTCTCGCTATCAAAAGAGCTCCTGCCGGCTTTGTCTTTTGTCGCTTCAAACACTTGAGCGTTTGGTTCAAGATTACTGTAAGCGAAAAACGCGATTTTTATGTCGCCTATTTCTTTAATAACCGGATTATTCGCTTCTAGATAATCTTTTCCCGCGCCAACCGACTCGATGCCGTTTGTTTTTAAAATAGAAACCGTGTCTTCAATCGCGTCTCTTCCCCAATCAAAAATATGATTGTTTGCCAAAGACAAAACGTCAAAGCCGGCGAATTTCAAACCGTCAACCGTTTCCGAAGCGAAACGAAAGGAGTATTTTATTTTATGATTTGTTCCGCGTTCCGATATCGGCCCTTCCAAATTTCCGAAAGCCAAATCCGCTCTGTTTATTTCTCCGGCGATTTTCAAAAACGAAAAGCGACTATCGCCATATTTCCGCCAAATATTTTCAACTCCGCGGCCAAGCATAATATCACCGACAAAAACAATGTTAATTTCTTTTTGTTGCTTGGATTCTGATTGATTTAAAATTTCATTCACTCTAATCGTCGATAAATTCGCCTGAAGATTGGAAGATAAAGAACTTGAATACGCGTCAGAAAATTCCTGTCCAAAATAAATCGCCGAGCCGGCGACCAGCGACAAAATTAAAATAAAAATGGAAAAATAGAAATTCCTCATAAATTTAACTTACATCAGTTTATCAAATTAAAAGCGATAATTCCAAACGCCACCGACACGTTAAGCGATTCTTTCTTGCCACGCATCGGAATTTCCAGAATCCGTTCGGCGCGGCTCAGGATTGACGGCGGCAAACCTTTAATTTCGCCGCCTAATACTAAAACAACTTTTTTACATCCGACATTCGATTTTTGCCGCCTTCGGCGAGCCTCGCTTTTAGCGGGACATTTGACCAGATAATACGGAATTGATTTTTTTGATTGCTCAATCGCAAATATTTTATATCCCTCTTTTTTTAATTGAGCAATCAAGCGCGCCGAAGATTTACAATATTCCCACTCAACGTATTTTTCCGCAGCCAAAGAAACTTTCGTTAATTGCGTTCTCGGTCGGCCGAAAGCGTCAACCGGCGTCGGCGTAAAACCGCAAAGATAAATTTTTTCAACGCCGGCTGCGTCAGCGGTGCGAAAAATGGAACCGACGTTGTGAAGACTGCGGATGTTATGAAGAATAACGAACATATTATTCAAGAAAAACCGGATAAAACCACTCCGTTGAAATAACTTCTGAATAATTTCCAAATTCATCTTTGGCGCGAATATAAATTTTATAAGAATTGTCGAATAAAACCGGAATAGCGGGAGCAGTTTGAATAATAGGACTAATATTGCCAGCATCATTCCTAATTTGATAACCGGCTTTAACGGCTTCTCCCCAATTATTTTCATCTAACTCTTCATCTATTAAATGATAATTTAATTCATATTTAATTGAACCGTCAATCGTATCCGGATCCGTTGAATTATCCCAGCTAATAATTAAATTTGAAGAAGTTCCATTAAAAATAGTTGTTAAATTTAAAGGCACGGTTGGCGGCCGATGAATCGGCTCGTTGCCGAAATAATATTTTGTTTTATCAACGGCCACGAGCCTAAAATTATCCGTGCCGCCAGACCAGCGGGAAGAATTGACGAAAGAATAATAAGCCACGGTTAAATAATCGCCCGAAACAAAATTTATATTATTATCGTTAGCATTAAAACCGACGTCATTTGCTTTTATAATAAAATGATTATCTTCTAAATCGCCGTATTGCATCGCGCTGTTCATCATACCTCCCCAAACTCCGCACTGCTCTTTAATATCTGGCAAAATCAGCATTTCCCGATTTGAAGAATTGCCGCCGGAGCAAATATTAAACTGAACTTTTAAAACTTTGTCTAAAATTTCCTGCGGCCAGGCGCTGGGCCAAGTGGGGAAAGATGAAGTAATGGAGCTGTAAATATATTCTCGTTTTTCCGCTTTATTATTAAGATAAAAAACTAAAATTTTCCAACTGGTATTTTGTCCGTTTTGATAAACATCCGGCACAAAAGGATATTGACCGTAAAAAGATTCTATCAGATAATCCGCGTCTGAATAATTGGGATTTTTGTAAAAATAAAGATTAGAAAGAAAACTGGGAATGGAAATTGACGAAATCGCGGTTTCCGAAGCTAATCCTTCTTTGTCAAACGCCTGAACGGAAAAATTATAATTGCGGCCGACTTCGTCAATGAAAACAGCGGTACTGGTTAAAGCTGTTTCAATAATTGAAACATTAAATTCTGAATAACCGCCATTCAAATTGTATGTTCGTATTCTGTAAGTTGAACTGGCATTGTTTGGCTCTTTGATTCTATAAATTAGAGTTGAGGTTCCGCCGGAAAAATCTTGCGACTCCTGCCAGTTAAAAATTAATTGCATTGTACTGGTACTGTAATCAATATTGAAATTTTGAGGAATTACGGGTGCGTTGCGCGGCTCCGGAAAATTTTGCGAATTTTGCGGATTAGAGACGCCGCGGATTTCAAAGTCGGTCGCGCCATCGGTATCGCAACTATTGCCTAAAAATTCGTTTTCATTTTGAGCTGAAACGCAATCGCCGTCCGAAAAAGCTTTTCGCTCCAAACTTTGGCCGGCATCCGGCACGGTTGAAGTGGCGATGCCGACGGTTAATAGAAAATCGCCGTAAGACAAACTGTCAATAATCGCCGAATCATTAATGTCCGAAATAACGGTCGTGGCGCTAACTAAAAAAATCGCGCCGCCGCTTGAAATTCCAGACAAAGAAAAAGCGCTGTAAGTCATATCCGCCTTGTCTTTTAAAGACGAAGTGGCATTTGAATTAATCACTAAATAAAAACTTTTGGCGGCAATTTCACTGTCGTTTGAAAAATTTTTCTTGCTGATTTTATCCGTTGAAGTAGCCGTTCCGCTTAAATATTGAATTGAATAATCAGCTAAAGAAATCGCGTTGTCGGTCGGATTATAAATTTCTATAAATTCATCGTTTTGATTTTCTCCCTTAACTTGAATCTCGCTGATTGCAAGATTATTAACAAAAAAGGCGCTTGGCGCCTGATTTGTTTGATTCGTCTGACAGGCCGCGGTTTGAGTTTTTGGACTCGGACAATTTTGGATTTCAAAATCTTGCGCGTTATTGTCTGTGTCAATAAATTCGTCGTTCTGAAATTTTCTTTGAATACTTTGGCTTGACAACGGTTCGGCCGCGCAAGAACCTTCGCAATCGCTCGCTTGGCCCCATCCGACTTTATCAACCGCCTCGCCGTTTGAATTTTTAAGTTGAATCGCGTTTGATTCGGTTAAAGTCAAATCATCTAAAATAATGTCGCCGCCGCTTAACGAATTGCGCGAAATTAAAAAATAACCGTAAGCGGAAATTACTTTGTTCACAAAATAAGTTTTTGAGACCGACGAACCGAAATTGGCGCCCGTTTGAGTTTTTCTCTGAAGATACCAATCTGTTAAATCAACCGCCGAATTATTGGGATTATAAAGTTCTATGAACCTGTTCCCCGTTGGATAAATTTGAATTTCTGAAATTAAAATTTTTGCCGGCGGATTATTCGTTATCGGTGGCTGATTATTAGTTGGCGTTCCGCCGCCGCTTGCGGCGGCGGTTGGAGCCGAATTTTCCCTTTTCGGCGTGCCCAAAATCCCGTTTTGGGCAATACCATTATAAGTATGCCAAGAAAAATCAGGGCTTCGCTCCATCGTTCTTTTTTGGCCGTTATCGCCGGCCGGCCAATTTGGCGCCGCAAAAACCTCATCAATTAAATTACACTGCTCATCAAAAAGCCGTATGCCCTCGTCGCTGTTATTTAAAGTGCCGTTATAAATTTTATCAGCCGAAATATTCGGCGCGGAACCGTCATCCGTTCTTTCTAAGAGATAAAATCCATTGGTTGAAATTTTTGTTCCACTATTAAAAATTATTTTTATATTTTCCGATTTATCAATTACTTGCCAACCGTTTAAATTAATTTCGTTGTTGGAAATGTTTTTTAATTCAAACCATTCGTCTGCCGCGGTCAAGCCAAAATCGCCCGAGCCGCCCATCCATGAGACTTCGTTGATAATAACTTTTTGGCGAGACGACGATTGAGCCGTATTAAAAACGCATTGTTTAAAACTCGCTATCTGCTGTATTTGTTGCGTCTGTTGTAGGCTACTGGTTGCTTGTTGTATAGTGCTTGTCCCAGATAAAATTTGTTGTTGCGCCACTTCATTGTCTTCTTCTTCTTGAATTATTTGTTGTTGATTATTGATTGTCTGTTGTTGGTTGCTATTGACTTGTTTCGGCGTGCCGCCAATAATTGCGGATGTCTGCCAATTAAAATCACTGCTCCGCTCCATTGTTTTTTTGGTTTGATTATTGCCGGCCGGCCAAGCGGACGTTGCCAAAACTTCATCAATTAATCCGCAATTTGGATTAAAAAGCCGCAAGCCTTCGTTAGTATTAGCAAGCGCGCCGGAATAAATTTTATCGGCTTTGACGCCCAGCGCGGCGGCGTCATCCGTTCTTTCTAAAAGATAAAAACCGTTGGCGGGAATTTTATCGCTGTTGTTAAAAACAATTTTAATCTGTTCAGCCCGATCAATTAACTGATAGCCGTCTAAATTTATTTCATTAGAGGAAATGTTTTTCAATTCAATCCACTCGTCATCGGCGCTGTTCGCGCCGCCCATCCAGGCGACTTCGTTAATGATAATTTGCGAACGCGAAGGCGATTGTGAAACCGCGAACGAACATTGTTTTATCGGCGTTTGCGAAATTAACGATTGAGACGATTGATTCGCGGTTTGAGGCTGAGTTCCGTTGGTTTGATTTAAATCAATTTCTCCCACCGATTGAAAACCTTGATTACTATTAAAAATTCCGGAGAAAAAATCGTTAATCACAGAGCTTGTCTGAGCGAATAAAATCCGAGAATTCGTAGTTGTTTTGTCAATAATATTGATGGTATTCACCAACGCCAAACGAGGAGATTTTTTCAAATAACTTAGAACCGCTTCGTTAGAATCGGGAATTATTTCAGGCAATAATTCCGAATTTTGCTTGTATTTTTCAACTTCCTGAAAAAATAGGTTTAAAACGCTGGCGCCGGCCAGAACTGCTTGGGGGGCTAAATTTGAGAAATAGGAAGGAAGGACAAAAAATTCATCATTGAGAGTGTATTCTATTTTCATACCACTTTGTATATATTTTGCTAAATATATTTTTTTCTCTGCATCTAATAAATAACCATTTTCCTTTTGCAATGTTTTTAAATTCGGCTTTATATATTCCTCATTATTAATCGTATCCTCTGAAAAGAAATTATTATTTGAATAAGTTGCCAAATACTCAAAAGCTGATTGAATAGTTAAAAAATTTGGAAGAGGTTTATTTTTTAAATTTTCGGCAATGTTTAATTTATTGAAATTAGTATATTTCTTAGAATATTCTTCATAAGGCGAACCGGGGTCACCGTATAAATCAGCATGAGTATCGTTTCTCGTGTGATCCGGAACCGAAACATCCTCAATTAAATGCAAAATATGTCCGAGAGCGATAAATGCTGATTTTTTATCGCCGTCAATATATGATTTAATAGCTTTTTGCCATGTTTGATTGCCATACTGCCGACCATAAACTGATTGATATTCTTGATTAGTCACCCAATCAATTGAGGCGATTGTCGGCTTTGGAGCCATTGATTCGCCTTTATAAAGTCCTTGTTCTTGGGTTAAATAACCAAAATGCCTTCCCTTCCAACCTTCTTTATATACGGGATCATAAAAATGATTTATCCACCTTGGGGCTTCGTCTTCGTCAATCGCTCCTTTTCTCATCCATTGAGTTTCATTGACGGAAATTTTTAAATCAGAATTGGCTGTTTTTGAATTAAAAAGTTTGGCGATTTCTTCGGTTAAATCGGGGTGAGTATAATAAGGAGAATAAGCAAGAACAAAAAAAGCAATGAGTGATAATACTGCTAATACCATAATAAAAAATAAAAACTTTGTTTTTATTGATTTTAATACAAAATTTTCCATACCCTAGTATAAGGATTAAGATAAAATTCTATTGTATTTTTGAACGGCTCTCCGGTTTCTAAATCTTTAACCATATAGTAATAATAGGCGCGTTCCTTATCAGCCAATATAAAATCAGGCAATGATTCATTTTTTTGAAGAGGCGAGGAAAGTTGTTCCAAGTATAATTTCAAATTATCTCTATTTTTTTCACTTAAAAAAATTTGTTTTTTCTTTTCCTGCTTTCCAACCGCAAAATATTTACTTGCCAAATCAATATCTCCTTTTTTCAACGCATCTAGGTACATCGCCCATGTTTCTTCGGGGGTCTTGCCGCCGTAAGTGTCTTCTTTGTAGGGCTGTTCCAACGCTCCCTGAAAACGCTCAACTGATTTATCTACTTTTCTGACATCAATTTTGTATTTAATTATTCCTCCGGCAAAAAAACCTAAAATGGCGATAATAGCAAAAATAACGACAACCACAAACGCTCTCGCAATTTTTTGAATAAATATTTTTTCCATAATTTTAAAACGGCTTTAACGCGTCCCAAAATGTCGGACCCGCGCCGAACCATTTTTCTTCGTAAGAAACCAAGGTGCCACTAATATAACCGATAACAAAAAAGGCTATTAAAATAATAATGGCGGATATTATAAATTTTTTTGATTTTAAAAAAGAAAGCGTAAACATTAAAAATAAATAAATTTCTATTCATAATCGCGGCCAAAACCTTGATTTTCCCGCCTTGTAAATACAAATTTTATTATTCTAAATATAATATATTGATTTAAAATGTCAATACATTTTAAGTATATATACCCGACCCAATCGCGCCAAACCTAATATTCATTTAGCGCTAATATACGCCTAATTTTTATTTTATTTTTATTATTTTTTCTTTAAATAATCGTAAATGTTCAGCGTTGCCTTAACGGCGTCGCCGATGGCGGTGCTGATTTGATTATACAAAGAATCAGCGATGTCTCCGGCGGCCCATATACCTTCCAGAGAAGCCTGGTGAGTTTGATGATTAACAATAATTTCCCCCTTCTCGTTAAGTTTGACCAAGTCTTTAACTAAATCGGTATTGGGACGATAACCGATAGAAATAAAAACGCCGTTTAATTTTACTTCTTTAACTTCGCCAGTTTTTCTGTCTTCATATTTAAGACCGCTGACGAATTTATTTCCTAAAATTTCTTTAACCGCCGCCATCGCGCAAATTTCAACTTTTCCGGAATTTTTTATTTTATCAATATAAATCGGATCGCCTTTTAAATTTTCAGAGTATTCAAAAAGATAAATTTTATCGGCGTAAGGCAATAAATCAATTACGCTTTCAAGGCCGGAATTTCCGCCGCCGACTACCGCCGCGGCTTTCCCCTTCATCAAAGGCGCGTCGCAAATAGTACAATAAAACACTCCCTTGCCGGTAAATTCCGCCTCGCCGGGCACATTAAGCCGCCGCGACGAAGAACCCATCGCGATTAAAATTGTTTTTGTCTCAATCGTTTCTCCTTCATCGGTAATAACCAAAAAGTCGCCGCCCTTTTTTTCTATTTTCTCAATTTTTGTCCCTTCTTTAATATCAATAAGATTTGACTGGCCGCGCAATTGCTCTTCAAGCTTGTTTTTCAATTCAACGCCGCTGATTGATTTATAGCCGATGAAATTATTTATCGTATCCGAAATCACCGCCTGGCCGCCGAAAGAATCGGTAATCAACAACGCTTTGATTTTTTTTCGGCTGGCATAAATTCCGGCCGCCACGCCGGCCGGTCCGCCGCCGATAATAATTAAATCGTATATCATAAAAAAATTATATATAAAAAAATTCGCCATGACAACGCCAAGGCGAATTTTTATAATAAACGATTATTTTGCCGCTCCTAAAACTTTATCAATTTCGGAACGATTGAATCCAACAATAATTACGCCGTCAATATCGAGCACCGGCACGCCCATTTGATTGGATTTATTAATCATTTCTTCACGGGCTTTTTCATCGCTGGAAACGTCAAATTCCTCATATTGGACGCCTTTCTGTTTGAAATAATCCTTTGCCATTACGCAATAAGGACAAGTTTGAGTAGTATAAATTTTAATCATATTTTATTGAATCGAAGACGCTGAAGATTTCTCGCCGAACAATTCCCATAAAGCGAAAATTATAATCAAAACGCCGGAAACCACATTGCTCCACAGCGCGACCGTCAAAGCGGAAAAATCAAGCGCCCATGGTGAAATTAAAATCCAGAGGCCTAAAACTAAAATAACCCAATTAAGCAACTTCATATTTGAATAAAAATTAAGCGACCTTTTATAAATTATAAAATGTTAATATAATAAATCAATGTTCATTTTAAAAATTAGAACCGCTTTAATTATATTAGGAGACGCCGTTTCTCTTTATACTTCGCTCATTATTACTCTTTTAATCCGTTACGGAACGGATGGTTTTTCCGGCCCTTTTTATTCCCATTTTAAGCCGTTTTCTTTTATTTTTATCGTCTGGTTTTTAATTTTTTATCTTTTTGACCTTTATCAGGAACGATTTTTCAAACACAGTCCGGCAACGGCTCAAACTTTTTCCCTGGCCGTAAGCGCGAGTATCGTCGCCTCTATAATAATTTTCTACGCTTTTGAGCCGTTTTTCAGACTAACGCCAAAAACAAATCTTTTGATTTTCGGTCTGATTTTTGGAATTTCAAACTACTTTTTGCGCCTTGTTTTGGCGCGATTGTTCATTTCCGGCGGCTGGCGAAAAAAAATAATTTTTATCGGCGATTCGCCAATTTTCGCTTCTTTGGCCGAATATATTAAAAATAACCCTCAAGCCGGATATAACATTAATTTATGGCTTAAAAAATTAAGTGAAGAAAAATTTTCGAATTTAATTGAATCAATTAAAAAAAATGAAGTTGAAATGGCTATCGTCGACGCCGGCGTTAAAAATAATCACTTAAACATTAAATTTATTTATCGGCTCCTGCCTTTGGAAATAAAAATTATGGACCTTTCGCGTTTTTACGAAACAATTTTTCAAAAAGTGCCTTTAGAAGAAATCAAAGAAAGCTGGTTTATTGAAGAAATCACTCTTGGCCGCCGCTTTTACGATATGTTTAAAAGAACAATCGATTTAACTCTTTCTCTTATTTTAAATATTATCCTCTTGCCGATAATTATTATCATCGCTTTATTGGTAAAAATCAGCTCTGAAGGTTCGGTTATTTATAAACAAGAAAGAATAGGAAAAAATAACCGTCCGTTTATCCTTTATAAATTCAGAACGATGAAAATCGACGAAACGGGCCCGCTCTGGACAGACAAAAACGACCCCCGCCTTACCTTTTTCGGCAAAATTATCCGCTGGACTCATCTGGACGAACTGCCCCAGCTTTTTAACATCTTAAAAGGCGACATTTCTTTTATCGGACCGCGGCCGGAACGAACGGAATTGACTGATTTATATAAAAAATTGCCTTACTATGAAATCCGACATACTATTAAACCCGGTTTAACCGGCTGGGCGCAGGTCAATTACAAACCGAGCGCGTCGCTTAAAGAAGCCAGAGAAAAACTTCAATACGATTTTTATTACATTAAAAACCGCTCGCTGATTCTGGATTTATTAATACTTTTAAAAACTGTTAGATATTTATTTTTATCGCATCAATGATTAACCGTCTTAAGGATTTACTGTTTACAAACCGCGGCGTCAGACAAACCGTTGTTAAAAACGTTTTTTGGCTCGGCATCGGGCAAGTTGGAAGCCGCTTAATAAGAGCGGCGATTATTATTTACGCGGCGCGAATTTTAGGCGCGGCCGAATACGGAGTATTTTCGTATGTTTTAAGCTTAGCCGGATTTTTCACTATTTTCGCGGATTTAGGAGTGAGCCCGCTTCTGACGCGCGAAATCGCCGGCCGTCCGGACAAGCGCGCGACATATTTCGCCAGCGCTTTTTGGCTCAAAAACATATTGCTGGCGATTACCGCGGTTTTGATTATTTTCGCCGCTCCGAAATTTTCCAATATAGAAGCAGCTGTCGCTTTGCTTCCCTTTGTCGCTTTGCTCGTACTTTTTGACAATTTCCGCGATTTTACCTTCGCCTATTTCAGAGGAATCGAAAAAATGGAACGGGAAGCGATTTTAACTGTCATTATGAATACGGCAATTGCCGTCGCCGGTTTCATCATTTTGCGATTTTACCAAACCGCCGGCGCTCTGCTGTTTTCTTACATCGCCAGCGTCGCGATTCTAAGCGTTGTCGCGTTTTATTTCGTTAAGAACTTTATCAAGGGAATATTTAAAAATTTTGACAAAGAAATTTTTAAACAATTTTTCCACGATTGCTGGCCGCTGGCTTTTAGCGGATTATTCGGAATTTTTATGCTTAATATTGATATCGTGATGCTCGGCTGGTGGCGGACTGCCGAAGAAATCGGCTATTATTCGGCCAGCCAAAGAATTGTCCAGATACTTTATACTCTGCCGGCAATACTCGCCAGCGCGATTTTCCCAGCGGCGGCGCGTTTTATTAAACAAAACGAAACAGAAAAAGCGCGCGGCCTCAGCGAAAAATCAATGACATTTTTGTATCTTATCGCGATTCCACTAACAATCGGCGGAATTATTTTAGGCGTTCCCATAATAAAATTCGTATTCGGCGAAGAATATTTGCCGGCATCCGCGTCGTTTCAAATATTAATAGCCACATTGCTTATCCATTTCCCGGGCGCGATTCTCGGCAACTTAATAATGGCGCATAATCAGCAAAAGCGCCTCGTTAAATACGTTGCTATCGGTTCCGCGAGCAATATCGTTTTTAACGTTTTATTAATTCCTCCTTTCGGCATCGTCGGTTCCGCGATCGCCACATTAATTTCCCAATTCGCTTATTTCACGCCGGTCTGGTTTAAAATAAAACAAATTAGCAATTTCCAAACCTTGCGCTATTTAAAAAAAATAATCGCCGGCGCGATTATTATGGGAATTTTAAGTTATATGTTTAACAAATTCGAACTGAACGTAATTATTAACATAATCTTCTCCGCCGGAATTTATTTCGGAATACTTTATTTAATAAAAGAAAAAATTTTAGAAGAAATAATATCTCTTTTCAAGAAGGTTAATTTGCCTTAATCAATATTTTGAAACTTTACCCAAAATTATTAATTGATTTTTCCTTCGGTATATTTTAAGAATTCTTTTTTCGCCTCATCATATCTATTCCCCCAGTTTTTTGCCTCCTGAAGTTTTTCTTCCAGGTCAAGCATTATTTTTGTAGTGGTTATAATTGAATGAATAGAATCTCCCTCTTCGTTGTGAGCAATTTTTCGACTAATAGTTTGATACATATCTCGATAACTCGTTGGTTTAAAAACTTTCCGTTTTCTTATAATCCGTTGGTTATCTTCGGAAAGATAATGAGTAGCATCCGTGATTCTAACGATTTTTCCAGTTACTTTTAATTCAACAATATCTTTGGGTCCAACTCTGGAACTGCCCTTTTCGCTAAACGTTGAAGTTAATGTGGCGCCGTTTTCTAATTCTATCCAAACAACAATAGTGTTATCTGCTAAAACATGAAGGCCGAAATCCTTTGGCACACTGAAATTGTTTAGATAAAGAAAGTGATCAATTTGATGACAGGCATTGGCAAAAAATGTACTACGAGAAACCGGCCATGTATACCAAAAAAATTCTGGCTGTTTTAATTCATAAACAATAGAATTGTAAAAAATCGGTTCGCCGTATGTTACTCCCATATCCTTTAAAGCCCATTTATTAAAAGGACCATAACGTTTTTGAAAACCAATAAAAAGACGCGGGCCTGATTTTTTTAAAGCTGCTTCTAGTTCGTTTAGTTCTTGATAATCATTTACGACGGGTTTTTCTACTACTGCATAAGCACCTTGATTTAAAGCGTGAATAGCGAGAGGCGCATGAAAGTGATTATATGTTGCTATAAAATAAGCGTCTGCTTTTTCACCTTGATAATGAAATGGAGAAGTATTCCGCTCTTCTTTTTTTGTTGTAAAGAAAATTTGCGTAGGATCAATTTCGTGGATAATTTGAATGTCAATAAACCTTTTTGTATAAGGAATGATATTTGTTTTTGCGTAGTTTCCGAAACCAAAAAGAACGCCAATTTTTTTTGAAGAACGTTTTGCCATGCTCCTTGCTTTAGAAACGGGCGATAATTCTTCAATAGATAAATGTTGGGAGTGGTCCCAGTCATTATTTTTTATTTCTAAATTTATTCCTTCAGATATTTGAGGTTTTAGATCATTTGAAATTTTCTTACCCGAATAAATACTCCATGCTTGGAAATTTTTCCACCAAGCGTGAGTTGCTGTTTCTTTAATAGTGATAGGAGAATATAGAATTTTCTGCGACGGCGTATTTGGTAAATCTTCTTTATTAACCTTAGAAAGCAATATTTCTGGTAAAACAATTCTTTCTACTAGGGCCGGATGCCAGGGCGCTAAAAATTCGACCATATCCCCAGAAGAAAAAATTTGATTGTCGGCGGTTTCAATAATTTCTCCGAAACCGCAAGAAATGTATTTTTCGTTGCGGTAATCTTCGCGGAGACGCGACCAAACCTTGTAGAATAATCCTTCCATTCCCATCACCGGAAAATAATTTAAAAGCAAGCGCAAGCTTTTCGGCCGTGTATGGTAAACATTTTCCAGCTTGCCTAAATTTTTAAACCCCAAAACTTTTATTCGATATTCTGTTGGGTTTTTATGGTAATCCAAAAAGCCATCCCGCCATTTTTTATTTACTAAAATTTTCATACTGTTAATTATAATTTATAAGAAATCTTTTTGTCAATATGTTGTACTCGTCCATATAAAGTTTTTAATGGTTTAAATTTTTTTATTGTATTTTTTCCATATTTTCATATCACAAAAAAAATTAATAATTCCGCTCATCCACGCTATCGTCCTTAGTATAATAAAAATAGGCATAAAAATCCCGATAAATATTTTTTTATTCTTAAAGAAAAAACAAATCTCATTAAACTGAAAAAAATAAATTAAAATAGCAACGAGAACAACCACCGGGAAAAAACTAGAATAAAATAAAAGAGAGATTAAGGACAAAATAAAAACTAACCCCAGTGGCAATTCTAAAAAATAACGCAAACTTGAAACCTGATCTCCAGCCAATCGTTTCGGATGCTTTTTAATCAACATTACTCTGGCCCATGCGCCATGTATTCGTTGTTTCATAAAGCCCATAAAGCTTTCTGGCCAAAAATGAAGGCAAAATGTTTTTTTGGAAAGAACTAATTTATAACCGGCTGCTATAATTCTATAACTCACTTCGTTATCTTGACCATATATGAATTCTGGATCAAATAAACCAATTTTATCCAAAACGGCTTTTCTGTAAATAACATTTGTTGTACTAAGATGATCAACAAAATCTCCTTCTATTTTAAATTGTCTATATTCCACATTATACCCAGATAAAGCCGCCCAAATATTTTTGGGATTCATTATTTTTGTCAAACCGGAAACAGCTGCAATTTTTTCGTTCTCAAAATATGGCATTAATTTTGAAAGCCAATCTTTATCGAGTGAGACATCTCCATCGAGCACTGCAATAAAATCAGTATTTGCCATTTTTAATCCCACATTCAAAGATTTAGCCACGCCCTGATTATTTTGGAAAATATATTTTATATTTTTATGCTTTTTCATAAATCCCTTTACTATTTCGGCCGAATTATCAATACTTCCATCGTCTACAACGATTATTTCTTCAAATTTTCTCGGCTGAGACAACAAAGATCCCAATGTTTTAGTAATTGTATTTTGTTTGTTATAAAGCGTAATGAGAGCGCTAATAGAGTTATTCATATTGTTGCCACTAACGGGATTTTTTAATTCTACTCTCGTAAATTTTCGCGTCAACCAAAAACCTGTACCAAAAAGCGTGCAGAAAGTGGAATATCAACCCCTCTTTGCCATCCAAAAATCCGAATCGCAAGAAATAACGATAGCAGAAATAAGCGCAAGCGCGGAAAAATAACGGTAGCCGGTAATAAAAATTCTTTTTACTGATTCCGAAATCGCCGGCCAAAACCGCCGCCGCTTCGCGCGTAGAATAATTATTATGCTTGCTAACCCAGTCCGCTAATCCTTTCTTATTGTCGTCAATAAAATCATTTTTCAATTTTCCGGATTTTCCCTCTAATAAAACAATATGCTCGTCCATTTCTCTTTGCTCGGAACGCGCCTTACCCTTCCTAAATAATCTTAAAAACCAAAATGGATAATAATCGCCGTGTTTTATCCAACGGCCCATAAAATAAACTCTGCGCTTGATAAAATAACCATTTATATTTATTGAAAAAAATTTTTCTCTTTTTTCAATCCGCTCACGCCCGACTGCCGCCTTCGGCGGCAAATTAACGGGCTGCGCTTCCGTTAAGGTTTCAGAAATAGAAAAATTTTCTTCCAATGCCTTATTAATTTCGCTTTTAAGTTCTTCGGTCAAATACTCATCCGCGTCCAAACGCAAAATCCATTCGTTTTTTATTTTTAAATTATCCAGCGCCCAATTAAACTGCTGCGCCTGATTTTCAAATTTATGCTGAAAAATTTTACAGCCGTATTTTTCGGCGATTTCCAAAGTTTTATCAGTTGAAAAAGAATCAACGATAAAAATTTCATCCGCCCAATCACCGATGTTTTTCAGCAATCGCCCAATATGGATTTCTTCATTAAAAGTTAAAATTATAACGCTAAGAGAAATTTTCATGATTCATTAAGCTAAAAATCAAATAATTCTAATTGTTTGTTTTTATGTTTTAGATATTTTTTAACGACCAGCCAATATTCTTTCGCCAAATTTAAAATTCCAGCAGCTTCATTTTTTGAAATAAAATCAATCGGCTGATAAACGGCATTATTCCTTTTAATTCTACAGCGGTCAATTTTCCCAATCAATTCGGAAAAATTACCGCCGAGTAAGGCGCCGGAAACTAAAAACGTCGTTTTATGCTGTTCGCCGTCATCGGGACGAAAACCATTCAAAAATAAAATAACGCGCGATATCTGCAACACTCCGTCATAAGCGGATTTAAAAGCGGTCTCCGAAAACTCATTTTTTAAATTAAATTCCGCCGCTAAAAAATTCTGGCGCGCCGCCGCCAATAATCCGTTTAAAAAATCAACATCCGTATTTTGCTTTCTAATTTTCCCTTCCTTTAATAATTTATCTAATAAAATTTTCAAATTCATTTTTATCGCCAATCACCAAAACATATTTAGATAAAATTTCTTTATGAAAAAACGATTGTTTTGATTTTTTTTGAAATTCTTCCCGCGTTGATAAATGATAATTGATTTCCCTGTGAATTTGTTCTTCCGCTTTTCTTATTTTTTTATACAAATCGCTTTCTTTAATTTCCCCGATAACATACAAATCAATGTCGGAATTTGATTTAAAATTTTCTTTCGCGTAAGAACCGAATAAAAAAACGAAATCAATATCTTTTGCCCCGCGCAGTTCTTTTTCCAAAATCCGCCTCAAACCGATTGTTTTGCCAATAATGTTTTTAATGTCCGACAAAAGAGGATTCGCGGCGTTTATTTTAAAATAAGCCAGATTAGCTTTTTTTTCTTTCAATAAAAAATCGCTTTTTGCCAGTCGTTCCAATTCTCGCTGCGCCGTGCCGGCCGAAGTTTTAATCAATTTGGCCGTTTCATTTATATAATAAGATTTTTCAGGATTATAAACGAATAATAAAATAATTTCCCGCCTTATTTTTGATTTGGTTATTAAATTTAATATACTCATAATTGAGTATAATTATACTCAATTATGAGTAAGAATCAACAATTAAAATCTTAACCGCTCAATGTGAATTTCTTCGTTGTAGGTAAGAATTATGATACTAAGAGGAATTTTCATTTTAATACCTAATTTTTCAATTTAAAGCGGTCCGCTTTTGCCTCCATAATTTATCTCAACGAAATAATAGCCGTGTAAAACTTGCCGTCGTTGAGAACGACTCTGAACTGCCAACTTCCGACAGATAAATTATCAGTGGCCAAATTATAAACATATTGATTATTTTCCGAATCGTATCGGAACGTATTTCCCGCATCCGCCGCTGATGTTGAAAAAGCTATTTCATCCGTACCAACAACGCCATCAGAAATTTTAGCCAAATAAAGATAAGCTGTAGCCGTTGATATATAATTGTTATTGATATCGGTTAATTGAAACTTAATCGGCAAAGTTATCCTTAATTTATAAATACCGGAACCATCGGCTTTAATCGGAGACAAAAAACCGCCAAATCTGTAAGCGGTATTAAAATAAATAATTTTGGTTGAAATATTCCCATCATAATCTACGGCGGTAATTTTAAGAACATTTAAGCCGAGTTTGGTTAAAACAACAATTTGCCCGTTATTCACTACAACATCATTTAATAACGCTTCCACGCCGGCTATGCCGGAAATTTTATCCGTCGCGCTAAATTGAATTTGTAATTGAGAATTAAGCAAATATTCACCCGCGATCGGCGATACGTTTATCTGCGGTGGCTCAATATCGTGCAATTCCGCATCGGAATCAATTGTTTGGTCTATTACGCCGTCTCCTTCGTAATCTATGTTTAATTTTACGCCCCTTTCGCCCCTGTTAAGCGCGTCCCAATCAATCCGGTATTGATGAATTTCTCCTTCCGTAATGGATAAATTAATGGCGCTGAATCCGGAAAAAATTCCGTGTTGCGCATTAACAATATCCAAACCGTATTTCCCGCTGGCGGTTCCAATAATGCTATAAACATAAGAATCGTTTTGGAAAAATATCGCCGCTCCTTTCACATTTGCGTCATAAACGGAAAAAGGAATTTCTTCTTTTACGAGATTATCAAAAACGCCTGTTTTTCGTCCTTGAGAATCAGTGATTTGCAATTCTCCCGGGCTGTTTAATTTCACAAGGATTTTATTATTATTCACCGTTTTCAACTTACGGCTTAATGTTTCTATGGCGATTTTATTGGCGTCATTGATAATTCCGGCAAAATAATTATTTAAATAACTTAATCTAATAGCCACACCACCTAAATAATCGCCGTATAAACCTTTTTCATTTTTAACAATGCCGTTATAACCCCACACTATAAGCGATATTTTAATGTCAGCACAAGTTAAATTAACACCGTCTATTGTTAACGGACAAGAAGTAATAATTCGCGGATTAGCCATTAATCTTAATGCTTGGTCGTATTTATTTTGTAAAACTCTGAATCCGTCTTTTATGTTCGCGTATATTCCCTGCAAAGCGTTAGAATAATATTTACTGAATCTGCCAACCCATTCTTCTCCTTTACAATCATCGCGTTTAGAATTTATATCTAATCCGCTTCCCAATCCTTTGGAATTCGGCGACGTGATTTGCATAATTCCAATTCCGCCGTCAAAAGCGCCGGCGCAAATTTCATTATTAAATTCAGGCCCGGATTCTTCGGCTCCAACGGCTAAAATAAGCTCTTTTGGAAATTCCGAATCTATGATAAATTTTTGAAAATTATTCTTATTATCCCTGCCTCCGCCTCCATCATAAAGAGAATTTTCAGAATTATTTTTTGCGTAATAATTATTTACCGCGTCCAAAATAACTGGTTTTCTTTTATCAGCCGTATCTAATTGCGTTTCCGCTTTATTTTGTAAATCGCTTTGATTATTCGGATTGTAATCTAAATATATTGTTCCGTTTGTTAAATTTTTTGCCGCCATCCAACCAATAACTCCGTCAATTTTGTCTTCAACTTGATACCAACGATAACCGTCTATATCTATATTATTGCCGTTATCGTCAATGATTTTTATAACTTTGAGCGCCCAACTATTGGGAAGAGTTTTTAATAAAACACCGGAAATACCGGCGCTTTGACGAAAATTCAATCTGGCAGATTGAATTTCAGACCAAAATTGCGTTGGCTGATTTGCCAAAGCATAATTTAAAGCTATTTCTTCGGCCGAACGAGCGATATTAGAAATACGAATCTCGTCAATTAACCCCTGCATTCTTCCTTGTGAACTTGAATAACCTCCACCCCAAGTATGACGATTAATATATAATGAATCTATTGTGGTTGTAATAAAATTAGGAGAATAAGAACTTATTGCTTCCAATACTCCATTAACATAAAGTTTTGCGTAACTATCATCATAAATAAAAACTACATAATACCATTGGTTTGGATTAAATAAACGAGTACTGACACTTATGCCCTGAAAATTTCCATTAAAATAAATTTCTCGAAAACTATTAGCGCTTGCGCACCAACTATCGGAATTACGCCATAATTTTAAACTATAAGCATTAATTTCATCGCCTTTACCTTTTTGAATAATAGATTCATTATTATCCCAACAACCTAAATCAAAACCGCTCGGATAAACCCATGCTTCAAGAGTTAATTGAGAAAAATTTCTTAAAGAAGGGTTGTCTGGCACAGTAATATAATCTGTTTGGCCGTTAAAATATCTCGCTTTACCGAATTTACCGTCTATGATTGTTGCGCCAATGGCGGTTCCGTTATTTATTCCGGTTTCATCGGTTGCCGTATTGCCGGAAATATCGTTAAATCTCCAAAGAGCCGCTGTGTTGGCGTCAATGATAAATAAACTTTCAGGACCTGCAGCCCAAGCTTTGCTAAAATTAAAATAAATAAAACTCAATAATAAAATAATAAAAACTGGCGTGATTTTTTTAAACATATTTTTTATATTTTTATTTATATTCCGACTTTTTATAATTTAATTTTCGGCTAAAACAAAAATTGAATGATTAATCGGCCAAAATCTGCCGTAATAACCGTAATTTAAAATGTTAAAATTATTTCTATTCAATAAATCAAACAATGTTTTCTTTGTAAAAAATCTTATATGCGCCCCTACTGGATTAAAATGTTTATTAAAAGCAAAAAGCGTGATTAATAAATTTTTAATAAACCCGTGATAAGGCGTTGTAAGTAATATTTTCCCGCCCGGCCGCAAAATGCGCGCCACTTCTTTAAGGGCGTTTTCCACATCATAAATATGTTCAATAACTTCTGAAGAAAAAATAAAGTCAACACAACCGTTATTTAATGGGAATTTCTCGCCGTCATTAATTTTATAAAATTCAATACTCGGTAAATCTTTTTTTGCCCGCTGCAAAGCTGTTTCAGAAACATCTAACCCTATTAATTTTGCCTTAGAATTTATTTTTCGTATTTCTTCTAAAATTTTTCCGTTTCCGCATCCAAAATCAATAATTACAATATCGCTGTCTAATGGAATAAATTTCTTCAATTTCGGCCATTTAAGTTCAAAATCGCTTAAATAACTATTTTGCCCATCCCAATAATTTTCATAGAATTTATTACTCATATAAATAATTATAATTCAATACTTTTATAAAACAAATTATTATATTCTTTTATCCATTTCTCCGCCACTCCATCGCAGGAAAATTCTTTTTCAACCAATTTACGGCCGTTTTCGCCCATTTTTTTCGCCAAATCCGGATTATTTAAAATTTTCAAAATCGCTTCGGTTAATTGTTTTTCGTTTTTTTCAATCACGATACCGGCTCCGACCTTATTAATACTTGGCGAAATTCCAACGCCTTTTGTAATCACGACCGGCAAACCGAAATACATCGCTTCAACAACCGCCATCCCAAAATTTTCCGAATAAGACGGCAAAACAAAAACATCGCTTTCGCGATAAGCCGCGATTTTATCGTTTCCTAAAAGCATTCCGGTAAAAATGACATTGGCATCTTTAATATTTTGAACGTCCGACGTCCTCAATATCAATGGTCTCAATTTATGGACGTCGGACGTCCTTATATTAATTCCATTGATAAATTTTAAAACTTCTCCCTGATAGTCATTGTCCGGCCCAGCCAAAACCAAAACCGCGTTCGGCTCTTTTTTAACAACTTCCGCGAAAGCCGGAATTAAAGTGTCCAAACCCTTAATCCAATGCAGGCGCCCAAAAAAAAGAATTATTTTTTTACCAGCGTTAATGCCAAATTTATCTCTAAAAATTAATTTCGTTTCGTATTGATTTTGTATTTCGTAGCCACTTATATCAATACTATTCGGAATAACAACCGTTTTTTTAAACGGCAATCCGGCTTTTAAATATTCTTCTTTTTCCGCTTCAACCGTAAAATGAATCGCTGCCGCGTTTTTAAAATCTCTCTTTGATATCAGCCAAAAATAAAGCCTTTTTTTAAAAGAACTTTTTTTCGCGAGCGGCTCCTTCATTAAAGAACCCCGCGGAGAAATAATATATGGCTTTTTATAAAATCTCGCCCAGAAAGCCGCGGCGATAACCGGAAAATTCCAAACTCCGGTGATATGAATTAAATCGAAATTCTTAATATTTTTTCTTATCGCCCAGCACAAAACCGGCGAAAAAGTCCAATGAATATAGCCGTAATAAGGGAAATAAAACACTTTAACGCCGTCTATGCCGGTTTCTCTGCCTAAAACAATGTTTTCTTTATTTTTTAATCCGGCGTTAGTAGTGTAAACGGTTACCTCAACGCCTTTTTTTGATAACCATTTATTCAATTGATGGACGCTTTCTATGGGACCGCCCATCTCAAATGCCGGCCAGTATGAAGAAGATATATGAAGAATTTTCATTTATTTTTAAATGTTATAAAAATTTCTTTTAATATTTTTTCTTTTAATAGATAAAGAATAATAAAATAAAATATCCCGGAAACCGCAATATTTATTAAAATATGAATCCCCGCTTCTTTAATAACGTAGACAAAAACTCCCATTATCGAAGCGGCAATCGCTGGTTTTATTAACCCGGAAAAAATTTTAAAATCGTAAATCTTTTTCCATTCCTGCCAAAGCAAAATAATATAAATAAAAAATGAAATCAGAGTTGCCAGCGCGGCTCCTTCTATTCCATATTTCGGAATAAATAAAAAATTTAAAATTATATTACTCGATGAAGAAATAAGAGCGTATTTTATCATTTTTGAATGCTTGTCTAACGCAAATAATAAATTAGATATGATTGCCAAAGGATGAACCGCTAAAATAGAAAAAAGAAGAATTATAAAAGTATTGGCAGCCGGCACATAACTTTGGCCGAATAAAAATTCCATAATGGAATCGCTAAGTAAAAATCCTCCGATTATTAACGGAATAACGGCAATAAAAATTATTTTTAAAGCATTTTCAAAAAGATTCCCCATCTTTTGGCTATCGGAATGCGCCAGTCGCGACAAACTCGGAAAAGTAGCTGTCGCGACAAACCCGGGGAATATCGCCAACATACCGACAATTTTTTGCGCCGCTGAATAAAGGCCTATTTCTCCCGTTGTCCGCCACCAGCCGAGCATAACAATATCAATATTAAATAAAAAAGCGCTAGCAAGGCCGCCAACGGCAAAAGGCCAGGCGGATTTTAATATTGGCGCCACTAAATTTTTAGAAAAATCTTTGAATATGCCCCTCATGAAAGATTTTAATAAAAAAATAGCGGCAATAACCCCAACAAGAGAAGCTATTGCGTTTGATATTGTAAAAGATTTCGGACTTGCCCAAAAATATAACGCGATAAAACCAAAAAACACTAAGGCAATATTGCCAGCCACAACAACAATCGCCTCTAATTCCATTTTTTCTTTTCCTCTGAAAAAAGCCACGAAAAGATCTTTTAAATCGTCAAAAATAAGAATCAAAGCCACAAAAGGAAGCAAGGCGATCGCCGCTTTAATTCCGCTGAATAACGGCGCGATAAAAATAATTAGAAACGCGGTAATAACCAATAAAACAATTTCTATCCAAAAAGCCGTTGATAAATAATAATGCTGTTCTTCTGGTTTTTTCGCCACTTCGCGAGTTAAGATGGAATCAACTCCGATATTTTTAAAAAAAACAAAAAAACCGGCCAAACCAAGGGCGTAAGAAAAAACACCGTATCCTTCAACGCCAAGTTTTCTTGCGGCATAGATAATAATTATCGCCTTTAATAAGCGACTGCCACTATTACCAACCAATAACCAAAGAAAATTCTTTAAAATCTTAGCTTTTAAAGTTGTATCAATTAAAAAGATATTTTTAATTCTCTTTATCATAATTACCGCGCCTTATTAAAAAATAATGCACTATCAATAATAATATAAAAATTTTGACAAGCCCTGCGTAAACCGGCGCAATCCAATCTTCCATTCCCTTAATAATGTTAATCCAAAAAATACTGTAAATCATAACTCCGGAAAATGAAGCATTTGTTTTTTTAATAAGACATTCATAAATCAAACGAAACAACATTCCCATAAAAAACATTCCAAGAATAATGCCGGCGAGTCCAAAATTCATATACCAATCTCCGATTATAGTCACCCCAACGGTTGATTTAACATCCGGCGCTAAAAGACCGGAACGATGACCAAAATCACCGCCACCGCTAATCACTGGCTTATTATGCCAAATAAATCTTGGCGGCCCTAAGCTAATAAAGAAATTTAATAATGATTTTCCATACAAAAGAGGCTCATTCATTTCAACTATTCTGAAAAAAACGACGGATTGGTCTAATCTGGAAAAAACGCTATTAGAAATAAGGTCTCTTGAATTTTTAATATTTCTCATGGTTTTATGATTTGTCGCAATATTCTCATTAATTGATTTTTTATTTAAATAAAGATTTACAATTGCCGGATTGCGGCAAATATTGCCAAGAGGAAAAATTATAATAATAATTCCGATGGCGACAATAAAAACCTGCTTCCATGAAACATTTAAAATGTAAGATTTTAGAATAAGATAAAAAACAATCGGCATTATCATAATAGTCCGATTACATGATGGCAGAGCATAAATAATTTCTAATATAAATGTTCCCCACGCTATTTTCTGCCATAAATAATAACGCGCGTCGTTATTTTTTTTAAAATAAAAATAGCTCGTAAACGCGATTATCAAAGCGACATAAGAAAACCAATCAAAAATCCCCAATAAGCTGAAAAAAGAACTTTTTTCCAGCCAAGAATTTTGCTGCCAATAAGCATAAGCGCCGCCGAAAATTTTTAAAATTTTTATTCCCAAGCCAAAAATAAATGCGGCGGCAAAAATCCATGGCGTTTTTTTAAAATCCCATTCCGATTTTAATCTCAAAAATTTAGATATCCGACCGGCAACAGAAAAAGTCTGACAACAATAATAACCAATAATAAAAAAGGCAAATCCGCAAATTAAGTAAAAAAATGCTAAATAATTAATATTATACTCACCCGAAGCGATTCCTGGCCATCTTATCAAATCCCCGATAATCATCGTAATCGGCGCTGATAAAAAAAGAAATAAATAATACAGCGCAAAAGAATTGCCGATTTCAAAAATATTAAAAGAGCTTATTTTATTTTTTAACCAATCCGCTGTTTTCATATATTTTTAAAGCTGAAAGTTGTCTTTTTGCTCTTTAATGGAATCGACAATCTTATTATTTTTAACAGTTTCTATAAGAACGCCGTATCCCCTTAAAAACGGATACCTAAATCTGAAAATACTGTTTATTTTTTCCTGCTTGCCAAATAATACATGCAAACGATAAAAAAATTTATTTACCATTAAAAGCGCTTTTTCACCAAAAATAGGAAATAGCAATAAGGCCATTAAGGCGACAATTTCATTAGTGACGGCAATTGCTAATCCCTTGTATTGCGCCTCAACAATCGAAAATCCACTATGTTTTAATAAAAGGAAAATTGTTTTTGGAGAATAAATATGATAATGATAGTCGGCAAAATCATGAAACAAAGGCACACTCATTAATAACTTCCCATCCCGAAACAACACTCTGTGAAGTTCTTTTAAAACAGCTTTGTCCTCCCACACATGCTCGAGCACTTCCGCAATTACCACATACTGAAAATAATTATCGGAAAATTTAATTAGCTCCGTAATGGATTGATTGATAAAAAATTTATTGTCCGCGATATTATTATCAACAATATCCAGAAGATATGTCTCTTTTATTTTTTCTTTAATCGCAGGATAATCGCGACCCGCATAATCACCAACCACTAACACAGGACCTTTATCTATTCGGCTTAAAAAAAATCTGTTAGGAATATATCCGGCGGGAAAATCAATTTTTGTCTTATGTGAAAAAATTTTTCTAAACAATAATCTATGAGGGCGTTGTTTTAAAAACTTATAAATTTTATAAGTAAATTTTAATATCGACCTTGGCGCAAGAAATAATGGCAGAGCAATATAAAACTCCGGATAATTCCAATAATATTGAAACATTTGTTTTATTTTCGGAGCTTTAGATCCAAAACCAGTTGTAAATCCCATTGCCCGCTCAACAACAACCGCTCGCCAAACTTTTCTAAAATTATGAGCCAGCGCTTGACACATCAACTGTTCATCAAATTTATCTCTAAATTCTCTAACTATCTTATATAAATTAATGCCGAATACTTGAAACGGGTCATACCACCGCGGCGCTCCCGCTGATTTTGACTCTGAAAAAACATAAGGGGTTCTGAAAAAATAAAATTTTCCTTCTTGCGAAATAACGTGGAAGATCAAATATAAATTAACAAAAGCTGAACCGATATATTTTTTGGAAGACTCTATCCCAGATAATGCCTTTTCTCTTTTAAAAACAGTAGCTGCAATAAATCCCAATATGCCAATATCTTTCTCTACTATTTTTATAATTTGATTACGATTGTTAAAAAACTCATTTTTCCCAAAATTAAAAGCTGTGTCGATTTTATTCTGTATGTCGCAAGAATTTACTAAGATAAAAGAAATATCCGGAAATTTTTTAACCAAATCAATTAATTGACATATAGCTTTATCTGCTAAAACATCATCGCCAATCCACCAAACATACTTACCCCTTGCTTCTTGCGTTAAAAATATAATTACGATATCTAGCCCCTCTTTTTTACCTTTAAAATATCTAATTGGAACGGAAATTTTTTTAGAATAATTCTTTATTAAATTTTCTGTTTCCAAACCAGCGCTGTCATCGCGAACCACTATTTCAATCTGCGACGCAATTTCTAAAGTTAATTGAGGAATTAAACTTTCAAAAAATCTCTCAACTTTATCCGGTTGGTTATAAGTAGCCAAGCAAATACTTAAAATAATGTTTGAATGATTATTAATCATAATTCTAACCAGCTCTATTTAATAAAAATTATTTTTTTAACAATCTAACAAGTAAATTTATTTCATCATCATTTAATTCCGGATTATTCGGAAAATAAAAACTGTTTTTATGTATAAATTGAGCATTGGGACAATTTATGATATCTGAAACATATTTTTTATAAAATGGCTGTTGCGTAATATCTCCGGCGATAATCGGCCTAATTTCAACATTATTGCTTAAAAATTTATCTTTATATTTTTTCAAATCACTTTGATTTTTACAAATAACCGGCATGGCAAAATTAGAAACAATATCCATATGGCCGACATCAAGAGTTAAAAAATCGTCATTCTTTTCTTCCGCCTCATGGAATACTCTAAAATTATTCTGTCTATTTAAAACAATTTCATTCCAATAATTTATCTGAATATTCCCCAAAAAACCACTGATTTCGGTCGGACGAACATTAAACCCCAATTCATAAAAAGCGTATTTTGAATAAAATTCATCAATATTATATTTATTTCTTAATTCTTGCTGTTTTTTAATTGGCAAATTACGATCCCAGCCATGCGCTCTTGCCATTATTAACGAAAAATAAAGCTTTTCGTCATCCGTGCAAATCATTCCGCCCTCAATAGTTGAAATATGATGTCCGACAAAAAAAGAAAATGTTGAAGCAACGCCAAAATTGCCCAAAAGCGTTCCGCTTACCCTTGAACCAAGCGCCTCACAATTATCTTCTATAAAAATAATATTTTTTTTAGAACAAATATCTTTAATCTTTGATATGTTATGTGAAAATCCAAGCGCGTTTGTTAAAAATAATCCGTTTAGCTCATTAATCCGTTCGTTTAATGTTCTACTTGAAACATTTAAAGATTCTATTTCACAATCAATCGCAATAGGTATTAATCCCATTTGGATTATCGGCATAACATTTGTCCCCCAAGTAAGCGCTGAAACTCCTATTTTATCTCCTTTTTTAAACTTTCCCAAATTCATCAAAGACTGCAACAGAATAAGATTCGCGCTACTCCCGCTATTAACAAAAACGGCAAATTTCCTTCCTTGTTTTTTAGCAAATTTTTCTTCAAATTTCTTGCATTCTTGAGCCATGCTTAACATTTCAGCGTTTAATATAAAATCATAAAGTTTCTTTTTGGTTTCTTGCTCATTAAAAAAAGTTGATTTGATAAGTTTTATCATGTATATAATAATTAAATTAATATAAAATCAGTATAAAATAAAAAAATGAAAATATCAAAAATTAAGGGAATATATATTGAAAATAACCATCAAATGAAAAAAGTCCAATTAGAAGAGAATATATATTCAAAAGCAATATCATCTTTAATCCTTGTTTGTTCGGATATAATAATATTTAATAATAAAGAAAAAATAATTTATCTTGCCAAACGCCGAGTTGAACCGATGAAAGGATGGTGGGAAATTGGAGGAAGAAGATTCGCCGGAGAAACGGCTTTGGAAGCCGCAATAAAAAATTTTACGCGCGAAACAACTTTAAAATTAAAACCGTCTCGATTCAAGTTTATAACAACCATTGAAAATATTTGGAAAGACAGGGAAAAAAAGCCAAAAAAAATAGGAAAACATGATTTAATATTTGTTTTTGCTCTTCAATTAAATAACAAGGAAATTAAAATTGTTTCTGAAAATTTGGACAAAAAAGAATATTATCCTAATTCTCTTGAAAAATTTGATAAAAAAAGACTATTGAAAGAAAAAGTTCATCCCGCGCTGATAGAAATTTACAATAAAATTTTTGAAAAATAGCTTATTTTTCTTCCTTAATAATTTTAATATCTTCCTCGACCATCATTTTAATTAAATCTTCAAATTTTGTTTTTGGTTGCCAACTTAATTCATTTTTTATTTTTGAAATATCGGCGACCATTGGAATATCTCCTTCTTTTCTAAAAAACTCTTTACTAATGACGACATATTTTTGCCAATCAAGCCCGACTTCTCCAAATGCTATATCTAAAATATCTTTTACTGAATGGATTTCGCCCGTTCCGATAATATAATCTTCCGGTTTATTGGCTTGAAGCATCAACCACATTGCTTCAACATAATCGCCGGCGAATCCCCAATCTCTTTTCGCCTCTATATTCCCAAGCTCAAGTTTTTTTTCTTTGCCAAATTTTATTTTTGCCGCCATTGAAGTGATTTTTCTAGGAAGAAAATTCAAATCTCGCCTTGGAGATTCATGATTATATAAAATTCCGGTACATGCGGATATTCCGTAAGCTTCGCGATACATTTTTACAAGATAAAATCCCGCTGTTTTTGCAATTCCATACGGATTATTTGGATAAAAAGGCGTATTTTCGTTTTGAGGAGATTTTTTAGCGTCGCCAAACATCAAACTTGAACCAGCCAAAAAAAATTTAGATTTAACTGAATATAATTTAATGGCTCTAAGAAAAAAAAGAGTGCTTTCAAAATTTGTTTTTAAAATATCTTGCTCTTCTTCAAAAATAATGCGCGGCTCTACTCGGGAAGCTAAATGATAAATTTCATCTGGAGAAATTAATTTGACTAATTCAATAATTCTTTCTTCATCTTTTATATCACATTCATAAAGCTTAATTTTTGCTTTGATATTTTCTATTCTCCATAAATTATCGGATTTTCTACGAATTGTACCATGCACCTCATGTCCTTTTTCAAGTAAAAATTCAGCCAAATAAGAGCCATCTTGGCCGGTTATACCAGTAATCAAAGCTTTTTTCATATAAAATTTAACGCGTTATTTCTCCGCTTAATTCCGCTTCAACCATAATTTTCACAAGTTCTTTAAATTTCACCTTCGGTTCCCAGCCGAGTTTTTCTTTAGCTTTTGAATAATCGCCGATTAAAAAATCAACTTCCGTCGGCCTAAAATACATCTGGTCAATCCCAATAATCATTTTCCCGCTTTTACGGTTAATTCCTTTTTCTTCTAACCCTTCTCCCTCCCAAACCAAATCAAAATCAAGTAATTTGCACGCCTCTTCAACAAATTCTCTTACAGAATGTGTTTCATTAGTAGCTAATATATAATCATCCGGTTTATCTTGTTGGAGCATTAGCCACATCCCTTCAATATAGTCCTTTGCGTATCCCCAATCCCTTTTGGCGTTAAGATTTCCTAAATATAATTTTTCCATTCCTCCGCGCTTAATTTTAACCAAACTGTTAGTTATTTTCCTGGTTACAAAATTTTCTCCTCTACGAGGACTTTCATGATTAAATAAAATTCCATTACAAGCGAACATATTATAACTTTCACGATAATTAACCGTCATCCAATAAGCGTAAACTTTAGCCACGCCATAAGGACTCCGAGGATAAAACGGAGTTGTTTCTTTTTGAGGAGTTTCCTTAACTTTTCCAAACATTTCAGAACTAGACGCCTGATAAAAACGCGTATTAGGACTATCGTGCCAAATAGCTTCAAGCAACCTTGTCGTTGAAAGACCAGTAGAATTGCCGGTAAATTCCGGAATATCAAAACTTATCCTTACATGACTTTGAGCGCCTAAATTATAAACTTCATCCGGCCGTAAATCTCTCATAATCCGATGAAGAGAACTTGCGTCTGTTAAATCTCCGTAATGTAGAAAAATTTTATGCTCCGGTCGATGAATATCGGGCGTTAAATGTTCAATTCTTTGGCGATTAAAAGTGCTCACCCTGCGAACAATTCCATGCACCTCATATCCTTTTTCAAGCAAAAATTCAGCCAAATAAGAGCCATCTTGGCCGGTAATACCAGTGATTAATGCTATTTTCTTATCCATATTTTTATTGAAAATTATCAATTCTTTCTTTTAATTTTTCTTTTATAAAATCTATTAATGCGTCTTGTTTAATATTTAACGCTTTTTCAAATTCATCTTGTTCTATTGCCGCTACTTCTTGTTGTAATTCAAAAAGACTTTTTCCGTCATATTGGGAACGAAATGATTCTGAAAATTCTATATTATGCTTCTTTTGCCCCACAATACGAATGCGTTCTTCATAATTAACAAATTCGGAGCCACTCGTAATTATATCAATATAATGTATAATTTTTTCTTCAAGAGAACGATTTTTTAAATATTCCACATCAGCTGATTCCGGAATATTAGAATGAGAAATTTTTATAATTTTTTCATCTACCCCATATTCTTTTAAAAAATTAACATCTTCCACGGACGTATCTTGATATCCTTTTCCCCCGCCTTCTTGTTTCATTTTTTCAATTTCTCTTCTTTTATACCAATCATGAATTAGCGCCGCTTTTGATATTGCTCCTCTATCAGCCTTAAGATGTTCGGCAAGAATATCAGCGCCAACAGCCTCAGCAAGACAATGCTCAGAAATATTCCTCCAATCTTTATTTTCTTTTCCTAAAATTCCTCCCTTTTTAAGAATTTTCATTTCGCTAAAATGTTTAATGGCAAAATCGGAAAAATATCTGGTTTTTGCCAGATTTTCTTTATTATCTATTTTAAAGTTTTCTTTATTCATATTATTATATATTACCAGTTTTTAATCGCTTTTTCCAAACTATCAAAAGTTCCGCAATCAAAAAAACGGCTTTTCCTAATTTTTATTCCCATTATCTTGTTATCTTTAATAAGTTTTAAGAAAATACCTGATTCAATATTAATAAATTTTTTAGAGGACTCATCGTAATCAAATATTTTTGGTTGAAAAATATACGGACCACCAGAGATAAATTCTCCTGCGATAATATTTTCTCTTTTAAATTTTTTAACAAAATTATCATTCATTTCAACAATTCCATAATTACCGGAAGTATTAACTTTTAATATTGGAACACTTACTATTGGTTTATATTTATTATGAAATCTCATTAATTTATTTAAATCAAAATCAACAAGGCAATCGCCATTAGCCACAATAAAACTATCCTTTTTAATCCAATTTTTAACAATTCTTAAACAACCGAAAGTTCCGCCTCGCTTATTTTCAATAAAAAATTTAATTTTTGATTTTTGCTTGTTTTTTAAAAATTTTTTCCAATTATCAAAATCTTTTTTCTGACGACGCTCAATAATAATTCCGATTTCCGATGCGCCATATTTATTAAAAAAATCAATTATGTGGCTAATAACCGCTTTCCTCTTTACTGGAAAAAGCGGCTTGGGAATTTCATAGGTTATTGGACGAAGCCGTGTTCCTTCTCCTCCCGCTAAAATAACAACTTTCATAATTAAACTTTATCAATGATTTCAAATTTCGGCAATGGGATAATAAATTTCCCTCCGCCCTTTAAATATTCCGCCTCTCTTTCTTTAAATTCTTTAAGAAAATGCCATGGTAAGATTAAAAAATAATCCGGCTTTTCGGCGCGCGCTTGTTCCTCGGAAATAATCGGGATATTTGTTCCAACGGTTTTTTTACCCCACTTTGTTGAATTTCGCTCGGCCGCGGCCGCAATCAAAGAATTATCCAAATTAAAATACTGCAAAAGCGTATTACCTTTTGTAGATGCCCCATAAACATAAACCCTTTTACCACCTTCAACTTCATTTTTTATAAAATTAAAAACGTCTTTTTTGATTGTTTCCACTCGCTCCGCAAAATCATCGTATATTTTTTTGTCATTCAGGCCTAAATTTTTTTCGCTTTCTCTTAAATTATTAATTCTTTCCCGCGCGCCTTCCGGAATTTTGATTGACTCGCCGCCGCCTTGATGCCTGATATAAATACGGAAACTTCCGCCATTAATGTCATTTAGCTCTACATCAAAGACCCCCAGTCCGTGCCGCTTCAAAAGATTTTCCAGCGATAAAAGAGAGTAATATTCCAGATGCTCGTGGCAGATATTATCAAACATATTTTTCAAAAGCATGGACGGCAAATATGCCATCTGAATAATAAAAATTCCTTCTTTGTCCAAACATCTCACAATATCACTGACAAATTTATTCGGATCGTCTAAATCATAAAACATCGCAATAGCGGTAATTCCCTTAGCCCTAATATCGCCGAATTCCTTTCGCCAATCTTCGTAATTAAAAAAATTATTGATGATTTTTTTCGTTCCAACACTATTAAATTTTTCCAAATTCCTTGCCGGTTCAAAACCCGTACAATTAAGTCCGATTGTTTTATAACCGCGCAATAAAGTTCCATCATTCACTCCTATATCCATAACATAATCACCATCTTTTAAATCAATCAACGATTCGACCTTACTGGCAATGCCTATCAATTCATCTGCCATTGTTTTATTTGTGCCAGAAAAATACCAATACCGCCTATACATTACTTCATTCGAAACAGTGTGTTTAAGCTGTAAAAGCCCGCAACCACCATCATCTTCGTTACAAAGAACCAAATCCAAAGGAGCTTTTTCCGCTTCATTCATTTCGCTTTCTTCTAAAAAATCCGAAATATACAAATCACCGAGAGATAAAATTGGCATTAATTTTTTAAATCCGCAAACGCGACAACTATCTATAATTCTTGAAATAACATTCATAATTAAAAAATAATATCAAATTTATAAAATAATGTCTATTTTTTATTTTTAAAGAATAATTTAAAATTTTCTATAAAAACAAATTTCCTATGGCTAAAAAATATTTTATAAATTCTATAAAAAATTTTGTTAATGGGAAGCGGTATTAAAAATAACACAAAAGCAATATATGCCTCCGGAAAATATCGAAAAAATCTTAACATTTTGATTCTCTTTCCTTTCGGCGTATCCCATCCACCAACCCATCCAACTAATAAACCGCGCCAAGTTTGACCAAAAACTTTTTTAATCGCTTCTTCTATGGCCGCAGAAGAAAATGGTCCCCTAAAACTTCTAAGTATATTTGCAAAATTAAAACCAAAAACCTCCATGGCGCGATTATTTATATTTCCATTCTTAACTGTTATCTTTTTGATTTCTTCACTAGTCGCTGGATAATTAATAATAATCGGCTCTTTAATATAATAATTTTTTCTTGATTGGGCGATCGTATGCATTGTGAGATATAAATTTGAAAATTCCGTGCCAATATGCTTGCGAGCTCCATTTAGACCCGTTAATGCCAATTCGCGCTTAAGAATATTTGCGGAAATAAATCCAAGCCCGGCAAGAGCTTTCTCAAGAATCTCATCGCGACTGCTAAAAAAACCGCTCTTAGGCAAATCTATAGTTAATTTTTTTATACCTGAAATATAAAAATTAGCCCAAATAAAACCAATTTCCGGATTATTTTTTATAACATTAAGAACATTGCCAATTCCGTCGGCTAATATAATTTCGTCTCCAATTAGCCAAATAAAATCTCCCTTAGCTTGTTCAATAAGAAAAATTATTGCCTTATCTATTCCTTCTTTGATGCCATGAAAATATCTTATTGGCATTTTCTTATTGAATAATTCAACCACTTTTTCAATGTCTTGATTCGTACTATCATCTCGTATAATAATTTCTATCTCCGGCGTTGCTTGCGGGATAATGCTATTAAGTAATTTTCTTAATTCATCGGGCTGATTATATACCGGCAGACAAATACTTAATTTTAAGTTGTCCATAATTAATAAAATTTATAAAATTATTTTTTTAATAATGATTTGAAGCTGATTTTGAGTATTATATCCGCTTTTTATGCATCTTTCTCTTCCATTTGCCGCTATTTTTAAACGCGCTTTATCATCAATGAGATATTTTTTAACTTTTTCCAAAAGCTCTTTTTCTGTTTCAAAAAAAACTGCTTCTTTGTCTTCTTCAAAAAAATCCAAGTGTCTTTTGGTCCGCTCCGCTATCATAAACCCGCCACAAGCCGGAATTTCCACGCTCCTGCTTGTTATTTCATCTCTGTTTATTTTTCTCAAAAAACAAAGGTTAATTTTCGCGGCGCTTATGGCTTTTGCGTAATCATCGCTATAAAGCGGTTTATTTTTTATGATTAAATTAGGATTTTTATCAATCCACGCGCCCCAACCGTTGCCCCAAACAACAACTTTAATTCCGTTTTCAGCGAGAAACAACATCTTTTCAGCCCTGTCATTTTCAAAAGTTCCGATAAATCCGACATCGCAGCTAAAATTTTTTATATCTTCATCGGTTAAATTCATCGGCCAGTGGGCATTTTCATCATACGAATCTAAAAATAATTCGGTTCTTTTTGCTCCTAATATTTTTAACTCTTCTAAATTGTAAACCTTAGTAGTAAAAACAATATCATAATATTTAAGCCCCAAATCATAATAAAAAGAACGGTTGTGTTTAGCGTACATATCATCTTCGGAAACAGAAACCAGCTTCGCTTGCGGCTGATTTTTTTTGATAAAACTCAATGTTTTGGGCTTAATTGTATTTCCTTTTTCAATCCAAATAATATCAAATTTTTCATTTTTAATCGCTTGATGAATTTTTTTATTAACGCCCGTTGAATCAATAGGCAATTTTAATTTCCAAAATAATCGCTCTAAAAAAATTGATTTATCTATACCGGGCACAAAAGGAACTGGAACCATTGAAAAACCCTTAACTTCATTGCCCAAGTCGGCTAGCGCGCGGAATCTTTGAAAACTTCTGCCATATTCATTTAAATCTCCAATAAATAAAATTTTCATTTTATTTGATGCTGTTTTTTAATGCCTTTAAAATTCCCTCAATGTCTTTTTCGTGGCTGTAATTTTGAATAATTTCAAAAGACTTTTCCCCAAATTTTTTTCTTTTTTCCAAATTCTTAATTAAATCTTTTAAATAATCTGCCAATTTTCCAACATTGCCGACTGGAAAAATATAACCATTTCCATCATTTTTAACTAAATCCGAACCGCAGCCAACCATATCAGAAATAATAACCGGCAAGCCAAAACACATTGCTTCATTGACTACCAGCCCCCATGTTTCGCCTATCCCTGACGGCAAAACAAAAATATCGGCCATTGCGTAATATTGCGACAATTCTGTTTGATTTTTAAAACCAACGAAGTGAACATTTTGAAGATTATTTTCTTGTGTATATTTTTCAAGCTCCGGCCTCAATAAACCATCACCAACGAAAATTAAATGAATATTATGTATTGTGTATTTAGTATTTAGTATTTCGTATGCCTTCAATAAATCTATTGGCCGTTTTTTTTCTATAAATTTTCCTACAAAAAGAATGGCAATATCATTTTCTTTAATTCCCAATTCATCTCTAAATTTCTGTCTTTTATTTTTTAAATTTTCAGCCGCCGCCATATATCGCTCATTATCCACCGCATAAGGAACGAAAAACAATTTTTCTTCCGGCACGCCGTAATATTGATAAAATTTTTTGTTTTCTTCGCCAATATACAAAAAAGCGCTGATATGTTTAAAAAATCTTTTCAACACAACCGTTTTAATTTTCTGCTTCCATCCGTTTTTTAACAACTCCTGATTTAAAGGGCTTTCTCCTTGTAAAATAACCGGCGTATTAATAATTAAAGCCGTTAAAAACGCCAACCAATTTGTAAATAAATTCCAGCCGTAAATTAAAACAGTGCCGTAACGATTTTGAATCAATTCTTTAATAATGCCGAAATTCAACTGCCCCCAAAAATTACTTGAAGGGCGCAGTGAAAAATTTTTAAGAAATTTATATCTATAACCTTCTAAAATCGGTATATCCCATTGCACTTTTGCCTTAAATTCCGGATCAATTGACTTTTGATTTACGCCAAAATCCCAATTAAAATACGCCGTTAAATCAATTTTGCCGGAAGCGGCAATTTTACGAAGCAAAGGCGCCTGATATTGGATTGCATGCGACATAATAATCGCCAATTTCGGAATTTCCAATAAATTCAAGATTTCTTTTACGCGCTTTTTAAAATTATCTTTGCCGTATTCATTAAGAATTGCTTTTCTGATTAAGGGAGCGTTAAAAAATATTTTTGGCGCCTTGCCATTTAAAATGCCAATTATTGAATTTTTTAATTCTTGCTGATTATCGGAATTAATAATATATCCCAATTTATCATTAAAAATTTCTTTTTCCGAACTCTCTCCTTGGCTGCCGCCGATTATAGGCTTGCCGCAAGCAAGCGCTTCAAGCAAAACAATCGCGGGAAATCCTTCTTTTTTTGAAGGATAAGCAAAAACGTCCGCTAAATTATAATAATCAACCATTTCCTCGTCTTTAGCGGGGCCCGGCAAAATAACATTTTTTTCCAAACCCAGTTCTTTTACGAGATTTTTTACGCGCTCCGCGTCATTGCCTCCGCCGACAAGCAAATATTTCGCATTTGGAATTTCTTTTACAACATCGGGCATCGCCCTTACCACTCTTTCATAGCCCTTATTATCCGCTTCCGAATAAGAAAGGCGGCAAATAGTCAAAATTATTTTTGAATTTTTTAAATTATGCCTTTCAATTAAATTCTGCGATTTCTCTTTGATATAAAATCTTTCGCCGTCAACGGAATTCGGCAAAGTAAGAATTTTTCCCGCCACTTCCGGAATTTGTCTAATAACATTTTTAGCGGCTTGGTCAAAAAGTTTAATGATAAATTTCGCCGATTTTAGCGCCCGCTTATGCAAGGCAGATTCAATATTAACAACTTCAATACCATAAACATTGACTGTATATTCTATGCCTAATATTTTTTTTACAAAATAACAGATTGGAGCAAACGCGATATGCGAAGAACAGATGATATCCGGCTTTTCTCTGACGGATTCCAAAAAAACTCTAAAAATAAAAAATAGTTTCTGAAATAAGCCGATACCGTAAAGCGGAACAAAAAAAATATCCGCTTCGGCTTCTTGAAGCGCGCCCATAAATTCTCTGTTATATTTTTCAATTCCGCCAATTTTATTCGTATCAGCGGCGATAAAAAGAATTTTCATGATTTAAATTGCTTTTTTAAATTTATGCTAAATAATACCATTCTTTTAATGAATTTCCATTTTGAATACAAATTTTTATTCCAATTGGATTCACCGTAAAGTCTTTTATTAAAAAAAACGGGAAAACGAATAATTTCAAGGTTTTGTCTTTTTGCCATATAAAAAGCGTATAAATCCAATGAAAAATCATAAGGCGGATTGTTCCATTTTTCAAAAAAACTTCTATGAAAAATGTTCGGCTGAGCGTTTATGTCATAAAATATTCCGCTGAAATACATTGATTCAAACACGCTCATTCCAAAAGTGAAAAATCTATCTATTAACGGCCGCCCTTTGCGTCTGCCCTTCATATAAATATTTTTCGGATTATTATTTTTTTCTATAATTTCTAACGCCTTTAAAATATCGTTCGGCGGCGTTTGCATATCACCGTGAGTCCAGCCAATATATTCCCCCTTTGCCCCTTTTAATCCGCTTAAAATTCCAAAACCATATCCTTGATTTTTTTCAACCCCAATAACTCTCGCAAAAGAATATTGAGGCAGTAAATTATTTAACATATCTTTACTGTTATCTGTTGAACCATTATTAATAATAATTACTTCAACATCGTTTCTTTTAATAACCCCCTGAAAACCGCTCAATATAAGAGGAATATTTTTTTCTTCATTATAACAAGGTATGACTATGGATAATTTCATAAAGCTCTTATTAAACCAAATATTGTTGACCCATATTGTTTATTTTTAAATTCCTTCCAGTTTTTCCATCCTAAATTTTCCAAATCGTTTTTTAATTTATCACCGCCATAAAAATCCGAAATCAAAACCAATTGGATTTTATTATTTTTATTAATATTTTCAGAGAAAAAATCAGAAGGTATTTCTTTATAAATATCTCTTTCAGATTTTACTTCTGAAACGGTAAAATTATTTAATATTTCTCCAAAAACGCCGTAGGTTACGCCTGCTACAAAAATATTTCCCGCATATCCGGCTTTTTTAGCTTCTGTAAATGCTTTTTTATATTCATAAGGAAATTCTGACAAAATAGCATATTGACTACGAACTTTAATATCTTGATTAAAAGATATTTTTAACTGATCTATCGGCTTGTTAAAGCCGGCCAAATTTTTAAAAACATAAATATTATTAATAATTAAAATAGTAAAAATTACCGGCAAAAGTTTATGCGCCAAATTATAACGTTTGACTGCAAAATTCACAATCAGAAAAAATCCTAGAATTATAAAAGGAATAATATATTCCGCTTGATATCTACCAATTCCCCAAAGACCGGGAGCAATCATATAAAAAACATACACTCCGGCAATAAAAAAAATTAAAACCGCTGAAATTTTAAGCGAATTTTTAATAAAAAATAATAAAGGGATAAATAAAAATATAACCCAGGGCCAACCAATAGAATTCATAATCGCATTAAAAACAATTTCTGAATCCAAAGCAACTAAAACTCTTTGAAAGCTGGGAATATCCCCCAGATAACTCGCCGAAGTGCCATTAATAACGCTACTAAATAAGAAAGGAAGCATTAAAAAAATCGGACTTATTAAAATAAAAATTTCTTTTATTTTAAATTCTTTTCTCTTAAACAAATCAACAATGATAATTAAAAATAATGGTAATAGAGCCACAAAAACGGATTGCCTTAATAAGGTAAAAATAGAAATTATAGAAATCCACCTTATATAATTAAATTTTTCGCTATAAGCAAAAACATAAAACAAAAACGCTGTCCAGGATACGGCTGTCCAAACAGATTGTTCCGCAAGAACTCCGACATGCCATAAAACCGGTATTGTACCAACAGCCAAAGCAAATAACCATGAATTAATAAAATTTAATTTTAGATTGGCGATTCTTTGAATAAACAACATTAATCCAATCAAACCGACAAATTGAGCTAATCTGAAATTAAAATCCGCGCTGGTAAAAATAGCGCTGGAAAACCACAATGGAAATAATCTAAAAGACGGATGAGGCCCGGCGCTCCCGCCAAACGCCATAATGATAAATCTAAAAACTAAAAACAGCGATGAAAAAACAGCTACTTTAAATAACCAACTTCTATTTTTTGTGAATTTATAAAATAAAAATCCAACAAAAATTATCAACAAATCAACAATATAAATAAGCCATTTAAAACTAAAATTATTTAAAAATCCGGTTTGGTTAGATAAAAAATCAATCAACGTGATACTGTGAAGTTTTGATTGCTGGCTATGAGCCAATTGATCGCCATTAAGCGACATCATTAAATTGCCTAAAGATAAAACAAGCATTATCAGAAAAAAAGACGCAAATACCAAAATATCTTTGTTTTTTATAATAATTCCGTCTTTATACGAATTGTCATTTTTCCAAAGCCACAGAAATAAAATAAAAATTCCGCAAAGAATAAAAGAAATTAAAATATTCGCAGTAAAGCCAAAACTTTTTGCCGTAAGCGCGCCAAAAAATCCATAAGACCAAAACGCGACAAAAGCGAGAATCGCCGCCCAATTTAAATTTATAATAAATATCTCTTTATTTAAATCAAATCTATTATTCATATTCGTTTCGAATTAAATTTTTTGCAAAATAATTTGCCGTTGTAATGCAAATATTCTTGGGGATATTATTGTTAAAATATCATCTATGAGCTTGATTAACCGCAATAAAAATATCGGCAACGGAATATAAAAAGTTTTTGCGATTACTCCTCCCGAATTCAAAAAAATAAAAAATTCACAATATTTATCACTGATAATTTTAAAATAAGGAATTTTTTGTTTAAATTTATTTTTATTATCAAAAAGCAGATTAGGAATTGCGCAATTGGCCGACCATAAATCATTCGGATTGGTACAAACAGCTTCTTCATTAAAAACATCAACGTCAAAAGAATATCCCTCGTGCCTCATTAATCTTAAAAATAATCGCATAAAAAAAGACGCGTTTATCTCTTGGATTAATAAAACTCCGCCCGGCCTTAAAATACGATTCATCTCTTGAAAAAATTTCAAAGGATATGGAACATGATGAATCATATTGCTTGAAACAATAAAATCGAAGCTTTTGTTTTCAAATGGCGTATTTAAAGCATCAACATTTTTTATATCTAACCAATCATTATCTAAATAATCGGTTAATATAAAATTTCTCGCCTTGATATAAAATTTGCTTATTCCAGTACCACAGCCGACTTCAACGCCCCTTGAATCATATTTAATATATTCATTCATCCATTTATATCTATTTCCCAATAAAAATTTCAAATTATTGTTTTTTGATTTTATAAAATACTCTCTTGCCTTTATGACATTCCCCTCATTTTTCATCCTATTATTTTTATGCAACGGTATATATGTTTTTGTAAACATTGTTAAATTTAAGAATTAAAAACAAACCGCTTTTGACCGATGAAATTTAATGACGCGCTTGCTCCAGTCGCCACGACATATGAAAAAACAAAAGAATTACTCAAAGATAATACCAAAGAATTCATGGCCACATTAACAACTATCGCCACCATATATAAAATAATGAATTTAATTAATTCTTTTTTAGAATAGCCAGGCTTTTTAAATGTCCAAAATTTATTTGCAACATACGCAACTATTGTTCCACAGATAAAAGCAAACGCCTTTGCCAACCACGGCTCTAAAAAAAATAATGAAGAATAATAAACAGCAGCATCTGCCGCCACGATAAAAATTCCAACTATTAAAAATCTTGATATTTCTTTTTTAAAATTATTCATTGAATATTTCCGACCAGTATTTATACTCTTCCAGATCCTCTGACGTTCCCCACTGGCAAAAATGCGGCACTTTATCGTAAATAAAAACTTTCAACCCGTCCCCGACAAGCAAATTATAAACCAAACTTACATAGTATTCCCCGTTAAGTGCGATTTTCTCATCCATTAACTGCTGAAAGTATTTTTTAACATAAGCGCCGCGCTTAAAATAATAAGTTCCGCCAGATTGCGGAGAATCCATCTTATTCTCAGTGAAAGAATATTTTTCCTTAATTTCAAGCATATAATTATTTTCATCAACCCTCATACTGGCGTAATAATTATCTTTATGAAGCAAATGCGGATGAAATCCTTTATATGCCACCACTGCGCCATCGCATTTATTTTCCGTGACAAATTTTTTAAAATCATTATAATCCCAATCTATAAAAAAATCGCAATAATTGACAATAACAGGTTCATTGTCGTGAATTAAATCAAAAATACTAGAAACCGCCCAGACAGATCCTAATTTTCGATTTTTTATGCTTATAATTTTAGCCGTTGGTTTTGCGGACAATAAAATTTCCCGCATTTTTGTTGTTTCCAGATGTTCTTCATTGCAAATAAAAATAAAGTTCTCTTCTCCCGGGAATAAATCAATAATATGCTCTATAATTGTCTTATTGTTTATCCGAATAAGCGGTTTTGGTTCAAGATAGCCGGCTTTTTTAAATCGTTCGCCGGTTCCGGACATTGGTATAATAATCTTCATCTTTTTATTAATTTTTGCCGATATTTTTCACTTTCCATATTATTTATATAATCCAAATCTTTTTGAGAAAGCGGATTCAAAACTAAGCCGCAATCTTTTGCACAATCAACAATATATAGCCAAGCAATTAAATTTTCCTCAATTGCCCGCTCTTCTTTTTTATTTATTTTATAATTGATATTTCCGGCGCTTTCGTCAATTGAAATTTTATCGTTAATATTGTCACAAAAAACAATTTGGTCGGGAAATAAAATATTTTTTGAGAAATTTTCAATTAAATCACCGTTATTTTTTATAAACTTTTTTAAAAAATTAATTTTATCTTTTTTATTCTTAGGAAAAACTTTTTTAAAATTCAAGTATTGCTTAATAAATATTTGAATTTCATTATGTAAATCAAAAACATGCTTCAAATTATTGCCAGAAACAATAAGGCCGTGATTTTGAATTAAAATTACTTCCGGAATTTTGTTGTATTTATTTTTATGCCTATCTATTGCTTCTTTTACGCATAAAGTCAAATGAAGCCCGGGATTGCTATATGGCAACCAAATTATATCTATGCCAGAATCTTGAAATATTTTTTTAAACAAGTTCTCGCCGTCCAAAGCGCAAGTAATAATGTTTGCGTATACTGAATGCGTATGTATGACATATTTTCCGAGCAAAGCGTGAAAACCCGTTTCTATTGAGGGCTTAATGTTTCCAGAACCGATTTTTCCCAATATACAGGAATCAATGAAATCCGCGCTATCTGGTTCAAAAACATCGGAAAAATCTTGAGTATTATAATATTTTGATAATTTATCATAATCGACCGCCACTAATCCGTTATTTTCTAAAACCTCTAAAAATCTGAAACCCGATGCCTTAATAAGCATTTTCCGGTCGTCGATTTTAATGGAAAAATTTCCGCCGGCGCCCTGAACCAAATCAGGACATTGTCCGATATCACGGGATATATCAATTATTTTTTTTAATTCATCTTTCATGCTCTTCTATCCTCATTTTTTCAAAAATATAGCAACAAACAAATAATTGTATGAGCCCCTTATGATTAAACGCCCATTCCGGTTCTTTAACTATTATCTCGCGTAATTCAGGAATAATTGTGTCTGCAATCTTGCCGATTATTTCCGAATTTATTTCACCTCCGACCTGAAATAACTGATAATTGTCATAAATCTTATAGTCAACGCTTAAATTTTCTTTTACTAATTGATCAAACAAAAATTCTAGATTTATGTCATTAACGCATTTAAATTCCAAACAAATATCAACCGATTCTTTTTCGTCCCCGATACTCTTTATAGAATCTTTGCTTTTAAGATAAATGGAAATATCCGCGTATTGTTCTTGAGATTTAATATATTGGTCAGAATCGCTCTGTCTTTTTTTAATTTGCTCAATAACTTTTTCCCTGCTATATCCCCTTTCTTTAACATCTCTGAGCGCTTTCCAATGAAGCCGTATTTGATCATCTGAATTAATGAAAATCTTAAGATCAAGAATGTTCCTCATTTTATTTAAAAATAAAGCGTGCAACCCCTCAAAAATAATTATCTTTTTTGATTCCAGGTTCTTCGGCAAAGTAAATTTTCCCGCGCTATGGTCATAATGGCGACGCTCGATCATCTTTCCGTTTTTTAAATGCAAGGCGTTTTTTAATTCAGTATAAAGCCCATTTGCTTTCGGATTTAAATGAGTCAATTTGTCCCACATTTTATGACCCCGCTCCCATTTATGCATGTCGTCTCCTTCAAGTATGACAGTATTCTTTTCACTAAATATATCTTTAATAAGACCGGCAAAAGTGGTTTTCCCACTACCCGAATCGCCTGTCAAACCTATCAAATAAGGCTGATATTTTATTTTATATTGAATATTGCTTTCTATTCCTTTTCTGTATATCCACAAAATATTTAATAATAATGTTGTTTGCAATAATGTAAATATTATATTTACTAATTTATCGGCGTTAATGCCATAACTAATCAGAAAGTGATATAAATTGGGAATAGCGGCGATATTTTTTGAAATAAATTGAAATATTTCAAAAAAATCAGAATTTTTTATCACCAAAAAATAACTAAAATAAAATATATTAAGTAAAATGAAAGTGAATTTAGGCGCGTTATCTTGTTTAATATAAAAATATATAAAAAACGGGATTATCCAATAATACCATCCCTGCATCGGAGGTATAAATAGGGTTAAAATACCAAAGCTAAAACCCAAAAACATTAAAAAAATGTCACGGTTAAATATTTTATAGGTCAGACTTTTAATAAACAATATCAAATAAGCCAAAGGAACGAAATATATCACAAAACTGTCGCTAATCTTATAATTGAAATCAAATATCTTAAATTGTTCCTTATTATTCAGAACCAATTCAAAAAAACCGGGAGAAAATAAATAATTGAGATTTATAATCGCGAACAGGGCGAAAGGAACAAGCGACAACGAAATAATTTGACTGATTTTTACTCTTTTTAAAATCAAATAAACTAAAGCGAGGGGGATAGCAATTAAAATACCGGCTTTAGCGGAAATAGCCATGCCTAAAAAAATAAAAGCCCGATAAAATTTTTCCTTAAACAAAAAATAAAGAAAAATAAATAAAAACATTATTGGCAGCGCGTCCAATTGGCCATGCATATAACTAATGTAAAACAATATCGGCGAACACCAATAATATTTTAAAACTTTATCTTCTTTTCCCTTAAGCCAACGAACTAAGATGAGAAAAATAACTATGTCCGCAAAAATAATCGGCAAACGGTAAATAAAAACGTGCCAATTAGAAACAAAATTATAATCCAAACTTAAAAATGGGCTGAAAATAAATCTTGGCGCCGCTAAAAGCCAAAGCATTACTTTTGGATAAGGGAAAATAATCAGCTCTTTCAATCCATAAAAAAAGTCATATGGATTTTGAAACCCGCTTACAACATAATAATTTACAAATCTGGAAAATAAATTAACCAAAAAATTAGAGGCAAAGAAAAAAGAAAATATAATTTTCAATCCCAAAACAGTTAAAAAAAGCGGAGATGAACAAAATTGAACACAATAACTTTTAATTTTTCCGATAATATCTCTATCCATAAAGAAATTTTAGGAATTATTTATTAAAATTGTTTTAATGCCCATTTTTTCTCCGCCGGCCAAGTCTTTTTCATAATCATCGCCTATTAAAACAACATCGCTTGGTTGCATTTTTAATTTTTCAAGCGCGATTTTAAAAATGTTTTGATGCGGTTTGTCGCGCCCAGCCTCTTCTGAAGAAACAATAAAATTAAGATATTTCCCGATTTTTAAACGATGAATTTTTTCAAACTGAATCTTAGCGGTTAAATCAGTAATTAAACATATCTTTATATTATTTTTACGGCATTTTTTCAAAAAATCCAATACGCCGTCAAATAATTTCATTTTCTTGAAAAAGCTGTCCCAATATAATTTTTCAAATTTAACGGTTAAATTTATATCTGTTTTGCCATAAATTTTTTCAAAAAGCCGCTGAAAATACAAAAAGCGGGAATGAGAAGCTGCTTGGCCAAAAGTATATTTTTTAATACCCTGCCTTGCTGTTTTATAATTCTTCTTAAATTGCGCAAAAGAAATTAAATTATTTTTTTGAAAATGCCGCCAACAAGCTTTTAGAGCATACTGATGACATTGCTCATATTCGTATAAAGTATTATCTAAATCAAGTAAAATGGCTTTTTCACCGCTTTTTTTAATTTTTTCAAAATTAATAAAAAACATAAATAACTCAATATTACTAATTTATTTAATTAATTTTTCCCATTGTTCAGTATATTTTCTGGCAGTCATCACAGCGTCGAGCTTAAAATTCAAATCCTTTATCTTTTGTGCGTAGGGCACGATATCCTGCGGCCGGCCCCAACGCTCCGGACATACCAAGCAGGTTTTAAAATTTTTTAGACGACTGACAATATTTTCGTTTAATGGAAGAATGGTGTTAGTGTCAATCCAAACCCAGTCCAAAAGCGATTTGCCATTAACTATTTGCGATTCTACTGCCTCAATTGGCTCGGCCTCGCTATAGCGCACCGCAATGCTACGCACGCCTTCTTTTCTGGTAGCCCGGTATAAATAAGAGAATTCAGCATCTAAAAGAAAATATTTATCTTTTGGAATGCCATATTTTTCAGCAATATCTATAACTCTTTGTTCATAACCCGCTTCTTTTATGTTAAAAATGATAAAAGCGTGATTAAAATTTTGAAGATACAACTCTAATTCATCGTATTTAGACGCATTGTCGATCGGGTCGTGATTCAACAACATTTTTTCTCCATAGCCCCTAATATCAATTTCCACGCCATATTTCTGCGGGATTTCTTTCAATTGCTCAATTTTGTTAACGCGATGGATAATTATTTGCATGTTTTAATTTTTCTTCCTTAATTCAAAATCGTACTTTTTGAAAAATTCCTTCCAATACTGATATTTTTTAAGGTCATCGGGCGTGCCCCAGCAAATATATTTTTCAACTTCAAAAACTTTTACTTGATAACCGGCTTCTATAACTTCGTTGATAACCGAATCAACGTAAAACTCATTATTCACTTTTATATTTTTGCGAATCATATTTTCCGCGGCTTCAACAAAAATTTTTCCTTTTTTAAACCAAAAAGTTCCAACAATGGCATGATCTTTTATCGGATTATCGCTAATCGGAATTTTTACAAAAGTTTTTAAAACGTTATTTTTATCATCAACAACAGTCCAACCATACGCCTGTGGTTTTTTCTTCACCGCAACATTATTTCTAAATGTCCAAACTAAACAATCCGCTTCTTTTTTTAATTCTTCAAATTTTTCTTTATTCCAAACCATTCCATTATCGCAGGCGCCAATCAATAACTCTTCATTATTATTGATTAAATTTTTCGCCAAAAGACAAGTGCTCGCCTGACCTTCGGTAAGTTTATCAATAATCACAATTTTAGCATTTGGAAAATAAGATTTTAACGCTTTATCAATTTTATAATTATCAATATGTTCTTTACGACAAATAAAAATCCATTTATCCGGCTTTGGCAAAGATTCAGCCGCCATAACCGCCATCGGCTTTCCAGAAACCAAAATTAATGGCTTGGGAATTTTATAATTTTCATCTTTATATCTTTTTCCTTCACCAGCCATTGGAATTAAATTAATCATAGTTGTTTTTTTAATATTTCTTTGGCCCACTGTCGCGACCAATGCGTCTTAACATTTGATATTTGACCTTTAACATCTGACGAAAGCCATTTTTCAAACGGAAAAGTGAAGCCCATTTTCGGGCGAGTGAATATTTCTTCGGGCAATAAATCGCGCGTCGCTTCAACTAATAATGATTTATTTATGTCTTTTCCTAATTTTATTTCCGGCGGCAAACTGCTTAAATATTCAACGAGCGGATGATCTAGAAACGGCACCCGGACTTCAATGGAATGATACATTGACATAAAATCAGTGTCTTTAAGAAGCTGATTTTGAAGATAAAATTTTAGTTCTAAATAAGAAAGTAAATCAACAGAATGAAGCGTTTCGGCAGCCGAAACGCCGTAAGAAAACTCATCTATAAAATCTTTCACCTCGCTTAAATTGATATCTAAAATTTTCGCAACTTCTTGCGACGCAAATAACCCTCTAACGCCCAAATAAAAACTTAAAATATCATTATTGGCGAAATAACTTAATTTTGAATATTTATCGCCGAATAAATCGCTTAATTTTAGCGGTGATTTTAACAATCGCGGCAAATTTTGAATTTTTCTCAATACTTTCGCTTTCTTAAAATGCGAATAGCCGCAAAAAATTTCATCTGATCCAAGTCCGGAAAGCACGGCTTTTAGCCCCGCTTCTTTAGCGGCTTTGGCAATAAAGAAAGTATTGACGCCGTCAATAGTCGGCTGGTCCATTGCTTCAAAAATTTCGTCGAACGAATTAAAAAAATCCTGTTTTGTAATTTTTATTTCCCGATGATTACTTTTTATTTTTTGCGCGACCAATCGCTGATATTTTTGCTCGGAAAATTCCGGTTCGTCAAAAATAATTGAAAGAGTGGTTATTGGATTTTTTCTTGATTGCGCCGCCAAAGCCGCAACAACGGACGAATCCAATCCTCCGCTTAAAAACACGCCCAGCGGCGCGTCACTGATTAAATGATAATTAATTGATTTATCAAGCAATTGCTTTACATTCTCCGCCGCTTTTCCAAAACTAATGTTGTTTTTATTATGGAAAAATTCCAATGAATCATAATACTGAACCAACTTTTGCCTGCCATCAGCTTCGCGAACCAAATAATTACCTGCCGGTATCGCAAAAACATCTTTAATGGTTGTCATTGGCAATGGCACGGACCCGAACAATAAAAACCCGATATAAGCCTTAGGATTTTTAACAACCGGAATTAAACCGCTTCCAGTAATCGCTTTAACCGTTGAAGCAAAAACCAGTTTTTCGGTGTCGCTGAAATAATAAAGCGGTTTAATGCCGTAACGGTCTTTGACCAGAAAAAGTTTTTTATTTTTATCGTCCCATAATCCAAAAGCGAACATTCCCCTTAACATTGAAAAAGATTTTTCGCCGTATTCCGAATAAAGCGCCAAAATCATTTCGGTATCGGTTTTTGTTTTGAATTTATATCCTTTTTTCTCTAAATCTTTTTTTAATTCTAAAAAATTATAAATTTCACCGTTAAAAGTAATTGATAACTTGCCATATTTCATCGGTTGATGACCAGCTTTTGATAAATCCAAAATAGAAAGCCGCCGGTGGCCAAGAAAAATACCGTTTTTTTTATCGGAAAAAATTCCTTTATCGTCCGGGCCGCGGTCTTTCTGCGAAAAATTCATTACTTCAACCGCTATTTCAAAATCTTTTATATTTTTGGCTTTTCCGCCGTAATAAACGCCAGAGATTCCGCACATTTTATTCGCTAATTATTTTTTTAATTCTCTCGTCTTCCGGCCAAAGTTGAATAATTTTTTCGCCGATTGATTTAGCCTTTTCAAGCTCGCCGGTTTGCCGATAAATACCAAATAATCCGTAAAGCGGCATCGGCAATTTCGGGCCGAAATTTAAAGTCGCCCGATAATATTCTTCCGCCTTTTTTAAATCTTCAATTTTTTGATAACGGCGCCAACGCGTTTCATATATTGAAGCCACCAATAACAACTGCTTTGTATTATTTTTTAAAATATGTTTTTCAATATAATTCGTCAATTCCGTTGAAACATTTTTCGGTATATTTTCCTGACTGACAATATTTAAAAAAGTCTGCCCGGTAAAACGCGCCGATTCCTCTCCGCCAACCGGCGAATAATAATCAAAAACTTTGTCAAAATTTTTCTTTAATTCGTCAACTGTTCTGATTGAACCGAGGTTATTCACCGCCCGGACATATTGTTGAGCTTTGCCGAAAGGCAAAAAAGCGCCAAAAATCAAGCCGAGAACGGTCAAAATAATAAAAATAATTATAATAAATTGTGTAATGAATAACTTTGCCATAATTTTAAAATTTAGAATTTTGAGTTTTGAATTTATAATTAGCGAACGCTAAAAATAAAAACAAATTTATATAGGTCGGCAAAATGTCAAAAAGCACCAGCCCTTGAATTAAATAAGCTGTCGGAACGGCGAAAATTAAAGCTCTTTGAATCAGTAAACTGCGGCCGCTAAGTTGATTTTTCTCATTATTACTGACTAGTAGTTTCAAGGAGCGCCAATAAAATACCGCCCAAATTCCAATAAAGCTTAACAATCCCAAAATGCCGGCTTGCGTCAGGTAATCCAAAAAGATATTATGAGCCCGATCATACCACGCGCCGAAACCTTCTTTAACGGAATAATGTTTCGGATTGTAATATTCGTCAAAGGTGTAAGAAAAATTTTCCGCTCCCCATCCTAAAATCGGCCGTTCTTTAAATCCGTCAACGGCGATTTTCCAAATAACCGTCCGGTTTTGAAAATTTTCGGCTTTAAAAGAAATGTCAAAAATCCGCGAACCGGGAATATTCTGAATAAATCGGCTGTCACGTAATAAAATCACCGAACCGACGAATAAAATAACCAAAAAGCCGATTATTAAAGCGAATTTTCTAAATCGCTTCAAAGAAAAACCAAGATAAGCCAAAGCCGTTAAAATGGCCGCGATTAATCCCACGAAAGCGCCGCGCGTCGCCGCCAAAAAAAAGAAAATTGCGAAAACCACCGCCAGCGAACCAAGAATAATCGCCAATTTTTTTTTCTCCTCTTTTATGCAATCAACTAAAAGATAGAAAACATAAAAAAGAATAAATACCAGATAAGTCGCCACATAGGCCGGATTGCCGATTGAGCCGGCAAAACGAAAACCGCTTTCCCTAAAATCGGGACCGATAAAAGATTTAAACGTTTGGTATAAAAAACCTCCTTCGCCGGTTAATACTTCTTGAGAAACGCCGCCGATATTTCTGACAGCCGTTTCGGCGTCAAGATATTTCAAACCAGCGCCAACGCCGTAAAAAATCATCAAACCGGCCGCGATAATGGAAACCCAAAACATTATCCGCCAATCTTTTTTTTCAAAAAGCAAAACCGAAAGCAGGAAAAAAACATAAAGGCAGATAATTTGCAAAGAACCTTCGCCACGCTCAAAATTTGACCAAAAAGAAAAAGCCGGGTCAACGCCGAAAAAACCGGCTAAAACGAAAATAAAAACAAACAAAGAAACGGCGATAACTAAAGGCCGTTTAAAAACGACTGACGACTGACGACTGACGACTGACGACTTATCCTGAAGCAATAAACCCAAAAGATAAAATATCAACGCCAAACCGATTGTCGTTCTGAAAAACGCGTATTTGCCGACGATGAACGGAAAAAGCGTTGAGACGCTTACTACTACAACGGCAAACGGGACTAAATAAAGAAAAAATTTGGAGATTTTAAAATAATCCATAGCTCACAGACTATTAATGATACCCCAATTTCCTTTTTCTGCCAAATCAATCAAAACTTCCATGTCGTCTTTTAAATCGTCAAATTGTTTTAGATAAGCGGCGACTTTGATAAAATTTTCCGCGTCTTTTCGGAGGGCGAAATAACGCACCGCCTCTTCATAATATTGCCTCTCAAAAACAAAATTAATTTCTTTATTTAAACTTTTAATGATAAATTCCGCCAATTTCTCTTTTCGGCCGGCAAGATTATAAATTAAAAGAACGCTATTTCTGTCCCCGCCCATTAAAGTATCAAAACGAGGGTCAAGAAGATTAACGGCTTCGTCTAATATTTCAGCCGCTTCTTTATTTTTTCCGGCAATCGCCATCATTAAGGCCAGATGAAAATTAGCGCGGGCCACTTTCGGATTCAATGAAATAGCGTATTTAGCCGCTTCAAAAGACTCTTCATATCGTTTTTGCCCCGCTAAATTAAAAGCCAAATGATAATAAACTTCTTGCCTTGTCGGCGCGCGCTTAACCGCCTCCCTCATCAATTTTTCGGCTTTTTGATAAAGCGGCTTGGCGCTTTCATCATCAATAACTTTTGTAATGCCGTTTAACATTTCCACTTCTCTGATAAAAACCCTTACATCAAACGGCTCGCGCCTGACGATTTCATCCATTGCTTCAATCAATAAATCGCCTAATGACTTGAATTTTGGATTAGAAACATAAGAATTATTGTAAAAAAACTGGTCAAGATAAGCGACATCAATTCCCGTGCTCCGAATATTATATTGAGCGAAATTATAAGGATACATCGCCCTTTTAAGCGCGGCGGCCACTTCATAAGCGTTATGGCTTACGCCGGAAGAAGCTTTAAAAAGTCTGGCTTGGATATAAGGAACGAGATTATAAAAATATAAACTGTAGCCGGCGGCAATAATAATGATTAATGCGATAATTGAAAAGAAAAATTTTGCAACCGCTGATTTTTTATCCGCATAAATCGGCGCGCTGTCGAAATTTATCGACGTATTTGAAATTATAAATCCTAAAATAACGAAAAAGGCGCCATAAGAAACAATTTGGTCAAAAACGAAAAGATTTTGAACGAAATAACCAATTAAGCCTGCCGCTATAAACAGCGGTAGAAAATTAACGCCTCCGGCCGCCGCGTTCCCGCCGTCTTTATCTCGTATTTCATTTGTTTTTCTGAATAATAAATAAAAAACCGCGCCGAAAATTCCCAAATAAACGACTAATCCGAAAATTCCCTGCATCACAACGACATCAATAACTTTGTTGTGCGCCCGGTCAAGCCATGATTCACCATAAAGCGCGTAATCCGGGTCGTAATACTTCTCATAAGCGATGATGTAATTTTCCGGCCCCCAGCCGAAAAACGGCTTTTCTTTAAACGCTTTCCAGCTTAATTTCCATGTCATCAAACGAAATTGAGTGGAAGCGTCGTTTATGTCAAAAGCGGCGGTTTTCGCCAATCTGTTAAGTCCCGGAACTTTCTGCCAAACTTGATTATCGCGAGTAAACCAAAAAGCGCCGCTAAAAATAAACATCATTAAAATCAGCCCGATTGCTAATTTTTGAAGATTCAATTTAATGGACGCCGTAATTCTTACGGACTTACGGCGTCCGTAGATTGAAAAATAAGCCAATAAGGCAAAAATTCCGGCTCCCAATCCCAAAATCGCGCCGCGGGTGCCGGTAATAAAAACCGTCAATGCCGACAAAATAATTATTAATAAAGAGAAATGGCGCCAATACGAAAGCTTAAATTTAAAGTTTATAGGTTTGTAAGTTTTAAAAAAGACGACCGCGGCGAACATCATCAGAAAAAACATATGAGTCGCCAGAAACGCCGCGTTGCCGATATAAGAAATCGGCCTTGCTTCCGGAATTAAAGCAAAAGGGAAATTTCTGATGCCGAAATACTGCAGAATAGCGTAAAAAATAACGATAAATCCGACAATCAACGAAATTTTAAAATAATTAAGCCAATCTTTTTTTTCAAAAATAATGGTGGCGATAAACATAAAAACCAAAGCGTGAAGCATCCCAAATAACCCCTCGCCGCGCTCCAAATCGCCCCAAAAAGCCCGATATGAATTATCCGCCAAAACGACACTTACGACCAAAGAAATAAAAAATAAAGCGAGAGAAATAATAAGGGGATTCTTAATAAAGTTTAAATGTTTAAATGCTTTAAGATTTAAAAGTAAATAAATTAAAAATAAAATCAAAGCAATTTCAATAACGCTTCTGTAAAAAACGGTTTTGCCCAAAACAAACGGAAAAATGGTGCTCCAGCTTATAATTAAAGGAGTAAAAGCCGTTAAAAAAAGCGGAAATTTAATGAAAATTTTAAAAAATTTCATAGATAAATAAAAGTATAAAAGTTTAAATATTTAAAAGCAACCAAAAACCGCCCGAAGGCGGTTTTTGGTTTTTCAATTATGAGCTATTGAGAAACTTCTATTCAGAAAACTGACTAGTTGCTGATTGTGATAGAGCTTGAAGGTAAGATCTTGACGAGCACGCCGTTCGCCCAATCAGCAGTTGACTCAGTGTGTGAAGTCTGAGAGTAATCTGACCAAACGAAGGACGGAGCCGCATCAGTCGCAGTAGTGAGACTGGACCTAACAGCAGAAACAGTGGTCGCGCTGACCAAGGTTGTTTCAGTTCTGTGGAGATTGGCGACTATAGAAGCCGCGCCCACAGTACCGGAAACATTATTAAAGGTCAAAGCTACCTCATATTCCTGTTCAGCTCCGGCCGCAATGGTCTCTTCAGAGTTAAGCAATAAGCTTACATAACCCGTATTGCCGCCGGTAATGGCCGCCTGCTCGCCAGTGGATGTACTGGTTGAGCTAAAGGCTGAAGCAATATTGAGATTAGAGCTTGCGCCTACTCTCTTAATAGTGACATTGCCCGTTGTTCCCGGAACCGCGTCAACCAAAGTTATGGAAGCGCCGGTCATAGAAACTTTAAACTGAATCTGTTTCCAAGCCACCTGTTCCGGACCATCAGCTTTAATCTTAAATTTGATAACCGGAATTTGACCAACGGTAAGCTTGCTGGAACCGGCAGTCGGAACGGCAAAAGTCGGTTTGGTCTTGTAGACCACCATCTGATTGCCGGTAGCCGCCGTTAAGCCCGTATCCAAAGCGGTTGAACCCTGAGCTTCGAATCCTGCAGCCATTACGCTGGTATAGGCCGAAGCGCCGGAATCAGCGCCGCTTGAAATTGAATTCAAAACGCCCTTAACAGTTAAAGTCTTAGAACCATCTTTCGGAATAACCCAGCCAAGGCTGTCAATATAGACAGTGCCGGAATTATCTCCTGAACCGGTTACGCTGTATCCGCCCGCTGAACCAATTTGAGTTGAACCGTCATAAAGCTTAACCATTGAAACCTCGTCAGCCGCAGCCGAAGAAGTATCTACGGCGCTGTTGGTCGGAATAACCAAGAGCCGCATTTTATTGATAGTCATATTCTCGTTGGTGGCGGTAAAGCGGAATTTACTCAAAACCTGTTCAGAGCCGGCGATTACAATACCAGATTCCGATTCGCTGTCATCAGCGGCTTTAACCACTGAAACATCGCCGGAAGTGGTAAGAGTAACCACTACGCCGGTGCTGGTATTAATCTGCGTTCCGGACGGAGTCAAGGTTGCGCTGTTGCCAGCCGGGTCGGTAACGGTAATATTGGTGCTGTTAACCGCGGCAATGTGAACATAGTAAACATCGCCATTGGTCGCGTCAGCCGCAATATTGCCTTTGACGGTTAAAATCTTGGTTGAACCCTTAGGAATCGTAATGCTTAAACTGTCAAAAGTGGCAGTTAAAGCAGAAGTGTCCAAAGATTTCAAAGTTGAAATCAAGGTCGCGCCGTCATAAAGACCCAAATTCTGAACTTCTCCGGAAGTTAATGTACCGCTGGAAGAAGTAGCCGTAATCTTAACCGAGCTGATTTTAATGTCAGAGTTTTGCGCTCTGAAACTGAAACCGGCCAAAGAAACGAGATTGGTGCCCCGGACGATTGTCTGGGACGCCGGCGTTGACGAAAGCTGAACGTCCATAGTCGCGACTCTGGTGGTCATCGTGTTTCCGGCGACAGCGCTGCTGCCGAGCGGCACGATATCGGCCAAAGCCACATTCTGGTTATTGTCCAAATTCTTAACGTCGCCCAATGAGAAAGCGGCAAGTGAAACTTTAATGTCATCGCCGTCGTCATTATCAGCGTCAACGTCAACCGTAACTTTATAAGTTTTGGAAGCGCCGGCTGAAATGTTAATCACGTCCGTGTAGACGTAGCTCGTGGTTGAGCTCGTAACGTCAAAAGTGCTGGTAATTACAGCGTTAGAAGAAGTATCCCAGACTTTCATATCCGGAAATCCTTCGCCATTTATAAGACTGCCGCTGGTTGAAGCCGTAAATCTGAGATTTTTAATCTCAATATTATTGGCTGAAGCGATGGTGAAGTTATAAACCTCAACATTCTGACCGCGCAAAGCGATATCGCCGGTAATCGGACCGTTAAAGGTAATGGTTACCGCGCCGCCCGAAACGGTCAAGGTCTGACCTTCGCTGGAAGTGTCAATACCGACAATGCTCGGGTTAACCGGGAAACCGTAAAGATTACCGGTTGCCTGAACGTCGGACTTGCTGTCAAAGTAGAAGATAATCGTATCTCCTGACCTAGCTTGGCCGGAAATATCGCCGTAAATCTGGAAAACCCTTTCCTGCCCTTTCTCTAAAAGATACGGAGTGGTAAAGGCAAAGGTCGCCAAATCTTTGGCTCCGATTGCTGAAGCATTAGCCACAACTGTTCCGCTTTGTTTCAAAACAAAATTGGAAAGATAGCTGTTGGTAATGGTTCCGGCTTCGGTTAAGGCCAATTGGTTGATTTTAATATCTTCCGCCGAACCGGCAGTCAATTTAATTTCCGCCAAAAGCGCTCCTTGTTTGCCAATACTCGGATTGGAAACTGAACCGGAGCTGGTGGCGGTAACCGTGCCGACTTGCGAACTTCCCCAAGTAATCGGATTACCCGTGAAGGTTCCGGTCGGAATCGGGTCGCCGGCGGCCGAAGTCAACGTAAAGTAGTTGAAGTTACCGGCCGTATCGGTGTCAATATCAATCAATAAACTCAAAGTTTTTGTTCCGTCAATCGCTAAAGCGAGATTTAAGAACGAAATTTCGTGAGTGGTTGAATTAATACTGCGTCCGCTCGTCAAACGAGAGCTTCCTTCATAAAGGTAAAAACCGCTTGAAGGAAAATCGCCCGTGGAACCGACGCCCAATCTCTTAAAAGTCAAAGATTGCAAAGTGCCTTTTCCGGAAACGGTGAATTTCAACGCCGTTACGCCGGCCGCTCCCAACGGAACAGTCTGAGCCGCCGGGTTATCGCTGGCCAAAGCCAATACTAAACCGGTTGTCGGCGTGGTCGGGGTTGTCGGGGTAGTCGGGGTAGTCGGGGTTGTCGGAGTTGTTACCGCTAAACTGGAATATTTGGAGCGAGACATCGCGCCAAAAATGCCATCAGCAGTTAAACCTTTAGCTGCCTGCCAGGCTTTTACCGCGGCCGCGGTTTTTGAACCAAAATAAGTGGTTTCATTGCCCGCTGAACCGGCGCCTGAAGCCGAAACAGTATAGCTGGCGCCGTTAAGATATTGCTGTAAACATTTCACCGCGTCTCCCTTGGAACCTCGTTTCAAGGTAGAAGTGAAAGAACACAATACCGCGCTGGAGCCTTGAGCTGTCGCTAACTGACTCTGTAAAGCCTGAATCTGCGCCAAAAGAGCGCTGATTTGCGCTTGAAGGTCAGAAGAAGCAGTTTGAGCAGAGGCGATCGGCATAAAAATACCGCCCATTAACCACACTGCGGTGGTAATGGAAAGCGCCACTGCTGAAAATTTCTTTATATTATTACTCATTATGTGTTTTATAGTTTTAATCAGGAAATAACGGATTTGTTCGAACATAGACCAAGCGGTCTAAATAAAATTCGTTATCCGCTGATTTTTATTGTATTTAACAATAATTTATTTATTATTTTTGGAAAATTATTCTTCTGCCAGTCGACCATCCGGTTATTATTATATATAACCGCCTGAACATAAAAATAACTTGATAGCAAATTAAAATAAAAGCGAATCCGCTTTTAATACTACTTATAACACTGCCTAATAATTTAATACAACCATTAACTTTTGGCAACCCCTAAATCTATAATATAGATAACGATACTAATAAAAGGTTGTTTCATTTATTTCGGGCGCTATAAAGCCCATTTTGACGCGGCAAAAATAATTAAAACAAATACTATCAATAAAGTAATGTTTTTTAAAATCATTGTCCGATTAAGATTGCCGCTTAAATGGGCGAATACCATGTCTTTTGTTATTAAAATCAACACTAATGTCAAAGCGCCGGCGTTCAAAAAACCGATAGGCAAAAGCGAAATAACCCAAAGAAATTGAAAAATTGAAAGGGCCAGCCCAAAAGACAATAAATTCAGCCTTGAAACGGGAAGAGACATAAACGCCAACGCTTCCCTGAAAAGAAAATAAATGCCGAAAAAGGCGGCCAAATATTTCACGATAAAAAACTGCGACTTGTCCGACGCGTAAAACATAATAAAAACCGTTAAAAACAGAAAGTTGTTTAAAAAATGATAAATCGGCGGTCGATTGACGAAAGACAGATTTTTAACGCCTAAAATAAGGAATAAAATGACGCCGAATAATAAACTTATGATAACCGACAGCTTACCGCTGACAACCGGTAAATTAACCGCCAATAAAGAAACGACGATAAGCGTTAAAAAAGACGCCAAAAATTGGCGGCCGCCGGAAACGCCAGAAAAATAAAAATAAAAAGCCGCCGCGAAATAAATAACAACCAACCACTTATGATTGATAACCGACAGCAATAATAAAGATAAAATTATGGCCTTAAACGTTAATAATAAGACCGGATTCCTTAAAACCGAGTTTAATTTTTTTAGCATCTTTAAGTTCGCCTTTAATAATGCTGTTTGCCAATTCATCCAGCACTAATTTTTGAATCATTCTTTTAATCGGTCGAGCGCCATAATCCGGGTCAAAACCCTGTTCCGCAATATGCTTTTTCAGGGAATTATCAAAAACCACGTTAAGATTGCGGCCAGCCAACCGGTTTTTAAGCTCTTCAAGTTGAATATCAACTATTTTTTCAATTTCTTTCCGGCTTAAGGAATTAAAAACGATAATTTCATCCAATCTATTCAGAAATTCAGGCCGGAAAGTTTCTTTAAGCGCCTCCATTACGCGTTCTTTGAAATTCTCGGTTTTGCCTTTTTGTTCCATTTCTTCGCCGCCGGTCTCAAAACCAACCCGCGACATTTCCCGAAAGTACTCGCTACCGACATTAGAAGTTAAAATAATGATGGCGTTTTTAAAATTAACGGTTTTGCCCTTGCCGTCGGTAAGCCGGCCGTTATCCAGCATCTGGAGAAGAACATTAAAAACTTCCGGATGGGCTTTTTCAATTTCATCAAATAAAATCAAACTATAAGGCCGGTGTCTAACGGTTTCGGTCAACTGACCGCCTTCTTCATGTCCGACATAGCCCGGCGGCGAACCGATAAGCCGAGCCGTTGAATGCCTTTCCATATATTCGCTCATATCAATTCTGATTAAAGCCTTTTCGTCATTGAACATAAATCCCGCCAACGCTTTTGCCAATTCGGTTTTTCCGACGCCGGTCGGCCCTAAAAACATAAAAGAGCCCAATGGCTTTTCTTCTTGAGAAAGGCCGGTCCGCGCCCGGCGCAAAGAACTGGCAATCGCTTTAATCGCCTCTTTCTGGCCGACAACGCGGGAAGCCAAAACTTCTTCTATTTTTTGGAGTTTTTCAACCTCTTTCTCCAACATTTTCACCACCGGAATACCGGTCCAGCGGAAAATCACATCAGCAATGTCTTCTTCATCAACCGCTTCTTTGATAAATCTTTCTTTTTCCGACTTTTTGTCCTGAACCTTAGACCGGCCGGCCGATTTCCGATTTGTTTCCATATATTTTTTTTCAAAAATTTTCAAATCTCTTTCCGTCTGCGGCAATTCGCCATAAATAATTTTGGCGACTTTCTCCAAATTGCCTTCCCGCTCCGCGAGTTCGGCTCCGCGACGCAAATCCTCCGCCTTTTTTCTTAAATTATGAATATTTTCAAAAGCGATTTTTTCCGCGTGCCATTTTGCCGAAAATTCGTCGTTTTTTTCCTTAAGTTTGGCTAGTTCTTTTTCAATTTCAGCTAATCTTTTATTTTTGGCGGAACCGCCGTCCTGAACCAAAGCCTGGCGTTCAATTTCCAAGTGGGTAATTTCTCTCCTAATTTTATCAATTTCTCTGGGCAGACTTTCGGTTTCCAAGCGCCTTGCAGACGACGCTTCGTCGATTAAATCAATCGCTTTATCGGGCAAAAATCGGTCAGGGATATAACGAGCGGAAAGATTAACCGCCGCCACAATCGCCTCGTCAGAAATGCGAATGCCGTGATGAATTTCATATTTTTCTTTTAACCCCCTTAAAATCGCGACGCTGTCTTCAATTGAAGGCTCGTCAACCATTACCGGCTGAAACCGGCGCTCCAAAGCCGCGTCTTTTTCAATATAACGCTGATATTCGCGGATAGTGGTGGCGCCGATGGCGCGCAATTCGCCTCGGGCGAGAGCCGGCTTTAACAAATTAGAAGCGTCAATCGCGCCTTCGGCCGCGCCGGCGCCGACAATCGTATGAATTTCATCAATAAAAAGAATTATTTTCCCTTGAGATTGCTGAACTTCTCGGACAAACGCTTTTAACCGGTCTTCAAATTCACCGCGAAATTTAGTGCCGGCAATCAATGCTCCGAGGTCAAGCATTACGATTTCTTTATTCTTTAACGGTTCCGGAATATCGCCGGAAACTATTCGCTGAGCCAAACCTTCAACCACCGCGGTTTTTCCGACGCCGGACTCTCCGATTAAAACCGGATTGTTCTTGGTCCGACGATTTAAAATCTGAATCAAACGGCGAAGCTCTTCGTTCCGGCCGATGACCGGGTCAAGTTTGCCGTTTCTCGCAAGTTCGGTAAGGTTAATGGCGTATTTTTCCAGAACCTGAAATTTCGTTTCCGGCATTTCGTCGGTAATCCGCATTGTTCCCCGAAACTGAGCCAATATCCTTAAAACCGTTTCACGGCGCAAACCGAATTTTTCCAAAATCAAAGCCGGCGCCGAACCGCTTTCCAAAACCGCCAGAAACAAATGCTCGCAAGAAATGAATTCGTCTTTTTGCCGACCGGCAATTTTAACCGCTTCGTCCAAAACCTGCATCACTTCCTGAGAAAGATAAAGCTGGGCCACCTTAGAAGAACCGAAAATCTTCGGCTGTTTTTTCAGTTCTTCGCCAAGTTCTTGGGCTAAAACATCAAGATTAACTCCGGCCTTGATAATCAACGGCCGCACCAAAGACCCTTCATCGGAAATAAGAGCGATTAAAAGATGGATTATTTTCAATTCGCCGTGATTTTCCCTGGCCGCCAAATCCTGCGCGCTCTGAAGCGCCTCCTGGGCTTTAATTGTGAAACGATGAAAATTCATAGAAGTATTCGCGAATAATACTGATTATCTTTATTAATAATGCTAATATTTATTCGCGTTATTTTAATTTAATTCGCATTATTAGCGATTACTCTTTTGGTCGTTTTTCTAATTTTACCTTAATTTTTATTTATTTCAAGAGCGACAAAAAAAGCCCTAATGGGCTTTTTTTGATTTAATTGCGCGCGGGTTGTTAAAGATTTTTAAGTTCAGCGTCTATTTCTTGAAACCCCGCGTCCAAATCGTCAAGGTCGGCGCTGTTCAATTCCTGATTAATCGCGGCCGTGGTGTCGCCGTTTATCTTGGATTCTTCTCCGACCGGAATTATCGGCGCTGACGGCGAAATATCCGATTTTGAAAAAAGCCAAAATCCGATTCCAATTACCACTAAGACCAAAACGATTATCGCGATGATTATAATATTTTTATTCATATTTTTAGTTATTGATTAGTTGAAGTCGCCGTTGAAGTCGCCGACGAAGTTGCGGTAGTAGAAGTTGCTTGTTCAACTTCCAGTTCGTCAACTTTTGGAATTTGAGCCAAAGCCACTGCCGCTTTTCTCACCGCTTCGCGGGCGGCAAAAACCGCTTCGCGAACTTTAACCAAATCCGCGTGAAGCGCCTGGCGCGCTCTGCCGACATCTGCTCTTAAAGCAATTCCCGCCGTACTGGTAGCCGCGCCGGTACTGGTGGCCGTTGCGCTGGTGGCCGCGCCGGCGCTCCCTGCGCTGATAGTAATCGTATAAGTTTTTCCGCTTTGAGTTATAATCGCTTGCCGAGCCGCGCCGATAGCGGTTGTCGCTTCAGTAATAAGCGTTCTTACTCCCGAGACATCGCGGCCATGAACCGCGGCTTTATCGGCGCGGGAACCGATTCTTTCCAATACTTTCTCTAATTTATCCAAAACCGCCGAAAAATGGTTAAGCATTTTTTCATTCAAAGCGGCTATCCGCTCGTCAATTTTTTCAACTGCCTGCCTTTTTCTTTCATCTTTAACGACTTTCAAACGCTCGCGCAATTGCTCTCTATTTGTCTTAATTTTATCTTTTAACGCCGCGCGCTTTTCATCAAACGATTTTTTAAATTCTTCCCGCTTCTTATCTATAGATTCCTTAAGTTCGACTCGTTTCTGTTGAAAATTCTTAAATTCTTGTTTCTTTAATTGCTTTATTTCCTTTATTCCCTGCCGCGCGTTTTGTTTGACTTCACTAATTTCATCGCGAACGTCTTGCCTAACATCGCGAATATCCTGACGAACATTTTTGCGAGTATCGCGAATTTCACCGCGGACATCCTGTTTAGTATCGCGAATTTCTCCACGAACGTCCTGCCTGACATCGCGAATATCCTGCCGCGCCTCGCGAATCGGCATATTCGTTTCGCCAACCGCGAAACGCGCTCCCGCCGTTAAAATAAAAAACGAAACGATAAAAAGTATTTTTTTCATATAATATAATAATAAACAAAAAATGAATTTAAGCAATGATTGTCTGTGGATAACTTAAAATATCCATTTCCAATTTAATCGGCTCGTCGATGTCCTTTTGCGGAATCATTAAATAGCCCTGTTTTTTGGCTAATTCATATAAATCTTTGGTGATTTTAACGTCATTAAGGCAATAATTTTTCAATTCTTCCAGTTTTCCTTTACGATATAAATCAGGAGCTTCCAGACTTTTGCCGCTCTTGCCAAAACCCAGATTAGTTTTTGCCAATATATTTAATCCCACCCGCCGGCCGAGCGAAAATTCAATTTCATCTAAAATATCAACGCGGGGGATAAGAAACGGGTCAAAATCTTCCCAGCCGGCCAAGCGACCAAAATGATATTTCAAAACCGGCAAATCAAAACGAGAGATGCTGAAGCCAATCAGCAATCCGGCTTTTTTCAAAAATTCGGCCGCGGCCGCGATTTCATTTTCGCCGAAACTGAAAAATTTATCTTGTTTATAAGAATAAAGGCCGATTAAAGAAACTTTCAATGCTTCAAAATTATCTTTACCGACTTCCAAAAAAGTATTTTTGGTTTCTATGTCTATGACTAATGTATCTTGTATCATGTATTTAGTATCTAGTATCTAGTTAGTATTTAGTGAATTTTTTAGGTTTTTAATTAATCCATAAGTTAACTTCTGGACATTATTAATTAAATTAAAAACTTCGTTAAAATTTTGATTATTAATATATTTAATATCTTTAGAAATGATAAATTGATTTTGCAATTCAGTAGACGAACCAAGAGCCATATAAAAAAATTGGATTTTTTCTTTTGAAGATTTTCTTGAAAATCCTTCTGCTATATTACTTGTAACAGAAATTACAGCTCTCCTCATTTGGCTTGTTAAGGCGTAAATTTCTTTTTGGGGAAAATTATTTGTAATTTTATTAGGTTAATAAAACAAGTTTATGAGCTTCCTGCCACGCTATTAAATCAGTAAAGTTTCTAATTTTATCCATACTATATACTATATACTAACTACACATGCCTGTCCGCTACTTTTGACGCCGCATAACTGTCCGGCTTAGTGCGGGCCTCGAAATTATGAGCCCGAACCATCCCCATCACTTCATTAATCATTGATTTTGTCTCGCCGTTTTCGCCGATATCCACATGAATTTCAAAATCAAAATGGGGCGCGTTAAAACTTTTAAGAGCCGCTAAAATTTCTTTGGCGCCGTCAAGAGAAAGTAAAACTTCCTGAATAATCCGGCTTCGCAAATTATAAATTTTCCCCAACTCCAGCCGGCGCCAAAAATAACGGCCGCCGTTGCCCGTCCGATGGACAATTATCGCCGTCACAAAGTCGGCCGAATTATTTTCGCGCCTTTCTGAATCGCTGCCGACAATAATTTTATATTTGCTCCCTTCGTCATCTTTCATAAAACGAATAATTTCGGAAACAACATTTTCAATATTTAATTTTAAACCGTAAGCGGTGTTGAAATACATATTTTCTTAATTTTATTGAGTAATTGTTTGTCTTCTTTCAGTTTCTCCCGAGAAGCTTCAACGCCGACGCCGAGTTTTATAACTTCTCCGCCGGAGGCGGATCCGCCTTCGGCGGGAAAACTATAGGTATTCCCGGATTTATTGACAACTCCTAATTTAATTGCGGTATTTAAGATGTCGCCGGCATAAGAAATGCCCTCGCCATACATAATATCAAATTCCGCCAGCTTAAACGGAGGCGCCACTTTATTTTTAACCACTTTAGCCCTTACGCGATTTCCGACGATTTCTTCGCCTTTTTTAATCTGAGCGATTCTTCTGATATCAACTCTCACCGAAGCGTAAAATTTCAAAGCCCGACCGCCGGGCGTGGTGGTCGGCTCACCGTAACCCATCATTCCGATTTTATCGCGAAGCTGATTGATAAAAATAATCAAAGTGTTTGATTTGGCGGAAATGGCCGTAAGTTTCCGCAACGCCTGAGACATCATTCTTGCCTGAAGGCCGATATATTGCGCGCCCATCTCTCCCTCAATTTCTATTTTTGGAGTCAAGGCCGCCACCGAATCAACGACTATCACGTCAATTATTCCGGAACGAACCAGACTTTCCAAAATATTCAACGCTTCTTCGCCGCTGTCAGGCTGGGAAATAATCAAGTCATTAATTTTGACCCCCAGTTTTTTGGCATATTCAGGGTCAAGAGCGTGTTCCGCATCAATAAATGCCGCTTTGCCGCCGGTTTTTTGAGTTTCAGAAACGGCATGAAGCGCTAAAGTCGTTTTACCGGAACTTTCCGGACCGAAAATTTCAATAATCCGGCCGCGCGGAAAACCGCCGACACCCAGAGCGATATCCAAAGAAAAAGAACCCGTGGAAATCGCGTCAATGTCAACCTTTTTAACATCGCCCAATTTCATAATCGCTCCTTCGCCGAATTTTTCCTGAAGCGACTCTAATAATCGATCAAGTTCTTTTTGTTCTTCTTTTTTTGTTTCTTTTTGCTTCATAATTATGGCTGATATATTATTTCTTTAACGATTTTTGTTTCTTTCCCCAGAAATCTTTTTATTTTAAACTCCACCGTATTGATTCCCGCCTGAAGCCAATATTCTTTTTCAAACCGGCCGTCCTCTGAAATAAATATTTCTTCTCCGCCGAGCGTTAACTTGTCGCGAAAATTATTCACCCGGCCGCTTAATTTAATAAGCGGTTCGTAAACGATAATCTTTTCGCCGGCCGGAACGATAATTTCAATTTTCGGCACGCCCAAAAAATCATCGGCGCGCAAAATCAGATAAATTATAGCAAAAACAGAAATAATGCCAATGGCGATTATTTTTTTGCCGAAAGGCCGGCCGGCGAACCGATTAATCGGCAAACGGTCTGGAACTTTAATTTGCGAAGCGATTTCATTTTTATAAATTTTCCACAACTCTTCGCCGTCAATTTCCAAAACTTCCGCAATTTTGAACAAATAGCCGCGACTGTAAGGCATTGGCGGCAGTTTTTTGAAATCACCCTCGCAAAAAGCGACCAAATAATTTTTCGGAATATTGGTCATATTGGCCAATTTTTCCAAATTCAAATTCCGCAGGCTTAAAATTTCGTCAAAAAAATCTTTAATTTTTTTAGGCTGTTCCGTCATCATAAACTTCTCTTGGTTTAGCTCCTTCTCCCGGCCCAATAATGCCTTTATCTTCCATAATATCAAGCAGGCGAGCGGCCCGGGCATAACCGATTTTTAAACGCCGCTGAAGCAATGAAGCCGAGGCTTTGCCGGCGTTTTTTACGACTTCAATCGCTTCGCCGTAAAGTTCATCTTCGTCGTTTTCGGCATATTGGTCAAAAATACCGGCCTGATTATTTTTGCCGTTCGGTTCGCCATTTTCAAAATTCGGCTCTTCTTCGCCTTGAACGGCAAAATTTTTATTATTTTCCCCGATAAAATCCGCCACTTTTTTAATTTCTTCTTCTGAAATATAAGCACCCTGAATCCGCTTGGGCTTTGACAATTCCGATGAAGTAAAGAGCATATCGCCGCCGCCGAGTAATTTTTCCGCGCCGGCCATATCTAAAATAGTGCGGGAATCAACTTGAGAAGCCACCTGCAAGGCGATTCTTGAAGTGATATTAGCCTTGATCAATCCGGTGATGACTTCCACCGATGGCCTTTGCGTTGAAACGATTAAATGAATACCCGTGGCGCGTGCCATTTGGGCCAAACGCACGATTGAACCTTCAATTTCCCGGCCGTAAGAAGCCATTAAATCGGCCAATTCGTCAATCACCAATAAAATATAAGACATCGGTTCTTTGGTATTTTTTTTATTATAACTTTGAATGTCACGGGAGCCGGATTGGAGAAGTATCACATAACGCTCGTTCATTTCATTAATCAGCCAACGGAAAACGCCGAGAGTTTTTTTGGCTTCGGTGATTACCGGCGAGATTAAATGCGGCAAACCGTCATAAATTGAAAGCTCCACGCGCTTTGGGTCAATTAAAATAAGTTTCAGAATTTCCGGAGAATTTTTAAAAAACAGCGAAACCAAAATAGAATGAAGAACTATTGATTTTCCGCTGCCTGTTGAACCGGCGATTAAAAGATGCGGCATTTTTCCAATATCGGTGAAAATCGGCTCGCCGGAAACATCTCTGCCTAAACAAAAACCAAGCGGTCCGGAATTCTGAAAATCCGAATAATTTATCAAGCTTCCCAATCTCACCACGGCCGCCACTTTATTGGGAACTTCTATGCCTATTAAAGATTTTCCGGGAATCGGCGCCTCAATGCGAATAGGATGAGCGGCCAAAGCCAAGGCCAAATCCTGATTTAAAGCGATAATTCTTGAAAGTTTAATTCCTTCGGCCGGCTTGAGCGTATAGCGAGTTACTTTCGGCCCGATATTAATCTCGCCCATTTCCACCGCAATGCCAAAACCCTCTAAAGTTCTTTTAATGATATTGGCGCTGGCCCTTAAATCGCCGACCGTCGGCTTTTCAATTAAAGATTTTAAAAGACTGAGTGGCGGAGCGATATAATTAGCCAACGACTTTCTCGGTTTTAAGCCGCCGGAAGCGATTTTTTCTTTAACCGGCTCTTCTTCGGCGATTTCTATCGTCTCTTCTTCAATTTTCTCTATTTTAGCGGTCATCGGGACGCCGGCGGCGGCAGAAATTTCGGAAATTGCCGGCTCGTTTACTTTAAGCGATTCAACATCTTGAACGACTTTTTGCGGCCATCTAATTTTGAGAGGTAAATTAACGGCTATTAATAAGGCGATAACGGCAACGGAGCCGATAATGACAAGCGAAGTGATGAATCCAAAGGGAATTTCCAGTAATCCGACGGCGTCTCCGACCAATCCTCCTTTTTCCGGGAAAATAATATCTATCAGCCCCAATCCGGCCAAAACAAAAAGAGCGGCGCCGAAAAAAGTTATCTGATAAATCCGGCGGCGTTCGGAAGCCAGAAACACGCCGGCCATAATCAATAAAGTCAACGGCAACAGATAATAACCGACGCCGAAAAGCCGGTCAAAAAAATAGTAAAAGAATCCGCCGACCGGACCGGCATTTTGAAATTTCGCCAAAAATAAAATAACGGCAGTCCCCAAAAAAATCACCGCCCAGACGCTTTTCTTAGTCTCCGGATGGAGTCTTAAATTATCAAATTCTCTTTGTTTATCCCTTTCTTCGCTTTTTCCTTTTTTCTTTCTTGACATTTTTAAGAATTTTAGAACGACTTGATAAAATAATCAACTTAAAAGATAATTTATTATAATGGATAAAAATATATTCAGAGTTTACGATATCCGCGGCAAATATCCGAAAGAAATAAATGAAGAAGCGGTTGCCGAAATTATCCCGGCGATAATAAACATTTTAAAACCGAAAATTATTGTCGTCGGCCACGACACCCGCTTAAGTTCGCCAAATCTTTACCGCGCAACGATAAATAGCATCAAGCGTCAAGTATCAAATATCAAATTTATTAAAATAGGAACGGCGACGACGCCGATGTTTTATTTTTTAGTCAATAAATTAAAAGCTGACGGCGGTATAATGATTACGGCCTCGCATAATCCCAAAGAATATAACGGGTTAAAAATCGTCGGCAAAAACGCCGCGCCGATAAGCGGAAAAGAAATTTTAAAATGGATTATATAAAAATTTACTCCGATTTTCTAAAAAAATTTCTTGAACCGGAACGAAAATTAAAGGTTGTTTTTGATTGCTCAAACGGCGTTGCCGGATTAATTCTTAAAGAATTATTCAAAACCAATTTACTGATTAACTATGAATTAATTAATCATATTCCTGATGGAAATTTTCCGGCGCACGGACCGAATCCTTCAAAAAAAGGCGCGCTCAACGATTTGCGTTCGGCAGTTTTAAAAAATAAAGCCGACCTCGGCGCGATTTTTGACGCTGACGCCGACCGGGCTTTTTTTATTGACAACCGCGGCCGATTTGTTGACCCGGACACAATCGCCCGCCTACTGATTTGGCATTTAAAACCGGGGAAAATAATTATTGACGTTCGAACAGGCTGGCTCGTTAGAAAGCGTCAGGTGTCAGATGTCAGATGTCAGATGTCAGATGTCAGATGTCAGGTATCCAAAGTCGGACATCTTTACATTAAAAAACTGATGCGAAAAATAAAAGCCGATTTCGGCGCCGAACGTTCGGGACATTATTATTTCAAAATAAGCGACACCAATACGCGAATACACACGAATGACGCGAATAAATCCGAATTAAATAAAAATACTTTATATTATGATTCTGGAATTCTGGCGACGATTGAAACAATTAACGCCGTTTCACGCCTGCCTTACTCTTTGGCTGATTTCAACGACCTTTTGCCGCAATATTACAGAAGTGGAGAAATTAATATACGCGATGCAAATCTACAAATACATGCGAATGCCGCAAATAATTTATTAAAAAAAATTGAGAGATATTTTAAGTCGCAAAATACTAAATACAAAATATTAAATACTAATTATTTAGACGGCTTAACGATGGAATTTGTTCCTTCGGCAAGCTCAGGACAAGCTTGGTGGTTTAATTTAAGGCCGTCAAACACCGAACCGCTTATCCGGCTTAATGTTGAAGCGCTGACCAAAAAAACGCTTAATAATTCCGTAAAAAAAATTGTAAGATTTCTAAGTATTATTAACAATTTAATAAGGAGGTAGCCATGAAAAAACCAGAAATAGAAAACAGCATTGAAATTTTTGAAAGGTTAAAGATTAATATTGCTGTTCTCAAAAAAGCAATTTTAGAAGAAGCCACTGACCCGAAACCGAAAAGTCAAAGAACTTATAAATTTCTCGCTGAGGCTTTCAAGTTTAATGAAAAAATACTGGGATTAATAGACGCTGAAATAGAAATTCTTGAATTGGACAAGGCTTTTTACGAAATGAAAATAAGAATAAATCCCTCGCGCGTTTAAAATAAACAACAACATTAAAAACCCTTCGCGATTAAAACAAGCGAGGGGCGTTTTTTTTATTTTCCCCGCCAAAAATTTCTATTTTCCCGTATTCGCCGTCATAACCGGGACGAATTTTAACCTTGCCTTGCCGCGCGCGACTAATGCCTTTAATTACCCTATTATCCGCAATGCCCTTTAATTCCTCCTTTTTTATTTCCAATAAAATTTTCAATTCATTGCCGAAATTTTTAACAAGTTTCTCATATTCTTCTTTGACTTTTTTAGTTTTCGCGCCAACACCGAACGCTTCGGCAATAATCTCGAATAAAGGAATTAAATTATAATAAGGGACGCGATTGTTGTATTGATGCTCATTACCGCGGTTTTCAATTTTTAATTTTTTTCTGTCCGCCAATTGAGCGACCCTGTTCATTACGCCGATTGTCAGCGGCCGACCGCATTTCGGGCAAATACCTTTATGTTTTTTAGTTTCTTCCGGCGAAAAAACCACGCCGCAATTTCTATGACCGTCGTAATAATATTTTCCTTCTTCCGGAAAAAATTCTATAGTAGCGACAAACTTTGACATTTGACCTTTGACATTTGACCTTTGACTTGGGGCTCCGCTTCTTATAGCTTCCATAATCCCTTTATAAGACAATTCTGCGTCAAAGATATTGGCTTCTCTTCCGATTTTTCCCAAAGAATGGGAATCGGAATTAGAAATTAAAGCGATATTGTCCAATTTTGAAATCCGCCAATTCATTGACGGGTCTGATGACAATCCTGTTTCCACGGCGAAAATATTTTTCGCGTATTTGCCAAAACATTCTTCAATGGAATCAAAACCCGACATTGAACCGAAAACAGAAAACCACGGAGTCCAAATATGGCTAGGAATAATTGCTGTCTCTGGATTAATATTAAAAACTATCTCCGCCAATTTTTCGCTGTCCAGCCCTAAAATCGGCCGGCCGTCGGATTTTAAATTTCCGATTAAACCGAGCCGCGCGTTTATTTTTTCAACGGTTTCAATATCCGGCGCGAAAATAAGATTATGGATTCGGCGCGTTTTTCCGGCTTTTTTATAAATTCCAGAAATTTCCACCGTCAAAATAAAACGCGTTTCAGCCAAAGTATTTTTCAGCGTCGGTTTTTTATATTCTTTTTTTAATTTAAAAAGCTTGGGCTCGGCCGGCTCAAGTTTTTCTTTAATTTCTTTAAACCATTGTGGGTGAGTAAAATCGCCCGTGCCCATCACGAGTATCCCCTTATCGTCAGCCCAAGCGTCAAGATTTTCCAGATTCATGTCTTTACTGGTGGCGCGAGAATATTTTGAATGAATATGAAAATCGGCGATAAATTTCATTTGGTGCTCCCGAGAGGATTCGAACCTCTAACCCTTGCGGGACAGCGTTCTAAGCGCTGCGCGTATTCCATTTCCGCCACGGGAGCGAATATATATTAACTATAAATCTGAATCAAGGATAATAATTATTACTTTTATATATTTATATTTTATATATTTTAACGGTTCTGGGCAATAAAACTGTTCTGGGCAATAAAGCGCGTTTTAACCATTTGACGTAAATGTTCTCCTTGCTATCATTAATGATAGCAAGTAATTGTCTATTTCTATTATTTAAAAGCCATTTAATAATTAATCTTAAAATACTTTATTTATGAGAAACCTTTTGGAATTTAAAAACAGAAAAGAATGGAAGGAGTTTGTATGGTTAAGTTTTTTAGAAGAACTTCAAAGGGTCAATTCGGAAAAACAATTTAAAGAACTATTAGAAAGCGTTTTAAGCGCGAAAGAAAAAAATTTGATTATCAATAGATTAATCGCCGCCGCCTTGATAAAGGAAAACAAAACTTATAGAGAAATCGGCGAAATTTTATGGCTTTCCCCCAATACAATCAGCGCCATTAAACAAAGTCTTCTTAAAAAATCAATTTATAGCGGATATCGTCGCGGCGTCGGCCGCAAAGTTTACAATCAAAAAATAAAAAATAAAATTACCATTGAAGACTTGGGAGACGCCACAATTGAACTTTTAGAAAAAATTAATAAAGGATTGAATAAATTTTTGCCGCCGATGACCTATCGGTACCGGCAAAGGAAGAGAAAATAAAAAGAGAGACAGAGAATAAAACATTTATCGTTTTTGTATTATTTTAATGCAATAAAATAACTTGCTATCATTGATGATAGCAATCTGGGTATTCGTTTCAGTTTAAATATTTGTTTTAAGAATCAATAAAAAAACAATAAAGCAATAATAAATATTTCTTGCTATCATTAATGATAGCAAGAAACGGTGAGTAAGTTAATTTTTGTTTTTATATTGCTTTTGAACGCGTAATCAATTTTGTTGACTTTTGTGAAGTTTTGTGCTATATATAAGGCAGGTTTTTGACAATAAAATAAGGAAGAAAATAAAAACAATTTAACTTAGCCGAAATGGCTAAAAGGAGGGGAAGATGATTAGTATTATAGTAATAAGTTTGATTCTTATTGGTTGCGGGGCCTTACTTTCTGATATGTTCGTCCAAATTCCAGCCTATCATTTTGGCGTGCTAGAAAGATTTGGAAGAAGGACGGGCAGGATTTTAGAAGAGGGGTTAGGCGTGAAATTGCCGTTCATTGATTCTGTTGAGTTAATATCAACAGAATTGGTGGAAATAGATGTTCCGGCTAATTTCACAACAAAGGATAAATTGCAACTTACTAGTAGCGGGTCTTTGCAATATCGTCCAGATCGAAAAGTGGCTCGGGATGGAAGATGTGTATTTGTGGAAATGTCGGAAGAAATTATAAAGTCCGGTATTTCTGATACCGTTAAGGCAAAACTTGGGGCGCTTGGCGGAGTAAAAGTTGGAAAAGATTTCATTGAGTTGCGACATTCCATATCAGACATGCTAAATTGTTTTTTTCGTCTTGAAAGGCCTCCGCACAAGGACCATAATAAAACACAATGTGGAATAAGCGATTGTAAAATTTCAAACGGAGACGAGATTGACGCCGCAGAATTGCTTGAATTTTACAAGACGCACTGGCTGATCGTTAAAGGAGCATTAGATAACGAAAGAAACGATGTTCATACTCGCTCGGAGGTGGAAACGCGCTATGGCATAGATATTGAATATTATGCTTTGGCCAGTATAGATTTTTCAAAGGCGACGATGGAAGCTTTTGAAAAAAAGAAGCAGGCCGAAGCAAGGGCGGGCGCTTTTGACAAAAAAATAGAAATGGCGAAAAAGGCGCAAGAACTTGGCGCATCGGCTCAAGTAGCCCTGAATGCCGCCGATATTTCACTTGATCCTTTAGTCGAAAAGAAAGTTGTATCTGTTGAGGGAGATGTGGGAGTATTAGGCGGAATAGTAGCTGCTATGACAACAAAAGGAGGTGGAAAATAATGGCGCATAAAAGTCAAGATCAAAAGCCAAGAAAAATTCAATTTCAAACCCCAAAAATTATTAAGATTATAATTTGGGGAGTGATTGGATTTTTGGTCGCGTTGATGGTTGGTTGGCAATTTATTTCATGGTGGAGATTAGAAACGGCAAAAGCGGCGGCCGTAGCTCTTCAACCGCAGGCGGCAGTAAAGGCAGTAAAAATTGTTGAAATCTTTATTTTCCCCGGAGAAGAAAAAGATTTTGAAGTTCCAGACGATTATTGGTTTCGGGTCAAGTCGAACGATATGGTGAAACCAACGACCTGGAACGGCAAAGAAATAAAGGACGGCTGGATGGAAGATAATATCCTGGCCGCCCATTTGCGGTTTAAATCATACGAAACCGCAAAAAAGGCGAAAGTGACAATATACCTTCGCCAAAAATAAGTAAAATAAGTTCTTTAACCAAAACGCCCCGCTCGGATTGTATAAATCCGACGGGGCATTTTTTATTTCAATCGTGATAAAATTTATTGTCCGGATATTAAGAAATTTCTTATTATCGCCTGTAAACTTACCGCTAAAAGAGCCACGATTATCGCCACGGCCGCGTAAATAATCTGACTTTTCGCGTTGCCGACTTTTTCCGCGTCGCCGCCGGCCGTCAGATAAGTGAAAGCGGCAAAAATAACAAACATTACCGCCACAATAAAGAATATCGTATAAATCCATTTTACAATATCGGTGAAAATTGCAACTAATCCGCTTACTGAACCGGTTCTACCGCCAATTTCAGGAATACTCGGAATGGGATTTTGAGCCATTATCGTATTGCCAAACATTAACAAGCCAAATATCGCCAATATCGTTATTAAATAAATTTTTGCGTTTAAATTCATAATTAATATATATTTTACGACCTTTTTGTGTTATCAAAATTTACGGATTTATCCCCCATGGCGCGTAAGGGTCATAATCATAACTATTTTGAGACGAACCGCCGGACGGCGGCAGTGTTTCGCCACTATTAGGATTAGGCGGCCCGTAAACTTCGCCACCAGATGACGAACCGCCGCCTAAAAAGTCTTTAATAATTACCGGAAAGCTGACTGCCAAAAGAGCCACGATAATGGCGATGACCGCGTAAATAATCTGATTTTTCGCGCTTTTTATTTTTTCCGGGTCGTCCTGGGCAAATAAAAACTTATAAGCCGCCAAAAGAATAAAAAATACGGCTGCGATAAAGAAAATCGTATAAGTCCATTTAACAATGTTATTTAATATCCTTATAACATCGTTAACGCTTTTAACCGGCGAATCTTCAGCAGCGGCAACAACCAAAGGCATTAAACTATATGATAAATTTTTAATTATATTCATTAGATTTATTATCTTAATCTGGCTCCAAAAACTTCTCCTATTATATAAATAATCCCCCAGGAACATATAATAATAGCATATCCGATAGCGGCGTAAAGAATGGTATTTTTGCCGTTTGTAACCTGTTCCGGTTTGTCGCCGGCGGTCAAAATCAAAAATCCGCCGTAAATCACCATTAAAGCCACTATTGGAGCCCCGATTTTAATCATATAACCGATAACTCTATTTAAAATCTCAAAGATTGTTTTGCCGCCCAAGGGGTCAAAAAGCGCGCTTTTAGTTCCCCCGCCTATATCCATAGCGGCATAAACATTATTGATAAAAAAAATAAAAAATAAAAATTGCGCGGACACAACCAAAATAACAAACGCCAGCCATAACAAATTATTTTTATTCAGTAAATTCATTTATTTAATTATCAAATTTTTAACGGATTGTTGTCAAGCCGATTTAACGGCAGATAATTTTATTATTAAAACTCCAAGGACTGAATTTCTGGCCGGCCAAAACGGTTAAAATTGTATCAACAATCATCCATGCGAAAAGCGCTATCAATAAACCGACAACCGCGGCTTTAATAACGCTCCGGCCGGTTTTAACTCGCTCCGGCGAAGCGCCGGCGGTCATTATTAAAAATCCGCCATAAATAATGAAAATAACGCTTAAAGGAATGGCGATATTATAAAGAGCGAAGTTGATTATTTTTTCAACCAACGTCAAAAGGTCGCAAAATTGGCAACTTGGTTTTGAAGTGCCCGGTCCGCAAGGCACCAAACCGTCCGCCGCCAACGCCATAGGCGCGACAATAATAGAGAATAGAAAACAAAAAGCAGAAAACAGAAAAATAAATTTTTTGTGATTTTTCATTTTTTAATTCACTAACGGCTATTGGTTAAACCCTAACGGCTCATAAATTATTAATTCTGTTTTCCGCTTCGTCTATCGCCGCCGTTGACGAAATCCGGCCGCTTAAAGCCGCCTCAATCATTTCAGAAAAAATTTTTCTTACCGCCGTATTGTCCGGCCGGCGCCAGCTTCTGGCGGTCAAAGCCTGGCGGCTGAAAACGCCGAAATCGGGGTCATTAAGATATTTCTGAATTAAATATCTTAAAGCCGGCGGCCGCTGGGCGGTTTGCATATATTTTTCGGCGATTTCTTCGGTTTGAATAATTGTTTGAATAAAATGCCGCGCTATTTCCGGATTTTTGCTGAATTTTGAAACGCTCAAGCCCCAGTAATCGGCGTAATTGACAGGCTGTTTGGTGCCGGCCAATTGAAACATTTCCGAAACGGCCAAGTTAATAAAGGGATTTTTTTCTTTAATCAGAGGAATAACTGAAGAATAATTGAAAATCGCGCCAACCGTTTCTTGAGAAAATCCGTCTAAAGAATAACGGAGATTGTCGTTCCAGGAATAATATCGGCTGTCGGGATTGGCGAATTGAAGATAAAAATCAAAAGCGTCCAGCCCGCCGCTCCGGCTGAAATCCGCCTGATTAGATTGTTCATCAAACATCGCGGCGCCGAACTGCATCATCAGCAAACTCAATAAATCGCCGGCTTTGTCAACGCTTTTTTGCGAACCGCCGATGGCCGCCGCGGCTCTGACAATTTTTTTATCTCGGCTTACTTCTCTAAGGCGGGAAACCAGATATTGAAAATCATTCCAGGTCGTTGGCACTATTGCCACGCCTTTGGCGTCAAAAAAATCCTTATTATAAATAAAAGCCAAAGTGTCAATATAAAGAGGCAAAGCGAAAATCCGGCCGTTATTTACAAAATCCTGCTCCGCCACGGTCGGAAATAATTGCCGAAAATCGGCTAAAGATAAACTTGTATCGGAAAAAGGACTTATTTTCCCCCAATGTTTCGGCAACCAACTGTTATGAACCATAAAAATATCCGGGCCTCCGCCGCTTGCCAAAGCGTTAACCAACTCTTTTTCATAATTACTTTCATTAAATTGCTGATAAGAAATTCTGGCGTTGGGGTTAACGGCCGAATAACTGTCAATCAATTCCCTTACCGCGTTCTGGTCTTCAACCCCCCAAAAAGAAAGAGTTATTTCTTCCTGATTTTTTCCTCCGATGTCTTTTTTCCAGCCGGGCAAAATACCTAAAAAAACCAAAACAACGGCCAAAATGACAAGACCGGCAGCGCCAATTATAATAATTTGATTGCGGGTAAAATTCATTTCGTTATAACACCGCCACGCCGACGACTTTATCTCCTTCTTTTAATCTCATAATTTTAACTCCGGAAGTGGCCCGGCCGCAAGTTCGGATATCGGAAATTTTGGTCCTGATAATTTGGCCTTTAGCTGAAAGCGCCAAAAGCTCTTCCTGATTTTCAATAATCTGCGCGCTGATAATTTTGCCGGTTTTGGCGGTAATTTTGGCGGTTTTGATGCCCGAGCCGCCGCGCGATTGCAACCGATATTCCTTAAGCGGCGTTTGCTTGGCAAAACCATTTTCCATCACCACTAATAATTTATCTCCTGTTTTTATTATATCGAAACCGGCCACTACATCATCTTTTTTGAGTTTTATGGCCCTAACGCCGGTCGCCGTCCGGCCCATCGGCCTTAATTGAGATTCCTTAAATCTGATTGCCTGACCGTTTTGAGTGGCTAAAATAATTTCATCTTTCCCCGAAGAAACCCTTACCCATTTCAAGATATCGCCTTTCTTCAGATTAATCGCTATTAATCCGCCGCGCCGAACATTGGTAAATTCTTCCAAAGAAGTTTTCTTGATTATTCCGTTTTTCGTCGCCATTACCAAATAATTGTCTGTCGCCGCTCGTTTGCCGTCGGCCGCGTAAGCGACAATCGCGCTGATATTTTCGCCGGCGGGAATTTCCAAAAAGTTTTGGAATAATTTTCCTTTAGCTGTTCTGGTCCCGACCGGAATTTCATAAACTTTTGTCTGAAAAACCCGACCGCGGTCAGTGAAAAATAAAATATTATCGTGCGTATTGGCGGAAATAAAATGACTGATAAAATCTTCTTCCCCGACTTCGGAACCGATAAGCCCGCTGCCTCCCCGACGCTGAGCCTTGAAAGTAATCGCCGGCACTCTCTTGATATAACCGTCTTTGGTCAAAGTAATAACCACTTCTTCCGACGGAATCAGGTCTTCTTCTTTAAATTCCTCAAGTTTGGCCGCGGCGATTTGGGTCCGGCGAACGCTGTCATATTTCTTTAATTCCAATAACTCATTCTTAACCGTATTAATAATTTTAACGGGGCTTTTAAGAATTATTTCCAGTTCGTTTATCAGTTTTTTCTTTTCTTTAAGTTCATCTTCTATTTTTTTGCGTTCCAAAGCCGCCAAAGTTCTCAGTTTCATTTCCAAAATCGCCGTAGCCTGAAGAGCGGTAAGTTTGAAATTTTTTACCAATTTTTGATGCGCTTCTTCGCCGTCTTTGGCGCTTTTAATAGTGGCGATTATTTTATCAATCACGCTCAAAGCTTTGGCTAATCCTTCTAAAATATGCGCCCGCTCCTTGGCTTTTTTAAGGTCGAATTCCGCGCGGCGGCGCACTACTTCTTTGCGGTGTTCAATATGATTGCTTAAAATATCTTTTAAAGATAAAAGCTTGGGTTGAATGCCGTTATTTATCAAAGCAATCATATTAAGATGAAAATCTTTCTGAAGGTCGGTGTATTTATAAAGAGAGTTGAGAATTTTTTGCGGCGCGGCGTCGGTTTTAAGCTCAATGACTATTCGCATTCCTTCGCGGTCGCTTTCATCGCGCAAATCCCGGACTCCTTCCACTTTTTTCGTCTGCACTAAATCGGCGATTTTAATGATTAAATCGGATTTATTGACTTGATAAGGGATTTCCGTAATAACGATATTAAATTGACTCTTAGCGCGTTCTTCAATTTCGGATTTAGCCCGGCAAGTAATCGGTCCGCGTCCCGAACTGTAATTTTCTATCATTGATTTTTTATCATAAATAATGCCGCCGGTCGGAAAATCGGGCCCTTGAATAAATTTCATCAAATCATCAGTTGCCGCTTTCGGCTGGTCTATTAAATATATCGTCGCATCAATCACTTCGGCTAAATTATGAGGAGGAATAGAAGTAGCCATCCCGACCGCAATACCGGCAACGCCGTTAATCAGCAAATTCGGCAATTTAGCCGGCAAAACTTTCGGCTCTTTGGTTGTTGCGTCATAATTTAACCGCCAATCAACGGTTTCTTTTTCAATATCAAACAAAAGTTCTTCGGAAATTTTTGACAAACGGCATTCGGTATATCTTTGCGCCGCCGGCGGGTCGCCGTCAATTGAACCCCAGTTCCCTTGGCCGTCAATTAACGGATAGCGCAAAGAAAAATTCTGCGCCATTCGGGCCAGAGTGTCATAAACCGCCATATCGCCATGAGGGTGATAACTTTTAAGGGTTTCACCGACAATAGCCGCCGATTTTCGGTATTTTACCGATGATTTCAATCCGGTTTCCCACATTGACCACAAAATCCGGCGCTGAACAGGCTTTAATCCATCGCGAACATCGGGCAAAGCGCGGGAAACAATCACGCTCATCGCATAATCAAGATAAGATTCGCGCAATTCATCGGTAATTTCTCGTTTTTGAATATTTTTATTATCCATGCGTCAACTTTATTATTCTATCATAATCGTTCTCTTATAAATTATTTTATAAAACAGATTTTGAAATCCGTTTTCTATTTGATTAAAAACCTCGACTGAACCGGTTGCCATTATCCGCCAGAAACCGATTTCAGGCTCTTTTATTTCTTCAACTCCAACGGCTTCAATGCTGTAATTCAAATAAATAAGCCATATGGCGATAATAATAATCATTGAAACACCGCTTAATCCTATTAACCAGCGCTTTTTAACTGTGTAATCGGAATTTTGAAGATTTTTAATAAATTCCCTTAATTTCATTTTTAAATTTTTAACACTGCCACTTCCGTTTTTTTGATTTCCGCCAAATCTTTCTTTTTAATCGTCAATTTTTCTTTCTGTTCCGTTTTTTCGAGATTGATTTCATTCAGAAAAATTTTTAAATCGGCGGCCGGCCTTTTTAATCCCGGCATTTTATAAAAAGAAGGAATAACTATTTTAGGCTTAATCTGTTTTATCATCTTAACCGCCGATTTTTGTTCAATAAAAAGTTCGCCGCCGGCCGGAATGAATAAAATGTCTGTTTCTTCCAGATATTTGGCAACCTCCGGCGCCGGCAATTTTGAAATATGTCCCAAAAAACAAAGTTTAATATTTTCTGCTTCCACTGAATAAATCGTTTTAAAAAATTTATCCGTTGATTCTCCAATTAAATCCAAGCCGAGAATATCAATATTTTTAATATTATATTCGCCCGGACCGAAAATCAGTTGATTGATTTGTTGGTTTGTTTGTTGGTTGGTTAAAGGAAGAGAAGTTAAAGTTTTAAGAATAATATCGGCCTTAAAACGCGGCAAAGCAAGGCCGCTTTCCGGAGAGAAGGGGTCCGTTAAAATCACCGTCTCGCCGCTTTGAATTTTAAAACAGCCTTCACCGTAAAAAGAAATTATCATAATAAAAAACATTTTATCATCCTTCCTCTTGATTTTCAACAGTTGTTATATTAAACTTTTTAAACATTTATGATCGTGCAAACAATTAATAAAAAATCTTCTCTGGCTCAAATAATCAAAAATGAGCCCGAACTGGTTTCTTTCCCCAGAGAGGGCGATTTAATTGAAGCTAAATTATTAAACAAAACGCCGAAAACGGCTTATTTTGATTTGGGGAAATTCGGCACCGGCGTCATCTGCGGGATTGAACTTCTAAATGCCAAAAATATTTTAAAAAATATTGAAACAGGACAAACCGTAAGCGCTAAAATCATTTTTATTGACAATGAAGAAGGATTTACTGAACTCTCTTTGGCCGATGCCCGTCAGCAAAAAGAATGGCAAGCGCTGAAAGAAAAAGCGGGTAATAGTGAAGTTTTAACCGTAAAAATCAGCGGCTCCAACAGCGGCGGCTTGATTTCCGAGATTAACGGAATCAAGGCTTTTCTGCCGGTATCGCAATTATCCAACGACCACTATCCGCGCGTTGAAAATCAGGACAAAAAAGAAATTATCAATGAACTGAAAAAGTTGGTTGGTCTGGAATTAAAAGTTAAAATCATTGACCTTAATCCTCGGGCGAATAAATTAATTATCTCCGAACGGGAAACGACACAGGAAGACGTTAAAAAATTGATAGCCAATTATAAGGCCGGAGACATTATTGACGGCATCGTTTCAGGCATAACCAGCTTCGGCGTTTTCATCCAATTTGCCGCTCAACCTGCAATTGAAGGCCTGATTCATATTTCTGAAATGGATTATAAAATTATTGACAACCCGAAAGAAATTGTTAAAATAAACGAAACAATTAAAGCCAAAATTATTGAGATAAAAGACGGCCAAGTTTTTCTTTCTTTTAAGGCTTTAAAATCAAATCCATGGGAAATAGCCGGAGAAAAATTCAAAGAAGGGCAAGAAATATCCGGAACCGCTTATAAATTCAATCCCGCCGGAGCTTTAATAAATTTGGATTACGATTTGCAGGGAGTAATCAGCGTTTCCGAATTCGGCGGCTTTGAAGAAATGAAAAAACAGCTGGAAATCGGAAAACAATATCAATTTACGGTAGAATCGGTCAAACCAGAAGAAAAAAGAATTATCCTTAAAAGAAAAATTGTTTAAGATTTTGAATCACGAAATAAAATTATAAACGGCGCGAATTTATTGACGCGCCGTTTTTTTTTGATAGAATTAACTTTATATGAATAATTTATCCAAATATGAATAATTTATCCAAGAATATTTTTTGGGCAATTTTAACTTTTCTGACTATTGCGGCCATTTTTTCGCTGATTTACGCCGGAGAAAAACAACCGACGATTTTAAGCCTTGACCAACTGGCGCTTAAAATAAATCAGGGCGAAATTACAAGCGTTGTCGTCAATGGTAATGATTTAAATATTGAACTTAAAAGCGGCGAAAAAATGATTTCTAAAAAAGAAACAGAGGCTGGATTGTCTGAAACATTGAAAAATTACGGCGTTGACCCTTTGGCGCTTCAAAAAATCAAACTGGAAATAAAAGAAGAGTCGGGACTGCGCTTTTGGTTAAGTATTTTAATCCCAGCGCTTCTGCCTTTAATTATTATCGGCGTTTTTTTCTGGCTGATGTTTCGCCAGGCGAAAACCGGAATGGGGCAGGCTTTCAGTTTCGGCAAAGCCAATATCAAATTATTTTCGCAATTCAAAAATCGCGTCACTTTCAAAGACGTGGCGGGGTTAAAAGAAGCCAAACAAGAATTGATAGAAGTCGTTGATTTTTTAAAAAACCCTAAAAAATATTTGGAAATCGGCGCCAAAATTCCGAGAGGAGTCTTATTGTACGGTCCGCCGGGCACGGGGAAAACCTTGCTTGCAAGGGCAGTCGCCGGCGAGGCCAATGTCCCATTTTTTCATATTTCCGGCTCGGAATTCGTGGAGATGTTTGTGGGAGTTGGAGCTAGTAGGGTCCGAGACCTTTTTCAAACCGCTAAAAAAGCCGGCCGGTCAATTATTTTTATTGACGAAATAGACGCTGTTGGCAGAGAACGAGGCGCAGGACTCGGCGGCGGACATGACGAAAGAGAGCAAACTTTAAACCAAATATTGACCGAAATGGACGGCTTTGAAAAAGACGACACGAGAATTGTTCTTGCCGCCACTAATCGCCCCGATGTTTTAGACCCGGCGCTTTTGCGTCCCGGCCGTTTTGACCGCCGCGTGATTTTAGATTTGCCCGATATCGCCGAGCGCGAAGAAATATTAAAAATCCACAGTCACGGAAAAACTCTCGCTAAAGACATTAATTTGCGGAAAATAGCGGAAAGAACGCCGGGATTTTCCGGCGCCGACTTGGCAAATTTAATGAATGAAGCGGCGATTTTAACCGCCCGAAACAACCGAAAAGAAATTATCCAGCAGGATATTTACGAATCAATAGAAAAAGTCCTGCTCGGACCGGAGCGTCGCAGCCGAGTTTTTTCCAAAAAAGAAAAAGAAATTACCGCTTACCATGAAGCCGGCCATTCTTTGGTTGCGGCCAGCCTCAAAGACACCGACCCAATTCATAAAGTTTCCATTGTGGCCCGCGGCCGAGCCGGCGGCTACACATTGAAACTTCCAATTGAAGAAAGATATTTAAGAACGAAATCCCAGTTTATCAACGACATCGCCGTTTTTCTCGGCGGTTATGTTTCCGAACTTATCACTTTCGGCGATGTTTCCACTGGCGCGTCCAACGACCTTCAGCAAGCTTCTTCTTTGGCCAGAAAATTAGTTACCAAATTCGGTATGTCGGAAAAACTCGGCCCCATTACCTACGGCAAAACCGAAGAAATGATATTTTTAGGCAGAGAAATTGCAATGGAAAAAAATTATTCCGAAAAAATCGCGGCGGAAATTGACGATGAAATAAGAAAAATGATCAATAAAGCTTTGACTGCCGCGAAAAAAATAATTTCCGGCCGTTCCCACGCGCTGAAAACAATCGCCGAAAAACTAATAGAAAAGGAAACCATAGAACGGGAAGAATTTGACAACCTGATAAAAAGCTTTAAGATGAAACCTATTGCGATTGTTTGATAAATTTCAAAACAACGCGTTAAAAAGCACATTTAATTCTAAATAAGGAAGAAAAGGAGGTGAAAGATTATGAATGAAATGAGCAAGTCCAAACAAATATCCGCTTTTGTAGTTTTGTTTTGTTTAATCGGAGCGCTAAGCATTATGGCGCTAACGATAATATTTAACAGATTTTAACAGATAAGGAGGGGTAAATGAAAAATTTTAATTTTGCTGTTATTAAATCAAATAACAGCGGCAAAAGCGGGAAATTCAATATTAAAAGCGAGGAATTGTACGAAATCCCGGCGATGGCCAATGTAATATATTTGAGAAACGGATACGGCGCGTTTGGTTCGGCGGTGTTGGCATTAGCGCCAAATAAACAAATCTATCGTTCAAAAAGAGGGGTGTTTGTAAAGATTCCTTTAACGCTTCCGGCCGTCGGAAAACCGGGATATGTTTCCCTTATCTCGGAAAAAACTAAAGACGGATATAAATACGAATGGAGGTGGCATCACCCCGCGACAAAAAGAATCATAAATTTATAAACTTCTGACTAATTTGAAGGCGCCAACTCGGGCCTTCTTTTTTTTATTATTGAAGATAAATTTATATTGTGATATTTTTTAATTAACGCGCCTATAGCTCAACGGCAGAGCGCAGAGCTTATACCTCTGTGGTTCTTGGTTCGAATCCAAGTGGGCGCACCAAACTTTCGCGCGCTTAGCTCAGTGGTAGAGCGTCTCGTTTACACCGAGAAGGCCGGGGGTTCAATCCCCTCAGCGCGCACCAGTAAAAAATTAAAAATGTTTTAAAATAATGGAAATAGACTTCCGCGATAG
>JBBTPY010000008.1:0-71553 GCA_038065955.1 Patescibacteria group bacterium
CACCAGTAAAAAATTAAAAATGTTTTAAAATAATGGAAATAGACTTCCGCGATAGGAGTCTATTATTTCATATTATTATTTTACAATTTCAATAAAAATATCGTAAAAATATCGTCCTCAATTTACCCACATATGTGGGTAAATTGAGGACATAACTAAAACCTTACATTTATCTGATTTTTGACAAACAAAAATGTTTTACAAAGTTTACTTAATTGTGATGTAAAACATTTTTGTTTAACAGGTTTAAATAAATTTGACGCAATATATAAAATAATCCCATATTAAAAATAAGAAGTATTAAAATCAAACATATAATAAAAACGGCATAAAACTATTAAAATTTATTCTTAAAAACTCGTTAACATTGAAAAAATCATACTTATCCGCCAATAAACAGTATTTTACTAAATTTATACTGTTAAACAAAATTGTTTCACAAAATCATAAATCTGTCGCAAAATATCGTGAAACATTTTTGTTTCACAGTTTTTTTTGTAAAACGTTAAACAATTTAAACATTTAATAAAATGTGAAACATTGTAAAACATATTTGTTTACCGGCAAACATTTTTATATTTTTCGTACAAAATGTTTCACGTTTTACACTGCGCACAGTTTTATTATAAATGTTTCACGTTTTACACTTCTGTCGTGTTTTACATAAATATAAAATATCAAAATCACTATAAACCAAAATATCTATTATTTATTACAAAATAGCTAAATTTTTATTTTAAAGAACTCATAAACACAGTATTTACAAGCGTATTTTATTTCTCCTACTATAAATATTTCATACTTACATTATTTACACCGTGTTATGTGAAACAAAATTGTTTCACAGTTTTAAATGTTTCATGTGAAACATTTGTTTACCGGCAAACATTTTTATATTTTTCGTAAATAATGTTTCACGTTTTACACTTTGAACAAAATCTATAACTTGTAAAACGTTAAACATTATTTCCAAGAATGCGCACAATGTTTATCGTTTTACATTAACAACGCTTCCTCTTTTCTATAAAAAAAGTATAATTTAATAAATGACCTATAAATCAGAAATTGGTAAATTTGGCGAAGATTTCGCCTGTGAATATCTTGTTGAAAAAGGATATAAAATCATTGAACGTAATTTTAGAAAGCCATATGGAGAACTCGATATTATTATTATGGCGCCGGATAAAACTTTAGTGTTTATAGAAGTAAAAACCGTGCGCGGTGTAAAACAGCAAACAAGTGATACAATTTCCGCCGAAGAACAATTAACTATGGCTAAACTCAAAAAACTTCAAAAAACCGCCTCTTTATACGCCAATCATCGGATAGAATTAATTAATGACAAAAAAGGTTGGCGAATTGATTTATTGGCATTGACAATTATTGATAAAAGTGTTCTTGTAAATCATTATGAGAATATATAGGTTTTATTGAAAAATTCAATCCGAAGGCGTAGAATTTTTTAATATAAAACCTTTTTATACAATATTGGCATGCGAATCATTGACGGGAAAAAAATCGCCGAAAAAATTATTGAAAATCTTAAAACTCGGCCAGCGCCGAAGAAAATTTTCGCCGCTGTTTTAATTGGAAATAATAAAATTTCTGAAAGTTTTTTGAAGCAAAAAGAAAAAATCGCCAAGGAATTGGAAGTTGATTTTCGGATTTACCGATTTCCCGATTCGTCAGCCGGCGAATTAAAAAACGACGACTTAAGAAAAGAAGTCGGAAGAATCGCTTTAATGAAAAAAGTCGGCGGCGTAATTGTCCAATTGCCTCTGCCTGAAAATTTAAACGCCCAATATATCTTAAACGCCATTCCGCGCGAAAAAGACATTGATGTTCTGGGCGAACGGGCGCTCGGCGCGTTTTACGCAGACAGAAATCCGGTTCTGCCGCCGGCAGTTGAAACTATTATTGAAATTTTAAAAGAGCCAGCGGCTTTGTTTGAGAAAAGTGTCTCGGAGGCCGAGCGGGCATGGTTTCCGAGCGAAGCGAGGAAGAGCGAGGCCAAGAGTCAAGGGGCGAGCGAGCGGCTGGGCGAGCGAAACCCCGTCTTTTCGAAAATAAAGCCGCTGGCGATAGCCGTTATTGGTGCCGGTTTTTTAATCGGCAAGCCGGTTAGTGTTTGGTTAATGAACCAAAAAATAAAAGAATTGACTATTTTTGAAAAGGGGAGCGATTTATCGGAATTAAAAAATTACGATTTGATAATATCCGGCGTCGGCCAAGCGGGGATTATTAGGCCGGAAATGTTAAAAGAAGAAGCGGGGGTTATTGATTTTGGCTACAGCACGCCAACGGCGCGCTCGCGGGCTAACGCAGATTTGATGCAGACCGACGCAGAAATAAGCAAATTAGTAGGCGATTTTGACATCAGTCAATTGTCAAATGTCAAAAGTCATTTGTCATTTTACACTCCCACACCAGGCGGCACCGGTCCAATTTTGATTGCCAAAATTTTTGAGAATTTTTATAAACTTAATTCGTAATAATTTATCGTTTTTAATTTGCCCACATATGTGGATAAATTGGGGACAACAATCTACACTTCAATCACCACCGGTAAAACCATGGGCCGGCGTTTGGTTCGGCGATATAAAAATTCCCCCAATTGATCCCTTAAAATCGTTTTAATATAGTCCGGTTCTAATTCTTGATGTTTCGGAATCCGACCGATTAAATTTTTAATGCGGACCCTTACTTCTTCAACAAATTCTTTGTTTTCTTTCAGATAAATAAAACCGCGCGAAATAATATCCGGATTTTTCAGAAAACGGCCGGTATGACGGTCCAAAGTGATGATAATCACCAACATTCCTTCCTGGGCTAAAACGCGGCGGTCCCTTAAAACCACTTCGCCGACATCGCCGACGCCCAAACCGTCAACCATCACATAATAAGTCGGCGCCGATTCCTCTGTAATTTTTATAGAATCTTTCGCTAACGCGACAATTTGGCCATTATCAACTAAAAGAGTTTCTTCCGGTTTTAATTTCAACGTTTCTTGGGCCATCTTGGCATTTTGCCAGCGCATAAAATAATATCCGTGAATAGGAATAAAAAATTTCGGCTTAACCATCTTCATTACCGCTTTAAGCTCTTCCTGAGGCGCGTGGCCGGAAGAATGAATATCCACCATTTTGTAATGAAAAACATTGGCGCCCTGGCGAGAAATATCGTCTTTTAAAATCTGAACGCTTCGTTCATTACCGGGAATAATTGATGAAGATAAAACAACGGTGTCGCCGCGCTTAATTTTAATTTGACGATGTTCGCCGTTGGCGATTTTCATCATTTGAGCGTTTGGTTCCCCCTGAGCGCCGGTACAAAGAATCAAAATTTTATCATCGCGGTATTTTCCGATTTCTTCAAGCGGCACAATTACATCTTTTCCGATTTTCATATATCCGAGATTTCTCGCAATTTGAATATTGGTTTTCATCGACGAACCGCTTACGGCCACTTTTCTTCCAATTCTGTCCGCGATTTTAATAATTTCGGCAATTCTGTCTAAAAGAGAGGCAAAAGTGCCTACAATAACCCGGCCTTCGGCTTTTTTAAAAAGTTTCTCCAGTTCCCGTTCAACAATCCTTTCTGAAACCGAATATCCCGGTTCTTCCGCTCCAGTCGATTCCAATAATAACGAATGGATTTTTTGCTCTCCTATTTTTTTCCAAATATCCAAACCCTTCGGGTTGCCATCGGCGTCGTAATCAAACTTAAAATCTCCCGGATTGACTATTTTACCGACAGGAGTTTCTAAAATCACTCCCACGCCTTCCGGAATATTATGAGCCACGGCGAAAAAATTCGCTTTAAAATTTTTCGACAATTGACGGCTTTCCCCGGCTTTGATTATTTCAAAATCAAGCTTTGGCGCGTTGGGAAATTCTCCTTGACGCTTGGCGATTATTTCTTTAGCGATTGGAGTCGTAAAAATCGTCGGATTACCGATTTTCTCCATTATATAAGGAATGGCGCCGATATGATCATAATGGCCATGAGTGATTATCAACGCTTTGATATTTTCTTTCTTTTTTTCAAGATAAGCCACATTGGGAATAATAAAATCGATGCCCGGCGTCGTGTCTTCGGGGAATTGAAGGCCAGCGTCAATAATTACGATCTCATTGCCATACTCAAAAAACATCATATTGCGGCCGATTTCTTCCAAGCCGCCCAAAGCGGCAAAACGAACGATTTCTTCCATTAACGGTTTAGCCATAAATTTTTTTGTTGTTTTATAAGTCATATTTTTAAATTTTAGATTACAATGTGCCCAGGGGGAGATTTGAACTCCCACGGGTTTCCCCACAGCGCCCTGAACGCTGCGTGTCTGCCAATTCCACCACCTGGGCAAAGTATGGCGGCAAATTTAACCGTCACTTAAATACTCTTGCGGTCTTTATATACCATTTTTCAATATTTTCAAATCGAGCGCTCGAAAAAGCGATAAACTTTTCTTCAAATCCTTTCAATTTCTTTTGGCTGACATAAAGATAATTCGGCGAATAAAGAAAAACTGCCGGCTGGTCTTGAACAATCAATGACTGAAGACTTACTAAATCCGCCTTCCGTTTTTCTTCATCTAAATTCCCCCTGATTGATTCAATTAGTCTGTCGGCCGCGCTGTTTTCATAAAGCGCCAAATTAAAACCGGGATGAAGCCTCTGTGATGAATGCCAAAAAGAAAACAAATCGGGATTTTCACCTAAAATATTGCCGAAAATAATCATCTGATAATCTCGGGATTTAATAATCCCATTATTAATTTCGGAAAGCGGCCGAATTGAAAAATTTAATTTGACGCCTATTTTCTCCCAATTTTTTTGAATCAAATTGGCGATTTTAATTAAAGATGGAATTTCCGGAACTATTAAATTAAATTCCAGCTTAACTATTTCTTCTTTAAAATTTTTTTCTCTGATATTGTCTTCATTTAAACGCCAGCCCGTTTCTTCAAGCACTGCCATGGATTTTTCAACGGAAAAGCCTTCTTTTTGATAATTTAATCCGCTCTCTCCGTTTTTTTCAAACAACGGCCCCAATGGACCGGAAATCTCCGTCGCCTGACCATTAAAAATTCTTTCAATAATTTCTCCCCGATTAACGGCCAAATTCAGCGCCAATCTGACATTTTTATCTTTAAAAGCCGGATGAGAATAAGAATTGAAAAAAATCGCGTAGTATTTTAACATCCGTGGCGCGAAAATTTTATGAGGAAAATTAATTTTTGGCGTTTTCCCGAAATCCGCGAGTTCAAAACCGTCAATCGTTCCGGAATTAAACGCTTTAATTTTATCGTCTTCATTTTGATAAAAAACGAAATTAATTTTATCCAAATACGGCCGAACTCCGAAATAATTATCATCGCGCTTTAAGACATAAAGATTAATATAGCCGTCGGGCTGATTTTTAAAAGCCGAAAATTTATACGGCCCGCTGCCGATCGGTTCAAGATTATAATTGGAAAGTTTAATATTGGCGGCCGGAATATTCCCGAAAATATGCTTGGGAATCGGCTTAAGGCCGCCCAAAATATTTTCAAAAAACGCGTAAGCGACCGGCAATTTAAAAACCGCTTCCCGCTCACTCACTCTTTGAATGTCAACGCCCTGCCAGCTTTGAGCCAACGGCGAATAAGCGTCGGCGCTCTGAATAGTCTGAATCGTAAAAATAATATCATCACTGGTAATTTTTTCCCCGTCTTGCCAAACAAGACCGTCCTTTAACCGATAGCGCCAAACCTTTCCATTTTCTTCCGAACGGTAATTTTCCGCCAAATCCGCCAAATCGGCGAAAATTAATTCCGTCAAATCTCGATCAATGGCGGAAACCGCCAAAACCGGATTGACAAAACTCGGCTGGCCGACCATTCCTTCCGAATATTCGCCACCTGAAACCGGAATAATTTCGGTATTTTTATCAATAAATCCAATCGCCATCAAAGCGGAAGCCACGAAAAACGCCGATAAAACAAAGAAAAACATCAGGCGTTCATTGCGAGAAAAAGATTTCAATAATTGAATTAATAAAGGCATCTAAAGAAAAGATAGCGCTAAGCCGTCAAAAACAAAGAATTATTTATAAAGATTGAATAAAGACAAACCCACAAGCGCGATAATTAAAATAACGGTGGCGGAAAATATCAATCGTTCCATCCCCCTTCTGGTGGAATAAAATCCTTCCTGACCCCCTCCAAAAACGGCGGAAAATCCTGAAGAACGCTCCTGAAGCAGAATCAGCGCGATAATAACGACCGAAATAATAATTTGAGCAAGATTAAGATACAATTTAATGATTATAAAGTCTTTTTGCGAAAAAGCCAATAATTAAATTAACGACTCCGATAATAAGAGTGGCGTAAAGCAACGGCAGTATTCCCGTAATACTAATGTAATTGGAAAAAAAGTCAAGAAGATAAAGAACAGCTGCATTGACAAAAATAATTCCCAAACCGAAAGTGATAAAAATAATCGGACTAAAAATCAGCTTCAAAATAGGCTTTATAAATAAATTTATTAAAGTAAAAACCGCGGCGATAATTAAAATCTCCTTAAAACCGCCGGTAATTTCAAATTCTTTAATAAAATAAGCCGCGGCCAATAAAGCCGTTAAATTGGAAAGTAACGCGAAAATTATTCTCAAAATTAATTTCATAATTTATCCACAGGCCAACTTGGCTTATTTGAATTTTTGATTATAATTAAAATATGGTTTCAAAGGTCGAATTAAATCAAGAATTATTAATTCAGTTTAACAAAAAATGTTGCAAACTTTAATAGATGTGACCGTCGTTTCCCTTTTGAACGTTTGGACGGGAGTCATCGGTTTTATCCCTTCGCTTATCGGCGCTTTAATAGTTTTAATTATCGGCTTGATTGTCGCCAGCGGCGTGAGATCGCTGATTGAAAAAATCGTCGGCTTGTTAAAAATAAACGATTTGCTTAAAAAAATCGGAGTTGATGTTTATGTTGAGCGCGCCGGTCTGCGATTGAATTCGGAAAAGTTCGTCGGCGGCTTGGTATATTGGTTTTTAATTATCGTTTTTATTTTAGCCGTTACCGATATCTTGGAACTTGAAGGGCTTTCGCTGTTTTTGAAAGATGTTGTCAGTTATATCCCGAACATTATCGCGGCGGTTTTAATAATGCTGGCCACGATTGTGGTCGCCAATTTTTCAAGATCGCTGGTTAAAGCCTCTGTGATGAGCGCCAAACTCCACGCTTCAAATTTCTTATCGACTTTGGCCTGGTGGGCGATTGCGATTTTCGGCCTTTTGGCCGCTTTAATCCAATTAGGAGTCGCGCCGATGCTGTTAAACACCGTCATTACCGGTTTGATCGCGATGGTGGCGATTGCCGGCGGCATTGCTTTCGGCATGGGAGGTAAAGATTACGCCGCTCATTTAATCAATAAATTAAGAGAGCGAACGGAATAATTGAAGATATCAAGACTTTAATTAACAAAAAACCCGCCAATTGGCGGGTTTTTTTGTCAGTTAAAACTAATTATCGTGTGTTTTATTTTTCAACTTATCCAAGCCCAAATCATAATCAATTTCCGCGTAAATCTTTAATTGAGGAGCAGGCTTAATATTGGAAATTATCTCAATGGTTTTAAAAAATCTGCCTTCCGGTTCTTCATGAAGATTAGGGTCAAAAGAAACTGTGATTACCGCTTTCTCGCCGGCTGCGATTTCTTTTTTGTTTATTTTAGCGGACGCGCAAGCGCAGGATGTCGGAAGAGAAGAAACAACTACTTTTTCCGAGCCGTTATTGATAATTTCAAAATCCGCGCTGACAATACCCTGGCTTTGTTTAACAACTCCAAAATCATATTCCATTTTGAGAATATAAAGCGACGGCCCGGAAACGCGCGGGATTTCTTTAACAACGTCTCCTTTGAATTTCAGAACGATTTTGGGCGTTTCTTTGGAATCCGTCTCCAAATAAACCTCTCTTAAAATCTCGCCTATAGCGTCCGGGCCATGAGCCAATGGATTAAAAACAGCTTTAACAAACATAGACTCGCCGGCCGGCGCTTTAATATCGGCGCTTGAATTTTGGCCACCGTGGCCCGGCATGCCGTAAGGGCCGTAATTTTTATCGCTAATGGTTATTCTCGCCTCCGTGCACATACAGGAAGTGTAAACTTTTTTTATTTTAACCGGTCCTTCCCCTTCGTTTTTGAGCTCAAAAATGTGGCTCACTTTTCCGCCCATTATCGGAATAACGCCTAAATCAAAATTATTATCCAAAACAACCAGATTGCCCGAAGAATCGGCCGAAGAACCTGTATCGCTTTTATTAATAACCGTCAAAGCCGCCAAAATTATTAAAACAATAACGGCAATGCCGATAAAAATCGTGTTTTTATTATTCATATTCTTATAATATATCATAACCGCCGTAGTAATCCAAAGTCAGATTGTGGTGTCCTCGACAGGAATCGAACCTGTACCGCCTCCTTCGGAGGGAGGCATTGTATCCATTCAACTACGAGGACATTCGCTATTCGCTATATTCTAAATTCTATTTTAACATACGCCACATCGCTTGGCGCTGGAGAATAAGTAATTTTTACTTCAGCCTTCTTAAAAGTTTCTTTGATTTTTTTCGCCAATTTCACCGCCAATTGATTTTCAGTTGTCGTTATTATTAAATTTTCACCGATTTCTTTAACGGCAATTAACCTGTCCATTGGGTCGCGTTCGTAAGCTTTTTTACAAAATAATTCTATTAAATGTTTTAAGTCATTTTTTATTTTAACCGGCGCGTTTTTAATGACAATCTCGCCTTCAAACTGCTTATTTTTAATCATTTGGCAAGCCGGACAAAGTGAAAATTTAACGGCCGTATCGTCCAAATTTTTACAATCATTTAAACTATGGCGCCATGATTTTACGCAATAAGCGGCGTCGCAATTTTTACAAATAACCACGCCTTTTTCACCTTTTAAGATTTCATGTTTTTCCCTCCGCCGCGGAATTATTTTATTGTCATATTGTTTGCGTTTAAGCATATTAATAATAAATTTTGAATTTTAAATCAATTGAAAATTGTTTTAATAAATCAAAGTATAAATAATACCGCCGCCAAAAACAAGCAAAAGCCCGTAAATTATGAACGGGTTGATTTTTTGAAAAAATTGATTTTCATTCGGAATTTTAGAAGCCTTCCGCCACATCAAAATAATTAAAATTCCTTCAATGCTGATAAAAAGCCCGCCGACAAACGCCACTAGTCCCAAAAAATTTTTGAAACCCAAAAAATAAAGCGTGAGAGGAGAAAAAATCGCGATTAATCCGGCGTAAAAATGAGGAAAATTCAAATCGTGTTCAAAACTTTTCTTGATATTCCGGCCGATAACAATATAAGTGCTCCATAAAGAAACCGCTCCTAAAACGCCCAAAGCGGCTAAAAATAAAAAGGGCAGACGATTAACCAGTCCGGAAACCGCGTCTTCGGAAATTTCTCCCGACAATTTCCAGACTCCGGCGACAAAAATAAAATAAATAACGGCCGGAATCAAACTCCCTAAAATAATCGGCAATTTGGCTTTTTTAACCGATTCGCCGTTGTTGCGGAAATATCCCAAAACCGTCGGAATAACCACGCCGCCGGACAAAGCGAAAAGCGCGGCGCCGTAAGGGAATAAAAAATAATTAAAATTTATCAAAGGTATCGCCGATAATCTCCCAAAATCCGCGCCACCGTAAAAAAATAACGCCAAAATAATAAAAGTTGACAAAATTAAAATCGAAAATTCCGAAATTGTCAGTTTGTTAATGTTGATAAAAATAATAATTGAGCCCAAAAACCAAAATCCCAAAAGTTTATAAATGTCCGGCCAAGACGCGCCGCCGACCAAATTGACGAAACTCACGGATAAAATCAAATAAATGGTCAAAGCGAAAATGGCGCCGACAACGGAAAGTAAAAAAGCCAGCCAAAAACCGATTCTGCCGAAATAAATTTTCGCGTATCCCAATAAACGATGATTTTCCGGAGTGCGGACGATAATATCGGCGTACATCAAATGAATCAAAACAATAATTAAAGAAAAAAATAATAAATAAAAAACGCCGCTGAAAATTCCGGCTTTGGCGAAAACATAAGGCAACGCGAACATGCCCGCGCCGATGATTGTTGCAGCCAGCAAAGAAGCCGGCAAAATGATATTTTTATACACCGTAAATTTCGTCTCCTTCTCTTACTTTTTCGTCTGTTTTAATCCCCACTTCCTGCCCTTTTTTGGCGCTTTCAATGTCTTTATGGTCATACTGTATTGAATTAATATCCTGTTCAAAATCCGTATGAGCTCCCTTAAAATGAACGCGCTCGCCTTTCTTGACCGCTTTTTTAAACTTTGCGATTGCTACGCCAAGATGGCCGTAATAATGAGTAATTTTGCCGATGAGAGTTTCTTTAGCCATAATTTTTTGACTTTTATTTCGACCTTTATCCCCCACATAACAAGTTATGTGGGGGATTTATCCCCCGCGCAATTTGTTATGTGGGGACTTACAAAGAACCGCTGTGATGATTATTTTCTTTTTCTTTTTTAATCACCTCAACTAATTTATCCAGAAGCTCTTTGGGATTTTTAGCGTAGACTATTTTATCTTTCATTTCGTCGGCGCGATGGGATTTTTCAATTAAAATTTTAAACACTTCGTCGGTTTCCCAGTCGCCCTCTAAAATACCTATCGGCTTTTTATCCTCAAAGGCGATAGTAAATTCATTAAGCGTCCCCATCCGGCCACAACCGACAATAACGGCGTCTGCGGCGCGAGTTAAAAGTAAATTTCTGCCGGAATAACCGGCGCCGGTGTAAATAATAAAATCGTGATTGTCCGTCGGCAGTTTATAAACATTGATGTGTTCCCTTTCGGTATCGGCCGGCGAAAAACCGACGACAATGCCGCCGACTTCTTTGGCGCCCTTGGCCGCCCAATAAGGAAAACCTGTGGTGGCGCCTTCAATTAAAACCGCGTCGTGGCGAACGATTTCTTTGCCTAATTCCTCGGCTTTTTTAAAAGCGTCGGCGCCGCAATATCCGGTCTCGGCGGCGCCGGAAACGCAGATTTTATATTTATAAACCGTATGGCAAATATTGTTGTCCATAATTTATATTATAACACGAACTCGTCTCCTTTTGAAGGAACAACGGCTTCAACCGCCAGAACATCCTGAATTTTTTCCGCCAAGGGCAAAGATTGGTCTTCTTCGCCTTGAACCACAAAAACTTTTTTAAGAGATGATTTAACCGGCGCCAGCCAATCGATTATTTTCTTCTGGTCCGCATGGGCCGAATAACCGCTGATGGATATTACCCGGCAATTAACCGCCACTTCAACGCCGAAAATTTTGACGCTTTTGGCGCCGTCTAAAATTTGTCTGCCTAACGACCCTTTAGCCTGATAACCGATAAACAGAATCGCGCTTTTCGGGTCTGATAAATAACGCATTTCATGGTGTAAAATGCGACCGCCCTGCGACATCCCGGAACCGGCGATAATCACTTTCGGCCCCTTAATGTTATTTATTTCTTTTGACTGTTCCGAAGTTAAAGTCAATTTTAATCCCGGAAAATCAAAAATCGCGTCGCCCTTGCGAATTAAAAATAAAGATTCGTCGTCAATATAATCGCCGTTTGAATATTTTTTATAAATGGAAGTAAGCCTGATAGCTAAAGGACTGTCAATAAAAATCGGCACCTTTGGAACCCGGCCGTTTTCCACCAGTTCATTAAGCTCAAAAAGCAAATCCTGGGTTCTTTCCATGGCAAAAGCCGGAATTAAAAGCGCGCCGCCGGATTTAAACGTGTTTTCAATTAAATTTTCAATAATGTCTTTTCTAATTTTTAAATCTTCATGAATCCGATTGCCGTAAGTTGACTCCGTTAAAACATAATCCGCTTCCGGCAATAATTCGGTGTCTTTCACTAAAGGAGCGGCAATATTCCCCAAGTCGCCGGAAAAAACTATTTTTTTACTCTCTGCGGCGACAGAAATAAAACTTGAACCCAAAATATGGCCGGCGTCGTAAAATTCTATTTCAAAATCTTTTATCATAAATTTTTGACGGTAATTAATCGTCCGCCATAAAGCCATTGTTTTATTGACATCGTCAATCGAATAAACCGGCTCCAAATTTTTTTCTTGCGCGTTTTTATTCAATAAATGTTCGGAATCAATTAAGAGTTGTTCGGCGAAATCTTTTGTCGGCGGCGTTGAATAAATCTCGCCCCGAAAACCGGCTTTATAAAGCCGGGGCAAGCGGCCGGTATGGTCAATATGAGCGTGAGTGATTAAAACCGCGTCAATAGTTTCGGAATTGTAAAGGAATTTCTCAAAATTACATTTCTCGCAATAAGCCGGCCCCTGAAAAAGCCCGCAATCAACGAGAATTTTAGTTCCTTTGTCGCTTTCCAATAAATAATTGGCGCCGGTAACCGTTCGGGCGCCGCCGTAAAAAGTAAGTTTCATAATTTGACGCTTATAATTCTTTCGTTTTCTTTTTTGCCGTGCTTAAATTTTATCCAAATAGCGCTTTTGGGCAAATATTTTTTAATAATTCCCGGCCATTCTATTAAAACGATATTTTTAGGATTTTTTAAAATTTCCTTCAATCCTAAGTCTAAAATCTCCTTTGATTTTTTAAGCCGATAACAATCTATGTGATAAACTTTATAACTTTTAACTTTATAACTTTTAACCAATACAAAAGTCGGACTGGTTATTTTTCTTTTAATGCCGGCGCCGGCGATAAATCCTTTGACAAAAGTCGTTTTGCCGGCCCCTAAATCGCCGCTTAAAGCAAAAACTAATGCGCCGTTCTTGCCATAAAAAATTTCTCCGCTTAATAATTTTGCCAGCGCTTTTGTCTGTTTAAAAGAAGTTGTTTTTAAAGAAAACATTTCAGCGAGATGAAGTCCGTCATATTCCGCAACCTCCGCCGCCTTTGATTTCCGGCGGTTCAACTTGGCTTAAAATATTCTGATAACCGGAAGCGCCGGAATAATCCGGACCTAAAACTTCTTTAGCGTCAATTTTATCCCAAGAAACGTTTTTATTTTTGAAATATTTGGCAATCGTCAAATAAGTGTCCGGGAACCAATAAGAATTGACCGTTAAAGCGATTTTATACATTTCGTCTTCGCCGATATTCTGGCTGGCCATCAATTCTAAAAGTCCGAGCATCGCCATTCCGTGATTGCAATCCGGAAAATAAGTTGAATTGCCGCAACAAGGCCGAAAAATGTTTTTGGAAACCATCTCCACGAGCGCTTGTTGGCTTTCATTTAAAACAATAAAATTATGTTTGCTGTAATGATTCATTGCTTCGCCTTTGGCGATAGTCCAACCGCCAGTTGAAGCGAAACGACCGGCGCCGCCGAATTTTTCATCGGTCATCGGCCCTTCTTCTAAAATCTTATTTTTATTGCCCAATCCAAGCGCCCATAAAAGATTCAAAACAAATCCGGAATTTTGAGAATCAATAACCAAATTGCCGTTATCTTCGCCGTATAAAAGATTTTTATCCGCCTCGCTTAATCCTTCGCGGCCGGCGTAAATTTCTTCAAATTTTTGACCGTCAATAACACCCGCCTCAACCAATTGTTTCCCCAAATTCCTCCATTTTACCGGCAATTCAACGCCCGGAGAAGGGATTACTTCCTCTTCAAAATTTAAACCGTCCGCGTTGTTTTGCGCGGCATCGTTTCGCGGCTCTAAAGATTTTAATCCGGCGCCGTAAATCAAAGCGCCGCCGATTAAAATACCGGCAATAGTAATTGAAACCGAAAGCAAATAATCAAATTTTTTTCGCGGCGAATTTTCTTCCATTGCGATAAAAATAACATAAACTATAATTGAAGTAAATGAAAAGATTTTTTTTAATTGACGCCAATTCTTTAATTCACCGCTGTTTTCACGCTTTGCCGCCTTTTGTTTCCAAAGACGGCATGGCCACCGGCGCGCTCTACGGTTTGGCCAGCGTTCTGCTAAAAATTTTCCGCGAGCAAGCGCCGGATTATGTCGCCGCTTTTTTTGACCGGCCGGAACGGACTTTCAGAAAAGAAATGTTTGAAGAATACAAAGCTCATCGGCCTAAAGCGCCCGATGAATTAGTCAACCAAATTATTGAAGCCCGCAAATTATTCAGCCGATTCGGCGTTAAAATATACGAACTGCCGGGCTTTGAAGCCGATGATTTAATCGGCACTGTGACGGAAAAATATAAAAACCTGCCGGACTTGAAAATCGTCATTTTAACCGGCGACTTGGATGCGGTTCAACTGGTGGAAAACGACAAAGTGGTTGTTGAAACTTTTAAAAAGGGGATTAGTGAAACGATTATTTACAATGAAGAAGCGGCAAAAATTCGGTTCGGCGTTCTACCGAAGCAAATGCCCGATTATAAAAGCCTGGTAGGCGACCCTTCGGATAATATTTTAGGCGTGCATGGCATCGGTCCGAAAACCGCCGCGCCGCTTATTCAAAAATACGGTAATTTGGAAAATCTGCTTGAAAAAGGCCAAAAAGAAAAAGCATTCAATAAAATTAAAGAGTTTGAAGAGCAAGCCCGGCTTTCAAAAATTCTCGCCCAAATCCATTGCTCGGCTCCGCTGGAGCTCAATGGCTTGGATGAGCTGAAATACAATGGCTTGCCAAAAGAAAGTTTAAGCGATTATTTTGAAAAACTGGGTTTTAAAACATTAATTAACAGAATTAACTCGGCCTGATTACTACTTTCCTTTCTCTTTCTTCGCCAATACTCTCGGTTTTAATGTCCGGATTTTTAATAAGCTCCATATGAACCAATCGACGCTCATAAGCGTTCATTATCGGCAAAGATATTTCCTGTTTTTCAACTAAACACTTGCGCGCCGCGGCCCGCGCCAGCTCCAGAATTAAATCTTCTCTTTTTTTGCGGTAATTATTGACGTCAATCGCTCCCGCTTTTAAATTATTTTTAACGGCCATTAGTTTTAATAAATAATTAAAGACGCTGATAATCGTCGGGAGATTACTTTCGGAAACGATATCGTCATTGATAAACACCGACAAACGGTCGCCGCTCTCGTCATAATTAACCGAAAAATCCTCAAACCCCATTAATTCTATCAGTTTTTTAAAAATTTCTTGAAATTGGTTCATAATATCTTTGCCTATAATTTATGGTGTAATTTTTTATCTATTTCAATAAGCTTTTCATCGCTTACCGCAAGACGCTTATTTATTATTATCTGTTGAATAACCGAAAAAATGGAAGTTGTCAACCAATAAAGGCCGATAGCGGACGGCAAAGCGCTGAAAAACAACAAAGTCATAATCGGGCCGATAAACACCATTTGGCGACTCATCTTTTCCATCTGCGTCATCTGCGCCGAATCTTTTCCATTAGTCGTTTTTGCCAAAAGCATTTTCCCCTGAAAAAACTGAGCCAAGGCGGCTAAAATCACAATCAATAAACTGCGCTCGCTCAAATCAACGACCCCTAAAAAATAATTATCCAAAACCGCGGGCTGAGCGATAAATGAATACAAATTTTTCAAAGTCTCAGCCGTGATGCCTTTTGAAAAAACCATATAAAGAGCGAACAAAATCGGCAACTGGGCGAAAAGCAGAAAAAAAGAAGATAAGGGATTGACTTTGTGCTCCCGATAAAGTTCCATCATCGCCTGGCCTTGCTTGCCCAAATCGTCTTTATGATTTTTCTGAATTTCTTTGATTTTTGGCGCCAAACGACTGATAATCGCCTGGTCCTTGGCGCCTTTATAAAACAAAGGCAATAAAATTATTCTGATTAAAACCGTCAGCGCGATAATGGCGACGCCTAAATCGCCAAAAGACAAATATTCGTATAAAAAAACCAGGGCGTTAAATAAAGGATAATAAAAAATTTCGTTAAATATATTAATCATATTATTTTATTAAGCGAGAAGCCTGTTTAATTCATTTTCAATTTCCGATTTTTTAAATTTGCCGGTTGGCGGCAAAACCGTTATTAAAACATCTTTGCCGGAAATTTTATAATACCCGTTCAGCCGGATAAAATCAAAAATCGTCCTTTTAATTTTGTTCCGCCTTACCGCCGATTTAGAAACCTTGCGGCTGATCACGACCCCGAAACGACTGAAATTTAATCCGTTAGCGGCAATTTTAACAATAAAAAAATCACTCTTGCGAGCATTTATCTTTTTCCCCTTGTCTTTCAGCCAATTCTGAATTTGAAGGCGAAATTTTTTAGCAAGCATGCTAGCCACTAGCCGCTAGCCGCTAGATTAAAAAATCCAATGGCTAACCGATAGTGGCTAAACGCTTAATTTTGCCCTTCCTTTTCTTCTCCTTCTTTTAATGACATTCCTGCCGCCGGGTTTCCGCATTCTTTTTAAAAACCCATGCGTTCTTCTCCTTTTTCGCTTTTTCGGCTGATAAGTGACGGACATAATTTATAATTATATATGGCTGATTTTAAAAAACAAGGGTTTTACGCCGTTATTGACTAAATTTTAAAAATAAGTTATTATATAAAATTAAGATAGTAAATTTACAAAAAAATATGGAAATATATAGAAGGAGGTGGTTGTTATGGGAAGATTAATGGGAAGATTAAAAAGATGGGGACATAAAAGCACTATTGGCGGGTTTAGCCGATTTATAAAATCAGAATTGGGGCGGACCCAAATAGACATCGCCGCCAATAAACTTAAAAAACTTCAAAAGAAAATGCGGCAAATCCAAAAATACGCCGAGAAATTCCAAAAAGGAGGTGATTGAAATGAAAAGATTGTTAATGTTTGGTATTTGTTTATGTTTCTTCATTGTCGGATGCGCCACTGGGCCGCAAACGCAAAGCGAGGCGTTTCTTAATTACAATCAAAATCCGAAAATAGGAAAAGTTGTTAATAGAGGAACTACACACTTAGAAATATGGATTAAAGACGAAGCCAGACGAATCGTTGAGCATAATTATATGGCTGGCGCCAACTTTTTAAAAATCAATAATCAGCATATCCCAAAATATTATGTTTGGGAATTAGAATTCGGCAGATACGAAATAGAATTTGTCCCATTTTACTATGAGACGAGTATTGGCAATCTATTATTCGGAAAACCAATAAGAACGCCTCGGAAATTACAAAAACGAACATTCTATTTTTATGTAGATAAAAATCCAACTGATTATTACGATTATGAAACCGGCGATTATTTTGGGTGGGGTATTGACCTTAACGGCGGCGATATTCCGAACGCCGCTCGCGGTTTGCCCGGAATTAATCTCCAATTTCAAGGAGAAGCATGGAGATTGCTTCAATAAAAACCGATTAGAAAATAAAGGAGGTGATAAGAAATGACATTTAAAGAACAAATAAAAAGATATCGAGAAGAAAGAGAAAAAGAATACGAGATTGATAAAAAATATCAACTATTTGCTTTGATTTTAATAGTAACAACTGTTATTTTTGTGGCCGTTGTTTTATTAATCGCGCCGAACTGTAAATATTGACTATCTATTAAAATCAAGGAGGTGATTGAAAATGCCGAAAATTAACGAAAGATTTAGTTTTTTAATAGGCGCGCTGATTGGAATTTTTTGGCTTTCTGTTATCGCGTTGATTATTATTTCATCTGGCTGCGCCGGAGCGCGAAAAACATCTCGGGAACCGCTTCACGCTGAATCAGGAGGCGGGATTACCATCTGGAAAATCCCGATTATTGGATTCGGCGGCTGGGGAACAAGCGGTGCGCCTGATGTAATCATCCACAAATACGATTACACTGCAAAACCCGCGCCAACCCCGCCCGGAGCGCCGCCGTCAATGGAAATACCGGCGCCAGTTGATTATCCGACAATCTATAACTCAACACTTAGTTATGACCCGAGCCTAGTTATATTCCGAAACGAATTTGATATGTTCCCTGTCCGGTTTCAAATTGATAATAAGCCAGAATTTCAACTTGAACCACATCAGTCAACCGCAAATATACACTTTACAAAAGGAAAACATATTGTGCGGGTTAGATTAAGTATTCCAACTGGCTTAAATGAGATATGGGAGATAAACGATATTTACACTTTCTCTATTGAAACAATAAGTTGCCCTCGTCTTATTAGTATCTCTGGCTACATTCCTTCACGCCTGTACTTTTATGAAAGGTGTCTTAATTAAAACACCTTTTTACGCCCCACGCTTCGCATTTAATTTGCGAAGCGTGGGGTTTTTTTGTTTAATTTATTTGAATTTTGCGGCCAATTTATAGTCCTCAAAATATCCACATATGTGGATATTTTGAGGACTAATTTAATTTTCAATTATAATGTTGATTTTTAATAAAGATTTGATATTCTAATTTTAAAATCTAATCTTTAAATTTTAATTTCAATTTTCTAAAAAATGAGCGGACATTCAAAATGGTCTAAAATAAAACATAAAAAGGGAACAGCCGACCAAAAGCGCAGCGCTTTATTTTCAAAATTCTTAAACGCCATTGCCATCGCGGCTCGCAATGAACCGAATCCACAATTCAATCCGGCTTTGCGGGCGGCCATTGAACGCGCCAAAGAAAACCAAGTGCCGCTGGAAAATATTGAAAGAGCGGTTAAAAAAGCTTCGGAAAATAAAAATTTAGAAGAATTAATCATAGAATCTTACGGCCCCGAAGGCGCGGCGATTCTCATTGAAGCCATTACCGACAACAGAAACAGGACTATTTCTGAAGTTAAAAAAATCTTGTCCGACAATGGCGCCAAATTCGCCGAACCGGGCAGCGTGTTATGGGCATTTGAAAAAACCGCGAACGGCTGGCAGGCGAAATTCAAACAAAAAATCGCCGAAAACGCCAAGGGAAAAATCCAAACCTTGATTGTTGAATTGGAAAATCACAATGATATTCAAAAAATTCATACCAATAATTAAATTATGATTATCCTCGGCCTTGACCCCGGCTCGGTAAGAGTCGGCTACGGCTTTATAAAAAAACAAGGGGATGAGCTCCGATTGATTAAGGCCGGCCTCTTGAAAATTTCATCAAAAGACAAAAGCCAAAGACTCATAGAACTGGAAAAATCTTTTTCTGAATTACTCAAAAAGCAAAATCCCGAATTAGTTGTTCTAGAAAAACTTTTTTTTATGAAAAATCTTAAAACTGCCGTGGAAGTGGCGCAAAGCCGCGGGGTCTTGACATTAATTGCCGCTAAACACAAAATACCATTATTGGAATTTTCGCCGACGGAAATAAAAATCGCCGCGACTGGTTACGGCCGGGCGGATAAAAAAGCCGTGGCGAAAATGGTTGAAAGAATTTTAGGAATTAATAAAATTAAAGCCGTTGATGATGTAAGCGACGCCTTGGCGGCGGCCATCACCGGAGCCAATTATCAAAATTATAAATAACTTTAATAAATAAAGGTCGCAAATTTATTTTTAAAATGAAAATTTCAGAATTAAAAACAATCGCTCTTTTAGACGATGAAGAAAGATTTTGCCCGGATTGCGGCGAAGAAATAGAAGAAGGAGTCTGCCCGAAATGCGGATCCGCCAAGGAATTAGATAAAGAATCTCTTGACGAAGAAGAAGAAGTTGCCGAATAAATTTCAGCGCGATGAAACCGCCCGTGGCTTGCCAACGGGCGGTTTTTAATTATCATTTCATAATGAAACGGAAAAAGCGTTTGTGGTTAAAAATATCGGCGGCGGCTTTGCTGGTTTTTTTTGGTTTAATTCTTTTTATTCTTAATGAAGTGGCGAAAATAGCCAAAGAACTCCCTGACCCGAAACAATTTATTGTTGGCCGCCAAATAAGCCAATCAACCAAAATCTACGACCGAAGCGGCGAAGTTTTGCTTTACGAAATCTACGACAAAGAAAAAAGAACTGTTGTTCCTTTTGAGGAAATTCCCGATTACGTCAAATATGCCACCGTGGCGATTGAAGATAAAAATTTTTACAACCATCCGGCCTTTGACTGGCGGGCGATGATTCGGGCTTTAACCATTAACCTCTTAAAAGGCCGAGTGGTCCAAGGCGGCTCAACTATTACCCAGCAATTGGCCAAAAACGCCTATCTGACGCCGGAACGAACTTTTAAAAGAAAAATTAAAGAATTAATTTTATCTTATTGGATAGAACGCTATTATTCTAAAGACGAAATTTTAAATCTCTATCTTAACCAAATTTCTTACGGCTCCAACGCTTACGGCATTGAAGCCGCCGGACAAATTTATTTCGCCAAACCGGCAAAGGGATTAACGCTGGCGGAAGCGGCTCTTTTAGCCGGTCTACCAAAGGCGCCGACTTATTATTCGCCATGGGGGACGCATACGGACGAACTAATGGAAAGAAAAAATTATGTCTTGGAACAAATGTTTAATTCGGGCTTTATCGACCAAGAAGAATTAGAAAGGGCCAAAAATTATAAATTTCAGTTTGTTTCTCAAAATATCGGGACAATCCGCGCGCCGCATTTTGTAATGATGGTAAGGGATTATTTAATCAATAAATACGGCGAAGATTTTATCAAGCGCGGCGGCCTGAAAATCACCACCACGCTTGATTGGAAATTTCAAGAAGCGGCCGAAAAAATAGTCAAAGAAGGAGCGGAACGCAATGAAAAACTATATAAAGGCAAAAACGCGGCTATGGTCGCCCAAGACCCCAAAACCGGCCAAATTCTCGCCATGGTCGGCTCCCGCGATTATTTTGACATTCAAAACGAGGGTAATTTTAATGTGGCGGCGCAAGGATTAAGACAACCCGGCTCGGCTTTTAAACCTTTTGCTTATTTGGCCGCTTTTAAAAAAGGATACGGTCCGGAAACAATCGTTTTTGACGCGCCGACCGAATTCGTTCCTAATAATCAAAAATGTCCCGCGCTCGTCAATTTTTCCAATCAAGAAAAAGAGTGCTATCATCCGGAAAATTTTGATAAAAAATATCGCGGGCCGATAAGCTTCCGCGACGCTTTGCCGCAATCAATCAATGTAGTCGCGGTTAAGGCTCTTTATTTAGCCGGCGTCGAAGAAACCGTTAAAATCGCCGGAGATTTGGGCATTACCACACTAGAGAACCCTTGGCGATACGGATTATCTTTGGTTCTGGGCGGCGGCGAAGTCAAATTAACAGACTTAATTAACGCCTACGCGACCATCAGTCAAAACGGCATAAAACATAATCAAAAAATAATTGTCAAAATAGAAGATTTAAGCGGTCAAATTATTGAATCGTCTTCCGACCAAGCCGTTCAAGCGATTGAACCCCAATACGCCCAATTATTAAACGATGTTTTATCCGATGAAGGGGCGCGGAGAAATTTTTATCAAAATTCCGATTTAATAAATTTCGGCGACCGCCAAGTGGCGCTCAAAACCGGCACCAGTGACGATTATCGCGACGCATGGACAATCGGTTATACGCCATATTTGACCGTTGGTGTCTGGGCCGGCAATAATAATCAACAATCAATGGCGAGAGGGACCAGTCTTTCGGCCGCTCTTCCAATTTTAAGCGCTTTTATGAAAGAAGTTTTTGTTAATTTTCCGGCCGAAACCTTTAATAACCCGACAATTGAAGAAAAATCCGAAAAAACAATGCTAGACGGCGAATATAAAAACCAAAACGGCGAGATTCATAATATTCTTTATTACACGGATAAAAATAATCCGCTCGGTCCGGAACCGCTTAACCCGGCGGATGATCATCAATTTAATAATTGGGAAACCGCAGTTCAAAACTGGCTCCAAAATCAACTTTTAATGGGCATTAAAATGTAAAACCACGAAGCGTCATCCGGTGATTTAACCAGCGCCGGCTTACTGGAATTATTCAGCCCGAAAAAAATATTTTCCGATTTTAAATTTTTCGCGCCCTCCAAAAGAAATCGCCAATTAAATACCACTTCCATTTGTTCAGCTGCGCCCTTAATTTTGGCGGGAATTAAATATTTATTTTCCCCCAAGTTTTGATTAAAAGAAAATAATTCAATATTTTTATTATTTTCTTTAATAATTAATTTAATCTCATTAAGGCGGTCGCTAAAAAGACCGGTTAATTTAACAGCATTGATTAATTCATCTTTATTTAAATTTAATTCAACCTCGAATGTTTTAGGGATAATCTGTTGATATTCCGGAAATTCGCCACTAATCAATCTGGATATTATCTCGGTATTTTCGGTTTTAAAAAGAATCTGATTGGAGTCGAAATAAATTTTTACGCTTCCGTTTTCATTTATTTGAAGTTCTTTTACGACTTCTTGAATGGTTTTTATCGGAATAATAATTTTAAAACCCGCGCTGAAATTAGATTCAAATTGAGTATTATTAATTGTTTTTTCCGATAATCTAAAACCATCCGTCGTTGTTAATTTTAAAATAGTGCTTTGATAATCAAATAAAACTCCATTAAGTTCCGGCCGGCTATTATTTAAATTTATTGAATTAATTACAGAAATTAAAGCGTCTTTTAAAATTAAACCGGAAATTTCCATATAATTTGAATTGTTTTTAATTTTTGGAATAATCGGGAATTCTTCTTTTTTTAATCCCTGAATTTCCGCGGAATAATTATCTGTTTTAATTAATAATTTATTATTTTGAGTTAATTCCAGATTTATTCTTTCTGATTGAAGATTATTAATTATTGAATTAAAAATATTTAAAGGAATACTTAAACCGCCGTTCTCTATAATTTTCCCTGAAATAAAATTAATAATCGCTAATTCCAAATTAGTGGCCGATAATTTTATTTTATTATCAAACGATTCAATTAAAAAATTTTTCAATATCGGCAAATTTGAATTGTCTTCAACAGCTTTTTCAATCGCTCTTAATCCGTCTTTTAAATTTTTTTTAAGAATTATAAATTTCATCTATTACTATATTTATAATATAAATTAATTAGTAGTAATAGTAGTATTGTTTAAGTTTGTGGAAAAATTAAAAAACAATATATTTCTACTGAATTAAATTTATTTTATTTAATTAATTATTTGTGAATAAAGTGTTAAAAAGAATATTATTGATTTTCATAAATTAATTCTTTAATCATTGTAATTTTTTGGTTTAAACTGTGATTTTTATTGGTTTCTTTTAAAATTTTTTCATAAGAATGAATGGCGGTGGTGTGGTCTCTTTTCCCTATGATTTCCCCAATATCCGGATAAGACATCCCCAAGATTTCCCTTAATAAATATACAGTCACATGGCGTGGCTCAATTATTTTTTTTCTTCGCGACTTGCTGATAATGTCGTTTAAAAGCACTTCATAAAAACTCGCCACCGCCTTGATTATTTTATCCGGACTCGCTTTTTTCGCCGGTTGTTGAATAATATTATTAATCATTTCTTCAACCATTTTTAATGAAAAATCATTTCCTTTCACCTCTATATTAAAAAGAACCCTGTTTAATATACCTTCAATTTCTCTGATATTTCTTTGAGTTTTTAAAGCGATTAATTCGCAAATATTGTCGGGCAAATCGGTTTTTAATTCCTGGAGTTTTATTTTTATAATTGCCATTCTGGTTTCAAAATCAGGATAAGTGATATCCGCCACCATCCCTCCTTCAAAACGCGAGCGCAATCGTTCCTGCAGTGTCGGGATAGCGGCCGGCGGCCGGTCGGAAGAAATTATAATCTGCTTATTATTTTCATATAAAACGTTAAAGGTATGGAAAAATTCTTCTTCGCTCGCTTGTTTCCCGCCGATAAATTGGATATCGTCAATAATTAAAACGTCAATATTGCGATATTTATTTTTCATATCTTCAGTTCTTTTATTACGGATGGCGTTAATCACTTCGTTGACGAATTTTTCCGAATGGACGTATTTTATTTTTACCTTGTTTTTATAAACCTTTTTAATTTCATTGCCGATAGCCTGAATGAGATGGGTTTTCCCTAAACCCGTGCCGCCGTAGACAAAAAAAGGATTATATTTTTTCCCGACATTTTTAATAATTGCCAGACTGGCCGCGTAAGCCAATTCATTTGAGGAACCGATTATAAAAGAATCAAAAGAGTAGCGCGGGTGAAGTCCGGATTCCTGATCAATTTTAAATTCCGGGAAAACCATCTGGCCGATGGTCGTTTCCGGTTCCGGCAGTTTATTTTTAAAAGACAAAATTTGCCCGTCAACGACCACATATTCGATTTTTTTAACGGAATCATCGTGGGTTTTCAGGATTTCAAAAATTATTTTATGGTATTTATTTTCAACCCATTCTTTGGCAAAAACATTGGCCAATCCGATTCGCACTTCGCCGGTTTCTTTTTTTTCCAAAAGATAGCTGTTTTTCAGCCAAGTTAAAAAATTAGGCCGGGAAATTTGAAGTTCAATTTCCGACAAGGTTGTCCGCCAAAGCTGCTCAAGATTCATAATAAAATCTTATTTTAATTAATTTTTAAGTCAAATGCCGAAAGTTTTAAAATTGGGGATTATTTGTGGATAACTGCGAATATATGATATATGATATAATTAAAAACAATGATAACCCCGAAATTTATTAAAGATAAATTAATGAAAATTCGGCGTGAAGCCGAGGAAAGAGAAGCGAAGAAAAGGGCGGATAACAACAAACTTCTTTATTTAAATCTTGCGGCCGCGCCGATTAATATTGAAGCGCTGGCTTTAATCGCCGAAGAAACGGCTAAAGAATTAAAAGCCGCGGCGATAGAAATTAAAGAAAATAAGCTGGCTTTGGCGGTTTTTGACGCCCAGCTTCCGGCAATTAAAGAATTAATTAAGGGATTAGAAGTAAAAAAATATAAATTATCAATTTTTATCGTTTCTTTAAGCAGTCTTAATTACGCCTGGAGTTTTTATAAATTTATTTCAAAAAAACAAAATCAGATCACCGGGAAAATTGAAATTGCTCAAAATAATTTTTTGGGATTAAAAAACGGCGCAGTTTCTTTAAATGAATTGAAAAAATCGTTTGGAGCGATGCCTATGAAGGCCGCCAATGTCGCTTCGATTTTGGAATTTATTTTTTTCGGCGCTTTGAATAATCGCGCTTCGGATATTCATTTTGAGCCGTCCGAGTCGGTCGTTAAACTTCGGCTGAGAATTGACGGGAATTTACACGACATATTTTCCGAGTTTAAAAAAGATTTTTATCTTTATTTGGTCTCCAGAATAAAATTGCTTTCCAATTTAAAAATTAATATCCGGGACGAAGCGCAGGACGGCCGCTTTACCATAAAATTTCCCAATAAAGAAGTTGAAGTAAGGGTGGCGATAGCGCCTTCGGAATATGGCGAAGTGATTGTAATGCGGCTTTTAGACCCGGACGCCATTAATCTTTCTTTGGCGGACATGGGAGCGAGAGAAGACGATTTGGAAATCATTAAAACCGAATTGCGAAGGCCGAACGGCATGATTTTAAATGCCGGGCCGACCGGTTCCGGAAAAACGACTACGCTTTACGCCTTTTTAAATTATAAAAAAAATTCGGAAATAAAAACAATTACCATTGAAGACCCGATTGAATATCATCTTGAAGGCATTGAGCAAACTCAAGTTGACGAAGAATCGGGGTATACTTTCGCCAATGGATTGCGTTCGTTGATGCGCCAGGACCCGGACGTAATTTTAGTCGGTGAAATCAGAGATAAAGAGACTGGAGAAATCGGCATTCAAGCAGCTTTAACCGGGCATTTGGTTTTATCAACCATTCACGCCAACAGCGCTGCCGGCGCCATTCCCCGGCTTTTGGATTTAGGCGTCAAGCCGTCAAGTATCGGTTCGGCGTTGAATTTAATAATTGCCCAGAGACTTGTCCGCCGCCTTTGCCAAGACTGCAAAGCGTCTCAAGAAATTAATGAGGAATTTAAAAATAAAATTAAAAAATTTTTAACCAATCTTCCGAAAAGAGTCAATAAAAATAATTATAAAGAAATTAAAATTTTTAAACCGGTCGGATGCGATAAATGCAACGGCACCGGTTATAAAGGCAGAATCGCCATTTATGAACTTTTATTGAACGACCCGGAATACGAAAAATTATTAGTTGACCCGGAGCATATGATTTTATCATCGCACAAAGAGCTGGAAGAATTAATAATTCAACAAGTAGGAGAATCGGCCATTAAAAAATTCGCTCTTGAACAAGAAATGACAACGATGAAACAAGATGGAATTTTAAAAATAATTTCCGGGATAACCACAATGGAGGAAGTGGAAGGAGTGACCGGGCCGATAGAATTATAAAATAAACAAAAACCGCCTAATTCTGTGGGCACATTCTTTTACTCTTAAAAAATAAGAGGTTTAGAATTATTCTGAGGATAAGCTCAGCCGAAACCAAGCCGTCCGAAGCTGAAAATAATTCCTGGTTGCCCACAGGATTAGACAGTCTTTCTTTATATAGCACACTTTTAATTAAATGTCAATAGAAAAGAAGTTATTAAAAATAAATAAAGAAGATAAGCATTTGGATGCCGTTTTAAGGCCTATTTCCTGGGATGATTACGTTGGCCAAGGAAAAATCAAAAAAGGACTGCGGATGATTTTAGGCGCCGCTAGAAAAAGAAACGAATCAAGCGACCATTTGTTATTTTGCGGCCAGCCCGGTCTGGGGAAAACCACGTTGGCTTATTTAACCGCCAAAGAAATGGGCGGCGGCCTAAAAACTCTTTCCGCTCCAAGCGTGGAGCGAATAGGAGATTTGGCGGCCGCTCTTTCAAATTTGGAAAATCGCGACATTCTTTTTATTGACGAAGCGCACCGGTTGAAATCTCATCTTGAAGAAGCTCTTTATTCAGCGATTGACGCCGGTAAAATTTATATACCGATAGGTAAGGGGCCGTCAAGCAGGGTTATTTCTTTGGATTTGCCGTCTTTCACTTTAATCGCCGCCACTACCAGGATTAATTTAATTTCTCCGCCCTTGCGTTCCCGGTTTGGAGCGATTTTCCGGCTGGATTATTATGAAATTGACGATATTTCTGCAATTATCCGGCGTTCGGCTGAAATTCTCGGGATTAAAATAACGCCGGCCGCGGTTTTATTGATAGCCAAAGCTTCTCATTTTACTCCGCGCATGGCCAATCGCTTATTGAAGCGCTCCAGAGATTTTGTTGAAATGAATAATTTAAAAATAGTGGACGAAAAAACGGTTTTGGAAACTTTTGATATTTTAGAGATTGACGAAGTTGGGTTGGAATCGCACGACCGCCGTTTGATGGAAATTATTATTAAAAAATTCCGCGGCGGACCGGTCGGCATTAGCGCTCTTTCTTCAACGCTGGGTGAAGAAAAAGACGCGATAGAAGAAATTTACGAGCCATATTTGGTAAAAATAGGTTTTCTTCATAGAACGCCGAAGGGAAGAATGGCCTCCAAAGAAGCGAAAGAGTGGCTGGAAAATAAAAAAAATGGAATTCAAAATTCTTAAAAAATCAAAAATCAGCCGGGCGCGGCTGGGGATTTTGAAAACTTCATCCGGCGAAATTGAAACGCCGGCTTTCGTTCCCGTGGCAACTCAAGCAGTGGTAAAAACTCTTACCAGCGAAGAAGCGGAGGCGGCCAAATGCCGAATTTTGATTGCCAATACCTTTCATCTTCATCTGAAACCTGGCGAAAAAATCGTCAAAAACAGCGGTGGCTTGCATAAATTTATGAATTGGCCGAGACCGTTAATGACCGATTCCGGCGGTTTTCAGGTTTTTAGTTTGGGATTCGGCAGAGATTTTGGGGTCGGGAAAATTATAAAGAATAATGCGGATAATGCCGATAGAAAAACAGTCGGCGTCGGCCAACAGCCGAAACAGTTAAAAATTACCGAAGATGGCGTAATTTTCAGGTCGCCGATTGACGGGAAAGAATTATTTTTAGGGCCGAAAGAATCAATCGGGATTCAGGAAAATTTAGGCGCGGATATTATTTTCGCTTTTGACGAATGTCCGCCGCCGAACGCAGATTACGAATACAATAAATTGGCGATGAGACGGACGCATCGCTGGGCGGTTCAATCGCTCAAAGCTAAAAAATTAAAAACTCAAAGTTTATTCGGCATTGTTCAGGGCGGTAAATTTAAAGACTTGAGAATTGAAAGTGCGAAATTCATCGGTTCGCAGCCATTTGACGGTTTCGGCATCGGCGGCGAATTCGGCGACAATAAAAAAACAATGGAGAAAATGGTTGGTTGGATTATTGAAAATCTCCCGGGAGGCAAGCCCCGCCATTTACTCGGCATTGGTTATCCGGAGGATATTCCAAAAATCATTAAAGCCGGCATAGACACTTTTGATTGCGTCGCGCCGACTCATTACGCCCGCAGAGGAATCGCTTTTATCCCGTCGGGAAAATTAGACTTAAATAAATCGTTTTTTTTAAAAGATAAAAATCCTTTAGATAAAAAATGCGGCTGTTTCGTTTGTCAGAACTATCGCCGCAATTATATTTCCCATCTTTTGCGCGCCAAAGAAATCACGGCGTTAAAACTTTTAACCTTCCACAATCTTTATTTTTTTAATTCACTGGTTGAAAAAATCAGAAAACAAATGAAAAAGGGGGAAATTTAAATAGTGTCTGAAAATAAACAGGCTTTTTAGAACTGTTTTACAGGAGAACATTTAATGATTTAATGTTTCAGCCAATTTCGGTTATTTCAACGATCGTTGAAATAACCGAAATTGATATGATATAATTAGTTATTTCTTATATCGTTCCATTAGTCATTTTTTGCCTCTTTTGCCTCGCTCCAGCGGCTCGGCAGAACTTGACTCTCGTCCCCATACCAAACGAAGTTATGGTGTGGGGACGAGGCGGCAGAGTGAAATTTAAGCTTTAGCAAGAACTAAGGCGATGATTCTTTTGGCGCCGGCTTCTTTAAGGATTTTCACCGCTTCGTTCATTGTGGCGCCGGAAGTGAAGACATCGTCCATTAAAATAATATTTTTATTTTTAACCAGCTCCGGGTTCGTTATTTCAAAACATCCTTCAATGTTTTTTATTCTTTCTTCGCCGTTTTTGATTTGAGCCTGGGGTTTGATATTTTTTATTTTTTTTAAGGCAGCGGCAAGCTCTATATTTAATTTTTGGCCGACAAATTCGGCTAAAAGTTTTGCCTGATTAAAACCGCGCTTTCTTTCCTTGTTGGGATAAAGAGGAATGGGGACGATAATAAAGTTTAAAAGTTTTAAGTTTAAAAGTTTTAAGTAATTCAAAAGTATTTTTCCTAAGAGCGGGGTTAAGTTTTTAAAATTTTTATATTTATAATAATGAATCAAGTTTTTTAAGACGGGGTCGTCGTAAGAGCCGGCGGCCAAAAGAAGATAAGAAAATCGCTGTCGGCCGTGTCGGCAGATTTTGTTTTCCGCCAAGCGTTTGCGGCAAACCGGGCAAAACGGCGCGCTGTTTAATTTAATCGCGCCGAAGCAATCGCCGCAGAGAAATTTATTACCAGAAACATTCAAATATTTCTGGCAATGAAGACAAAACGGCGGAAAGAAAATATCTAACAGAATATTTTTCGCTTTGATTAAAAAATAAAACATATTATAATTATATCAAATTATGACTCGCTTTTTTCCTTCAAGTTCAATTTTGGGCGTTGATATCGGGACTTCTTCCATAAAAATCGCCGAAATAGAAAAAGATTCGCCGAAGCCGCGGCTGAAAAATTACGGCGTCTTGGACACTTACGAACATTTAAGCAGGCCCAACAGCGCCATTCAGACAAACTCTTTAAAAATCGCCGAAAAAGACACGGCCGAATTGCTGAAAAAACTTATTAAAGAAGCGGGATTCGGCGCCAAAGAGGCCGTTGCTTCAATCCCTTCGTTTTCGGTTTTTACCACTTTATTGGAAATTCCGAAAATGTCCGATATAGATATCAATAAGACGATGTCTTTTCAAGTGCGCCAACATATTCCTTTGCCGGTTTCAGAAGTTGAAATAGAGTGGCTTAAAGTGGGCGAGCGCGAAGAAGAAACCGGCGCCGTTCAACAGATTTTTATTATTTCTATCCCGAAAGAAATTATTAAAAGGTATCAAAATATTTTTGCTTTGGCCGGATTGAATCTCGAGGCGCTGGAATTGGAAAGTTTAAGTCTTATTAGGGCGTTAATAAACAATTCGGCTTCTCAATTAGTTGTTGATATTGGCGCTCTTTCCACCAATATTTTAATTTCAGACAACGGCTTTTTGAAAGCGAATGTTTTCAGCGATTTTGGCGGCGCCGCGCTTACTAGAAGCATTGCCAACGGTTTGGGCATTTCTTTTAAGCGCGCCGAAGAATTAAAAAAACAAAAAGGGCTTACGGCTTCCGGCGGCGATTATGAGTTATCCACATTGCCGCAAGTTTTTTTGGATGCTATTATTAAAGAAACGGCGAAAGCGAAAGAAAATCATGAAAAGAACGGCGGCCGGAAAATAGAGCGAATAATTTTGGCTGGCGGCGGAGCGAAACTCGCCGGTATCGCGGAATATTTCGGCGGGCAAATGGGATTGCCGGCGAGTATCGGAAATTCTTTGTCGGCTGTCGCCTATCGGCCGGAGATTGAATTATTGGTTAAAGATTTGGGGCCGGAATTGGCGGTGGCAATCGGTTTGGGAATTAAAAATTTTATATAGACATATAAACACATAAATATATAGATATTATGCCTTATCAAGCCGCATTAGAAGAAAAATTTAAAATAAAAGACCGGCTGTTAGTCGTTTGGCCGTGGCGGATTTTTATTTTTTCTTTAATCGCTTTTATTTTATCAACGGCCGTTTTTCTGGTGACGGCTTTTAGTTTTAAACCTTATTTGAATAATCGCGTCAAAGATTGGAACGATAAAATTTCCAATCTTAATCAATCAATTGATGAATCCCAGCAAAAGCAATTGGGCGTCGTTTATTCTCAATTCGTCAATATCAAGAATTTGGCCGACAATCACAAGGCGGTTTTCAAAATTTTTGATTTAATTGAAAAAAATACTTATCCGACCGTAAGCTACAGTGGCTTATCGGTGAGCGTTGGCGAGCGAGAAGCGCGATTTGAAGGCGTGGCGCCGGATTATGAAACTTTGATTAAGGAATTAAAGCTTTTTTCTCAGGCGCCGGAGATAGAGCGGGTTTTTTTGGAAAATTCAAATTTAACCGACCTTGGTAAAGGAATAAAGGAATTAAAATTTAAAATCAGGTTAATTTTAACCCCGCAATTTTTGAAGTTATAAACTTTATGATAAAAGTTTCCAGTAAAAGAATTATTATAATAATATTAACCGCTTTATTTTTAATAGGTTCGGTTGTCGTTTATAAATTTTTGACAAAGCCGGCTTACGAAGAAATTTTAAATTTAAGAGGGAAGATTTCTTCTCTCGAGGAAACGTTTGATTCTTACGAGTCTTTTAAAAAACAGGCGGACAATTTGCTTTCTCAATATCAGGACTTGACGAACATAGAAAATCAATTTTCGCTGATTTTGCCGTCAAAGCCCGATATTTCATACGCAATCGGTCAAATAAACGGCCTTGCCAGATTGTCCGGTATGGAATTACAGTCAATAAATATCAGGCCATTGGCGATAAAGCCGTCTTCCCAGAAAATGGCGAAAGGATTGGGGATTTTAAGACTGGAGCTTCGTTTGGCCGGCGGCTATGACGGTTTTAAATCTTTTTTGAAAGACGTTGAAAACAATATTATGATTTCCGAACCGATAAATTTCAGAATAGAAAAGCAGGCGCGGCCGGAATTGTTATACACAATGACGATAGACACATATTATCAAGCGGAGTAAAAATTTGAATTATGGCTATTATTTTTGAAGAAGAAAAAAAGAAAATAAATTGGTTTGCCATTGGAATTATTCTGGCAATTTTGGCGGTGTTGGCCGCGGCGGTTTATTATTTGTTTATCGTTAATCCGGCTTCGGTTGAGGTAATAGTTCCGGCTGGATTAAAAAATCTTAAAGAAACGGTTCAAATAAAATTTGACCCGCAGGAGATTTTTGAAAATCCGGTTGTTAAAAATCTGCAGAAATACGAGCCGTCAATAACGCCAGAGCAGGCTTTTAATCCGAACCCGTTTAGATAATAGGTAAATGGACAATAAAAATCTTCTTCAAGAAATTGTTAAACAGAATTTTCTTTCGGACGAGGTTTCCAAGAAACTTCTACAGGAAGCGGCTTTGGTCCGCAAAAGCGTTGAAGATTTGATTTACGAGCGCCGACTGGTTTCCGAAGACAAAATGGCTTCGGTTAAAAGCCAAATTCTCGGCGTTCCTTATAAAAAAATTAAAGTTGAGGAAATCGGCGATGAAGTTTTAAAATTGGTTCCGGAAGAAACGGTTCGCAATTATAAAGTGGTGCCTATCAGCCGTTCGGCCGATTTATTGACTGTTGGGATGCTTAACCCCGATGATTCAAAAGCTCAGGAAGCGATAAAGTTTATCGCCAAGCAATCGCGGATAAACTTGGGAGTTTATTTGGTCTCGCCTTCTTTATGGGAGGAAGTTTTAAGGCGTTATTCGCCTTATCGCAGCGAAATTGAGGCTGCGGTGAAATCTTTAAATTTTAAATCAATTAAAGACGAGCGGCGGATTGTTCAACTTGAAGAAGGGGCCGCGGTTTCCGAAGAGGCGCCGATTATCAGAATAGTCGCTTCCACTTTAAAAGAAGCGGTTTGGCAAAAGGCTTCGGACATTCATATTGAACCACAGAGAAACCGGCTAAGAATCAGATTTCGGATTGACGGGGAACTTCAAGAAGTTTCTTCGATGCCCTTGGAGCTCCATCAACCGATTGTTTCCCGCGTTAAAGTGCTTTCTAATTTAAAAATTGATGAAAAACGGATTCCTCAAGACGGCCGTTTCCGGACCGTTCTTTTTGGCCGTGATATTGATTTTCGGGTCGCCACTTTTCCGACGCCGGTCGGCGAAAAAGCGGCTGTTCGGGTTTTAGACCCCACTACCGGATTAAAAGGTTTGGAAGATTTAGGGTTAATCGGTTCAAATTATCAAACGGTAAAATCCGCCATTGAAAAACCTTATGGAATGATTTTAATCACCGGCCCGACCGGTTCCGGAAAAACAACCACGCTTTACGCCGTAATGAATGATTTGAACAAAGACGGCGTCAACATCGTCAGCTTAGAAGACCCGGTGGAATATTTTATTGACGGATTAAACCAGTCGCAGGTTAAGCCGGAAATAGGTTATGATTTCGCTTCCGGTCTTCGCCAGATTCTTCGTCAGGACCCGGATGTGATTATGGTTGGAGAAATCCGAGACGAGGAAACCGCCGGTCTGGCCGTTCACGCGGCTCTTACCGGTCATATCGTTCTTTCAACTCTTCATACTAATAACGCTTTGGGCGTTATTCCGCGGCTGATTGATATGAAAGTGGAGCCGTTTTTAATCCCTTCTTCTTTGAATTTAATGGCGGCCCAGCGTTTAGTCCCGCGGCTTTGCCAAAAATGCCGAAAGCCGGTTGAGCCGCCGGCTGAAATTAAGGAGATTATCAAAAAAGAAACAGGTAAAATAGATTTTCAAATTTATCGCTCCGCCGGATGTGAAGCTTGCAAAGGGAAAGGGTTCAGCGGCCGGGTGGCCTTATTTGAAGTTTTAAAAATGACGCCGGAGCTTGAAAATATTGTTAACAGCGGGGCGACCGAAGCGAAAATTTCAGAAGAAGCGAAAAGGCAGGGGATGATTACTTTGCGCCAAGACGGAATTTTGAAAGCGCTGGAAGGATTAATTTCAATTGAAGAAGTATTGAGAGAAACGGCGGAGATGTAAAGAGTTTTATTGAAAAATTAAAACCGAAAGTGTATAATTTTTCATAATAAAACATTTACTCAGCTCATAATTGTAGTGAATTTTTTTCACTATAATATAAGCTCAAAAATTTCAATAATTATGGCAGACTATAAACAAAAATTAAACGATTTATTATTAATTGCCGCTCAGCAGAATGCTTCGGACCTTCATCTTGGCGTTGGCCGTCGGCCAACCTTAAGAATTGACGGCAGCTTGATTCCGCTTCAGAAAGAGCCGATTTTGGCGCCTGACGCCGCTGAGGGTTTGGTTTTGGCGCTTTTGACGCCGGAGCAAAAAGAAGAATTTTTAAAAGAAAAAGAAGTTGATTTCGCATATTCTTTTGAAGACAAGGCCCGGTTTAGAGTTAATGTTTTTTATCAAAAAGGATATATGGCGGCCGCGCTTCGTTTAATTCCTTCTCAAATTAAAACAATTGAAGAACTTGGTTTGCCGTCGATTTTACATGATTTTACCAAATCTTCCCAGGGATTTATTTTGATTTCCGGTCCGGCCGGCCACGGCAAATCAACGACTCTCGCGGCTTTGATTGACGAGATAAATCACAATCGAATGGACCATATTATTACCATTGAAGACCCGGTGGAATATATTTTCGTCCAGGATAAAAGCATAATTTCCCAGAGAGAGGTTGGGGCGGACACGTCGGATTTTCATAAATCTTTGCGTTCGGTTTTAAGACAGGACCCGGATGTGATTATGATCGGCGAGATGAGAGACGCCTTGTCGGTGTCAACGGCTTTGACCGCGGCCGAGACCGGGCATTTGGTTTTTTCCACGCTTCATACGAATTCGGCTTCGCAAACGGTTGACAGGATTATTGACAGTTTTCCGGCCGAACAGCAAAATCAGGTCGCTTCCCAACTTGCCGCCACTTTAGTCGCCGTTGTTTCCGAGCGATTGCTTCCTAAAATCGGCGGCGGCCGCGTACCCGCCTGCGAGATAATGCTTGCCAATCCGGCCATTCGCAATCTTATCCGTGAAAGAAAAGCTTATCAAATTGATTTGGTCATAGAAACAAATTCCCAGGAAGGGATGATTACCCTTAACCGTTCAATGGCGGATTTAGTTAGAAATAATATTGTTTCTTTTGAAAACGCGGAATTATATTCTTTGAATCCCGGGGAATTAAGAATGTTAGTTGAAAGATAACGGCAAATTTATATGAAGTTTAAATATCTTGCCAGAAATAAAGAAGGAGAGCTGCAGGGCGGGTTTGTGGATGCCGCCGGCCGCGACGGAGCGGCCAATATTTTAACCGGCCACGAGCTTTTTGTTTTGAGTCTGGAAAGCGCGGACAAAAAGCGGATAACAGAGAAAGTTTTTTCTTTTTTGAACCGCGTCAAGGCGATTGACGTGATGGTTTTTACCCGGCAGTTTGCCACTCTTTTGGAATCCGAAGTGCCGCTTAGCGATTCAATTAGGGCTCTTTATAAACAAACTAAAAATCCTCTGTTTAAAGAGGCGATTTTTGAAATTTCCGCCGATATTGACGCGGGCTTATCCCTTTCCCAGGCGCTGGGGCGTCAAAATCATATTTTTTCCGAATTTTATCTCAATATGATTCGTTCGGCCGAGGTAACGGCGAGATTAAAAGAAGCGATGATTTTTTTGGCGGATTATATGGAAAAAGAAGTCGGTTTGAGGATGAAAATCAAAAACGCTTTGATATACCCGGCCTTTATTATTGTTTTATTTTTGGCGGTGGCGGTGATTATTTTGACGGTTGTTTTTCCGAAACTGGCGCCGGTTTTTGAAGAAATGAATGTCCGTTTGCCGCTTTTAACCAAAATTCTTCTTAATTCCGGCGGATTTATACTGGAGTGGTGGTGGCTGATTATTATAATCGGCTGGCTGTTTATCGGTTTGATGATTGATTATTTTAGGACGCCGGAGGGGAAAATAGTTTTCAGCGAACTGATTATTCGAACGCCGGTTTTCGGCGATTTATTTAAAAAAAATTACGTTGCCAGATTTGCCGAGTCTTTGAGCGTTTTGATTAAAGGCGGCATTCCTTTGTCTCAATCTTTGGAGATAACGGGCCGTGTAATCGGCAACGAGATTTACGCCGGCATAATTGAGGAAATCGCCGAAAAGGTAAAAGCAGGTGAATCTCTTTCGTCTTTATTAAGTCAGAACGAATATTATTTTCCGGCTTTGGTCGGACAAATGGTTTCAATCGGCGAAAATACCGGCCGGCTGGATGAAATTCTTTTGAAAGTTGCCGCTTTTTTCACCCGCGAAGTTGAAAATGTCGTTAATAATTTAACCGAATTGATTCAACCGGTTTTAATTACGGTGATAGGAATTTTGGTCGGCCTTCTATTTGCGGCAATTCTTCTTCCGATATATAATTTAACCCAAGGGTTGAGAATATAAATAAATGGTCGAAGATAAAATTAAATAAATTAATTAATATGTTTCAAAATAAAAAAGGTTTTACGCTGGTAGAAATGCTTATTGTCATCGCCATTATCGCGATTTTGTCTTCGCTGGTTTTGGTCGGCGTCAGCCGTTTTCGGCCCGGGGCTTATGACGCGCAAAGAATTTCGGATTTGCAAAAAATTCAAAGTTATCTGGAGATTTACTATACAAAATACAGGAGTTATCCGACTATCGCTGTTGCCGATTGGGCCACTCTCCAAACTATTTTAACGCAGGAAACGGGCGTTGACAGGGTTCCAAACGACCCATTATATAATCCATCAACAGGGCAAGGGCAACCGTATTTTTATTGTTATTCAGGCGACGGTCAGAATTATATTTTAGGAGCGCGTCTTGCCACAGATAATCATTCCGTCCTGAACGATGATATAGATACTACGGCTGGCACTACTTGTACGAGAGGAAGTTGTTTGGACGGAGATAATGGTTTCTGTATCAGATAATCTTTATTATTTTTATGTTTTTTCTCGCGGTTTTGTTTTTGTTCGGTTCGGCAATCGGCAGTTTTCTGAACGTCGTTTCTCTGCGTTATCAACCCGGCCAAAAACTTCTGGATTTAAAAATTATCGGCGGCCGGTCAGCTTGCCCGCATTGCCGAAAAACTTTAAAGTGGTATGAACTCATACCGCTTTTAAGTTTTTTAATTCAAAAAGGCCGGTGTCGCTCTTGCGGCAATCGACTGTCGTTTCAATATCCTCTCGTTGAATTATTGAGCGGCCTGATTTTTGTTTTCGTCCCATTCGCGCTTTATAATTTATTCGTAATTCGTAATTCATATTTCATAATTCAGGTTTTTTTATGGTTGTTGGTTTTTTTGCTGTTTCTTCTTCTCTCAATCATTGATTTCCGCCATTACATTATTCCGGATTCAATAAATTTGTCTTTGGCGATATTGGGAATAATTCTAATAATAATGTCAAATGTCATTAGTTATAGTTCGTTCCTCGGCCATTACGCTTTGCTTTTTGATTTTTGGCCGCTGTCGTTGGTCGATGGTCGCTGGTTGTTGGTCATTGGTCATTTTTCCGCCGCCGTTATCGCAATGGCGTTTTTCGCCGCCATAATAATTTTGACCAGGGGCCGGGGAATGGGTTGGGGAGATTTCAAATTGGTCGGCGCCCTGGGTTTGATTTTCGGCTGGCCGGACATAATGGCGATAGTGTTTCTGGCTTTTATTATCGGCGCCATAGCGGTCGCGCCTTTATTGCTTAAAAAACAAAAAACGATGAAAGACATCGTGCCTTTCGGGCCATTTTTAATAATCGGCGCGAGTTTGGTATTTTTCTTTGGCTATGAAATAATTAACGGCTATTTCAAACTTTTTAATATTTATTTATAATTACTTTAATGAAGCGAGGATTCACAATAGTGGAATTATTGATAGTTATCGGCATCACGGTTATTTTATTGTCTTTTGGCTTTTCTTCTTATAATCGCGCGGCCGAACGCCAGCTAATTTTATTCAGAGAACAAAATAAGATTATCAGCGCGTTGGATAAGGCGAAATATCTGGCGTTTTCTACTTTCGGACAGGAACAAGCGCCTTGCGATTATGGGGTTCATTTAGAAGCGTCGAATAATACAATAATTATTTTTAAAGAATTGCCGATTTTAGGCAATGATTGCGCGAGCATAAATAATGTTTATACGCCGCCGGGCGGTCCTTTCGGCCCGCCGGGTGGTCCTTTCGGCCCGCCGGGCGGTCCTATCGGCGGAGATGAAATTGTTGAAACAATTAAATTAGACCAAGCGGTTCGGTTTAATAATTTAATATTAAACGACATTGTTTTTATTCCGCCGGCGCCGCAGATAATAATTAATGGTGATTTAAGTATTCAATCCGCTTCCGCGGAAATTACGGATTCCGGAGGCGCGACGGTTTCATCTATAACAATCACTAAAAACGGGCAAATAACCGCTCAAATGCATTAATTTTATATGTTTAAAAAAAATGAATCGGGTTATCTTTTAGTTGAAGCCATGGTGGCCACAAGTCTATTAATTATCGGTTTGGTTTCAGTGGCCGGCTTGATGTCGCGGGCTTTGGGTCTAAACCGCGTTGTAAGCGACCAGTTTATCGCCAATTATCTGGCGGTTGAAGGAATTGAAATAATAAAGAATTTAATTGAAGCCAATATACTGGCGGGATTGCCATGGAATAACGGCATAAGCGACAATTGTTATGAAGTTAATTATGAATCCGTAAATTTGGGGGCAACTTGTTCTTCTTCGGAAAGTCAATTAGCACTTTCATTTAATTCTATAACCGGTTTTTATAATTATGACAGTAGCGGCAATCAAGCGCCGTTTATAAGAAGTATTTTGATTGAAAATTCATCGGACGGAAATAGAATTAAAGTCAATTCAGTTGTTAAGTGGATAAGCCGCGGCAGTGTGGAATTCAGCATTAATTTAGAAGATTATTTTTTTAATTACAGATAAAAAAACGATGAAAAAACAAGGTTTTACTTTAATTGAACTTATTGTCGCTTTCGGTCTTTTTGCGATTGTTATTTCCATCGCCGCCGGTGGCTTTGTTCAGATTATCCGTTCTTACAGGGTTGCGGCGGCTTTAATGTCGGCAAATGACAGTATGGCTTTAACTATAGAGCAAATGGCGAGAGAAATGCGGACGGGATATAATTTTTGCGAAATTGCCGATTCAACGGAGCCGAAAATCCAGTTTGTCAACGCGAATAACGAAGTGGTGAGATATAAATTAAACTCGTCTGACAGAGCGATTGAGCGGGCGGTTTCGGATATTTCGGCGCCGATAGGATTTAATTCTTGTTCAAACGCCGATGACCAATGGTTTAATTATCAGAAAATAACGGCGGCCAATGTGGCTGTAACAAAATTGAATATCGTCGCTTGCGGCAATAATATTGACCCCGGCATTTTTCTTAATCCTTGCGGCTCTTTAACGACGTGGCCGCGGATAACTCTGGCTTTTTCAATCACCAGCGCCGAGCCGGAAGTTGAAAGATTAGGAATTTCCATTGACGCCCAGACGACAATCAGCGCCAGAAACATCGCGGAATTGCCCGCTCCCGCCCCAGCTCCTTAGTTATCCACAACTCGCTATTTATTTTATTGAATTTAGTTTATAATTAAAATATGTCAGGCGATAAAAATATGAAGTTTAGAATTCTATTTGTCGTTGTTTTGGCGGTTAGTTCTTTTGTTTTTATTAGTCAAGTAAATGCTCAAATTTCCGCGCCGGTAGCTCCCAATTTTCAAATTACCGGTACTGGCGCTAATTGTTCTTTAAATTTATCTTGGAATGATTTAATAAATGAAGATTCTTATGAAATAGAAAGAAGCGTTGACGGCGTTAATTTCAGTTTAATTGCGTCTCCGGGGATGAATACAACCAGTTGGAATAATGGAGTTTCGCCGGATATCAGTTATTCTTATCGTATCCGCGCGATAAATAGAGTGGGAGCTTCTCCTTGGGCGATGATAACTTCTAAACCGCTTTTTTGCCGGACTTATAATTTGTACGGCAATGGAGGCGGTAGGCGAGATTATTCGCAAGATATCGGCGAGGAATTATTACAACAAGGGGCAAGCTCTAATGTAATTACAAGGGAAGGAAGCCCAAATATTGGGAGTCAGTGGTTGTCTGATAATAACAACGATAATTATTTTAATCTTTTTAATATTTCTATTGAAAATAGAAGATGTGTTGGACCAGGTTATACGTGTGAAGGCATAATACCAAATCCATTCCCGCCTCCTCCAAGTTTTGTTCCTTATTGTAGATTTTTTGGAGAATTTGCCGTTAGTAATGCGTGCGGTAGTAGTTCTGTATGTTTTAATCCATGCTGGCCGTTTAGAAATTGTAGAAGATGCGCTCCTGTATTACTTCCCGAACTCGTTGATATTCCATTTTTAATTCAATACAGTGTTCAGGGTTTTAGAGCGGCATATATTGATTTAAAAATTAATAATTTAGACGGGTTAAATCTTGAAGTTCCTAATACGCAAGCGGACGCTTCTTGGGTTTCTGAAAATACCATATTGCCTTGTATTGCCGCGACATTAATAAACGGCCAGCCGGCGGATAATTATGGACTTTCTAATTTATGGAACGGTTCTCGGCAAGTTTCCGGTTCGGAAAATTTAGGCGTTCTTGAAAGAGGGCAAGAAAATGCCGGCCAAGGCAGACAATACAATTTTTCCATTACTTGTAATACTGTTATCGGTAGTCTGCCGACGGTTTCAGATAGGGTTAATGTCGGAGTTTGGAAATTTCCGATAATTGACAATTTTAATTGCGATTCTTCAATTGTTCCTCCGCAAGCCGCGAATTGTGCTCTTAGTGTTCGCAATGCTGACCAAGGTTGCGTAATTTCCGGCGGTTCTTTTTCGGATACGGTTTGTTCAAACGAAAGCGAATGCCTTAATGATTCTATTTTATTAAGGCCGTCGCAAACAACGACTTTTACTTTGACTTGTTCCGCGATTGACGGTAATCGTTCCAACCAAAGAACTATTTCCGTTAGCGGCGGAGGAGGCGGGGTTGGCGGCGGCGGAGGAGGAGGAGGCGCGACTGGCAGTTCTATCTGGAAATTTTTCAAAAATATAATTTGGCGCGAAGTTATTCCGAGATAAAGGTCGTTTATTATTGATATTAATATTATGGATAATTTGATTAACGGAAAATTTTCATTCGGCAAGAAATGGTTTTGTATCGGCATTGTTGCCGGATTTTTCAGCGTTTTCGCCGGCTTGATTTACGGTATTGCTTTAATACTGGAAAAAGAATATCGCAAAGAAGGCGCGACAATTATTGTTTTTTCAATAATTTGGAAAATTTTATTTTTTTGGTTCATTATCCCTTGGTTTATCGAAAAATACGGTTTTTTGCCGTTAGAGGTATTTTTTTAATTAAATAAATTATGCGCGCACAGAGCGGACAGGCAATGCTTTTAGCGGTAACATTAATAGGCTCGGTTGTTTTGATTTTTTCTTCAATCAGCGGTTATTTTATCCTTCAGCGGCTGAGAATGGCCGCTGATTTCGTTGATTCCAGCAAGGCGATTTACGCGGCTGACGCGGGCCTTGAGTGGAAACTTTATCAATGTTTCAAGTGCGACCAAAGAGGCCAAACTTTTTGCGATTTTAATATTAACGTTTTTACGGGGGCGGAAAATTGTTCATCAAATCTCGCAGTGGACGCTTTATTCCCCGATTACAGCATAACTGATTCGCTTACCTCTTTTGTTTCAAGAGTTGATGCTGTTCTCATTAGCGCCACTTCAACGCAATATCGTTTCAAATCAGTCGGCGCTTCTAATAAATCGCACCGCGCTTTTGAATTGATTTTAGAAGAATAATTATTTATTATGCGTGAAATAAAATTTTCTCACTTAGCCGAGGTTTTTGGCCGGCTGGAAAAAACAGCGTCTTCTTTGGCGATGATTGATATTTTGGCGGAGTTTTTCCCGAAAATTTCGCCGGAAGAAGCGAAAATCAGCGCCTATCTTTTGCGTGGCGAATTGAGTCCGCCTTATGAAGGTTTAGAAATCGGTTTAGCGGAAAAAATGGTTATTCGCGGAATCAGCCGTTTGAAAAATATGGAAATTTATCAAATTGCTCGGTTGTATCAAAAAACAGGCGATTTAGGGGTTGCAGTTGAAGAATTGAAAAAAGGCGAAAAAAGCCTGCCTGCCGGCAGGTATGGCCCGCCTGCCGGCAGGTATGGCCTGCCTGCCGGCAGGTATGGCCTGCCTGCCGGCAGGCAGGGCCTGACGATTAAAGAAGTTTTTGAAAAGTTAATTGAGATTGCTAAAACCGGCGGCGAAGGTTCGCAGGAGAAAAAAATAAATTTATTAGCGGATTTATTGTCAAAGGCGTCGGCTGAAGAGGCGAAATATATTATTCGGACGGTTCTAGGGACTTTAAGATTGGGCGTGGGCGAGATGATTTTTTTATATGGGCTAGCCAAGGCGTTTGGAGCCGGAAAGAAAGATAAAGAAGTTTTAGAATATGCCTTTAATGTTTTATCGGATTTAGGAGAAGTGGCTTACATTATTTCGCGAGACGGGCTCAAGGGGATAATGGCCATTAAGCCGAAAGTCGGCGCGCCTATCAGAATGATGTCATCAAACAGAATTAAAGAATTAGATGAAGTAAAAAAACATATTGAGGGAGTAGTATCGGTTGAAGATAAATATGACGGCGAAAGAATTCAGGCGCATATTAAGAAAAACGGCGAAACTTCGCTTTTTTCGCGGCGTCAAGAAAAAATCACCCATCAATATCCGGATATAATAAGCGGATTAAAAAAATATTTTCGTGGAAAAGAGGCGATTATTGAAGGCGAGGTGGTGGCTTATGATGAAAAAAACGACAAACTGCTTCCTTTTCAAATTTTAATGTCGCGGCGGCGAAAACATAATATAGAAGAATATGTCAAAAAAATTCCGGTTCGTTATTTTTTGTTTGATTTACTTTATTTGGACGGAGAAAATTATTTAAATAAATCGCTAAAAGAAAGACGAATTGCTTTAGAGCGTTTTTTTCAAAAAATCGGAGTAATTGATTTTGGCAAATACGCGCTTACGGATGATTTATCCGAAATTGAATCTTATTTCGGCGAATCGGTCAAAAGAGGAAACGAAGGGGTGATGATTAAAGATTGGTCAGGGATTTATCGGGCCGGCAGCCGCGGCTGGTTGTGGATTAAATTTAAGAAAGATTATCGCGATGAGTTGACGGATACTTTTGATTTGGTTGTTGTCGGCGCGCTTTACGGCGCGGGCCGGCGCGCCGGAACTTACGGCTCGCTTTTGGCGGCGGTTTATGACCCGAAAATAAATAAATATTATTCGTTTACCAAAGTCGGCACGGGTTTTACCGATGAAGTTTTGGCCAAATTATTGAAGATGTTTGAGAAATATAAAATTAAGGAAAAACATAAATTAGTTGAAACAAATATGAAAGTTGATGTTTGGTTTGAGCCAAAAATTGTGATGGAAGTTTCGGGGGCGGAAATTACGGTTTCGCCGGTCCACACGGCGGCAAGAGATAAAATAGAAAAAGCCCTGCCTGCCGGCAGGCAGGGCGGTTTGGCCTTGCGGTTTCCGAGATTTTTAAGATGGCGCGACGATAAATCGGCCGAAAACGCGACAACAACCAAAGAAATTTTTGACATATATAAATTGGCGTCTTAAAATAGCGGTAAAGGTCGTTGATTAATTCATAAAAAATGAAAACAAAAAAATATTTAGTGATTTTTAGCGGAATGATTTTATCGGCAGGATTAGTTGTTCTTATTGGAGCGGCGATGGCTGAGGAGGGCGCGACGTCGATGACGAGTATGCCGTCGATTATTGAAGATATTTCGAGGAAAGATTTAAGACAAGAGCTATCTATTAAAGAAATTCCCGGCCGAGTGGTTTGTCTGGGAATAGGTATTTGTCCTTCAACGGGAGCTAATTCATCCACGGAAGTTTTGATTAAAGCCGCCAAAGTTATTGAAATCGGCGCCGGCTATCTGAAGATTTCAATTTTCAGTTATATTTATAAAATTGACATATCCGGTTCTAAGGTTGTTCGGTACGGGTGGGGAGAATCGGCGATTGACGAATTTTCTATCGGCGATATCGTCAATGTCCACGGCTATCTTGACGCGAGCGATAATTATTTGGTTCACGCTAAAACGGTCAGAAACGTTTCAATTCAAAAAGTTCACAGCGTTTTCAGGGGTATGATTGAAGGCATTGACGCGACTAGTACGACTTTCACGATGGCGACGGAAGAAGCCGGTAGTCAGGCGGTTATTGTGAACGGCGACACGAAAATCGTCAAACAGATGAATATAGTCTGCATTACGACTCCTTGTTTGCCGATTTATACAACCGGCTCGTTCAGCGATTTGCAGGCTGGGATGAGAGTGACAGTTCGCGGCCTTTGGAATAAAACTTCGTCAAAAATTCAGGCGAGAGTCGTGATTATCGGCGACTTGCCTTTTCTTTTTAAGGGAAGAGAAGAAAAAATATTAGATAAAGAAAAAGAACATAAAGAAGAATATAAAGAATTCAAGAAAGAAGAAAAAGAAGAATATGAAGTTAAAAAAGGCGGCACGGAAGGAATGATGTCTAAAATTTTAGACATTCAGAATCAATTAAATGGGTTAATGGAGAAATTAAACAAGATTAAGGCAGAATAGAGAATAACAACAAAAAACACTCCGATTATAATCGGAGTGTTTTTTGTTTTCAGATATCTTATTTATCGCAAGAGTTTTTTAATTATTTCCAGCGCTTCTATAATTTCTTTTTTTGTCGTTGGTTTGCCGAAACTGAAACGCAAACTATTTTTTATTTGAGCGTCCGGCAAGCCGATGGCTTTAAGGACATAAGAAGGTTTAACCGCCCTGGCCGAACAGGCGCTGCCGGAAGAGACGGCGACGCCGTTAATGTCGAGTTTAATAAGTAAATCTTGGGCGTTTTGGCCGGGGAAGCGGATGTTTAAGATATTGGGCAGTTTTTTAACGTCCGACATCTGACATTTGATATTTGACACTCCGTTAATTTCCGCTTGCGGACAGATTTTTTTAATTTCTCGCCAAAAATAATCCGCCAAATCGCCAATTCTTTTATTTTCTTCGGCGCGGTTTTTAATGATTATTTCGGCGGCCTTGGCAAAACCGATAATGGAAGAAACGTTTTCCGTGCCGGAACGAAGCCCGAATTCTTGTCCGCCGCCGGTAATTATAGGGTTTAGAGTATAGGGTTTAGGGTATAGGGCGCGAATATAAAGCGCGCCAATTCCTTTAGGTCCGTAAATTTTATGAGCGGACAAAGTCATTAAATCAATTCCGAGTTTATCAACATCGCAATCTAAAAATTGGAACGCTTGAACGGCGTCAGTGTGGAATAACGGGAATCTTGAATTATTTTTTTCTCTAAATTCTGAAATCAACTTACCTATTTCTTTGATTGGCTGGATGGTCCCGATTTCGTTGTTGGCGTATATTATTGAAACCAAAATTGTTCGTTCATTAAGCGATTCTTTTAATTTTTTCAAATTAACAAAGCCGTTTTTGTCAACCGGCAGATAAATCACTTCAACGCCTTCTTTTTCCAAAGCGCGGCAAGTGTCTAAAATTGATTCGTGTTCAATCGCCGAGACGATAATTCTTGGATACTTAATACTTAATACTTGATACTTGATACTTTTAATAATGCCGCGCAGAGCCAAGTTATTGGCCTCGGTGGCCGAGCCGGTGAAAATTATTTCCCGAAAATCCGCGTTAAGAGCCTTGGCGATTTTTTCCCGCGATTCGTCAACCGCTTTTAAAGCGTCTTGCCCGAATGAGTGAAGACTGCCCGGATTGCCGAATTTCTCGCTGAAATACGGCGACATCGCTTCAATGACTTTTTTATCCACCGGCGTTGTCGCCGCGTAATCAAAATAAATTCTTTTCATAAATTTTATTGACAGATTTTAAGCAAATACTATAATTAAACCAATGACTAATCAAGAGAAATATTTATTGCCTTTGAGTATAATTATCGCCGCTTTATTGATTGTCGGCGCCGTTATTTATTCGGCCGGTTTGAAAAATGTTGAGCGGCCGGAGGCGGAGAAATCAAAAGAAAAACCGGTTTCCAGCGGAGTTGAGAATGTGTTGCCGATTTCCGAAAAAGACCATCCGCGCGGCAATCCCGAAGCGCCGGTAAAAATCATTGAATTTTCCGACATGGAATGCCCTTTTTGCAAGAGATTTCATCAGACGATGCTTACCGTAATGGAAGAATACGGGAAAGACGGAAAAGTTGTCTGGGTTTATCGGCATTATCCGATAGAACAATTGCATTCAAAAGCCAAAAAAGCGGCGCTGGCCGCCGAATGCGCCGCTGAATTGGGCGGGGACAGCGGTTTTTGGAATTATCTTGACAAGTATTTTGAAATTACACCTTCAAATAATCTTATAAATCTTTCCGATTTGCCGAAAATCGCCAAAGACATCGGTTTGGATAAAAGCCGATTTGAAGAATGTTTAGAAAGTGGCCGTTACGACGAATTAATAAAAGAACAAACGCAGAACGCGCTTGATTCTGGTTCTCGCGGAACGCCCTATAGTGTTTTAATAAGCAAAGACGGTGAAAAATCTTCAATTAATGGCGCCTTGCCTTATGAAGATTTTGAAGGCCAAGACGGCGTAATGCAAAAAGGAGTAAGAGCGCTCATAGAAGAAGCGTTAAGATAAATTTTTGACATCTGACATCTGACATCTGACATTTAACATTTGACGATGAAATTTACGCGCTTAAAAAAAACGGACGGCCGTCTTTATGAATTAATAACTTCCGAGATTAAAAGACAGAACGAGACGATTAATTTAATCGCTTCGGAGAATTTTGTTTCCCCGGAATTATTGGAAGCTTTAGGTTCTCCTTTAACTAATAAATATTCCGAAGGATATCCGGGTAAAAGATATTATCCCGGGAATTTTTATTATGACGAGATTGAAAAGTTGGCATGGGAACGGGCGTTGAAAGCCTTTGGTTTATCGGCTAAAAACTGGAGCGTCAATGTTCAGCCGTATTCCGGTTCGCCGGCGAATTTGGCCGTTTATTTGGCCTTAATGAAGCCATGCGAAGTTTTAATGGGAATGAATTTGGCAAGCGGCGGGCATTTGACTCACGGCCATTCGGCGAGTTTTTCCGGAAAATTATTTAAATCGATTCAATACGGAGTTAATCTCGAAACCGGCTTGTTGAATTACACGGAAATTGAAAAACTGGCGGAGAAACATCGGCCGAAAATAATTATTTCCGGATTTACCGCTTATCCGAGAAAGATTGATTTTAAGCGCATTGGCGGAATCGCCAAGAAAGTTGGCGCGTATCATTTGGCGGATATTTCTCATATTGCCGGTTTGATTTCCGCCAAACTTCATCCCGCGCCGTTTTCTTGCGCTGATGTTGTGATGACGACAACTCATAAAACTTTGGCCGGGCCAAGAGGAGCGGTAATTTTTTCTCGCAAAGAATTGGCCGAAAAAATAGATAAATCCGTTTTCCCCGGTCTTCAAGGCGGGCCGCATAATAACGCAATCGCGGCGATTGCTTTGGCTTTTGGCGAAGTGTTGAAGCCGAAATTTAAAAATGAGCAAAAACAGGCTGTTAAAAACGCCGAAGTTTTAGCCGAAGAGTTGAAAAAATACGGGTTTGATTTAATAACCGGCGGCACGGACAATCATTTGCTTTTAATGGATTTGAAAAATATTGGCATTGACGGCTTGGAAGCGGAAAGGAAATTGGAAAAAGCCGGCATTATCGCTAACCGCAATTCCATTGCCGGAGACGCTTCTCCTTTTAAACCGTCGGGCTTGCGCTTGGGAACGCCGGCAATAACTGCCAGGGGAATAAAAGAAAAAGAAATGGAACGCGTTGCCGAGTGGATTTATAGAATTTTAATTAAAAAAGAAAATCAAACAGCGGTTAAAAAAGAGATATTGACTTTTCTTAAAAAGTATGATATTTATTGATAATTAGTTGTTTTACATAAATCAAATAATATAAGGAGGATATTGATATGGAATTGATAAGGAAAGCGCTTGAATGGGCAACATTGGCGGCGTTTTTTATCGCACTGGCTTTATTATACAGCGCGGTAAAAAACATAAAAATAACAAAATTATAAAAAGGAGGAAATGAGATGAAAAAATCAACAGAGATGAAAAGATCGACATTTGCTATTATTATTTTTAGTATTGGCATTGTAATTGTCTTGGTGGTTTCGATGGCGGAAATATTAATTGAAAAAGAAGAGCGCCGCGAATGTCTTCAGTGGAAAGAATGGTCGAAAGAAATAAAAAGATATTATTTAACTTCTTGGCAGAAAGAGCAATGTGATAATCGTGGTATCAACATTAATGCCCCAGTAAAATATGAAAGGAGGCCAAATGAATTGTCCTTATATTTTTAACGCTATTGATTTTGTGTGTCCACATTGTGGTGCATCAAACCCGGACGGTGGAGATAAATGTGGAAATTGTGAAAAAAATCCATATTTACTGCCACAAGATGATGAATAACTTACCGCTGAGGAGTTAAATGTGCTTTATGCCGCGCGTCACTATTCTTAGATTTTGTTCTTTATTTATACAGAGGCTCCTTAAAAAGAGCCTCTTTTTTTATTTTTATTTTCCGTCTTGTTTTTATAAATTTCTCTATAAAAATATTGTCTTCAAAATAACCACATATGTGGATATTTTGAAGACAGCGATTTCAATTTTTAATATTTTTTTACTCATTTTTCGAATTATTTTTATAAACCTTTAGTTATCCTCAATTTATCCACATATGCGGGCGTTTTGAGGATGGTATTTATTATAATATTTATCATAATAAATATATGGCTAAAACATCGCGCGCCGCCAGAAGACATATGATGGAATTGGGCAGGCTTTTTAATGATTTTAAAGAAATCAGCGATGAGTTGATGAGCGATTTTATCCAGCGGTATGAGAAGAAAAAATATTTAAATCAGAGTTTAAAGAGACTAATAGGTCGCGGCTTTATAAAAAAACAAGAAGGCAAATTAACCCTGACGGAAAAAGGAAAAAGATTTTTTCGCTCCTATTTTCCGATTTTACCAAGTGTCGTTAAATGGGACGGAAAATGGCGGATAGTCAGTTTTGACGTGCCGGGCGGTTATAGCGTAAAACGCGACCAGCTTAGAGGGCTTCTTAAAGAATTTGATTTTTATCAGCTTCAAAAAAGCGTTTGGATTTGTCCAAATTTCGTGGCGGAAGAATTTTGGAAAATCATTCTTAAAGAGGAATTAAATAAATATTGTAAAATGATGGTCGTTGATATTATGGAAGGGGATAGCGAAATTAAAAAATATTTTAAGATAATTTAAATTATGATTTGCGTCCTCAATTTATCCACATATGTGGATAAATTGAGGATAATGATAATAATGAAAATTAAGTTAAATTATTATAATAAATAAAAAAAGAGGCATGATTTTAATCATACCTCTTTTAATTTCTTAAATGTTAAGTATAAATTCAATTTTTTGAGATTTTATTCTTTTTCTCTTATTCTATATTGAAAGGCCTCGGCCAAGTGGTTGCCGCTGACTTTTTCTTCGCCTTCAAGGTCGGCGATGGTTTGGCTGATTTTTAAAATTCGGTAATAGCCGCGCGCCGAGATAAAAGATTTTTCCAGAATGTTTTTCAGAAAAATTTCAGCATCGGGAGAAAATTTTACCGTTTCATCGGTTTGTTTTGAACTCATTTCGGAATTGAGCCGGATGCGAGGCTTGGTTTTGATAAAGCGTTTTTCCTGGATTTCGCGGGTCCGGGCGATTTGGCTTTTGATTTTTTCTCCGGAATTGTCGCGTTTTTGTTTCCTTAATTCTTCGATTTTTACCCGCGGCACTTCAATTTGAATGTCAATTCGGTCAAGGAGCGGGCCGGAGATTTTTTTCTGATAACGAAAAACTTCGTTGGCGCTGCATTTACATTCTTTTTCCGGGTCGTTGAAATGGCCGCAGGGGCAGGGATTCATCGCGGCGGCGAGCATAAATTTCGCCGGAAAAGTTAGAACGCCTTTGGCGCGAGAAATACAAACGTCGCCGGTTTCAAGCGGTTGACGCAGGCCTTCCAAGAGGTCGCGCCGAAATTCCGGAATTTCATCAAGAAATAAAACTCCGCGATGCGCCAGACTGATTTCTCCCGGCTTGGGATTGGCTCCGCCGCCGATTACCGAAACCATTGAAGCGCTGTGATGCGGCGCCCGAAATGGCCGAAAATTGATAAAAGAATGTTTACCCAAAACTCCGGCCGCGGAATAGATTTGAGTAATTTCAACGGCTTCTTCCAGAGACGGCGCCGGAAGAATTGAGGCCAAAGCTTGGGCCAGCATTGTTTTTCCGGCGCCCGGAGGCCCGGACATTAAAATATTGTGGCCGCCGGAGGAGGCAATTATTAAAGCCCTTTTGGCGTTTTCCTGGCCTTTGATTTCGGAAATATCAAGGAGCGCGTCGCCGACCGGCTGGACTTCCGTCGGTTTTTGAAAATCAATCAATTGGCGGTTTTCCAAATGATTAATTAATTCTTCCAGATTTGAGACCGGTATAATTTTGATTCCCTTGATAACCGCGGCTTCGGCGGCGTTTTGTTTGGGCAGAAAAATAAAATTAAAGCCGAGCCGTTCGGCCATTTTGGCGATATTTAAGCTGCCGTTGATTGACCTGAGCGAGCCGTCCAAAGAAAGTTCGCCGGTAAAAATTTTATCTTCGGTTTCAAACGGTTTTATCTGTTTAGTCGCCAATAAATATCCTGTGGCAATGGCTAAATCATATTGCGAGCCGGTTTTTTTAATATCGGCCGGCGCCAAATTGACCGTGATTTTTCGGTTTTCTTTGGTCGGCGGTTTGACGCCGGAATTTTTTAAAGCCGAGCTTACTCGTTCTTTCGCTTCGTTAAGGGCTTTATCCGCCAGCCCGACGATATTAAAAGAGTGGAGGCCGATATTAATATCAACCTCCACTTCTATTAATTTTGATTCAATGCCTTCAAGTTCGGCGGAATATACTTTGGAAAAATTCTTCATTTTAACTTAGTTCGCCTTTTTACATTTTTGGCACAATCTTGATTCCGGATTTATTTGGAGAAGTTTTAAAGCGATTTCGTCTTTGCATTTTTCGCAAACGCCGTATTTGCCGTTTTGGATTTTTTTCAGAGCGGAATTGATATCCGCCAGCCGATTTTTATAGGTTTGAACAAGCGCCAATTGGTTGCTTAATTCTTCTGATTCGTCCGTTTCTTCATCCGGGTCGACATCGCTGCCGAAATCCGGCATATCTTTGTGCCGTTTAAGTTCTTCTTCAATTTCCGTTTTTTCTTCAGTCAGTTTCTTTTTAAGTTTGTTTAATTCCGTTTTAGCGAACATTTTATGATTATAGCAATTTAGACGTTAAATAATAAGCGAGAAATCCCAGGCCGAGAGTGGCGATTAAAATACCGATGGTTAAAATAATTATTTTAGAATTATTTTTTGTTTCGTTCACGGATTGAACCGGTTGAATCAGCGTCAGGTCGCCGCCGCTTTCTTTAATTGATTTAATATCCGAAGCCATGGTGCGAATTTCAATATTATCAGGCGGAGGAGGCGGCGTTGAATCTTGATTTGCCATTTTTAAATTGTAAAAAAAATATCATTAAGAGTCAATCTTGACGCTATCTTCTTTTTCCGTGAAACGCTTTGTGGATTTCGTAAAGTCCTTTATTGGTTAAGTGTGTATATATTTGAGTGGTGGAAACGCTGGCGTGCCCCAAAAGTTCTTGAACCGCTTTAAGGTCGGCGCCATTGACAAGTAAATCGGTGGCGAAGTTGTGGCGGATTTGATGGGGATGGATTTTTTTGGAAATTCCGGCTTTGCGACCGTAGAAATCAATTAATCGTTGGATGGTTCGGGGAATAATTCGGCCGATAATTTTTTGGTTTTTTGATTTGGTTAAACTGATAAATAAAGCCTCTTCGGCGTCAACTCTTTTGTTTAAATAATTTTTAATGGCGGTTTTGGCGCGTTCAGATAAAAAAACGACTCTGATTTTTCCGCCTTTGCCGCGGACCGAAATTTCGCCGCGGTTTAAGTCAAAATAGCGGTTTAATCCGCAAAGTTCCGAAATTCTCAGGCCGGTTGAAAATAATATTTCCAAAATCGCTTTGTCGCGCAATGATTTAAGGTTATTGCTGCCGGGAGCGTTGAGTAGTCTTTCCAGATCGTTATATTCAATAACTTCAATTTGGCGCTGGGGGATTTTAGGCAGTTCAATTTTATCCGGCGAAAGAACGGCAAAATCGTTTTTAATTAAGTATTTAAGAAAATTTCTCAGGGCGATAATATAATAGCTTTGAGTATTTTTTTTATAAATTTCATTTTTTTCGGTTTTTCGGCGCGCTAAATAAAGGCGGAAATCGCGCACGGCGTCCGATGTAATATTTTTTTCGTTTTTAATTTCTGCAAAATTCAGAAAAGATTTGAGATAATGTTCATAATTTCTGCGAGTTTTCGGCGAGCGGTTTTTTTCAATTTCCAGATAGTCAAGATAATTTTTAAGAAGAATTTTGATGTCCATAATTAAATGAATTAAGAATTTCGCGTTATTCATAATTCTTGCTTCATTATTCTTATTTTACAGGAGAATATTTAATGTTTCAGCCAATTTCGGTTATTTCAACGATCGTTGAAATAACCGAAATTGATTAAAATACGGAAATTTTTGACTTCCTATTTTTAGTGGGACTTGCTTTTTATTTTTAAAAAGTTTATTATAATTTAATTATCGACTTTGTTATTTATATGGCTTTAACGCTTCGTCAAAAACAAAATATCGTCAAAGAGCATGGTCTTCACGAAAAAGATACCGGTTCGGTAGAAATTCAGGCTGCGATTTTAACAAAGCAAATAAATCAATTAACGGATCACTTAAAAGACAACCCTAAAGACAATCATTCTCGTCGAGGGCTGTTAAAGATGGTCGGGAAAAGAAAAAAATTGCTTGACTATTTAGCTAAAAATAATCAGAAAAGTTATACCGGTTTGATAAAAAAGTTGGGCTTGAAGAAATAATATGATTCACGAAGGTCAGCGCATCGGCATATTTATTGATATTCAAAATCTTTATCATTCGGCGAAGAATCTTTATCGCGGCCGGGTGAATTATAAGGAGCTGATTAAAATTTTGACAAAAAACAGGATATTAATAAGAGCGCTCGGTTATGTCGTTAAAAGCGAAATTACTACGACTCAAACTTCATTGGAGTCTTCATTTTTTGAAGCTTTGGAGAAAGTTGGCGTTGAATTGCGGATTAAAGACCTTCAAGTTTATCCGGGCGGCTTTAAAAAAGCCGATTGGGACGTGGGGATGGCGGTTGACGCCATAAGAATGGCTGGTTCTTTGGACGCGATTATTTTAGCGACCGGCGACGGCGATTTTGTGCCTTTAGTTGAATATCTTAAATGGGGATTAGGTAAAGAAGTTGAAGTGGCGGCTTTCGGTCGCAGCGCTTCCGGGAAACTTAAAGAAGCGGCGGATTTTTTTATTGATTTGGAAAAAATACCGAGAGTGATAATAAAAAAGTAAGAAATTTATAACATTATAAACTATGTTGAACAGACAACAATTTACAACTGAAGTCGCCGGAAAAACTTTAACTTTGGAAATTTCCGATTTGGCCGGCCAGGCTAATGCCGCCGTTTTAGGGACTTATGGCGACACTTCGGTTTTAGCGACCGCTGTAATGGGCAAAGAGGACAGGAATATTGATTATTTTCCTTTAACCGTTGATTATGAAGAGCGTTTTTACGCGGCCGGTAAAATTATCGGAAGCCGTTTTATTCGGCGCGAAGGCCGGCCTTCAGAGGCGGCCGTTCTTTCCGGTCGGTTGATTGACAGAAGTATTCGGCCGCTTTTTGACCATCGTTTGCGCCGCGACGTTCAGATTGTCATTACAGTTCTTTCTTACGACGAAGTGAACGACCCGGATTTTATTTCTTTGATTTCCGCTTCCGCGGCTTTGGCGATTTCTTCAATCCCGTGGAACGGGCCGATTGCCGGCGCAAGAGTCGCCAAGACAACCGACGGCGAAACGATTATCAATCCCTTGAATTCTTTGTTTGCTGACCGTTCAAAAATTATTTTTGATTCTTTCGTGGCTGGCAGCGCAGATAAAATTAACATGATTGAGCTTGGCGGCAACGAGGCCGAGGAAGAAGACATTGTTAAAAGTTTTGAATTGGCGCAGGGAGAAATTAAAAAACTGATTGATTTTCAAAAAGAAATAGTTAAAAAAACAGGCAAGTCCAAGGCGGAGGTTTTTTTGGCGGAACCCGCTCCCGAACTTAAAGAAAAAATAAGTTCTTTTTTAAAGGGGAGGTTAGAGGAAGCGGTTTATGTAAAAGAAAAAATTGAGCGCGGAGATAAAATAGCCGAACTTAAAAATTCCTTAAAAGCCCATTTGGCGCAGGAAGGAATCGTTGACGGATCGGTTGACGCTTTATTTGAAAATGAACTTGATAAATTGGTTCATCAAAATGTTATTGAATTCGAAAAACGGCCGGACGGGAGGAAACTTGACGAAGTTCGCAAGCTTTACGCGGAAATCGGATTATTTAAGCGTCTTCACGGTTCGGCGTTGTTTATGCGCGGTAATACCCAATCTTTGGCGGTAACCACTTTGGCGGCTCCCGGCGCCGCGCAGTTGATTGAAACGATGGAGATAACGGACAGGCGCCGATTTATGCTCCATTATAATTTTCCGCCTTATTCGGTTGGCGAAATCGGCCGCTTGGGCATGCCGGGCCGGCGGGAGATCGGCCATGGCAATTTGGCCGATAAAACTATAAGGCCATTAATCCCGAATCCCGACGAGTTTCCCTACACTATCCGTGTAGTTTCGGAGATTATGTCTTCAAACGGTTCATCTTCGATGGCTTCGGTTTGCGCGGCTTCGTTGTCTTTAATGGATGCCGGCGTGCCGATTAAAAAGCCGGCGGCCGGCGTTGCAATGGGGCTGATGAGTTCGCCGGATGGGAGTTATAAAATTTTGACCGATATTCAGGGGCCGGAAGACCATTACGGCGATATGGATTGTAAAGTCGGCGGCACGGCCGATGGCGTTACCGCTATTCAAATGGACGTTAAAATTGAAGGCGTTACTTGCGGGATAATTAAAGAGGTTTTGGCGCAAACAAAAAAAGCTCGTTTGGAAATTTTAGAAACGATGAATAAGACGATTAACAAACCAAGGCCGCATGTTTCTTCTTACGCTCCGATTATTATGACTTTGGAAATTGACCCGCAGCGGATAGGAGAAGTAATCGGTCCGGGCGGGAAAATGATTAAAAAAATCACTAAAGATACCGGCGTGGACGCGATTGATATTGAAGACAGTGGCAGAATTTTCGTGGCCGCGGCCGACCCTGAAAAAGTTCAGGCGGCGATTGAATATATTAAAGCGATAACTTACGAATTTAATATTGGAGAGACCGTTGAAGGAGAAGTGATTAAAATTCTGGATTTCGGCGCCATCGTTGATTTGGGCGGCGAAAGAGACGGAATGATTCATATTTCCGAATTAAAAAACGGTTTTGTTGAGAAAGTGGAAGATGTCGTAAGAATCGGCGATATCGTAAGGGCGAAAGTGGTTAAGGTTGAAAATGGAAAAATTGGGTTATCATTAAAAGCCCTGAAGGAATAATTATTCGTTATTCAATTATTTAATCAATACGCTCAATCTTGATTTCAATCTACTCGCTTTATTCTTTTTGATTAGATTGATTTTAGCCGATTTATCCAATTTTTTATAAACCTGCGGCAGATAGTTTTTCGCCTCTTCTTTTTTCCCGGCGGCGATTAATTTTTTGTAATCTTTAATAACCGATTTAAGTTCGGTTTTTCTTTTAAGATTTATGGTTCGACGCCGGACATTTTGGCGCAAAGCTTTTTTGGCGGATGATGTAATTGGCATAATAAATAGAATATAGAATGCCGCTTTTAATGTCAATGTTTTTGAAATATAATGATACTTTGTATGATTTATTCGCTTTTTGGGAAATTAATCGTTAAAAATTCTCAATTTGCCGTTATTGAGGCAAACGGCATCGGTTTTAAAATTTTTATTTCAATAAAAGTTTTCCAACAGTTGCCGAAAATCGGTTCGCGCCTGAAGCTGTTTTGTTATTCTCATATCAGGCAGGATGGCTTTGAATTGTACGGTTTTTTAACGGAAGAAGAGCTGAAAATTTTTGAATTATTGAATTCCATTAGTAATATCGGGCCGAAAATCGCTTTAAAACTTTTAGGTTCGTTAAAAATCGACGCGCTTTCGGCGGCCGTTGATAGCGGCCGGACGGAGCTTTTGATGAAGACTTCCGGTATCGGTAAAAAAACGGCCGAAAGAATCATTTTAGAGCTTCGCGGGAAAATTAAAAGCGGGAAAAATGAAGAAATTATCGCTTTAATGGAAGCGGATGACGATATTGAGTTGGCTTTAAAGAAAATGGGATATAAATCGGTTGAAATTAAATCGGCGTTAAAAAATATTTCTCCGAAAATTAAAAAGGTTGAAGAAAGATTAAAAGCGGCGCTGAAGATTCTTTTATTATCTGTTTTTTTGATTTTTTTCTCTGTTAACGCGGTTTTAGCCGCCGCGCCGCAGGAGCTTAAGGATTCTATTTCTAAAAAAGCCGAAGGCCTCAAAAAAATTAATGAACAAATTCAGGAAGTTCAGAAAAATTTGGAAGAGACCAAAGAAGAGCAAAAGACCTTGAAAAAAGAAATCGGCAAAGTGAATAGTCAGCTTAATCAATTGGAGCTGGGGATTAAATCAAGCGAGATTTTCATTGAAAAAGCGGCGCTGGAAGCGGAATCTTTGGAATATGACATTTTTGACTTAGAAGAGCAGATTAAAAATAAAAAAGAGGCGGTGGCAGAAGCTTTAAGAGAGCTTCAGGAAAATGACGAAGAAACGCCTTTGCGGATTTTTTTAAAAAATAAAAGTTTGGCGGAAAGCGTTTTTGAAGTTCAGAGTCTGGCCGATATTGGCAGTAATTTGTCGGAACGAATCGGTGAAATGCGGAATTTTAAAATTCAATTGGAAGAAAAATTGGAAGAATCCGCCGGTAAAAAACGGGCCAAGGAAATTGAAAGCGTTAATTTAAAAAATAAAAAAGTGATTGTTGCGGAAATAAAAAACAATAAACAGTCTCTTTTGGAAACAACGAAAAATCAGGAAAAAAATTATCAGAAAAATTTAAACGAATTAGAGAAAATTCGGGAAGAAATCGCCGATGAAATTGACAAACTTGAAGAAGAATTACGCCTTAAGATTGATCCTTCGGCTTTGCCGGCTTTCCGACCGGGCGTTTTGGCTGTACCGGTTCCGGTTCCGCCGGCGCGGGCAAATTTCAGCCATGGCCAGACTCACGGCTTTACCAGAAATAACGGCAAGAGATATCATAATGGTTTGGATTTCGGAGCGCCGCTCGGAACGCCAATTTTTTCCGCCGAATCCGGTAAGGTAATCGCGGTCGGCGACCAGGATAATTATAAAACCAACGGGAAAAAATTATGCTGGCGAGGGGCTTACGGAAAGTTTGTTTTAATAAAACACGAAAATAATCTTACCACTCTTTACGCTCATTTAAGCCTTTGGAAGGTTAAAGTCGGCGATTCGGTCAAGCGCGGCGAGGTAATCGGTTATGTCGGCAACACCGGCCGTTCAACGGGTTCGCATCTTCATTTTACGGTTTATAGCAGTCAAACCATTCCGCCGGCCACGGACGGTTTTTATGAGGGTACGAGGAGTTCTCGCATTTGCGGGCCTTTGCCGGTCGGAGGAGATTTGGACCCGGAAAAATATTTGGCGCTATAGAGAGTCGTTATTGTTTTCCGTTAAAAAATCAATTTTAACAAGTCTTTCAAGAGTTTCTTGGTTATTAAAACCGAATGACAAAGAAGATTGGCTGAAAATAAGATTCGCTATTAAAATCGCGACAATGAAAATGCCCCAATAGGAAATTGGGGACGACCATTCCGGCAGATTTTTAATTTTTAAAATAATCGTATTAATTTATTAATGATAGCAAAGAATTTAAATAAAAGTCAACAAGAGGCCGTGGATTATTCCGGCGGGCCGCTTTTAATCGTGGCCGGCGCCGGTTCGGGTAAAACAAAAACTTTGACCGGCCGTTTAGCGGCAATTTTAGAATCAGGCGTTTTGCCGAAAAATATCATCGCCATTACTTTTACTAATAAAGCGGCCGATGAAATGGCGGATAGGGTTAATAAACTTATAAGTTCGGATTTGCCTTTCATAGGCACCTTTCATTCATTGGGGGCGCGGATATTAAAAAGAGAATCCGATTTTTTCGGCCGCGCTTCAAATTTTTCCATTTTTGACGCGGACGATTCTTTGCGATTGATTAAAACGATGATTAAAAATTTTAATATTTCGGAAGACAGGCGCGATTTTAATCCGTTGGTTTTAAGAAAAGAATTTTCCCGGATTAAAAGCGAATTAAGGGGCGCCGATGAAATTGAAATTTTTTTCAATGAATATGAAAATCTTCTTAAAAAAAATAACGCTTTTGATTTTGACGATTTAATTGAAAAACCGGTTAAATTATTTCAGGAACAGTCGTCTGTTTTGGAAAAATATCAAAATAAATTCCAGCATATTTTAGTTGATGAATTTCAGGACACCAATACGGCTCAATATCAATTTATTAAGTTGTTGGCGCAAAGACATAATAATTTAAGCGTCGTTGGAGACGACCAGCAGGCGATTTACGGTTTTCGCCACGCCGATTTCAGGATTTTTTTGAATTTTGAAAAAGATTGGCCGAAAACAAAAACGATTTTTCTTGAACAGAATTACCGTTCAACCGGAAATATTATTAGCGCCGCCAACGCGGTTATCGCCAATAATAAATTTCAAAAACCGAAAAATCTTTGGACCAAATGTTCCGAGGGCGAGACGGTTAAAATAATTGAACATCAAGAGGCCGTTTCGGAAGCCGATTGGATCGCGGAGCGGATTTTTAATTCTCAAATTTCCGAACGGGTTTCGGCGGCGATTTTATACCGCACCAATGCCCAGTCGCGCGCCATTGAGGCCGCCTTGATTGAGCGCGGCATCGGTTATTTAATTTTTGGCGGCCTTAAATTTTACGAGCGGAAAGAAATTAAAGACATTATCGCCGGTCTTCGCTGGAGTTTTAATAAAAACGATTTAATCAGTCTGGAGCGGTTGGAAAAGAATTTCAATAAAAAAACTTTTTCGGCGGTGAAAAAAGAAATATCGGAAATAATCGGGCAAACGCCGCCAAAAGAATTAATCGGCAGGTTTTTGGAATCAGCGGATTATTTTAATTATTTAAAAAAGAATTATTTAAACGCCGATGAACGCGTTGAAAATATTAAAGAGCTTATTTATTTTGCTTCCGGTTTTAATGATTTAGGGGAGTTTTTGGAACGGGTGTCGCTTTTTCAGTCAAGCGACGGTTCTTTGGCTAAAGAACTTAAAAATACAAATAAGCCATTTGTTAATTTAATGACGATTCACTTGTCAAAAGGTTTGGAATTTGACGAAGTTTATATTGTCGGCGCGAATGAGGGGCTTTTGCCGCACGAGCGGGCGTACGCGAGCGAAGCGGGGATAGAAGAAGAGCGGCGCCTGATGTATGTGGCGATGACGCGGGCTAAAAAGCGGCTTTATTTAAATTTTTACCATTTACCTTCAAGATTTCTTTCAGAAATTTCTTCGAAGTTTGTTGAATTTATCGGCGGACGAGCATTAGATAATGAAGAGCGATATATATCAATTGATTAACGGATTATGGCTAAATTAGGACAGCATTTTTTAAAAAATAAAACGAAATTAAGAAAAATCGTTGAGGCGCTGGAATTAAAAGACGGCGATGTTGTGATTGAAATCGGGCCCGGGCACGGGGAGCTGACGGACGAATTAAGAAGCGCAAATCATAAATTAAAGATTATCGCCATAGAAAAAGACGAAGAATTGGCGGAATCTTTAAAAGAAAAGTTTAAAAATAATAAAAATATAAAAATTATTGAAGGCGACGCGTTGAAATTGCTGCCGCAATTGACCGACGACCAACGACTAACGATTTACGACAAACGATTAACGACTGACAACTATAAAATTGCCGGCAATATTCCTTATTATATCACCGGATATTTATTCCGGATTTTGGGAGAATTGGAAAATAAGCCGTCTTTGATTGTTTTATTGATTCAAAAAGAAGTGGCGGAGCGCGTTTGCGCCAGACCGCCGAAGATGAGCTTGCTTGCCGCCAGCGTTCAGTTTTGGGCGGAGCCGAAAATCATAAGCAATGTTTCAAAAAAAGATTTTAGGCCGGCGCCGAAAGTTGATTCGGCGATAATCAAATTATCGCCGACGCGGAAATACGCGGAACAAAACGCGGAAAAACGCGGAAAATATTATTCCTTAGTTAAAATTCTTTTTAAGCAGCCGAGAAAGACGATAGTTAATAATTTGGTATTAAGTATTAAGTATCAAGTATCAGGCGTAAATAAAAAAGAAAAAATTATTGAAAAATTACGGGAAATCGGCATTGAGCCGAACGCGCGGCCGCAGGATTTAAGCGTTGAGGAGATTGTAAAATTAATTAAATTAATTAAGGGAAGTCACGAATTAATTTAATAGTTTTTTCATTGCTTTTACCATTTTGGTTTTTTATATAAATATTAAGATCCATTTTTGTAAATTTAGATGGATCAATTTTAATATTTACTTTTAATCTTAATTCTAATCTCGCATCACTATCAGAATCGAGCGTTTTAATAATTTCATCGTGGTTTCCATTATTATCGCTCCATTTTGCATGAACTTCATTATCGTGTGGAGCAAAACCAGACCCTTTAATTTTAATCATTAAGAATCCCATTATAACTTCTACTATACCAGATTGACCAGGTTGAAGAGAATCAATTTTCGGAGCCTCTTGCGCGGGTATATCTGTCGATGAAGTTGAAGTTGAAGTTGATAAAGATGGGAGTACAGCTATTGAATCTGATTTAAAAATATTATTATTGCCGCGGCATTGGATAGTGTAAAGTTTATAATCGCGAGAATTGATAATTTCCGTTAATTCTTGCCCCGATGTTTGTTTTTGTCCGGACCATGCGCCGGAAGCCATACATGATACTGTGCTAGTTGATATCCATGAAAGTGTGGCGGTTGAGCCCGCGGGAACGGAAACGCTTGGCCCGTCAGAGCTATTGGCTTTTAAATTGACGGAAACAGTGGAAGAGGCGGCGGGAGCGGTAGTCGTGGTATTGCCGGAGCCGTTTTTAGAACCGCCGGAAGCAATACCTGACGCTCTTTCCAAATAAGCGGCGGCGAGCCAGCCGATTTGTCCGGTGTTTATCACTTGGATTTTTCGCATTTGGAATTTTTTGCCTCCGATCACGCAATATTTTATTTCCGAGCTGATGATTTTCAATAAAGTTCCGGCGGAGACGATTCCGATTTCGCGGCATTTTTCGTCTCTTAAATTAATAGTGGCCGTAGTTCTGACGAGTTCGTTGACTTCAAAATTAATCCCTGATATCAGCCGTGGTTCGGACGGCGAACCGGATGAAGACGGCAAAGACGAATGCGCCATGATTTCAAATCCGTAAAGTTCGTTCAGTTTGCTTATTGTTTTTTGTTCGGCGCAGCCGGTTTGTTCAATGTCATACGCCTCCTGAAATTTTTTAAGAGCTGTTGATGTTTCGTCGTTAAAATCGCCGGTAATTTTATCGGCAGAATCAAAAAATTCTTCAAGAAAAAGAACAGTTTGGAGAGCTATGATATCGGAGTCGTTTTTTGCGTTAAGGCAGAAGTTTTTCCCCCAGTTATAGGCGAAATCTTTGAAAAAATCTCTAGTGATTGTCGCTCTGGCTTCCGGCGGGATGGTGTTTTCGTCGATGCGGACGCCTACAGAAGATAAAGCGGACTCATTTTTATCGTTGACGCATTTAATTTGGTAATTTTTCGCCGCTTCAATGTTTTCGGTTGTTTGAAAACCGGAGGCTGGCAGGATGCCGGACCAATCGCCGGAAGCGTAACAGCGGATAGCGTTATTTGATTCCCAATTTAAATTAACAATAGAGCCGTAAGAAACGAGCGCTGTGTTTATGGTATCATTGGCCTTAATAACAGTGGAAATAGCGTTTGGTTCAATTGCCGGTTTATAAAAAATTTTTAACGCCACGGCTGTCCCGCCGATGAGACTGATTATAGTTACAGAAACTAAAGCGATTATTTTTATATGCAACATAATTCCTATATGTCTATATTAGACTTTTCCCCTTCACATAATTATATAATATAATATAATAAATTATAATAGGCGCGCAAGAAGTAAGAAGTCGGCGTAATTTTAAAATATGGGTTTTATAAAAATAGCCGCGGCAATTTTAATTTTTAGTTCGGGCCTGATAGGTTCTTATTTCATTGTTAATAATTCCGGTCCGGTTGCGCCAACAGCCGGTTTTGGCGATGAAAAATTAAGCAACGCGTTAAATGATTTGAAAAACGCCGGAGATTTATTAGTCGGTAAAAATCCAATTCAATGGTCAAAAGAATCTTCTGATAAACCTGCGTCCGTATTGAACGCATTGAATTCGCCTTTAGCGTTAAATTCAACATCAAGCGACGGCAAGGACGGCAATCTTACCAAATTAGTGGCGGGTTCAATATTTTCCGGAATGCGGCAAATGGACGAGGGAAACAAAAACCCTTCAGAGTATTTTAATCCTTCCAATCCGTCAGACCCGAACAGTAAAAAAGCGGTGGAGGTGGCATTAAGCGGCCTTAAAAACCCTCTTTCATTTTTGGATATTTCAATAAGCGACGGCGATTTGAAAATTTCATCGGATAATTCCAGAGAATTTAAAATTAATTATTTAAAATCAACGGCGGATATTATTACGAACAATTCCAATGAGTTTTTTGACAATCCCATTAAAGCGCTTGAAAAATTGATGTACGGCGACGCTTTCGCGCTCAATAAAGTAATTAATTCTTACTCCGAAATTTATAAAGGATTTTTGAATACGCCGGCGCCGCGGGATTGGCTTAGTCTTCATAAACGGTATTTAGAGGTGTTGAAAAAAACTGAGCTTGTTTATCGCGGTATGGCCGATTTTCAGAATGACCCGATAAAAGCGTCTTTGCTCGGCGAGGCGCTTCCTCAAATGGTTAAAGCGGAAGCGAAAATCAGGGAAGAATATTATCAAAAAGAAATAGAGTTTAGGAATTAGATGAATTTTTTCAAAAAAACAATATTATTTTTCATCGTTTTTCTGCTTGTTTTTAATTCTTCGGGATTTTTGAAATCTGGGTTTTTGAAATTTATTCCTCCTAAGGCGGAAGCCGTGTGGTGGTCCACTTTATTTCAACAACTTGGAGATTACGCTCTGCAAATTTGGGAATGGATAAAAACAAATTGGCAAAAATTAATGCGCGACATTATCGCCAAGCGGCTTATTGATTATATCGTTGACGAGACGGTTAAATGGATTAGCGGCGGCGGCGAGCCCAAATTTGTGAGTAATTGGCAGGGTTTTCTTGATGACGCCGGCAAAATCGCCCAAGATTCTATTATCAAAGAAGTGGGACTTGCGTCTTTATGTCAACCTTTTAAACTACAGGTTCAAATCGGTCTTTTGCCGGTTAAGAAATTTTCAAAAAGGATTGAATGTACGCTTGACGATATCGTGGGGAATATTGAAAATTTTTACGCCGATTTTTCGCAGGGCGGCTGGATTGCTTATGGCGCGATGTGGGAACCGCAAAATAATTTTTTCGGCGCGTCTATTATCGCTCACGATGAAATGTTGATAAGGATGGCGAAAGAAGCGGAATCAAGAAAAAACGAAGCGATAAGCAGTGGCGGGTTCTTGAGTAGTAGGACTTGTCAGGGATATGCGTATGTCAGTAAAGAAAATTGCGAAAGCGCTCCGGATAATCACGGAAAAAATTGCGTCAGTGTTAGCGATGACGGTGAAACACGATGGTGCGCCGCTAATGAAGCAAAGATTAATACGCCCGGCAGCACCATTGGCGCGGCGGTGGCTGCAGGGGTTACTTCAGACATAACTTGGGGCGCGAATATTGAATCATGGGTGTCGGCGCTCGTAAACGCCGCGATTAACCGCTTAATAAAAGAAGGTATATCGGAATTAAATAATTCTGATAATCCTGAATATTCAGGGAGTTCTCATTATCCTCCGGAATACGCTCCCGTAAGGGACGGCGAAATCGGGGCGAATAATCAAACGATGATAGATGAAATAAACGGCATCGCGAACGGCTGGCGCCAGCTTATTAATTTCAAGCAAGCGTCGTTTGATTCTGCCAGCTCAACACTTGCAATTTATTTAGAATTACAGCAAAGAGGATGTTCTGTTTCTCAAGAAGAAATTAACGGCGCCCAGGGAGAAGCCGATAGATTGGCCGCCGAAGTTGCCGCTTTGTCTTCAAAGATTGCCGAAGCCGACAGCGCCATAGCTCAAATTATTCAGGGTGGAACAAGCGGACAAACAGCTTACTTTAATTTTATGAATAAATACAACAATGGCGCGACGCGTTTAGAAATTGACCCTGATAATATAGGGGTAGCTTCGGATGAAATGAATCAAAAAGCGACGGAAGAGGCCAATGCTCAAATAAGACTTAATTCCTGTCAACCTCCGGTAAACGCCACTTCAACACTGTAATTTTATGAAAAATTTGAGAAGTAAAAAATTTTATTTTAGGGCGATATTTATTTTATTGGCAGTTTCGGCGATTTGGCTGGTAATGCCGGTTTTTTCTTATGCCATGGGCCATGCAGAATATGAAGAATTCGCCGCCGATGCCGAAAGTACAACTAATCAAGTGGGGATTGTGGCTTATATTATTGGTAGTATTTTAGGAGCGTTTTTGTCATTATTCGCATATCTTCTTGATTGGGTAATACAATTTAGTAATGAAATTATATATTTAAATGCCGTTCAAAATGGTTGGCAAATCGTTTTGAGTTTTGCCAATCTTGGTTTTGTTTTAGCAATTATTGTTATTGCTTTTGCCACGATTTTAAGATTGGAAACTTACGCGATGAAGAAGACGCTTTGGAAGCTGATTGTGGCGGCTTTATTGGTTAATTTCAGTATGGTGATTGCCGGCGGAATTATTTCTGTTTCTAAAATAGCAACAGATATTTTTCTCGGGCAGATGACTTTTGAAAATTTTAGCGATTCTTTGGCGCAATCAATGAATGTTAGCGCTTGGGGAGAGACAAAAGATGTTGGCGCTTATGATCTTATAACTGGCGGCTTCAGTTATCTTCTTAAGTGGTTTGCCAGTATTATATTCGTAATTATTTTCACATTTTTAACGATTTTTGCTATGGCCGGTTTATTTGTAATGTTTTTAATCAGAGCCGCGGCCTTAATTTTTCTTCTTATTTTATCTCCTTTGGCTTGGCTGGCATGGATTCTGCCGTCTACAGAAAAACATTGGAAAACTTGGTGGGAAGAGTTTATCCGCTGGAATATTTTCGCGCCCGCGAGTCTATTTTTCGTTTATTTGGCGATGGAAATGTCAAAAAATCTGAAAGATTCAACGAGTTTAAATATTGTTTCGTCTAATAAAGCGGCAGAAGCGTTAGGAGAAACAATTCTTTTATCAAACAGTTTTATTAATTATTTAGCTCAACTATTTGTTGTTTTGGCAATGTTGTTTGGCGGGTTATATGTGGCGAATAAATTAGGCGTTGCCGGTGGAGGTTTGGCTTACGGCTGGGCGCAGGGAGCGGGCAAGTGGGCAGGCGGAGCGGTGAAGAGAAGGAGCTTAAAAACAGGATTTGGCATTACAGAATCAATAAATCGTTGGAGACAGCGAAGGCAGGGCATTAAGCCCGGCGAAGAAAAAAGCATTGCCGAAAGAACATCTACATGGGCCGCTAAAAATCCGCGTTTGGCCAAATGGGCGGGGATTGGTCTTGCGGCTCAAGGAGTGGCGAAGTTGTCCGCCGCCGCCGGCGAAAATTTAGTGAAAGAATCTAAGAAAAAGGCGAGCGAAAGAAGTTTTAATGAAAATATCGCCAAACTTAGTTACGCGAATAAGACTGACAGGGCGGGCATTCTTTCTCATTTACAAGAAAAAGATTTATTGGATAAGACGCCCGATGCTTCCAAATATATTGATAAAAAATATAAAAATGAATTTGCAAGCATTGGCCAGAGCGTGGTTTATGATAAAATACAGAAATCTTTGGGTATGGATGTGGATATGAAAATGGCGATTGACAATGATGACCCCGCGGCGTTTGATGTGGCAGCCGAGAAATTCTTCAGAAGACTTTCAAAAGAAGAGCGCAAAAAACTTCCTTACGATGAAATTTACGGGAGAAAACCGCCTTTCGGACTTAATGAGAAAAAGCACAAATTATTTATGGATGGATTTACAAAATCTTTTCTTATGGCTGAACCCGGAAACGCAAGAAATATAATTATGGGCGTTAAATCAAAAGATTTAGACACAGCTGAAATGTCTATTAGAATGGCAGCGTCTGAGATTGGAAAAATTAATCCTGAATTATCGGCGAAGATAAAAGAATCGATAGAACATAGTTTGGGAAAACGAATACTTGGTTGGGAAGAAGAGACGGCGGAAGTAAAAAAAGAAATTAAAGAAACAAAAGAAGAAGTTAAAAAAGAAAAATCTAAATAATAAATATGTTTCAAATTGCCAGACAACAAGCGTTAATGAGATGGGATAGTCTTCCAATAATTTTGCGAGAAGCATTGTTTTCCGAATACAACGCCAATATTTTGTGGAAGATTTGCGAGGGACAGCATTTATCGGAAGACAAGATTTCTAAGGTCGCCACGCTTGCCGGCGACGTGATTATGGGTTTTATGCATCCCGAGGATTTGGCCAAAGAAATTAAAGAAGCGCTTGGCATTAATATTGAAATCGCCAATTCTATTTTCGCTGAAATTAACCGTAAAATTTTTATGCCGCTCAGGGGAGAGATTGATAAAGTTTATTCGTCCGCCGGGGCATTAACGGAGGAAAAATTAGCGGAAGAAATCGCGCTTGCGGTGAGCGAAGCCGAATTGCCGCCGGTTGAAATTTCCGAAGAGCATATCGTTGATTTGCGGACATTAAAGCGGGAAGAGGCGGCAGTAAAAGAAAATGTTAAATCGGAAGAAAAAGAAATTTTGACGCCGTCTGCGGTGAATCAAGCCGAACCAATAATTATTCATAAAGAAGAAAGCGCAAGGCCGATTTTAGGGGCCAAGCGGTCTTTGGGCGGTTTATTCGGATTTTTAAGAGGAGAAAAAGAAGCGGAGCCAAAAGCCGTGGAAGCGAAAATAGAAATCGGCCGGACGGCGGAGGAGATGTCAAAAGAAATTCCGGAACCGCCAAAATTAAAAGTGGTTCATTACAGCGAATTTAAGACGCCGGTAGCTGACTCACTATCTAAGACTGACGATAAACGAGAAGAGTTGCCGGTTCCGGTTTCGCCAAAGCCGATATCTTCGGTTTTGCCAAAAACCGCTTTGGATATTTTAGAGATTGAACCGCCAGTTGAATCCCCGGCTCAGGTTGCGGCTAAGGTTTTTGAAAAAGCGCCGGAAAAGGCGCCGGAAACGCCCTTACTTCCGCCAAAACCGCCGATTCCGCCAAAGCCGCCGGTTCCCCCGCAAGAGCCGAAATTTGAAATAAAAAAAGGCGAAGAAGTGATTGATTTGAGAACGATGCAAAAGATATCAAATATTAAAAATCAAAATGCAAAATGACAATGTAAAGTTTAAAAATGATTTTAAAAAAAGATTATATAATTGGGTTTTGAAATTAATTAAATTTATTGACAATCTCCCCAAAGATTCTGTTTGCGGCGTTATGGGGAAACAACTTTTAAGAAGCGGCACGAGCATTTTGGCAAATTATATTGAAGCTAATTCAGCGAGCTCCAAAAAAGATTTTATTAATTTCTTTACTCATTCTTTAAAATCATCCAATGAATCTAAGGTTTGGCTCTCCCTATTAAAAGACACCAACAAGGGCAATCAAAATGAGTTAAAATGGTTACTGGGCGAATTGATTGAAATATCCAATATTTTGGCTTCCAGTATTATTACTTTAAAAGGTAAAAAATGATTTTAGAATTTTGAATTTTGATTTGTCATTTTGATTTTTGATATTTACAGTTTAAATTTTGTTCATGCAATTTCAAGTCCCTCAATTTATTGACATTGAAAGCAAAATCGTCGGGCCTCTGACTTTGAGGCAGTTTTTGTATTTGGCGGCGGCCGGCGGGGTTGCCTTTCTGACTTTTTGGATTTTTCAGATATGGCTTTGGTTTATTGTTTCGGCGATTTCAGCGGCCATAGCCCTTGCTTTGGCTTTCGTCAAATATAATGGCCAGCCTTTGGTTAAAATTATTTTTTACGCCTTCGGTTTTTTTTGGAATCCGCGGCTTTACATTTGGCAAAGGATGGCCGAGGAACGGGCGCTGGAGATTTCTTCCGTTGAAGCCAAAAGAAACAATCTTAGCCGGTATTTCAGCGAAATGCCATCCGTTAAAAAACTCTGGCAGGATTTGATTACCACGAAATCGCCGATTCCCAAAAGAGAAAAGCCGCGCTTCGCTAATTGGGGGAGGCCGGCGAAAGAAAATCTGGCGATTTTCAAAAAACTGACCGGAGAAAAAGAAATTGCCAGAAGAATTGATTATAGGTAAAATATATTATATTTATGACAAAACAAGAATCTGTTGCCACCCAGCAATTTGTTGATATTACGGATATCAAAGATGGAGCTGTTTTTTTGAAAGGCGGCGGTTTGCGCCGTGTCTTAATAGTTTCAGGGATAAATTTTGACCTTAAATCCGAAGAGGAGCAGAATTTAATTCTCCATTCTTTTCAGAATTTTTTAAACACTCTGGATTTTTCCATTCAATTAGTGGTGCATTCGCGCAAGATGAATATTGATAATTATCTGGAAAAATTGAAAGAGCGTCAAATTAAAGAAGATAATGAACTTTTGAAAAATCAAATCGGAGAATATATGGAATTCGTTCGTTCTTTCGTGGAGATGAATGCGGTGATGGCAAAAACTTTTTTTGCCGTCGTGCCTTACGACCCTATTCAGGTGCCCAAAGTCGGAATGAATATAATTAATAGTTTAAAATTTTGGGAAAAGCCCAAAAAAGAAGAGAAAGAAGAAAAAAAAGAAAGTGAAGACGAAGATACGGCGAAAAAAATCTCCCAGCTCAATCAGCGCGCGGATATTATTATTGACGGTTTAAATCAGATTGGGCTAAGAACAGTCGCCTTAAACGATGAAGAACTGACAGAATTGTTTTATAATCTTTATAATCCCGAGACGGTGGAGAAAAAAGACCTTAAAATAGCTCATGGATAAAATTAAAATAATACAACCTTATAAGCCCGGAGAAAAAGACATTAAAGACGTCATCGCGCCGGCGGCTATGGAAAATAATCCGAATCATTTAAAAATCGGCGATAAATTCGTTAAAACGCTTTTTCTTTTTACTTATCCGAGATATCTTGCCGGCGGCTGGTTTAATCAAATTATTAATATGCCCAGTCTTTTGGACATTTCCTTTTTTATTCATCCGGTTAATACGGTGACAATGCTTAAAAATTTGCGCAAAAAAACCGCTCAGATTGAAGCGCAATTGATGGAACGGGAAGAAAAAGGATTAGTCAGGGACCCGCAGTTGGAAACCGCATCGCAGGATATTGAAATGTTAAGAGATTCTCTTCAACAGGGCAATGAAAAAATGTTCAATGTCGGCGTTTATATTTCTCTTCAGGCGGATTCTCTTAATGAATTAAATAAATTGGAAGAGCAGATTTATTCCGCGTTGGAAGGCCAATTAATTTACGCCAAGCCGGCGATTTTTCAACAGATTGAAGGATTTTCTTCAGTTTTGCCTTTGGGCCAGGACAAGCTTTTGATTCATACGGCGCTTAATTCCACGCCGGTTTCTTCTATTTTTCCTTTCGTTTCAATGGATTTGACTTCAGACGAAGGAATTCTTTACGGTATCAACCGCCATAATAACACTTTGGTTATTTTTGACCGGTTTTCACTGGAAAACGCCAATATGGTTGTTTTTGCCAAAGCCGGCGCCGGAAAAAGTTTTGCCGTCAAGCTTGAGATTATCCGTTCTTTAATGATGGGTATCGATGTTTTGGTTATTGATCCGGAAAACGAATATGAACGGCTGGCTCATACCGTTGGCGGCAGTTTTTTTAAAATTTCTCTTACTTCGGAAAGCGCCATTAATCCTTTTGATATTCCGATTATCCCCAAAGGCGATGACCCGGCCGATATTTTTAAGTCGCATATTTTAAATCTTTCCGGTCTTTTGAAATTAATGCTCGGCAAAATTACGCCGGAAGAAGATTCTATTTTAGACAGAGCGATTACTGAAACATACGCTTCCCGCGGTATTACTCCGGAAGCGGAAGATTTTATAAGTATTCAAGCTCCGCTTTTGGAGGATTTGGAAACAGTTCTTTATAATATGGAGGGAGGCCGAGGGCTTGCCGAGCGTTTGTATAAATTCACCAAAGGCACTTATGCCGGTTTTACCAATCGGCCGACCAATGTTGACATAAAAAATCGCCTGATAGTTTTTTCGGTCCGCGATTTAGAGGAAGAATTGCGCCCAATCGCCATTTATATTGTTTTGAATTTCGTTTGGAATTTGATTCGCGCCGAGTTGAAAAAGCGGATTTTAGTCATTGACGAGGCCTGGTGGATGATGAAATATCAGGACAGCGCGGCGTTTCTTTTTGCTTTGGCGAAACGCTGCCGGAAATATTATCTGGGACTTACCACTATCACTCAAAATGTTGAAGATTTCATGGAATCGCCTTATGGCCGGCCGGTAATCACTAATTCAGCCCTTCAACTTTTATTGAAACAGGCGCCGTCTTCCATTGAAGCAATTGCCAAGGCGTTCGGTCTTTCCGATGTTGAAAAATCCTTGCTTTTGGAAGCCAATATCGGCGAAGGTTTGTTTTTCGCCGGCTTGAAACATGTGGCGATTCAGATTGTGCCGTCCTATTTTGAAAATCAGATTATCACGACCAAGCCGGAAGAGCTATTGGAAATGGGAGAATAACATATAGACATATCTATATTTAGACATTTAGACATTTAGACATATCTTTACATATGGCGACCATTAAAAAATTTGAAGATTTAATTTGTTGGCAAAAAGCGAGAATTTTGACAAAAGAAATTTATAAAATTACTAAAATCGGCGATTTTAACAAAGACAGAGGATTGGCGAACCAAATTCAGCGGGCGGCTGTTTCCGTGATGGCGAACATTGCCGAAGGATTTGGCAGAGGAACAAAACAGGAATTCATTAATTATCTTTTTATCGCCAAGGGGTCGTGCGTTGAAGTTCAAAATCATCTTTATGTGGCTTTGGACGCGGGGTATATGGATATATCTACATTTAGAAATATCTATATGTTGAGCGACGAATGTTGCCGCTTGATTCAAAGTTTTATTAATAAAGTGAAAGGCGGTTCAAAAAGCGGATTACAGCATAAAATTATTAAAAAATCCGACCCGGCGGTTGAGATGATAAAAGAAAAACATCCGGATTTATACGAAAAATATTTTAAGAAAAACATATAGACATATCTACATATCTATATATAGACATATCTACATATCTATATATAGACATATCTACATATCTATATATAGA
>JBBTPY010000008.1:71653-79691 GCA_038065955.1 Patescibacteria group bacterium
CATTTAGACATATCTACACATTATGGAAGAACAAAAGAAAATTTCATTGCCGGAAATAATTTTTTTGAATTTATATATAATTCCGTTTGATTTAATCGGTCTGGCGCTGGTTTTTTTCGGGTTGGACGATTTTTGGATTATTGACGCATTGACCTTCCCAGTAACGCAATTTTATTTTAGAATGATAGGAGCGAAAGCGACTGCCGATTTGATTGCCAGCGGGATTGAATTAATTCCCTATGTCGGCGCTCTGCCGATTAAAAGTATCGGAATGAATATCACGATTTATCTGACGAATCATCCGTCCAAGGCATTGCCAGCCGTTTCAGGCGCGATGAAAGGAATGGTAAAATAAATGAAAGATTTCAAATTTCAAAAAAACCAACTCGGCCTTATAAGTATTATAGGATTTATAGGCCTTATAGGATTTGTAGGTCATATAGGATACGCTCAAAACGCGCCTCAATTTATGGTTTCTTGGCAGGCGGATAGCTACGCGCCTTCCTGGTATCAGGGCAAGATTTTTCCGGTTCACGGGAGCAGAATTAAAATCGGTTTTGAATTGACGGACAACGGGAAAATAATTGACCTTTCAAAAAATAAGGTTCGCTGGTACATTAACGACAAACTTAAAATAAATGAAGACAGCGGGTTGGGAATAAAAACTTTTTCTTTTCTCGTTAACGATTACAGCGGAGAAGATACTGAAATAAAAATCGCCGTTTTGCCTTGCGACGGCCGCTGCGACGGCTATAAAGGAGAAATAATTTATAAAATCGTAAAAATTCCGATTGTTTCTTCGGAAGCGGTGATAGACGCGCCGTATAAAGAGAAAACGATTTCCGTCGGCGAAAACATTTTTTTGGCTTATCCGTTTTTTTTCAACGTTAAAAATTTAAGCGAACTTTTCTTTGAGTGGCTGGTTGCCAATCAGCCGGCGGAAAGCGGCAAGAATAATCAGGCGCTTGATTTGAATATTGATTCTTTGACACCTTCGGGTTTTGAAATAGACATCAAGGCGATAATTCGCAATTTATCGGATGAAATGGAATTCGCGGCAAAAAATATAAAAGTATTGGTCAAATAAATGATTTATAAAATAATTTTTATAATTTTAATATTAATATTTGTTTTTAGTTTTAGCGCGGTTTTTGCGTTGAATCCTCTGCCAAGAGAAATAACCAGAGATCAAATTAGAGAATATTATCCTGACGCTCCCGATATAATCACTATCGAGCAATTAGACGAATTTAATAAAATGTCACCCGTGAAGATAACACAAGAACAACTGAACGACTATAATTCTGGCGGCTCTATAAAATTAACAGATGAGCAGAGAGATGCCGCATGGGATGCTATAAAATCATCGCAATCAGGCGGTGATGAGCATGGAGATGCCGCGCAATTAGGCGGTACAAATAAAACCGTTAGTTCAAAGTTTAATTTTAAGTATCCATGGGAAGGCACAAAAACACTTGGTGGTTCGGAAGGATTGGTTTCTAAATTTTACACTTATGCTTTGGCGGCCGCCGGCGTGGCGGCTTTCGGCGTCATTATTTACGGCGGGATTCTTTGGACGATGTCCGGCGCGGTTTCCAGCCAGGCCGAAGCCAAAGAATGGATTACGGCCGCGGTTTCCGGTTTGGCGCTTCTTTTATTCGCGGTTTTGATTTTAAGGCTAATTAATCCGGCCATTCTTGAATTAAAAGACCCGTCCGTGCCGCCAATACAAGATTCTAAAGAAAAATAAATAAGCAGTGGGGTAAATTGCAGTAGTAATAATAATTGTGATCAATCCGCTGGTTATACTTGCGCTATTTCTAATAAAAGATATAGTAATGGGAATTTAATCGGCGAATGCAAAAAAACATTAAATACGGAAACAAATAAAACAGTATGTTATGGCAGGAGCAGTTATTTTAAAGATAAAATAGAATGCGCTCAAGATACAGAAAAATGTATGACAGATACAAGTGGGGAACCTTATTGCGTGTCAAACTAAATTATAGTAAAAAAATAGGAAATAATTAAAATATGAATAAAAAAATTTTTATTATAATAACGGTTTTGTTTATTTTTACGGCAATTGTTTTCGGCGTTTATTTCGCCTGGAAAAAATCCAAAGAAATTTTAGAGCCGCCGGCCATAAACCGGCCGGCGATTGATTATAATTTGCCGGTAACGACTTCAACCGCGCCGAAACTGGAAGCCATAAGCGACCAGCCGGTCTTCGGATATTGGCTTTTAAATTCAACCAGTTCGCCGGAAGCGGAAATTTTTTATCTCAATCAAAGCGGCCAAATTTTGAAAGCAAAAGACGGCGACGATGAGATTGTCAGCGACAGGGAAATTAAAAATCTTCAGGCGTATAAAGCGAACGGTGGCGGGAGCAAGGTCCTTGTTAAATCTGGTTTTTTATCGGTCCCGATTTTTGAAATTTTTAATCTGGAAACAAAAGTCTGGCAATCTTTGGAAAATATTTCCGCCGCTGATTTTTCTCCGGACGGGACGAAAATCGCTTATTTAAGCGGCCAAAATAGCGATTTAATCATTAAAGATTTAATCGATAAAAAACAGAAAACAACGAAAATTATGTCTTTTAATCAGGTTGATTTTGATTTAAAATGGCTTACTTTAGACAAAATTCTTTTAATTTCCAATCCTTCGGCTTTGATTCGCGGAGAAATATGGGAGGTAAATATCAAAAAAAAGACGCTCCGTTTGTTTACCGACGGCAACGGCTTAACGGTTAATTGGTCAAAAGACGGCGCCTTGGGTTTAAGGTTTATTGTCAATCAAAAAAGAGAAACCCGTCTTAATCTTATTGACGCCGAAGGAGCAATTAAGGCCGATTTGGATTTTTCAACTTTGCCGGACAAATGTTTGATAAGTTTGTCTAAAATTTATTGCGCCATTCCCAAAAATTACAGTTCCGTCAAAGAGCCGATTTTGCCGGATGAATATCTGAAAAGAGCGGTTTATTCCGACGACGCTGTTTATGAAATTGACCTGGCGGAAAATTCTTCGGAAAAAATTATTGATGAAAATCGGCTGGCCATTGACGCCGTTGATTTTTCTTTAAGCGGCAATCGGCTGTTTTTCATTAACAGATACGACAATAAGATATATAGACATATAAATATATAGATATGTCTATATGTAGACATTATTATGTTTAATTTTTTTTCGCGTTCCGAGCCGGCTGCCGGTTTTTTGGAAAATGAATTATTAGCGAGCGTAATGGCCGCCGTTGAAAGCGGCGTTATTGTTTATGACCCCGACGTTAAAGTGTCGGTTTTTAACAAAGCCGCGGAGCGGATTTTCGGTTTGCGCGCCGAAGAGGCGATTGGTCGGCGATTTTCTCCGGAACAAATTAAAGAACCGCGTTTTAAGGCGATAATTCAAATGTTTTTTCCTTCTTTGGCGCCAGTGGTAGTAAAACATTCCGAATCGGGCGCTTATCCGCAAACGGTTGATATTTCTCTTGATAATCCGCAAATCGAATTGCGGATAATAACCAATAAAATTATCGATAACGAGGGCGGAGTTAAGGGATTCGTGAAAATAATAACCGACCGCACTCGCGAGACTGAAATTTTAAAATCAAAAAATGAATTCATCGCCGTGGCGGCCCATCAATTGCGGACGCCGCTTACGGCCGTTTCTTGGATTTTTGAATTATTGGCGAAAGAACCGTTAAACGAAAATCAGCGGCAACTGGTTAATTCCGGACTTGAGTCGTCGGCTTTTATTTTGAAAATCGTTAATGACCTTTTGGATATTTCTAAAATTGAAGAAGGACGATTCGGTTATAATTTTAAGACGATCAATTTAATTGATTATATTGAAAAAATTCTCATCGAGCCGGAAATAAAAGAAACGGCCGACAAAGCCGGCGTTAAAATTTATTTCAATAAACCGCCGGAATCTTCAATTGAAGTTAATATTGACGAACAGAAATTGGCGATGGCGCTCTTTAATCTTATTGATAACGCCATTAGATATAATGTGAAAAACGGTGAAGTAATCGTTGGGATTGAGCGGTTAAAAGACAAACCTTATATTCAGATTAGCGTTAAAGATACTGGCATCGGGGTTCCAAAAGAAGATGCCAAGAAATTATTTGACAAGTTTTTTCGGGCGGAAAATGCCGTCAAGGCGGTGACCGGCGGTTCCGGTCTCGGGCTTTATATTGTCAGAAATATTATCAGGCGTCACGGAGGAGAAACCTGGTTTGAATCGGAGATTAATCGCGGTTCCACTTTTTATTTTACTTTGCCGACAGACCCGAAATTAATACCGCCAAAGGAGTTTGCGCGCGAAATCGGCTGATTTTATGCCCGAGCTTCCCGAAGTTCAAACAATTATTGATGATTTGAATGAGAAAATTATCGGCCACCGAATTATCGGCGTTTGGTTTGACGCGCCGAAACTTATCAAAAAACCAAAACCGAAAGATTTTAAGAAACAAATAAAAGGATTAAAAATTACGGAAGTTAAACGGCGGGGGAAGAATATTTTAATTTATTTAAAAAAATGTCAAATGTCAGGCGTCAAATGTCAGATGTTTTTACTTTTAATCCATCAAAAGCTGACAGGGCATTTATTATATGGAAAATGGGAAGCGAAAAATGGCAATGTGAAAAGTTTAATAAAAGGGTTATTGGAAGAAAAAGTCAATAATTACATTCATTTGATTTTTTATTTGGATAACGGCTGGCAATTAGGGCTTTCGGATTTGCGAAAATTCGCTAAAGTAATGTTTGGCAAAAAAGAAGAAATTGAGAAAATGCCGGATTTGAGCGAAATCGGACCGGAACCGCTTAATAGATATTTTAATATTTCGAAATTTAGAAATATTATTAAAAAGAAGAAAGGGAAAATAAAACAGGTTTTAATGGACCAAAAAATAATTGCCGGTATTGGCAATATTTATTCTGATGAAATTTTATGGTCGGCGGAAATTCATCCGTTTAAAAAAACCAACGAGTTAACCGCTAATGAGTTGAAAAATTTATATGTGGCAATGCGACAGATATTAGTGAAAGCGATAAAATTTCGCGGCGCATCGATTAGCGATTATCGGGATGCCTTTGGAAAACCCGGTGGATACGCGAAAATTAGAAAAGTTTATCAGCGTGAAGGCGAGTCGTGTTCGCGTTGTCAAATAAGAATAAAAAGAGTTAAAATAGGCGGAAGAAGCGCTCATTTTTGTCCAAAATGCCAGAGTAATCGCGAATAACGCGAATATAAATTTAATAATGCGAATAAATTAGCATTATTTGCTAAAAATTCGCATTATTAGCGAATACTATTATGAAATACATTTTTATAGTCGGAGGCGTGATGTCCGGAGTCGGCAAAGGCGTGGCGACGGCTTCCATCGGAAAAATCATTCAATCCAAAGGCTTTGAAGTCACCGCCGTTAAAATCGACCCTTATGTCAATATCGACGCCGGCACGATGAACCCGACGGAACACGGCGAGGTTTTTGTTTTAGACGACGGAATGGAATGCGACCAGGATATGGGAAATTATGAAAGATTTTTGGACCGCGACCTTTCAAGCGCCAATTATATGACTACGGGCAGCGTTTATTTATCGGTGATAAACCGTGAAAGAAGTCTTGAATACGGCGGCAAATGTGTTGAAGTGGTTCCTCATATTCCTCTTGAAATTATTGACAGAATCAATAGCGCGGCAAAAAAAGAAAAAGCCGAAATTGTTGTCGTGGAAATCGGCGGAACGGTCGGCGAATACCAGAACATTCTTTTTTTGGAAGCGATTAGAATGCTCAAAATAAAAAAACAAAAAGATGTTGCTTTAGCGCTGGTGAGTTATTTGCCTCAGCAGGGAATCGGCGGGGAATTAAAAACAAAACCAACTCAATATGCGGTAAGAACTTTAAATTCCGCCGGTCTTCAGCCGGATATTATTTTAGCCAGGGCCGGCCAGCCGCTCGACGAAAAAAGAAAAAATAAAATCGCCTTTAATTGCAATATGGCCGGCGAAGCCGTCATTTCCGCTCCGGATGTTGAAAGCATTTACGATATTCCGGTTAATTTTGAAAAAGACAATTTAAGCGGCATTCTTTTAAAAAAACTTTATTTGAAAGCGAGGAAAAAAGATTTAGTTGAATGGAAAAAATTGGCCGCGAAAATCAAAAGAGCCGAACAAGCGGTTAAAATCGGAATTGTGGGGAAATATTTTTCCACCGGCAGTTTTGTTTTGGCGGATTCTTATATTTCAGTTATTGAGGCGCTCAAGCACGCGGCTTATTCGCTCGGCAAAAAGCCGGAAATTCATTGGATTGATTCCGGAGATTTTGAGATTGGAAACAATCTTAAAAAACTAAAAGAATACGGCGGTATAGTTATTCCGGGCGGTTTTGGGAGCAGAGGAGTTGAAGGAAAAATTAATGCCATAAAATATATAAGAGAAAATAAGATTCCGTTTTTGGGGCTTTGTTATGGTATGCAGTTGGCCGTCATTGAATACGGCCGTTCAGTCGCCGGATTTAAAAAAGCCCATACGACGGAAGTCAATCCAAGCGCTCCGGAGCCGCTTATTGATATTTTACCGGAGCAGAAAAAGAATTTGAAAATCAAAAATTTCGGCGCCACGATGCGTCTCGGCGCTTATCCGGCGATTATAAAAGAAGGCACAATAGCTCATAGCGCTTATAAAAATTCTTCTTTAGAGATTAAGGATAAAAAATTGAGAGAAAAATTCGGATTAAACGCGGACGATTTGCTTATTTTTGAACGCCACCGCCATCGTTATGAAGTTAATCCTTTTTATATTGATAATTTAGAAGAAAAGGGGCTGGTTTTTTCCGGCATTTCGCCCGACCAAAGATTGATGGAAATTTTGGAATTGCCCAAAACAAAACATCCGTTTTTCGCCGCCACTCAATTTCATCCGGAATTTAAATCGCGGCCGTTAAAGCCGCATCCATTGTTTAGGGAATTCATTAAAATAGCCAAATAATGATTATTTTTTTATACGGACCGGATTCTTACCGGCGCCGGCAAAAATTAAAAGAAATAACCGCCCAATATCGGCAAAAACACATTACTTTCGGCGATTTTGATTTTGGCGGCGTTGACGCCGAAGAAGAATTTTTGCGGCTGAAAGAATTCGCTTCAAATGTTTCAATTTTTGAAACCCTTAAATTAGGGGTTTTAGAAAACGCGTTCGGAGAATTTTTAAAAGAGAATCAGTCGGCGTTCGTAGAATTTTTAAAAAATAATCTTAAGAATCAAGATTTGACTTTAGTCGTTTGCGCGGAAAAAAAGCCGTTGAAAAATTTAAGTTTTCTTCTTAAAAAGCCGGCGCTCGCGCAGGAATTCAAGAACCTTGAAGGAGAACAATTAAAATTTTTTATCGGGAAAGAAGCGGAAAAGCGGGGGCTGAATCTAGCGCCGGCGGCAATCGTTTTTTTGGCCGAAGTTTTCGGCGGCGACACCTGGGCGCTGATAAGCGAACTGGAAAAAATCTCTCTTTTTAATTTAAGGGATTTTGACGCCGGCCGTTTGAAAGAATTGGTCGTTTATTATAAATCGCTTAATAGCGGCGAATTTTTCAGCCAACTTAGCGGTCTTTCGGTTGATCGGTCTTTGCGTCAGAAAATCGTTAATTTAGAATTTTTATTAAACCGTGGTGAAGAGCCGGCGAAAATTTTCAATATTTTAGCGGCTTCTTCCCGCAATAGTTCGGAAACCGTAAAGAGATTTGCCGATTACGACGCGGCGATAAAATCCGGAAAAACGGACTATGAAGAGGCGTTGCTTGATATGGCGCTTTCATGATAATTATCCATAATTATTCTCTTGATCTTCGCCAATTTTAATTTATAATAAATATATGAACAACTTCCATAAATCTTTAACCTTTGTCTTATTCGCTTTTATATCAATCTTTTCATTTAATGCCGCCAATACCGCAAACGCCGCCGTTAATCTTCCATGGTCTACTACCTTTAACTGTCCTGACTGGACTCAATCCAATGGGTTAAGCAATATAACCTGTGATGGAT
>JBBTPY010000009.1:0-7681 GCA_038065955.1 Patescibacteria group bacterium
ACTCTTTTGCGTACATTTCATTTGCCGGATAAGATAAAAAAACTGATTTTATCCATCTTCTTCTATTAAATTTTCCAATTAACCAAAAAAACAAATTACGATTGATTAAAAAATTTAATATTTCAAATAACAACAAAAATCTTTGAGAATTATTTTCTGCCATTTATTTTACCTCCTTTTTAAATTATAAATGAGCTGTGAATTTAAAATTATATTTTAATTGTGATATTATATAATATAAATTAAAATATATCATCTTGTTGCGGTTAAATAAAACAAACAAGTTGATGGGCAAGTGATAATTTGACTATGAATAAAATAATTCTTGAAATCCGCGCCGGCGCGGGCGGCGACGAGGCCGCTATTTTCGCTGGCGATTTAGCCAGAATGTACCAGCGCTACGCTTCAAAACAAGGCTGGAAATTTTCCATTCTTGATTATAATCAACATCCGCTGGGCGGCTATAAAACTTTTATCGGCAAAATTGAAGGCCAAGGCGCTTATGAAAATTTGAAACAAGAATCTGGAGTCCACCGAGTTCAAAGAATACCTAAAACCGAAAAAGCCGGCCGGGTTCACACTTCCACCGCCAGTGTCGCCATTCTGCCGGAAATTGAAGCTAGAGAAATTCAAATAAGCCCGGTTGATTTAGAAATAACTTTTTCCCGCGCCGGCGGACCGGGCGGCCAAAATGTCAACAAAGTGGAAACCGCCGTCCGAATTCTCCATAAACCAACGGGTACTGTGGTTTCCTCGCGTTCCGAACGGTCTCAATTCGCCAATCGCGAGACGGCAATGAGTATTCTTCGCTCAAAAATTTATGAAGAGCAAAAACGAAAAGAAGAGCAAAAACTGGGAGCCAATCGCAAAGAACAAATCGGCGCCGCCGAAAGAGCGGAAAAAATCCGCACTTACAATTTCCCCGACGACCGAATCACCGACCACCGGATTAACAAAAAGTGGCACAATATTGAAAAGATTTTAGATGGAGAATTAGATCAAATTGTAAATGCGTTTCAAAAATAAAGAAAACCCGGATAAAGCTTTATCCGGGTTCATAAGATAACCACGCATCGCCGCTAATTACCTTAAAACCAAGCTTAGTATATAAAGATAATGCTTGATAATTATCGGAGGCAACGCGCAATTCAACTTCCTTAAAGCCAATTTCTTTTTCTCGTTTTAAGCTCTCACCCAATAAATAAACGCCAAAATTATTGCCTCGGCATTTGTCATCTACCACTATTAAATCAACCGTGGTGATTTTTTTATTTATCGCCAGATTAAATAAAGCAGGTTCTAAATAACTGACAAATCCAATCACTTCACTGCCGCGTTTAAGCGCATAAATTCTAGCTGCTGTTTTTATAGAAAATTCGCGCACGCGCTCAGAAAATAATTGCCCAGCTTTATTCTTATCAAGAAAAGCATCATAAATTATATGATTGTGTCTGTGTTGCCAACTAATTTCTAAAATTCGAGGCAAATCAACCGAATTAGCCGCGCTCACGGACAAACCGGTTATTTGATATTCTGGCAAAAAAAGAAAATTAACCAAGGAAAGCGCTACTTTTACGCTAATGCCGGCGTACAGAAAATCTTTATTCGTAAAAATGGCGATATTTTGATAATCGCTAGCGTCCAATCGGCAAGAAATATATTCTATATTATAATTAATAATATATTTCTTTAACTCGCGCCAGAACAAATCGAAACAAGATTGCGGGTTAAGGTAATTAATGACCGTAGAAATCTGAAACATCTTTTTACCGTAAATTTCAGAGTGTTTTCCCAGTGGTTCAACGACAAAAAGCGCTAAAGAATTTCTATTATTAAAAACCTCAAAACACCATGCCACTCCTTTTCCGATTTTGATCTTTAAATCATTAAGAAAGAAAAAAGCTAAAAGTTTTTTGTCTATTTTCTGAACTTTCCTCTGAAAATCTTTAAAGGGAAAATTTAAAAACAGCTCATAAAGTTTTTCTTCGTTTTTGAAAATGTCTTCATTCGCTAATCTCCGAACTATTTTCAATTTAAATCACCTCCTTCCATAATTTTGACCACGGCAAAAGATTATTGCCGCAATATTTATAAAATTTCCAGAATTCTTCCAAAGAAGAAATTGACGCTGTTAAATTTTCTTTTGTTCCTACTCCAAGTGCCAAGGCTGGATTAACCGCGATAATGGTTCCTTTTTTATCCCGAAATTCCATTTGAAGATGAATATGCGGCACCAAACCGCGGACATTGCCCGTTGCCCCTACTTCGCCAATAGAATCTTTTGAACTTACAGGAATTACAGCAAATCTTTTTATCCCAACTTCTCTAAAAATCTTTTGCGGGATATTAAAACGCAAATAAAATTTTTCAAGATGAAGATAAAGACTATGAAGGATGAACTCATCTTGAGTTATTATCTCCGGATGACTAATCATCGCATAATTTCCATTAAGTTTGCTAAATCCCGAATATTCTAAAAAACCATCAGCCACCGCGATTACACCAGTTCCTTTTTCAGCCATTATGTCTATCCCAATATGGAAATATTTTGGCTTAAGATTAACAGGATGAAACCGATAGCCGAAATAACCGAAAAATGGATCAATCTTTGAAGCACAATCTACAACAGGACATTTTAACACCTTACTTAACTCGGCATAGATACCTTGCCAAAACTCTAACTCTCTTAAATCAGGAATTAAGCACTCACTAAATCTAGCGGGAATATATCCTGGCCGCAAAACTGTCTTATTTTTTATAGCTGGTAATTTCATATAATCCTCCTTTTTTATTTTTTTATGAACTAATTATTAGATTACTTAAAATATTAATTTTGTCAAATTTTCAATCAAGAACTTAAAATCGCGATATCGTCTTCAAACTGCTGGGCCTGATTGATTACGCGCGCGCCGTAAGTCCATAAATACCTTTTCCATCGGCCGCCGGCGTAATATTTAGCCGCCGCAATTCTTTCTTGAGATAAAGAAGAATTTGCTGCTCCGGCGTCTTTTAAATATAAAGCTGTGCCTATAAAAGCGTCGGAATTTTTCCATGGATTTGCCGGATTACTTCCGGTAATTTCCGATATCTTGTTTTTATAAAGTTCCCAAGTTGAAGGAATAAATTGCGCCGGACCCATCGCTCCGCCGTAAGCGCCGTCTGAAGATATCGGGCAAGAAACCAGCATACTTTCAGGGTCAAAACCAAGTTCTTTTGTAATGATTAAAAATATCGGAATGTCCCGTCTCGGATGCATGGCGGTTTTATAACTGCAGCGGCCGACGTTTTTACCAAGAGCTGATTCTCTATCCAATACCGCCAAAATCAAAGCCGCCCGCACGCCGGTTGATTTTTCGGCGAATTTAGCCAATTCATAAGCTTCTTCAAAATTCAATTCGCCACCGCCGATAAGTTTAAAAATCTGTTTTCTTATTTCAGCGGCGGTTTTTTTGGTTTCAACTAAAATTTTCTGATATTCCGATTCTCGTCCTTTGGTTATTTTTAAAAGCTGATTTTTATCTTCTTTGGTTTTTTGAATGCCCGTTTTTTGGCTGTCTTTATAATCTTTCAGCGTTGCCGCGTCAACTCGCTCCAAAGCCAATATTTCTTTCTGGTCAATTAAACTTTCGCGCAATTCAATGATTTTTTTAAGCGTTGTTTTTATATTTTCCTGAAAAGTCAAAAGACTGTTCAAGTCAGTAAAAAAATCGGAGAGTTTCGGATTTGCCAAAAGCACTTCCAAAATTCCTCTCCCCTCTTCTTCATAAATATTTATAAGCGCCTCGGAAAGCGCCTGTTTGTTTAAATCAACATCTTTCTCCGTAATATTTATTTTCTTTTGGGTAACGATAATTTCTCCGTCAAGTTTTTTTAAATTGGAATTAACCGCTTTAATTTGAAGATTAAGCTGGGAAATTTTGGAATTTAACCGGTCAATTTCCGACTTGAGAGTTTTGCCTTGTTTTTTGGCATTGGCTATATTTGCCTCGTATTCGTCAATTTGTTTTTCATATTCCGCAAGTTCGGCTTCAAGGGATTTTCTTTTCACTTCGGCGTCTTCCGTTTCGGCGGCTTGAGAAAGAAATTTTGCCGTCGGCGCCGTTACCGAGCCGAAAATAAAAGAAAAGACGGCTAAAAAAACAAAAGCCGTCTTTAAAAATGATTTTAACGGAATATTAATATAACGGCGGGGATTAAGATTAATTCTGCGATTTATTTGAAAAATTCCGCCGTTTTTTATGTCAATGAAAATTTTAGGTTTCATAAAATCAGCGAAAATATTATTCGGTGATTTCCTCTTTTTCCTTTTCTTTTTCTTTCCTTTTTTCTTCTCCTTCAACTTTAACTTCTTCAATATTGACTACCGGCGCCGCCTCTTCTTCTTTCTGTTCAATTACGGAAGCGATAACGGCTTCCGGATTGACGAGAATTTTGACTTTTTCGCCGATTTTAAGGTCTTTTACGGAAATTGTTGAGCCGATATCCGTAAGCGAACCGAGATTTACTTCAATATTATGCGGTAAATCCGCGGGCAAAGCTTCAACTTCTATTTCCTGAATCGCTTTCACTAAAACTCCGTTTTTTTCTTTAATCACCGGCGCCTCGCCGATAAAAACAACCGCCACTTTTACTTTAATTTTTTCGTCCATTTTTACCGCGTAAAAATCAATATGAGAGAATTCATCGGTTAAATGATTACGCAAAACATCGTGAACTAAAACATTAAATTCTTTATCTTCTGTTTTAAGTTTAATAACCGTGCTTTCGCCCGCTTGTTTAAGAACGCGGGAAAATTCCTTGACTGGAACGGCCAAATGAATATTCGCCAGATTGTGGCCGTAAAGTTCGGCCGGTACCAATCCGTTTTTTCTTAAAATTTTAACGCCTTTCCCCAATATTTGTCTTGTTTGCGCCGATAATTCCATATTTTTATATGATATTAAAAATAAAACTTAAAGTCAATAAATTACTCCGCGAAGTCCCGTAGTGAGCTTTGCTCTACTGCGGGGAATCGAAAGTGTTTGAAAAGATTGTTGAGAAGGTGAAGTAAATAAAAATAACGACATCCGATGTCGTTATTTTTTTATTCTCCGCTGGTTTTATTTTCGTCCGCTTCAATTTCGCCGTCGTCTTCTCCATCATCATCTTCCTCTCTATCGCCTTCCTCATTGTCATCGCCTTTTGAAGAATCGGTTTCTTTTATGTCAACTTCATTGTCCTGTGGCTCTTCCAATTTTTCTTCTTCATCCGATTCATTATTTTCAACCAAATCATCCGTTTCTTCAATTATTTCATCGGAATCGCTTAAATCCAAATCTTCTGAATAGCCGTTTTCTTCTTCCGCGCCGTTTTCGTCACCGTTATCTTCGCCCGCTTCATCGTCATTTTTTTCTTCATTATCGCCATCTTCCAAATCGCCGACTTCTTCGCCGCCATCGCCGCTTTCTTCGCCGCCGTTATCTTCAATATTCTCTTCCGTATCACCTGTCTCTCCGTTTATTTCTCCCGTTTGCCCGTCTTCATCTTGAACAATAGAATCATCTGCGGATGTTGAAGTCGCGACATCAATAGTCGTTGTTGCCAAATCAATCGCGCCGTCGGAGATATCGCCGTTGCCGTTCCCGTCATTACCACCACTACTAACGAGACTGCCGGAACACGGCGTCCCGTCTGTATGCGTTTCATAATGAGGATTAGTGCCGGGATTTGGAATTTCCAATTCAACCCAGTCGGACGCTTTATTGGTGTCAAAACCTTTTGGAGAACGGGCAATTGAATGACTTTCCGGAACAGACGGCACAGAAGGAACAAAAGCGTATGTATCATCGCCATAACTCACCGCGTCAATTTCCGCGCCCGAAGCGTCTTTAAGAATTACCCTGTCGCCGTCATTGCTAAGGCCGTTGCCGATTACACTGCCAAGTTCAATTTTCACCGTTTCCGGAGGAATGCTCCAAAAAAGCCAAGTGGAACTGTTTTTGGAAATCACCGCGAAGCCGTGCGAAGGAATGGCGGGCGAATTCGGAATTATGTCCGAAGAATTATTATCCTCTATTGTCCAGCCGGAAACATCAATCTGCTCGTCCGTCGGATTATACAATTCAATCCATTCGTTTCTCGGCTCGCTTTCTTCGTCAACCGCGCAAAATTTGCGATTGCCAACATCGTAATAAACTTCGTTAATCACGACATATTCGGCGATTCCGTCTTCAATCGTCGCCGTCACATTTATGACATGCGCTTCAAAAGCGTTAAAAACAGCCGATTGGCTGATAACCAGCAAAACCATCGCGCCGAAAACCATTGATTTCCTGAAAGCCGAATAAGCGAACCTGAAAACAATCGGCGCGCCAAAACTCCGCGTCGGCTCCGCTTTTAAAACTCTGATGGGAATTTTATATTCTTTCTCCCACTCCATAATTTTTTTCACAGCCGCTTTTTCCATATTATTTATTATTCGCCATCACCGTTATCATTCCCAGATAAGGAATAACCACAGGCCTATTAAAAACAGTAAACGTTCTGCCGATTATGTTTTCGTATTTTACCGGCGCGTCTTTCTGGAAATTGGCGTCGCCTTTGGTCGTCAAATCGTTTTCCCGCAATTCAGCCACTCGGTGGATAGTGAACCCTTTGTCATTGCGATAAACAATAATATCGCCGACTTTAATCTCGCTTTTATCAACGGACTTGATAAACACCAAACTGCCTTCTTTCAACACCGGCCACATTGAGCCGGAAGTAATCGCCGCCATCGGATAAGGCGTGCCCAGATACCATGACAAAGCTCTCGGAAAACCAACGACAACTCCGCCGATAATCACGATGTAAATTATTAAATTAATGATAAAACTTCTCATATAATATTCGCTAATAATGCGAATTTTCAACAAATAACGCGAATTCGTATTATTTTGAATTAAACTAACATTATTCGCGATTATTTCCTCGCCGGCAACGGAATTTTAAACAAATACACCCTGCCGTCGTAAATCTTGTCAATTTCCGCCGAAGCCGGCATATAAACGCTGTATTCTATTTTTGTTTCCTCGCGGGGCTTCAGCCGGAAAAAATTCTTGCTAATATCAATTAAACTGCTAATCTCGCCTGTTTTAACCATCACCACATAAGTGGAAAGCGGAATGTCGTTTTTCACCTCCACCCGACGCACCGCCGAAGTTCCTCGGCTCAAATCGCCGAAATCCAGCCGTTCGGTCGTCGGATTAAGCCCGATTACGCTCTCGCCTTCAATTACGCGGACGGTCGCCTTGAACTTGTTGGCGTCAAGCGTGATGTAAAAAACAAGCAGAAAAACGACGAGTAAAACAACACCGGCAACTTTCTCCCAAGTTTTCAGCGGCTCGCCGGTCATCTTCTCCCACCACTGGGAAAACGAGAAGCCCTTAATTCTTTCAATTAAATTATTTATAAAATTTTTCATATTATTATATATTCCGCTTTCTATTTTCTATTTACTATTTTTTTTATTTTTAATTGCTCATTTTTCTCTCTTTCTGCCGCGCGGTAAAATTTCGGCGCCGAAATTTTACCGCGAAGCAAATGTCTAAAAAACACGAAAGAGAGAATCAATCAGCAATCAAACTAAACATTGTTTAGTAGATTTTAGTCACTTCAACCCATAAGTCGCAACCGAATGTTTGGCCGCTCATTCCTTTGGGCG